>JADJUV010000171.1 GCA_016716885.1 Candidatus Trichofilum aggregatum | reverse complement strand
GCAACGCCCCATCGTTGGGGTTCAGGTTGTGGTAACTACGAAGGTTGTCGCCCGGCTCAACCGGGGTGCGGGTGACGAGGTGCAAGGTGGCGAGGCCGGGGGGCAGGGCGCGGAAGGCCTGTAAGAGGACGTGCCCCCCTTTGCGGTTTAAATCGCGCCCCACAAAAAGAATGTTGAGGGATGAAGTGGGCGGATGCGGCCGCGGCCGCCACCATGCCGTATCGACCCCCGGTGGTAACACCTCAATCTTGTCCAGGGCAACGCCGTACTCCTGCAACAACGAATGGCGGGTCCAGGTAGACCAGGGCAGGACACGGGCGGCATGTTGGAACAGGTTCCGGTTGACCCAATGTTTGTAGGCGGCGATGGGGCCACCTTTGTCGGGGGTGTGTTGGTAATGGCGGGCCATCTGGTCGTATTGGCGGGGGGTGATGTCGGTGCAGAGGATGTACGGTGTTGGTGCAACGCGGTAGCCCGCCAGGGCGCCGGGAACCTGGGTGTTGCAGATGACCACATCGGTGGGGAAGGTGAGGGCGTGACGGGATTGGGCGCGGCCGCGAGCCGTCCCCCGTATCTTCTCCGGCAAAAACGTCAGCCGCTCCCAAAAACCGCCCGGCTGATAGTAATTCACCTCCACCCACCGGGCCGTTATCTCCGGCATTGGCTCAATAAACCGCTGCACGTTCTCGTAAAACGTGCGGTGGCCGATGTTGTTCCATGAGGAAGGTGGCGTGGATGGGTTTCAAGTTTCAAGTTCCAGGTTTCAAGTTCCAGGTTTCTAGTTTCGAGTTTTGAGTTTTGAGTTTCGAGTTACTGCTCACCGGCCACTGCTCACTGGTTATTGGTTATTGCTCACTGTTCACTACTCGCCACTCGCCGCTCGCCGCTCACCTCCAACACCCGCGCTGGAACACCTACGGCGGTGGGCCGGCGGGGATGTCTTTGAGAACGACGGCGTTGGCGCCAATTTGACAGCCATCGCCGAGGTGGACGGCGCCGAGGACACGTGCCCCAGCACCGATGAACACCCCCTCGCCGATGATGGGGAACTGCCATTCGTTCCTCATGCCGATGGTGATAGCGGCGACGAGGCTACAGTTGGCCCCCATTTTTTGGACGGAGATGACCATGCCGATGGGGTGGGCGATGTACAGCCCCCCGGCAATGTCCGCACCGGGGGAGATTTCCAGTCCGTAGCGGCGGTAAATGTGCCGTTGGATGTGGCCAGGCAGGAACGGATGTGTTTCGCCTTGCACCAGGAACCTAAGCGGAACCACAACATGGCCCGCAGTGGCAGGTAACGAAACCACAGCTTGAACAGGGTCAGCAGGGTCAGGGTGTCCGGGTTGGCGATCTTCTGCGGCACTACCCATCGTGCCGCGTCCATTTTGAATTGTTGCCAGTACATGTGTTACCTCGTTGGAGCAGTTCAGCAGTCAGCGGTCAGCAGGTCAGCAGGTCAGCGGTCAGCAGGTCACAAGCAGTTCACAATTCACAGTTCACAATTCACCATTCACCATTCACCATTCACCATTCTCATGTTCCCACCACCGCCGGTGGTTTCCCTTGTGCCTGGCTTTGTTGGATGAGGGCGAAGAACTGTTCGCGGCCGCGTAACTCATCGCTGATCCCCTGGTAATGGCGCAAATTGAAGATGACGCTATACCCCAGCCGGGGCAGTTGGCGGATGTTAAATCGGTGGCCGATTGCGGCCGCGAACCGGCTCACCCCCATCACTATCTGGCTGATCCGGGGCCGATCCAGACACAATCGGGTCAGGGCGCGGATAAGCGGGTGGCGGCTGGTGCGAAATTCATAGGCGATGGTGGGCAAGAGCCACCGTTGCCCCTTGTCACGGGTGAAAATGACATCATTGCGGCCATAGGCGTAGGGGGTCGCCAGCCAGGATTGAAAACTACGCTCGGCGAAGTGGTAGCCGATGGCGTTGGGATTAAAGAGAAAACGTAACCCCCGATCTGCCAGCCGGTAGGCCAGTTCTACATCCTCGGCGCGACGAAAGGCGGGATCAAACCCCCCCACCGTTTCCAGATGGGCGCGGCGCAAGGATGTGTTGCCGGTGTAAAACTGCCGCGCCGTCGGTTGCCAACGCCCGGCGGCCATGTCGTCATACTGCTTCATCAACATCGCCTGCTCCCACTGCACCCAGGGCTTCATGGCAAAATCGGGCGGGGTGAGCATTGGCCCCATGACGACGACATCCGGGCCGTGTTGGTCATGCCAGGCAACGTGTTCGGCGATGAGGGTGGGAGTGGGCACAACGTCGTCGTCAATAAACAGCACCAACTCCCCGGTTGCCTCGCGCAGGCCGTGATTGCGGGTGGCCGCGACGCCCTGGTTGGGTTGGAAGAGGGGGTGGAGGGGGGGGAGGGAGATTGGAGACTGGGAGACTGAGAGACTGGGAGACTGAGAGACTGAGAGACTGGAGACTGGAGACTGCCAACGGCTCTCCGCCAGCGGCCAACGGCCCAGTGCCAGCGGCCAATCCCCGCAAATACGCATCCGTGCCATCGGTGGAGCCGTCGGAGACGACGATGACCTCGAAGTCGGGGTATGTTTGGGTGGCGAGGGCGGCGAGGACTTTTTGGAGCCGGTCGAGGCGGTTGTAGGTGGGTAGGATAACGGTGAGATAGGTCATTGTTATTTCTAAAGGGGTGTATCAGGTGGTGTGGACAACCCAATACACGAATCGCTTGTCACAGTTGTCTAATCACCTTCGCCGGGACTCCGGCGGCGACACAGCGGGGGGGGATGTCTTTGGTGACGACGCTCCCGGCCCCGATGACACTGCCCGCGCCGATGGTGACGCCGTTCAGGACGATGACCCGCGCTCCCAGCCAGACGTTTTCTTCCAAAATGATGGGAGCGGATTCTGGTTTTTCGTGGCGGCGTTCTGGCTCCAGGCGGTGAAAGTTGTTGTCCATGATGATGACGTGGGTGCCGATGTTGCAGTGCGCCCCGATGCGGACGTGTAAATCGGCGGCGATGGAGCAACCGTAGTTGATGAAGGCATTTTCGCCGATTTCCAGCAGGCCATCTGGCCCGGTGACGAGTTCGGTGGTGGCGATGGTGGAGACAACGCGGCCGCGATCCCCCACCACCATCCGCCCATAGTTCCGCACCGAGGGCCGCCCCCACACCCGGATTTTGTTACCCTGCCGGGTGGCCGTGCGGAAATACCATTGCGCCCGGATGACGGCCCAGCCGTCGTGCCAGATTTGGAGAAGTTTTGTGTAGGAACTCATAGAAACTCGGGGGAACTCTAGGAACTCATGGGAACTCAGCACTCAGCACTCAGCCTCACTCAGTCCTCTAACCTTTTCAACTCTTTGGCCGGAACACCACCGACGATGGTATGCGGCCGCACATCCTTTGCCACCACTGCCCCGGCCGCTACGACTGCCCCGGCCCCGATGGTGACGCCGGGCAAAATGGTGGCCCGCGCCCCGATCCAACAGCCGTCCCCAATTGTGACCGGTTTGGGGGTCAGCTTCCCGGAGCGATATTCCGGCGTGCCGATGGTGTGCGTCTCGGTCAGGATCATCACCTGCTGACCAAAACCGACGTATTGGCCGATGGTGATGCAGTCGCCCAGGTTGAGGAAACAGCCCACGTTAAAGCGGCAGACCGGCCCCACCTTCAGGCGGCTAAAAATATCCCCCTGCCCGGTGAGGGTGGGCAGGCTCCACATCACCACACTGGGGTCTAACCCTTTGAACCCCAACGCCCGCAAAACCCGCACCCGCACCCGACTGCCCACATAATCAGGCAATGGAGCCAGGATCAGCCGCGCCAACAATAACCGGCTGTTCCAGCCAGCCGTTTCTTCGTGCCAGAGGGTGGGGAGTTTGGATGGTGTGGTCATAGTTTTGGGGGAGACTAAGAGACTAAGAGATTTACCAGTCTCTCAGTCTCTCAGTCTCTCAGTCTCTCTCTCAATCTCTCAATCTCTTTCTCCGGTGCAAACACCCACTTCTCCGCTAGCGGCAACAGCCCCGGTAGCGGTGCGGGTTCTTTGCCAGGGCCAACGGCGTCGCGGCCGCGTTACCGGCTGGCTCATCACCCATTCCACCCGGTTGATAATGCCCATCATCGTACCCACATAAATCATGCTCTGGTTGTCCCACGACATATCCACATAGGCATAAATGTAGTGCATCATGATGTACAACGTCGCTACCAGGGTGATGGCGCTGATGTCGCCGCCGGGCAGTCGCCATAGGGCACGCATTCCGGTGATAATTGCCAGCCCAATCAGGAACAGCATCGTAAAAAAGCCACCCGTGCCCGTCTTCATCCAAAACCAGATAATGCTGTTGTGGGTGATGTACTCCCACCACTCAAAAAAGCTGATGTCGGGCATGGGGTAGGCCAGATAAAACTTTTTGCCAAAACCAACCCCGGTGAACGGCTCCTGGTGGATGGTGTAGGATGAGTTCAGGTTTTCGATGAGGCGGTAAGCATTGGACGCCTGATCAGCCGCATCCGCTTCATCCTCGGCCACCACCGATTTGATCGCCTTGACGGGCAGGGCCAGGGGGCCACTGGCATTCCAGAAAGCGGCGATGTACAGCACCGCCATCACCGCCAGGGGGGGGACAATCAGCCAGAAGACGCGCCGGTTTTCTTTGAACAGGATGACGAACATGAGGGCAATGGCCACGCCCAGGGTGAGGAATGAGGCGCGGCGTTGGGTGGCGACGTAGGTGAGGAAGATGGGTGGGGCCAGGAGGGGGAGCAGGAGTTTTTTCGCGGCCGCGCCGTTGTACAACCACACCGCCACGATCAAGGCAAACAGGGTGTTCATGTGCATCGCCGCCGAATGCTCCGTGATAGATTGCATCCGCGTCAGGTCCATCTCGATTTCCACAATGTAAAACCGTAGCCCAAACAGCCCTTCGATAAACAGGGCAAAGGCGATAAACCACATCAGGTGGCTAAAATGCTCCCGTTTGGTGAACAAATTGCTCACCAAAATCAGCATCATCGGCAGGTAGAGGATGGGGCGGGCTTCCCACAAGGCGATATTAACCACGCCGCCCGTCCCCAGGCCATATCCCAGCCCAAAAATGACAAAGCCGGTGAAAACCACCACCGTCCAGAACAGTTCGCCGGGATAAAACGACCAGTTACGCCGCATCGCCATCCGCCCCAGCCAGGCCACATAGGTCAGGACGATATACAGTTCCAGTGGGCTAAAAATCAGGGCATCGTTAAGGTAAAGGATGGATTCACCACTGGAGAAGTTTTTGATGAACGGGAACCAGGGCGCGAGGACGTTATCCCCCATCAGGCCAAAACACATGATGAGGTAAACGCCGTAGCGGGGTTCCTTGAAGATAAGAGCCGCCCCCAGCAGGTAAATCAGCCAGGCGATAGCCGAAGGGCTGGCAGGCAATCCCGCCCGCAACATCATCAGCCCCACCAACCCACTGATGCCCAACAAACCGACAAACCACAATCCCCAGGCCAGTTTGGCCCGTTGCGCCTGCCCGGTGGCGGAATAATTGGGGGTGAGATCGAGGGTTTCTAACATGGTGAGTGATGCGTGAAGCGTGATGCGTGGTGTGCCTTATATCTTGTCCAGGAAGAAGTAACCAAAGCAGATATACCCCGCCAGCAAAAAAAGGACAGCCCGACGCGTCAACCAGCCCCGGTTCCACAACCCAATCCCCAGGGCAAAAGCGGTAAAGTTGAAAAGGAAGAAGAAGGTCATGGTAGTGAGTGGCGAGTAGCGAGTGGCGAGTAGCGAGTGGCGAGTAGTGAACAGTGAACAATGAGCAGTCTCTAGTCACCAGTCTCTCAATCTCTCAATCCTCCTCTACTCCTGCGGAATATACCGCAACAACAACTGCGGCGTTTTGACGGTGATCTGGTTCAAAATGACGCCCAACACATTCAGGTGGGCGATGTCATCCAGGGCGCGTTTGCTGTTTTCGATGGAGGTGATGCCCTGTTTGATGACGACACAACTGCCTTTGCTGAGTGAAGCCAGGGGGATGGCGTCGCTGGTGGCGAGAATGGCGGGAATGTCGAGCAGGAGATGGTCAACGCGGCCGCAAAGCTCATCCAACACCCCCTTCAGTTCCTCACTCCGGGCAAAAAAGGTGCGTTTTTCCGGGGGCATGACCCCGGCCGGGAGCAACAGCAGGTTGGGGCGGTCGGTGGCGACCAGGGCTTCGTCCAATGTGGCCTGCCCCAACAGAACCCCCGCCAGCCCCGGACTCTCCACACCGCTGAGGATGGGTTGCAGACCCGGCCAATGCCAGTTTAGCTCGACCACACAGACAGATGCGGCCGCGTCCGTCGTCACCGTCGTTGCCAGAGCCAATGTCGAATACGTCACCCCTTCCTCGCGCAAAGTCGAAACCAGGGCCAGCCGCTGGGGCCAGGGTTCCGTGCGCGTCAGGCGGGCCAGCATGTGCCGGTAACTCCGCACCACCGCACCGGGAAACGTAAGCCAGGGGGTTCCATCCGCGGCCGCGAGCGTCAACGACGGCACATCCGCTGTTTCCTGACTACCCGATTTCCGCTTCTTGAAGAACGCCAACTTGCACCTGATTTACGAATGTTCAGCCTTTTGTCTGGTTGAAGGGACTGAGAGACTGAGAGACTGAGAGATTGGTTATTGGTTATTTACTCGCCTACTCGCACACTCGCCACTCGCCCACTCGCAACACGCCGCCACATCGCCTGCCCGATGCCCTTAAACATCGCCAGGTCTTCCGCCGGGAGGGCGCCGAGTAACCAGAGAGCCAGGGGGTACGCGGCCGCGCCCACCAGCACCGGCCACAAGAAAAAGGTCGTGTGCAGGGGCCAGGTCACGGCCAACATGATCAGCCCCGCCAGCAACACCCGCACCGCCTGAGCCGCATTACGCCGCGTCAACGCTCCGGCAGGTAACAGCCACAACCCGGCGAGCATCATACCCGCTTCCGTCACCACAAAGGCAATCGCCCCGCCCAACGCCCCATTGCCAAACTGGGCCACACACCAGGGAATGAGCAGTAAATCCAGGGGAATGGTGGCAATCGTGGCGACAACCATCACCGCCGTCCAGCGGTTCTGCCGGTCGGTGGAGACGAGGAACTGCCCCAGGAGCATGTTCTGGTAGGTCAAAATGAGCACCACCCCAAACACCGCCAGCACCAGTCCGCTGTTGGCAAATTCCGCCCCAAACAACAGCACCACCAACCCATTGGCAATAACAATCAACCCCAAGCCAATCGGCACACCCAGCATCAACAGCAGGTCAAAACTTTTGCCCATCAGCCGGTTCAGGTTGGTGGTATCGGTGGTGAAGAGGCGGGACAGGGCGGGAAAAACGGCGGTCATAAACACCGTGGGCACAAAAAGCAACGTGCCAAATAGCTGATCGGCCGCGCCATACCAGCCGATGGTTTTTTCGTTGACCAGGAGCGAGATGAGGATGATGTCAACTTGTTGGTAGATGACGAGGGCCAGCCGGACAAACAAATAGGAAGAGCTGGCCCGGAGCAGGTGGCGGATGGGGGAGAGGGAGAAGCGGAGTCGCGGCCGCGCTACCCGTCGCACATGCCACCACAACACGAACCAATTGATTGCGGCCGCGCCAATCGTCACCGCCGCAATCACCAACACCCCATACCCCAACAACAACAGAGTAATCCCCGCCACCGTGTTAAACACCTTGCCCGCCACACTGGCAATGGAGATATACTTCATCTGCTCCAGCCCTTGCAAAACCCCCGCCAACGTACTCGCCCACTGCCAAAACAGTTGCCCCAACCCAATCACCAACACCACCTGCACCGTCTCCGGGTTGTAGTTCAATAGGGCCAGATAGAGCGCAATCCCACCAAAGCCCAGCCCGTACAACAACGCCTGCGCTCCCAGCGTCACCCCTAGCAACCGCTCCGCCTGCGCCTTATCACGCGCAATCTCCTTCACCAGATACCGATCCGTGCCAAAGGTGATCACCATCGCCACAATCGCCCACAGGGAGTTAGCGAAATGGAACTGCCCCACCGCCGTTGGCCCCAAAAAACGGGGCAAAAACAACGTCAGTAGGAGCGTCAGCACCCAGGTGATCAACTGCGACACCAGCAACAACGAGGCATTCTTGGCGATGGTGTTCATGGTTTACTCGTAGGAACTCTGGGAACTCATAGGAACTTGGGGAACTCGTAGGAACTCAGTCCTTTACCCTCACGCCTTCTTTTCATCCGTGTTCCCCTTATCCGTGTTTACCCTTTCCGCAAAACTTCGGGAACTCATCCCTATTCCTTATCCGTGTTCCCCCCATCCGTGTTTACCCTTTCTGCAAAACTTCGGGAACTCAGCCCTTCTTTTCATCCGTGTTCCCCTTATCCGTGTTTCCCTTCTTCCCTTTTCTTTTGGGTTTATCCGCGGCCGCGCCATCCGGCACCAACGCCAACACCGGCAGTTCCAACGTATAACGCACATCCACCGCAAACCGGTGACTCCGGTCCAACAACGCCGCCCCTAAAACACCCACCACACTCAGCACCACCCCCACCACGACAAAAATCACCGAATTCATCGCCGCATCCATCCGCGACGAAGCCGGTTGTGAGGGCAATTTCGGCTCATCAATCACCAGATACGCCTGATGCACCGCACTCTCCGCTTGCGCCACCGCCAGGCTAGAGTTCTCCTGCTGATTCAGCGCATTCGTCAACTGCTTCTCCGCCAGGTTAATCTCCGCCTGAAGCCGATCAATCTCCATCAACTCAATCTCCGGGCGGTCGCCGCGCAACGGTTCCGGATGCGCTTCCAGATAAACCCGCAAATCCGCCCGCGCCACTTCCAGATTCGAGTCATACACGGCGATCAGGCTGTCAAAAAACGCTTCCGCCGACACACTCTCTTCCCGGTCTGAATTAATTTTCCATTGCAGAAAGCTGTCAATCGTGGCCTGCACCAGTTGCTGCGCGATTTCCGGGCGACCATGCGCCGCCCCCACCATCACCAGGTTATCCCCCAACGTCTGCACCCACACCGCCTCTTGCACCTCGGTAATCGTGTCCCGAATCGCTGTGCCCCCTTCGGCCATTTGCGGCTCCAGTTCCGTCTGCAAAATGATAGAGCGACGAAAAGCATCCGTTTTGAGCAGTTCGCTGAACTCGGTGACGGTGGCTTTGGCCGGTGTGACCCAACCGAAACTACTATCTTGCAGATCGGTGAGCGAGGTGAGGAACGACTCTTTGCGGATGTAGATGACGCCCAGGGAGATGTAAGAGGCTTTGGCGGAAAAGAAGGAGAGAACACCCACGATAGCCATCAGTAAGATGGGCAAGAGGTATAAAAAGCGATGGCGGAAATATGTTTCTAGCAGACGCAACAAAACGAGCCGTATCATATTTATTTATTACTCTTATTCAGATAGGGGATAACGAGCGATGCCGCCAGTCAGCAAGACATTGTTTATTATAGACGGAATCTCAGACAAAAAATATAGGATTTATCTCATAGGAACAAGATACCACCCTTTTTACATCATTGTTGTTTTATAAGAATCATTTTTTAACTATGCTGCAGCTGTTCAGATAATCATTTTGGGGGTCTTGGTTCGTCGTGACCGCTTTAGCGGGCTAGCACCAGCCCGCTAAAGCGATCACGACAAACAAAACCTTTTTCTTGAAAGCTATAGAAAAGGGACAACTATTAGAGTCAAAACTGCTTATCCTAAATGTTGGTAATTATGATGGCGCCCGCGGCCGCGTTCCCCCTCGCTCCCCTGGCAAAAAAAACCGCGAATTACTCGGGTGATGCCCGAGTTTTTTCATTCCCTCATGGAAGATTGAAAGGTGAGTTCCTGGAAAGAAGCCCTAAATTGCCCGAATTAACACGAATTTTCTCTGTTGGCCTGGCGACTTGGCGGGCGTTATTTCGGTGGACTCAATGTTTGGAGTAACTGATGAACAAGTGTTTCCAGCGTTAACCCGCGGCCGCGTTCCTGCGCTTCCCTCACCTCTTTTGGTGACAACCCGGCTACCACCTTTGCCCAAACCTCTTGCGCGGCCGCGCGCGTTTCCTCGTTCAATTTCTCATACGCCAGGACAAAGACCAACAGCATGGCCGCCTCAGCCGGTTGACCCATCGCCCGCCTGATGGTGGACAGTTCAAAGATGATATCTATGACTTTCGGGGTGTACGACAGCCCCCAGGTTAGCTGTAACGCTTCCCGGAAATGGCTCTGCGCGGCCGCGAAATCCTTCTCATCCCGCGCCACCCGTGCCAGCACACTCAACGGGTACGCCACATAACGGATGTTGCCAATTTCATACAGAAGCGTGATGCTCTCCTGAGCGAACCGCCGCGCACTGGCATAATCCCCCTGGACATGGGCCAGACTGCTCAAGTTGCTCAACACCCCACCCAACCCGATTTTGTCGCCCAAGGCGCGACGCAACGCCAGGCATTCTTCGTAATAAGTACGCGCCTCAGCCAGATCATCCACGGCGCGGGCCACCAGCCCCAGGTTGTTGAGGCTGTTCGCCAGCATGAGCTGATCCCCCTGTGCCCGTAGAATGGACACACTTTCGAGCAGGAGTTCACGCGCGGCCGCGAACTCACCCAACAGCCGCACCGTATTCGCCATGTTCGACAGAGTACGCGCCGTTTCCCATTCATCCCCCAATTCACGCCGCCATTGCAATGACGCTTCAAACAGTTTGCGTGCCTCGTGG
>JADJUV010000170.1 GCA_016716885.1 Candidatus Trichofilum aggregatum | reverse complement strand
TGCTGACGCAAAATTAATACCATCTTCATTTATGTCTACTCCCATAATTCATTTGCCACATCAAGTAGATTTTGATGCATTAATTCGTTTTTATTAAATCGATCATACATAACAACTCCGGTATCTACACATCCTACGTGCAAGACCTGTTTACCCCGACATTTTTCGATGATAAGCGAACGTCTTCCCCGCATGACAGATACTTTTGGCAAAATAATATAGGGATTCATGTCAAGCAAACCTCATAAATCTTGTGGTATGCTAAACCTACGTTCTGGTAGGTATATCTTTGTGCTGTTTGGTTTAACTTTTTTCGATCGAAGTCTTTGATGTGGGTTCCCACATCCAGTATGGCCCTGGATAGAGCTTCACTATCTGAAGGGGAAACTAATCGGCCATTTGTTGTATCAATCATTTCTGGTACACCTCCAACATTGGTTGCTACTACTGGTAAACCAGTGGTTAATGCCTCTGCAATGACGCTGGGCAGGTTTTCCCATAGACTGGGTAAAACGAGAAAGTCGGCTTGCCGCATAATTTCGGCAACTTCTGATTTGGCTTTATATCCATGCCATCTTATTTTTTGTGAGATACCAAGCTCATGAGCCAGCTTGATATAGTCTTCTTTTTGAGGGCCATCACCAATAATATCGAGGGACCAGAGTGGCCATTCACTGGTTAATTTCGCTAAAGCCTTCAAATAAAAGGGAATTCTTTGGTTGGGAGAGAATACCAACAAAAAGAACGCTTACTGTATTTGAATCTTTGTAATCCTTCACGGGGGTAAAAAATATCTGTATTTACAACACAGGGAACTATCTGAAAATTTGCTTTCATTCCATAGTCTCTGGATACTTTGCATGAGAGAGCGTAACTAACTGGCATTACACATTTTGCAAACCGAAAAGCAAATCGAGCTTCCAAAATTGAATATTTTGATAATTGTCGTCGAGGAAAGGCTGTATAGTGTTCTGTAATTACAACGGGAATCTTAAATAACTTGCCGAGGATGATTCCCATTGCTCCAGCTCGGTATACATGAGCATGAATAATGTCTGGTCGAAACCCTTTTGTAATCAAATTTCTTAATGTTTGAACGTGACTCCAAATCCGGTTGGTATAAGAAATGGGTCGGGGTGTATTCCGCTTGTAGTAAAGATGATAAGCAGGTATACCTTCAGTTAAAGACTCATCCTCTCAGCATCTAGGATCCAATTTGGCAATAAGGGAGTCCGATTATTCTCTATGCATGTAGAACCACAACCTTATCATATAAACCGACAGCTTTTGCATGTCTGACGAAGACCCCAGCAACTGGCAATTCTTTAGTTGGGTACCAGGGAGTCATAAAAAGCACATTTAAACGCTTCATAGAAGTGAAACCTTTGATTTTATTGGGAAACCAGAAGATTGAGGTGGCGATAGAACAAGACAATAGATTTGCTCAGGGTTTCTTCATATTTTCCCCTCATTAGTGAGAGCTATTTCAGTTTCTGTTTTTGATTAACAAAGAGGTAATGTCAAATACGTACAAATAAGCATTTCCTTCCATCAATGTATAAGTATTACTTGACACAGATGTTTTGCCTGCTGCACATTATTAGTCTGATAATCAGCTGTAAAACACACCCCAATGCGGAATAAAATCTGTTGAATAGTCTGATAAATAATCAAAATAATAGTATGCTTCACCGTCTGCAAAGGTGTGAAAGTTGAAGATTTATTTACCAACATCCCTTCAGTGATAGCGGAATTGTTAACTGAAAGATCCATTAAATAAGCTAATCCGGCAGTAGTAGGCCAATCCACACGAGCTTCGATCGAGAGTAGTACAGATTTGGTATTTGATAAAGAAACCCGCCAAAAACTTTGTTCCCCAGATCTAAGAGATTGTTCATCTGTGGTTAAAATAATTGTATGCTGTAATGGAGTCCTTGTTTCAATAGACACGTCTGAACTTGTAGTTACAGGCGTTAGCAGGGTAGCATCTGTAGGTGAGTCCCGATACACCTTGTTCAACTTTGCGACTGTTCCCGCCCTTTCCCTTCTGGGTGGGTCGTGCAGTCGTCCAATTTTTCCACGTCCCATCTTGGTGTGTGCACACCGGGAAAATATCACACAATCCTTCTTAAAAACTCTCCCTTTCTCGACCTGCTAATTCTGCCCCACCCCGATAAATAAACCCACCCGCGGCCGCGTCATCCCGATCAAACACATGCCGTCCATCCACTAAAACCGGGTGCTTCAGCACCGCCTTCAGCTCCCCCAAATTCAGCTCCCGGTATGCTCGGTGCTTCACCATCACCACCACCGCATCACAATCATACACCGTCTCCAACAAATCGCCCCGGTACTCCCGCACCCACGGATCATGCACCACAACCTCTGCACCCAACTCGTCCAGCCGCTCCATCACCACCAGACTGGGACTGTTACGGGTGTCATCACTATCTTCCAGATAGGCAAAACCCAACACCGCTACCCGTGCCTGCTCAATTTCTATCCCGGCCTCAGCCAACGCCTCTACCGTCAGATTTACCATGTGTAGGGGCATAAAATCGTTAATCTCACGCGCCGCCGGAATCAGTTTGGCCTGGACCATTTCATTAGCCCCATAAGCCAACAGCCACGGGTCTTTGGGAATGCAATGCCCCCCAACACCCGCCCCCGGATACAACACATTGCGTCCAGGGCTTTTGTTGATTAGCTCCCGCACCTTCCACACATCAGCCCCTACCTGCTCACAAATCAGGGCCAGTTCGTTGGCAAAGGCGATTTGCACATCCCGGTAAGCGTTCTCGCCCGTTTTGACCAGTTCGGCGGTGACACAATCGGCTTTATCCAGATCCGCTTCGACAATGTGTTGGTAAAGGGCATGGCCTAACTCGGCCGCTTCCGGGGTGTTGCCACCGACCACCCGGCTCATCTCACGCAAATTTTGCAACAGACGACCAGGCATGACGCGCTCCGGACAATGCACCAGATAAAAGTCTCGCCCAGGCTCCCGTCGCCCATTGGCCCGTAAAGTTGGTAGCACCAACCGCTCAATCGTACCCGGCGCGATGGTTGATTCGATGATGACCAATGTGCCGGGGCGCAGATTAGGATTGAGGGTACGCAACGCCGAACGCAAAGCCAGATAACGGGGCTGGCGTACACTATCTATCGGCGTTTCCACCGAGATAATGACGACCTGAGCCTGCTGGCAGACGGCATAATCCGTACTGGCTTTAAGCCTACCTGTTGCCACCTGGGCCGTAATCAGTTCCGCCAGACCCGGTTCTTCGCCCTCGATGGGGCAAAGGCCCTGGTTGATCTCGGCCACTTTAGCTTTGTGGACATCTAAACCGGTGACAGAAAACCCGGCTTCGGCAAAACGAGCGGCGACCGGCAGCCCCACATAACCAACACCAATAACAACGATTCGAGCTGTTTTGGCCTGTATCTGTGACAACAAGGAAGAATAATAGGTCATAAAAGTTACTACAGCGTGGACGATGGGCCACGACAAACTTGTCGCAGTCGTGGCCCATCATTCATCAAAAGCTAAGGGGTTGAAACGTGAGGCCAGATTCGACGATGGCCTGGGCCAGGGCCAGCGATTTGAGACCATCTTGCCCGGTTATGGGAACGGGTTTTTCGCCCCGAACAGCCGCTAAGAATGATTCCAGTTCTGCCCGCAGGGGTTCTTTTTTAGCCACGACCTGACGGATCATGCGTCCTTCGTTGACCCCGCGCAGGTTAAGGAAAGGCCAATCACCCACGGGCGCGGCCGCGTTCTCAAAAAAGTACAAGTCCTGGGTCAAATAATCTACCCGGAACATCCCCCGCTCACCGGTCACGTAAAGTTCGCGGATTTTGGTAGGTGTCAGCCAGTTAATCGTCAGTGTCCCGACAGCCCCATTGTCCAGCCGGAGCAAACCCGTGAGCATATCTTCACGGGTGTCATGAATATGCTGGGCTGTTTCGGCAAAGACACGGGTGATTTCAGCCCCAGTAATATAACGAATGATGTCAATATCGTGGACAGCCAGATCAACCACAACACCCACATCTTTGATACGACCAGGGAACGGGCCTTGGCGCCGGGCATCGATCTGGTACACCTTACCCAAGGCGTTTTCGGCCAGTTGTTGGCGCAGGGCAATAACAGCCGGGTTGAATCGCTCAATATGGCCGATTTGCAGACAGACACCCGCTTTCGCGGCCGCGTCAATAATCTGTTGTCCCTCTTCCACCGTGCTGGCAATGGGCTTCTCAATCAGCAGGTGAATGCCCCGCTGAATAACTTCTAAAGCCACTTCTAGATGATGTTCGGTGGGAACGGCGATTGTCACGGCATCTGGCTGGGTTTCATCCAACATTTGCCGGAAATCCCCATAGGTTTTGGTGGCATAGAGGCGAGTCGCGGCCGCGGCCGCGTCCACATCTACATCAGAAACACCCACCAGTTGCACACCGGGCACTTCGTAATACACCCGCACATGGTTACGCCCCATCGCCCCCACACCAATGACGGCTACTTTGATAGTCATGTTGTACTCCAGAAGGGAAAGCATGTCAGCGGGTCAGCGAATCAGCATTTCAGCCGGTCAGCGAGTCAGCCAGCTAAAAGCTGAAATGCTGACCCGCTGAAATACTTCTTTGCTCAAATGCTTCCCTGCTTCCTTATTATAATTTATTCACTTCCGCCACAATCTTTTCCAGGTCCGCCTGGGAGAGTTGGGGGTGAACCGGTAAAGAGATGACCTCGGCGGCCATCTGTTCGGCAATGGGGAAGCTGAGGTTGCCCACAATTTCCCGCATGTAATCATGCTGATGGGCCGGTACGGGGTAGAAAATACCACTCCCAACCCCATTATCAGCTAACTGCTGCACCGCTGCGTCTCGGTCGCGGCCGCCATCCACCCGAATCGTGTATTGATGCCACACATGTTCATATCCTTCCCGCACCGTTGGCACAACCACCGATTCAAGTTTGGCTGAGAGATAAGCCGCATTCTCTTGCCGCTTTTTTGTGGTCGCTTCCAGCCGGTTGAGTTGGGGAATGCCCACCGCCGCATGAATATCGGTCATGCGGAAGTTATACCCTAACATATCATAATAATATCGCCGTCGCATACCGTGACTACGTAGCAGGCGGCATTGATCCGCAATATGGTCATCGTTGGTGGTGATCATGCCCCCTTCTACCGACATCACATTTTTGGTGGCATACAAGCTGAATGTGCCTGTGCCAAAACTGCCGGCAATCTTGCCCTGGTAAGCGCCACCAACCGACTGACAGGCATCTTCGATGATGACTAAACCGTGTTTGTCAGCAATGGCTTGCAGGGCAGTCATATCACATAAATGACCAAACAAATGAACACACAAAATCGCCTTCGTCTTGGGCGTAATAGCGCGTTCCACAGCTTCAGGGTCTATATTGAAGGTGTCTTTCTCAATATCAACCAGCACGGGCGTGGCTCCGGCATACAAAATGCTGTTGACCGAAGCGATAAAGGTGAAGGGGGAGGTAATCACTTCATCACCAGGGCCAATGTCATGGGCTAACATCGCCAGATGCAGCGCCGTAGTTCCTGATGAGGTCGCTATGGCATGTTTGGTGCCGCACACAGCGGCAAAAAGTTTTTCAAATTCGGCCACACGTGGCCCCTGGACGATCATGCCAGAGTCTAATACCGCCATGACCGCTTGTTTTTCTTCTTCGCCAATATATGGCTTTGACACGGGAATCATTATTTATGCTCCTTTATGGACGACAATGAATTTGTAACCTGAAACCTGAAACCTGAAACCCACCCCTTACCACGGCTTAAGCCACAGTTTATTGTTGATAATGTCACGCACTTCTTCATAACTCAGCTCTTCATTCCAGGTTCTGAGAGCTACCTGGAGAATGGCATCATCGTAAGGGGACAGCCCCATTTTGGTCATTCTCCTTTTAAGGGCGACGAGCGTAAAGCGAGAAGCTGAGGCTGGTTTTTCTTTGACCATCTGCACGATCATATCACTGAGACGAATGGCTAACTCATGCACCTGTTTGTCATTCATCAGCCCTTTGGCTGGGGGTGAATTCTCGATAGCCAAAGCCAATTCGTTGGCAAAATCGTAACGAAGCCAATTTTCGGCGGTGCGCTCATGTTGGGCCATGGCAAAGCGTTGCGGCGGGATGGGATAATCCTCACCTTCCCAAATTTCGTCATCGCTGAGATCGGGTTCATACGCCTGAACCGGCGCAGTCACATTCCTGATCCAGTCCAATACCCTGAACCAGATGAGCAAAGCCAGCCCACTGCCTAACCCCACCACGATGGCTCCTTCTGCCAGGGAAAGAGGCAGCCAACGGCTCAGCACCCAACCAAAACCTAACAACCAACCAACAGCAATCGCCAGACTGACGACGGCCAACAGAAGAATGATGAGTATCAAGAGGAGAAAGTCAAGAATTGCACGCATGGTAGATATCTTTGGCTTTACTGGCCTATAGGGTGAGTGGAGACTTTAGTCGAACGTCTCGACCGGCCTACCTGATTGACCCCGTCCGATCCGGTGAGCCATATGTTTGAGTGTTTAACAAACTTGGAGTCGGAGTGAGAGGCAAACTAGCCCCATCTTTCTCTCGCTCGATCCTCACACTCTAAACTTCAGCTATATTGATAACGCGGCCGCATCCCTCACACACATATTCATCACCCGATTGTTGGGTCAGTTTGCGGCCGCAGGGGCACACATAACCTACCAGCCGCGCCGGATTGCCCACAACCAGGCCATACGCGGGCACATCCTTCGTGACCACCGCCCCGGAGCCAACCATGGCCCACTGGCCGATACGCACACCGGGTAGAACAATAGCCCCCGCACCTAACGCTGCGCCTTTCTCAATGTAAACCGGGCTTACTTCCCAGTCACTATCACTTTTGAGCGACATATCGGGGTTGACGGCTCGCGGCCGCTTGTCATTGGTAATGATTACGCCAGGGCCTAAAAAGACGCCATCTTCGACGGTAGCCGGGTGATAGACCCAGACGCCATTCTGTAATTTACAATGGTCGCCCAGCGTCACGTCAAAATCTACGTAGCTTCCTTTGCCTAGAATACATTTTTGGCCGATTTTGGCCCGTTCCCGCACCTGAGCCTGATGCCAGATGCTGGTTCCTGCGCCGATTTCGGCCTGGGGGGATACTTCTGCGGTGGGGTGAATACGAACATTGGGGTGAGACATATTTTCCTCGTACTAAAAGATTTGGAGACGGAGAGATTGAGCGACTAAGAGGTTCAGTCTCTTAGTCGCTCAATCTCTTCTTCTCTATGAGGAAGCATACGGAACAACCTTGCAACTACCATTTCGCGGGCTACACGATTCAGGCCGCCATTGGGAATAATCACGTCGGCGTGCCGTTTGCTGGGTTCGACAAATTTGAGGTGCATGGGCCGGACGGTTTCTAAATATTGATGGATGACCGATTCAAGGCTGCGGCCGCGTTCCTGTGTATCTCGCTCCAACCGACGAATAAAACGCACATCCGCATCCGTATCCACAAACACTTTAATATCCATCAGATCGCGCAACTTCCGTTTGGTGAAGATAAGGATGCCATCCACCAAAATAATGGGACCAGGTTCTACCAAAACCGTCTCTTCCGTACGCCGATGCTGCATAAAATCGTAGACCGGCATCTGTACTGGTTGCCATTCCAGTAGCTGTTTGATGTGTCGAATGAGCAATTTGTTTCCAACGAATCGGGGTGATCATAATTGATCTGGGTGCGTTCCTCAAACGAAAGGTGACTATTGTCACGGTAATAAGCATCATGCGGCAAATAAGCGATGCGCTCCGCCCCCACATCTTCCAGAATAGCCCTGGCGACAGTCGTTTTGCCAGAAGCCGTTCCCCCCGCCACACCGAATACAATAGGTTTAGGTTTTGTCATAAGCGATTCGTGTCACGTGTTGCGTGGTGCGTAAGTTTCACAAGTTCCTAGAGTTCCCAGAATTCCTCTGAGTTCCCCCACCCTCCCACAAACAAAAACCCTGGCCTGGCCAGGGTTCGTATGGAAAAGAGCCACCCAAGGGATTTGAACCCTTAACCTCTCGCTTACGAAGCGAATGCTCTGCCGTTGAGCTAGGGTGGCAAGGTCGTGTGGAATTATAACAAGGGAAACCTAACAGTCAACCGCCGTTCAGGGGTCGAGGGGACGCGCCGCGACGGGACACCTTGACGAAATTGGGCGGTAAGAGGAGTAGGCACCCCCAGGTGCCGTTTTCGCCAGACAATCCGCACGTGGGCGCTCACTCCTATAGTTCTCTCCGGCAGACCTTAAAGTCTAGAACTTAGCGTTGTAGCAGTAAGGATTGGCTAATCTCGAAGGTTGGCTGGCTTACCATTTTCGACCTGAATGATATAGCCAACTTGGATAGTCCAATCAGCAAGTGCCTGATGTTGGTGTACCAGATGGTAGTCCAAACTCGTGACGCATATACTTTCGCATTCTAGCGAACTATAACAAATGGTTCCCATCTGCGTCTGCTCGTTACACTGGGGGCGCCAAAACCGTACCATCCCCATCGCCCACCTGCAACAGTACAGGAAATAGGATGACCAGGCGTTAGCAAGTTAATGACAACAACCAGTAGCATCAAACTCAGGGCAAAGATGACGAGGTGGTGACGCTTGTTAAGTTACGCATGTTGAGTTCCCACGAGTTCCTGCTGAATTTTGCCCACCTATTGTTGGCGGTATACTTGGGGTCAAGTTTAACAGAGAAAAACTGTGATTGGGAAGAGTACGCGCATGAACCCCAGAGAGTGTTGTCCCAGGCTGAAAACAACACGGCCCCGCCCCGCCGAACGTCACCCAGGAGTTTTCTGCGCTGAACCACAGTAGCGCAGACGGGTCAGCCCGTTACAGCCAGTGAGTGTTTTGTAGCTGATGGCTGACAGGCTGATAACTCCAAAGAAACAAGGTGGTACCGCGTGAGTCGCCCTCTCGTCCTTGATCGGATCAGAGGTTTTTTGTGCTCAAAATCCATTCATCAACGACTTTACTGTGATGAGTGACCTAGAGATTGAGATCTCCAGTCTGCAGTCTCAATCCCTCAGTCTCTCAATCTCTTTCCTACGAGGTCTCCCATGTCCGAAAATGCCCAAAGCCTACGATTATAACGCCACCGAACAGCGGCTCTACCAGTGGTGGGAGAGCAACGGCTGAGTCAACCGGCGAAGTGCGGCCAGACGCCAAACCATTCGTCATCTCCATCCCACCCCAACGTCACCGGCGAACTGCATGGGCACGCCATGTTCGTGGCCCTGGAAGATTTGATGATCCGACATGCCCGCATGAAAGGGTTGGCCGCCTTGTGGCTTCGGGCACGAGATCACGCAGGCATTGCCACCCAACTCCAGGTCGAAAAAGCCTTAGCCAAAGGTTCAGCCGTCAGCAGATTGGGCGTGAGGCGTTTTTGGAGCGGGCCTGGGCCTGGAAAGAAAAGTAAGGCGGCTACATCACCTAGCAGTTCGCCGCCTGGGCGCGTCTTGCGACTGGGATCTGGGAGCGGTTTACCCTCGATGAAGGTCATAAAGCGGTGGTTGAGTCATTTCGTGCGCCGTACACCGGATGGGCCTCATCTACCGCAGTGAATATCTGGTCAACTGGTCGCCCGGTTTAAAACCGCCGTCTCCGACCTGGAAGTGGAGTACAGCGAAGAGCCGGGTTTCCTCTACCATTTCCAATACCCGGTGAAGGGGCGGTTTCTGCCTGTCGCCACCACTCGCCCGGAGACCATTCTGGGGGATACTGCTGTCGCCGTCCACCCGGACGATGAGCGTTACCAGCAATACATCGGCCAACCGCCCTGGTTCCGCATCCAACCGGAAATCCCCATCATTGCCGATAGCTAGGCGAGATGAGTTTTGCACGGGCACTGAAAGTGACCCCGGCCACGACCCCAACGACTTGAAATCGGTAAGCGGCACAATCTGGCGATCGGAATGTTGATGAACCGGGACGCCACGATGAGCGAGGCGGCTGGCCCGTACAGTGGCCTGGATCGCTTTGCCTGCCGCGAGAAACTGTGGGCGGATATGGACGCGCCATTGACCATCAAGAAGGAGCCATACACCCTGAATGTGCCACGCAGCCAGCGGGGACGAAATCATCGAGCGATGGTGAGCAAACAATGGTTTGTGGATGCGGAACCAATGGCGAATGGGTTTGGAAGCAGTACGCAGCGGCCGCGTCCAGATCGTGCCCGACCGCTTCAACAAAGTATGGGAAAACTGGCTCACCAACATCCGCCCTGGTGCATCAGCCGCCAGTTGTGGTGGGGATCGCGTCCGGTGTGGTATGTCAGCAGGCGCGACGACCAGCACATCGGGTCCGCAACGGCAAGCGGGGCCTACCAGAAAGCCCGCGCCAATTCGACCCCGGTGCATCTGGAGCAAGACCCTGATGTGTTGGACACCTGGTTCTCAGTGCCTGGTGGCCGTTCAGCACCCTGGCTGGCGGAAAACACCCTGATCTCCAACGGTTTCTACCACCCCGACGTGCTAGAAACGGGCTACGACATCCTCTTCTTCTGGGTAGCCCGCATGGTGATGACCGGCCCATGTTCACCAACGACATCCCGTTCCACACCATTTATCTGCACGGGCTGGTGCGGGACGAGCAGGGGCAAGATGAGCAAAACCATCGGCAACGTGGTAGACCCCATCCATGTCATGGAAGAGATGGGGCACGGACGCCCTGCGCACTTCACCCTGCTGACCAGCGGGACGCCGGGCAACGATTTGATCTGTCGCTGGCGAAAGTTGCGGCAACCGCACTCGCCAACAAAATCTGGAACGCCGCTCGCTACACCGTGCGCTCGTTGGATGGGTTAAACCAGGCCGACAAGCCAGAATCCCCCACCTACACGGCCGCCGACACCTGGATTCTGTACCGGCTGGACGAGGTGGTCAGCACCGTCAATCGGTTGATGGACAGTTACCAGTATGGTGAAGCCGGGCGACAGGCGTATGAGTTCCTGTGGGGCGAATTTGCACGACTGGTATGTGGAAATCTCGAAAGTGCAATTGCGGGCGAGTTGGCACGGCCGCGTGGTCAACCTTCCCGGTGTTATTCCATGTACTCGACACAAAGCCTGCGCCTGCTCCATCCTTCATCCCTTATGTGACCGAGGAAACCTGGCAACAGGTCAAACAGGCTTTCCACCTGTGGGTATCTCGCCCGTTGAAGGCTGGGCGGAAGCGTTGATGATTGCCGATTGGCCGCGGCGCAACAACTCATTTGGCTAGGTGGCCGCGTTTGGCGCGGATGCGCGATCTGGTGACCCGTATCCGGGCCACCCGTGCCAAAGCAATGTGGACGCGGGCAAGAAGATTCCGGCGGTGATTGTGGCCGGGGATGGCCGGGTTTGTGGAGAGTCAGCGCGAGGTGTTGGCGTTTTGGCCGTAGGTGAAGGGGAGTTGGAGATGAGGGAGAGTGCGGCCGCGCTTACAACGCCCTCACCATTCCTTGGTGACATCACATCTACCTGCCCTGGCCGGGCTAGTAGACCTGAGTGCCGAACGCGAACGGCTCACGAAAGAGTTGGCTGACCTGCAAGGGCAAATGGAAATTGAGTCAAAACTACTCAACAGCCCTTTGCTAACGCGCCCCGCCGATGTGGTGCAAAAGAAAAGAAAAACTGGCCCAACTGGAAGCCAGTCACGCCAGGAACGTGAACGTTTGCAAGCGTTGAGTTCAAAAAGCGATGACACAGATAGGGGATAAACACGGATCGGCAGGATTTACGGATTATTTCGCCTATCCATCTTGGTAATCCTGTAAATCCGTGTTCTATAGACCTTTCACCCTCTGCTATAATCTTACCAGAACTATTAGGACGAAGGGGGCAGACATGAATTGGCATGAACGAATTATATTGATCCACAAATTTTAGGTGGGAAAACTGGTCGGTTAAGGGACACACGCCTGGCGGTGGATTTTATCATTGACCTGTTAGCACAGGGAGGCTGGCCCTGAGGGAGAATT
>JADJUV010000169.1 GCA_016716885.1 Candidatus Trichofilum aggregatum | reverse complement strand
TATCATTTGCACATTAACGCCCAGTTTGCCGCGCAGGACTTAAACTGCCTTATGCCCATCCAGCGGCTCAACGAGTTGGCCGAATCCAGGGAGATTGGCCGGGCGGCCCCACGTCACTATTCGATCATGGGCTATATTTTGCGGCCGCGAACCCTTCTCGAAACCACCACCCCGGCCATCATCCGCCATTTACACGAGGATGCGGTGGATGTGGTGGTGCTGATTCCCGCCTGACCCACCTGCAACTGGTCCGTGGGACTGGTACAACGGGAAATTGAAGCGGCGGGTTTCACCACCATTACCCTGTCCGGTATTCCTGATTTTACGGCTTCGGTGAGCGTGCCTCGTGTGGCTGGGCTGTTGTATCCACCGGGGCGGCCGCTGGGGCAACCAGGAGATCGTGCCGGGCAACTGGCGGTTCTGCGGGCCACCTTACAAGCCGTACTCACGATGGAGAAACCGGGGGAAATTCGTTATCTGCCCTTTACCTGGCCGGAACCGGCCCGCAAAACCGTCACCCACCCTGATGTTTTGCCCCCCATTGCCACGTATTTGCGCCGCCACCCGTGGTTGTACCGCAAACTCCTGGCGCGGGATATACCAGAGTGAATGATGGTGGAATAATTAATGGTTGAACTGTTGAATGGGTGAATGGTTAATGAAGCGGAAGACGCATCCACTCGTTAATCATTCACCAATTCACCAATTCACCGATTAATTATTTTCTTTCCTCTCAACTGAAATGAAACCTAAATGCTCGTCCACAGAGGGCAAACCACAAGGGCTGCCCCTACAGCCAAAGTCATTTCCTTACTCGACTTTGGTGAAAATGTGAACGACCTCTGGCAATCTCTTAATCTCTCAGTCTCTTAGTCTCCTGGGGTCAACACAAAAAACGCCAATGTCGCGTTCCTTAAAAGTTATAGCTCCCGCTCAATCGTATAAATTGTGCCCCACCAGCTCCCGTTCGCGACGGGCCACGAAGTCGCGCAGGGCTTCAGCGATAGCCGGATCGAGAGGGGGAGCCTCGTACTGTTGGAGCAATTCTTGCCACAAAGCCGTGGCACGGGTAGCCGTATCCCAGCGCCCGGCTAAGTCCCAGGTTTCATACCCCAGCCGGTCGGCCAGTGAGGTGGGATGGAAGGCGTGTAAAAACCGCTCCTGGGTGTGGCTGGTGCCCAGATGATGCCCACCCGGCCCCACCTGGGCGATCATGTCCAGGGCCAGGGTCTCTTCATTGACAGCAAACCCGGCCAAAAAGTGCTGAAACATCGCCAGATTTTCGGCGTCAATGACAAATTTTTCCAGCGAGACAGTCAGCCCCCCTTCTAACCAACCCACGCTGTGCATGAGTAAATTGGTATGCGCCAAAACGGCGGGCCATAAGTTCCACATCGTTTCGTAGCTGGCCTGGGCGTCGGCGGTTTTGGCGTTGGTGAGGCTGCCACTGCCACGATAGGGCAGGTTGTAATAACGGGCCAGTTGTCCACCCGCTAACAGCGCCCAGGCTCCTTCAGGCGTGCCAAAGGCGGGAACACCACTTTTCAGGTCTATGTTGGTGGTGAATCCCCCGTAGACGGTAGGTGCGCCCGGTTTTACCAGTTGGGTCAGAGCGATACCGGCGAGCACTTCGGCGTTTTGTTGGGCCAACGCGGCCGCAATCGTCACCGGACTCATCGCCCCCGCCAGGATAAACGGGGTAATAAACGTCACCTGCCCGGCTCGGGCATAGGTGATAAGCCCGCCCAACATCCGGTCGTCGTACCGCAGGGGGCTGTTCACGTTAATGACATCGCCGATGACCGGGTCGCCGTCCAGGTCCCCAAACACCAGGCGACACATCTCCAGGGCGTCACTGGTAATAACCCGGCCATGAGCGGATTCAGTGACGGCTTTGTCGGAGAGGGTGAAGGCGGCCAACAGGCGGTGTAGGTGGCGAGTGTTGCTGGGGACGTCTTGGGGGGCCACCTGTTCCCAGGCGGCAAAGTGGAGCACGGGGAGCAGGTGGGACAGTTTGACCAGGGTTTCGTAATCAGCGAATGTGCCGGGTCTGCGGCCGCGTACCCCATCCGTCACATACACCATGCCCCCTGGGGGGCCAAAGGTGAGGCAGTTCTCGCCGATGAACAGGTTGCGGGCCGGGTTGCGGCCGCGCCAGGTGAAAGACGGCGGAGCCTGCCGGATCGTCTCCATGATCAGACCCCCATCCATCCACACATGTTTGGCCGCAAAATCTACCCTGGCTCCCGCCTTGGCCCAGAGGGAAAGGGCTTCATCGTCGAGGAAGTCCAGGCCGATGTTCTCCAGGATGTGGAGCGAGGCCTGGTGGATTTGGTCAAGTTGAGGGGGTGTGAGGATTTCTTGCGGCCGCAACAAACTCCGTGGTTGGCGAAACGGCAATTGCAGCAAAGGAATAACCGAACGTTCTTGCCGAAATTCGGCCCGGCGGGAGCGACGAGTAGACATAATCTTTTCTCAGGGGTTGACTTATGTTATACTGGCAACCCTTTTCAGGGGGAATAAGGATGAGGCTTCTTTAGGATTGGAGTTTAGAGCAAGAGGAGAGCGAGTGGAAATTACTCTGGAAACCCCCCTCGCTCTGGCTCTGAACTCTAAACTCAGGTTAGGAAGTCGCGAATTATAGCTGTTCAGATAATCATTGGGGGTCTTTGTTCGTAGTGACCGCTTTAGCGGGCTGGTGCTAGCCCGCTAAAGCGGTCACTACAAACAAAAGCGATAGCAGGAATTTTTCTCTGGCCCCTTCGCACTTCTGCAACTTTGCCACTCTGCAACTCTGCAACTCTGCCTGAGTTTTTAGCAAAGTCATCATCTTATTGTCGCAGAGGGTTTCATCTCTGCCAACTATCGGGAGGTTCATCATGGAAGGACAAACAGAGCTGATATGGGCCTTACGGGTAATCTTAGCCACGATTTTCGGGGCTTTGATTGGGCTGGAGCGGGAATGGCGCGGTCACGATGCGGGCATTCGCACGTTTGCCGCCGTAACCTTAGGATCATGCGTGTTTGCCATTATTTCCCAGGCCAGCGGCAGCAGTGGCGATGCCAATCGCATCTCGGCCCAGGTGGTTTCGGGGATTGGCTTTTTGGGCGGCGGGGTGATTTTGCGCGGCAGTCGGCATGTCAGTGGCCTGACAACCTCAGCCACCTTATGGGCTTCCGCCTCCGTGGGACTGGCAATTGGCTATGGGCTATATCTGCTGGCGACCGTAACGACCGTTTTGTGTATCTTGCTCCTGCTATTACGTCTCATCCCCGGTGTGGCCCAAATGCGTAACAGTAGAGTGCAGAGTGACAAAAAAGCCAGCAAACCCAAAAAGACCGAGACGGAAACAGACGAGGCAGAACCAACGATGGTAGAATAAGCGGAATGAAAGTTTCTTCTCATGTCCCCCCACCCCACAAGCAGACGCCGCTAGTGGCTTACCTGGCTAACCGCTTCACCTATATTCCTCAAGAAGTATGGCAGGAGCGAGTACAGAGTGGCATGGTCAGTCACAATGAGCATCTAGCCACGTTGGAAACAACGGTGCGGCAGGGCGATACCGTCACTTGTGAAATCCCCGACTACACACCCCCGGAAATCAACACCGATTACACCATTGTCTATGAGGATGAATGGCTGTTAGGCATTAACAAGCCGTCTAATTTGCGGGTGCATGGGCACGGCAAATGGACAACCGCTAACTTGATTTATCACCTGCGCCATGAGCATGAACCGCCTTACCCGGGAACTCACCTGATCAACCGGTTGGATGCGGACACGACAGGGGTGGTTTTGGTGGCCCGCGATGGGGCAACTCTCAAGCTGATGGGGGATTTATTCCTGGCCCAGCAGGTAGATAAAACGTATCTGGGAATCGTTGAGGGTATACCGGATCCGCCACAAGGGGTGATTGATGCCGCCGTGGGACCGGTAATTGGCACGACCACAAAAACGCGTCAGGGTGTAGGCCAGGTTCACAAACCCCGGGCGGCGGTGACGGAGTATAAGGTTTTGCGGCCGCTATCCTTCCACCATGCCCTGGTTCAACTCCACCCACTAACCGGGCGCACCCACCAGCTACGTGTCCACCTGGCCGCCATCGGGCATCCCCTCGTGGGTGATGCCCTGTACCAGATGGATGATGAGACTTACCTGGCCTGGTGTGAGGGCAGCTATGAACCCGACCCCCCTCTGTTGTTATCTCGGCAGGCCCTGCATTGTGCCGAAACCCGTTTCATTCATCCCCACACTGGGGCGTTATGCGTCATCACCGCACCCCTGCCAGACGACTTGCAAAACCTGATCACCCGTTTAGAATCATAAAATCACTGGATTATCCCTATGTTGTCTCACCTTCCCCGCTCGCAAAAGTTTCTTGCCGCGCTCCTCATTCTGGCCGGGGTTAGCCTGATCCTCTTGTTCGGTTGGCGGGCCATGCGTGCTTTTCGACACGTGCGTGAAGGTCCCCACGAAACCGATGTTAGCCTCATCCGCGACTGGATGACCATTCCCTACATATCCCGGCTCTACCATGTGCCACCTGACTTTATTTTTGAGCGGCTGGGTCTTCCAGAGGAAGATAATCGGCACAAAAGCTTGCACGATCTGGCCCAAACGTATTCAGCCAATGAATCGGACCTGATCATCAGCCAGGTGCAGGCGATCATTCTAGAGTTTCAAGCCCAACATGAGGGGCCTGAGCCGCCATCCCCGCCCCAAGCTCCGCCCATTCCCTCTCCATGACCGATATTAATCTGACTGATTATTTTTTGACGGGTATCGTCGCCAATGGGCCGTGGGTGTTTGCCCTGGCTTTGTTTATTGGGGCGTTGGGTGTACCCTTACCGGGCACATTTTTTGTCCTGGCCGTTGGCGCCTTTATCCAACAGGAAGTATTGGATGGTACAGCTTTAGTGGCGGGGTTTATCGGGGTTATTATTGGCGATATGGTTAGTTATGGGCTGGGTCGCCTGGCTAAAGTTTGGATTACGCAGCGATGGAACCATTTACCCCGTTGGCAGGCCGCCCAAAGCAGTTTTGCGCGTCACGGGGGGATTGCCGTATTTTTGACCCGGTTTCTGCTTACTCCCCTGGCCATACCCACCAATCTGGTAGCTGGTAGCAGTGGGTATCATCCCATGCGGTTTTTGTTTTACGACAGTACGGGTGAAATGCTCTGGTTATTATTATATGGCTCGTTAGGTTATGTTTTTGGCACCCAATGGGAGCTGGTAAACGAGTATATGGGGAATGTAAGCGGTATATTGATAGGGATAATTGTTGTGGGCACAGGGGTGTATTTGTTGAATCAGCGCCGCGGCCGCAACGGGGTTCACACAGACTTATGACACTCAATAACACAAACACAGTCATTGATCGGATGATGGGGCTGGTTCGTCAGTGGGAAGCTGAGCAAGATCAGCGGGCGATCTTTCTCAATTGCTACGCCCTTATGACCCAGAGTATGCACACTGCCCTGGCAGAAGGTCGCTTTCATGACTCGACGTGGGTGGCAACCTGGCTTAGCCGGTTTGCCGATTATTATTTTGACGGCCTGGACGCCTACGAACGTCAAGACCCCACCACCCCAGCCGTCTGGCGGTTGGCCTATAAAGCCACCACGCGGCCGCATCCCCACGCCCTACAGCATCTACTCCTCGGTGTAAATGCCCACATCAACTACGACCTTACCCTCACGCTGGTCGAACTTTTGGGGTCAAGCTGGTCTACCCTCACGGCTGAACAAAGGCAAAGGCATCAGGATGATTTCGACCAGGTTAATGTCATCATCAAAGAGACGATCAACCAGGTGCAGGATGAGGTTTTAGAGCGTCACGACTGGCTGATGGCCTGGGTGGATACGTTGAGTGGGCCGCTCGATGAATGGTTTACCGGCTGGCTTATCTCTGGCTGGCGGGATGAGGTCTGGCGTGAGGCGGTGAATATGATGGACTGTGTGGACGCGGCCGCGCGTGAGCAATGTCGTCTGGCTCTGGAAACAGCCTCATTGGAACGCGGCCGCTGGATTTTATTATCCTCGTAAGCCCCTTCATCCGGTCAAGCTAGAACCCAAGAGGTTTTTGCCACGAATGGCACGAATTAACACGAATAAGAAACTGGCGTCTAACGAAAATTAGAACGCCCTCGGGAAATCTCTCAGTCTCTCAGTCTCTTAGTCTCCAGAAATCAGCACAAAAAACGCCCGCCCTTAAGCACAGGAATGAGAAACAAATAACTTACAGGAGACTGGGGACGAGACCCACATGACGAAAGTCAGACCT
This sequence comes from Candidatus Trichofilum aggregatum, assembly GCA_016716885.1. Lineage (GTDB taxonomy): Bacteria > Chloroflexota > Anaerolineae > Promineifilales > Promineifilaceae > Trichofilum > Trichofilum aggregatum. The sequence continues at coordinate 19,956 of JADJUV010000169.1, read as the reverse complement.
ACGTTTTTATGACCGGCTTCACCCTCGGTTTGTCGCCGGAAACCCCCACCCCTAACCCCGCCCCCAGGGGCGGGAACTTTCAGCGCGGTTTTCGGGGCAAGGCCCCGAAAACCGCGCCTAAGGTCCCCCTTCCCCCCGGGAAGGGGGTTAGGGGATGGGTCTTTCGATTAACTCTACAAAGGGCCTAGGGTAAAGCTGGTCGGGTCTCTCGTCTCAGTTCCGTCGGTTATTGAATTCTTGATCCTTAACCTACTCCACAAGCCGAATATCCAGGCCATAAAGGAGCGACAGCGCTTCCGGCAAGGAAAACTTCGCCTGGCTCAGCCGGTTCAGTGTGGGGTTGATAACATACTCCGTGGCTCCCACAAAATTGGCCCGTGTGAGGTTTGTCTGGCTAAACTGGCTCCGGCTCAACACCGCTCCCCCAAAATCGGCCTCGGTTAAATCGGCTTCACTGAAATCTACCTCACGCAGAAAGCAATCGGTGAAACGAATTTTGGCTAAACGCAGCCCCCGGAAGGATGCATAATCCAATGTACAGGCATCAAACTGGATGGGAGATGGCTGGGAAAACTTAGGCCATTTGGCTATGGCCCAGTTTACGCCCATCAGTTTGCAGGTTTTGAACTGGGTGTTGCGGAACGTACACCCTTCCAGATTGACCAGACTCAGGTCACAATCCTGAAAGGTGCAATCGTTGAAGCGGCATTTTTGGAAGGTGGCTTCGCGCCAGGAACAGTGACTGAATTGACATTCATGAAATTCGCGGCCGCGTACTGGCTCCCCCGCAAAAGTAATACGAGTAAAGGTGTGATTTTCAAAGGTGTCGTCCGGGGAAGTAAAAGGAGTCATGGTTTAAGGCTCACGGCGCATCACCAGCAAGCCGTCTTGCCGGGCGACCACCAGGGCAAAGTCAAAACGATCCAGTTGTGTGCAACAGACCAGATCGGCAGCAAAATCGGCTAATCGTGCCTGGGTAACGTGGCCGCTATAGGCCCACGCCGCCAGCAACTGTTCACCCAAAACCTGTACTTCCGCCAACAACGCGGCCGCGTCCACGTCTCGTCCCTCTAATATTGCCTGCAAATAATCAGCACAAATTCGATCTTCACCCCGGGGATCAGTGGCGACCAGGGTTACTTCCGGCGGATTTTGTTGCTGGATGAAACGGATGGTCGCGGCCGCGTTGACAAAACTGGCCGCCAGCAAGGTTTCCGCCTGGACACTGCGGACCAACCCCTGTGTACCGGCACCGGTGCGTTGGATGAGGGTGCGGCCGCGGAGATCCTGCCCGATCAAGGCCGCTGGTGAATTGCCCAGGTCGAACCCCTCAGGCGGGAAACCACCCACTTCACCCATCACCAGGGCATCAGGAAATTGCCCCCGTAAAGCCAGCGCCTCTTCCACGCCGCTGACCGGGAGAATATGGCTGGCCCCGGCCGCAAAGGCAAACGGTGCGGTCGTAAAAGCCCGAATCACATCAATAACAATCACAGTGCCGTTTGCAGTGGGGCAACTGTCCAGGGTGGCATGATGTACCTTCATCAACCAGCCTCCTGCGCATCATCTTGGAACCTGATGCGCCATTCCGGGTAACGCGCATCAAACTCCTCAACCGTCATTCCCAGCGCAATTTCATCATGGAAGGCACTGTTGGTAAACACCGCCCGCCGGATGCGCCCCTCCTCCACAAAACCCAGGTGACGATACAGTCCAATGGCCCGTTCGTTGAAGGCAAACACGCCGATGTTGCATTTCTGATAGCGCCGTTCATGGAACATGAAACGCATAATCAACAACATAGCCTCTTTGGCGTAGCCTTTGCCCCAGGCGCTTCGCTCTGGCAAACCAATGCCAATAGAGAATGTACCATTGCGTTGATCCGCCAATTGCACATTGATCTCCCCGACCATTTCTCCGTGTAGCGTTTCAATGACCAGGAGTTTGTCATCGGCCGAACGGGGTTCACGGGGATTCTCCAACCGCCGCCGGATGTCCGCCAGCGCCACCGGGAAACCAATATTGGAGTCCAGGCGGGAGATTTCGGTGTCTTGAAGATGACGGAATTGGGTTTCGGCATCGGTTGGTTCCACGGCCCGAAGCCGCACCAGTCGCCCAGCAAATAGATTATTCATAAGCCCTCTCAAATGGTAAATATGGTAAATAGCGAAGCATTCCGGATAGACCTCAAGATAATGATTTGTCGCCAAACCCCCCCCCAACCCCCCCGGGAACTTTGCGCGGTTTTCGGGCCCCGAAAATAGATGGGCTTCAGACTAAATTACAAAGCGTTCTGGCCGACTCCTAAAGTCTCCACTCCCAGCACAAAAGCGGTGGAACCACTTTATTCGTGGGCGAGGTTTAAGGGGAACCGCGGCCGCAACACATACCGTTTCCCGCGCATCGCCAACAGGTTACATTGTGCCTCCACGCCACACGTCGTGCAACATCTCCCATCCGGCCCAATCTCGATAATGCGCCCCTTCTGCACCAACAATTCCACCATCGCCAAAACCGCCGAAGGTTGCGCCCCCAACGTCCGACTCATTTCCGCCAGGCTCAAGCCATTTTCCGCTTGAGAGAGTAATTGAAGTAAGTGAGTTAACATAAGATGAAGGTGTGAAGTAGGGGTAAGCACATCTTGGGAGAGGGGGAGATTGAGAGACTGAGAGACTGAGAGATTGAGAGACTGAGTTCCTAGAGTTCCCACAGTTCCTAGAGTTCCCCAGTTCCCCTCAGTTCACCCGAACCCCAACAACCGCCCACCCTGGTAAACCAGCAACGCCACCAACCAGGCGACGGCTGTCTGGTAAATGGCTGAGGTGATGGCCCAGGAAAGGCCGAATTCGTGTTTGATGGCCCCTAGCGTTGCCACACAGGGTACATAAAGCAGGACAAACACCAGGAAAGCCACGGCACTGAGGGTGGTGAATTTTTGCCGCAAGACGAGACTGAGAACGGTGTCTTCGCCCGCGGCCGCGTCGTCCACCACATTCACCCCTGGCACAATACTCACCAGGATTTTACCGGCATCCACCACCGCCCTACCCAACCCCAGCCCGATGTCGCCCACATCGGCCAACAATGATGGGTTCGCGGCCGCGGGTTCCTCTAGCCCATTCCCGGCATAAATCTGACTCATCGTGCTGATGACGATCTCTTTGGCAATAAACCCGGTCACCAGTGAACCAGTTGTTTCCCAATCGGCAAAACCCAGGGGCGCAAAAAGGGGCGACGCGGCCGCGCTCACCCGCCCAAAATAAGAGCCCCGTTGCTCAACCACCCCCCAGGGTAAATGCAACAAAAACCACATCAACACCGAGAAGGCCAAAATAGCCGTACCCGCCTTTTTGACAAACTCCCGCGTATTTTCCCACATGTGAATCAAAACACTTTTGCGCGAGGGTTGGCGGTAAGGCGGCAGTTCCAACACAAACGCCGACGACACATCCGGCTTCAACAGAGTTCGGGTAAACACCATACCCGCCAGCATCGCCACCACAATGCCCAACGCATACAACACCCAAATCACCGTGCCCGCCTTATTCCCAAAAAAGGCCAGCCCAAACACCACATACACGGGCAAACGGGCCGAACAAGACATCAAAGGGATGAGTAACGCTGTCAGAATACGGTCGCGGCGGCTGGAAATAGTGCGAGTGGCATACACCGCGGGCACGGCACAACCAAACCCCAAAATCATGGGAATGAACGATTTGCCGTGTAAACCCACCACCCGCATAAACCGATCCATCACAAAAGCGGCTCTGGCCATATAACCGGAATCTTCTAGCAAGGCCAGGAAAAAGTAGAGGATGAGCAAACCCGGCACAAAAACAAGCACACCCCCCACCCCAGCCACCACCCCCTCGATAAGGAGCGACTGCATCCAGGTCGGCGTCTCTATCAGCTTCAAAAAGGCCGAAAACCACCCCGCCAGATACACGTTAATCAGGCTATCCATCCAATCCAGAAACGGAGCCGACACATCTATAACCAGCCGAAACACCAGATACATCACCAGGAAAAAGAAGGGCAACCCCAGCCATTTATGGGTGACAATGTTATCCACCTTGTCGGTCAGGGTGAGCCTATCCACGAGCGGCCGATGCACCACCTGGCGCACCACCCCATTGATAAAACCATACCGCCGATCGGCCGTCAGCAAATCCACCTCGTCGCCATAGAAATTTTGCAGAAAATCAGCCCGCTCGCTTGCCAGGGCCAGAACCTTCTCGCTGTGGGGCCTCTGTTTCACCTGCTGACTGATATCCGGATCACTTTCCAGCAGTTTCACCGCCAGCCAGCGGGGGGCGTATGGCCCCGTGTCAAAACAATTTTCTGCAAAAGCTGTCTCCATCTGGGTAATCGCTTCTTCCATCTCCCGGCCATAATCAACCTTCGTCAGGGCTGCGGCACGGGTCGAAGAGTCGCCATTATGTTGGGCACGCGCTACCTGGACGGTGTGGCTCAGTAACTCAGGCACTCCTTTACCGCGATTGGCGGTCGTGGTAACAATGGGAATGTGCCCCAGCATGTTGGCCAACGTGGGCACATTGATGTGCATCCCCTGTCGGCTCAAATCATCGGCCATGTTCAGTGCAATCACCACCGGTATCCCCAGCTCCAAAAGCTGCACGGTCAGGTACAGGTTACGTTCCAGATTGGTGGCGTCAATAACATTGACCACCACATCCGGGTGTTCCGCGATGAGGAATTGGCGGGCGATTAGCTCCTCAGGGGAGTAGGCCGTCAGGCTGTACGTGCCCGGCAGGTCAACAATATTGAGCGTGACATCTTCATATCGGCACTCCCCTTCTTTTTTTTCTACCGTTTTGCCCGGCCAGTTGCCCACATGCTGGCGCAAACCGGTGAGAACGTTGAAGATGGTGCTTTTGCCAGCATTGGGATTACCCGCCAGGGCAACCGTAAATTCACTCATGGCGACTCCCATTCAGGCTAACTTCGATTTGGGCGGCTTCTTCTTTGCGCAGAGAGAGGTGATACCCCTTGATGAGATAAGCCACCGGATCACCTAACGGAGCCACCCGCTCCACCAGGATGGTTTCCCCTCTGATGATGCCCATTTCGGCAAACCGTCGCCGCAAAGCGCCATTGCCGCCAATGCGTACAATCACGGCTCGTTGACCGGGTTGAAGTTGATGTAAGTAGGTGTTGTCTGTCATGTAACTCCTCGAAAGACTCGGCTGAGGGCTAAACGGAAGCGAAAAAAATCTCTCATCCATCTGTCCTTGGTCATTGGTCATTCGTCCGTACCAGGACCAACTCCGCCACCCGCCGCCCGATGACGATTTCTTGACCATCCAGTTGTAGAGTCAGGGGGCCTTGTAAGGGGGCAATTTCCTGCACGGTGAGTTCAGCCCCGGGTAAGAGGCCGCGATCATGTAGGTAGCGGAATAGTTCGGTGTTGGAAGCGAGCAGGGCCAGAACGCGGCCGCGATCCCCTACCGCCAGCTTACTCAGCGGCACCCCAGCCAACGGGCTAAAAGAGCCATCCGCCGCCGGAATGGGATGGCCGTGGGGGCAGGTTTGTGGGTGGCCCAGAAAAATATCCAGAGCTTCTGTCACTTGCGGAGCCGTGGCATGTTCCAGATCACAAGCCAGCTCATACAATTGGGGCCAGGCTATATGGAGATGTTGCGACAAAAAACATTCCCACAATTTCTGGCGCCGAATGACACTGTAAGCGACTTGCTCTCCTTTCGGGGTGAGCAGGACCCCTTTGTAGGGCAAATGGCTGACAAAGGTCTGCTCTACCAGCCGCCGCACCATCTCATTCGCCGAAACCTGAGTCACGCCTACCCGCTCCGCCAGCCGGGCAATCGCCCTCCCCCGGCCACCGTTTCCGTACATCTCGATGCTTTCACTCCATGTAACTGGTTGCGCCTCCCCCCCCCCGAAACTCTGCATTCCGCAACTCAAAATGGTCAGTGCCAAAAAGTGGCTGGTAATCTTCAGGTAACATCGGTTTGATAGCTTTCACTAAGCAAAAAAAAACCAACCCCTCCCCCCCCCCGGGGGGGGAAGACGGGGGGGGGGGGGGGGCAATGCCCCTAACTGGTTGCATAGTGCCCGCCCGCAGGGGCAAACTCTGAATCTTGTCATAAGCACGGCCTCCGGGTGTACTAGACGGGACCAGCGGTCTCCGTCCACCCTTGTCCCTTTGCGCCTTTTGCGTTTTAGCGTGCTGTACTTTCTTAACTCAGCCTTCATCCTTCAATGGATGCCCTATCAATTTATTAGATGGTTCACCTTATTATTTCCCAGGGGCTATCTGGCAGGCAGGGATCAATGTAATGGTTTCCCGTGCAAAACATCACGGTTTGATACCGGGTACGGAGCGGTGTGGGGGAAGGTAAGTGGGTCAGACTATAGAGGTAAAGTCCGGTATGCTATCGTCCAACTCACCCACCCCATGGCTTTTCAGGTCCGACTTCTTAGTGCTGTGCCATCATGTCCGGTATTTTCCCCACCTATCCCCCGCCCCTGGGCGGCAACCCCGCCCCCGGGCGAGTTCTAAAGTGCCGGTTTTCGAGCGCGCCAACGCGCTCGAAAGCCAGCCCTGTACTCCCCTTCCCTCTGGGAAGGGGTAGAGGATGGTCTTCCGACTAAACCTGCTAAAGAGTTGCGGAGCTGTACTCGTTGACTTTGGAAAGCTCTGCTCACCTACCCCGGCACTTACGACAAGGTGCGGGAAACCGGGTAAAATCCTGCTTCTTAATTCACCCTTTCACATTCACCTTTTTCTGCCCCGGAGAACCCCATGAACAACCCTTATTTGGCCCTGGATCAACAAATTTTTGGCGATATTTACACCCGCACGGAAGTGATGGACAACCTGACCATGTTATGTGATGAGTTCGGCTCGCGGTTTGGCGGGACAGAGGGAGAGCGGCAGGCGATGGAATTTATGCAGGCCAAGTTGCGCGAATATGGCCTGAGCCACGTCCACACCGAGCCGATCCATTACCTGGGCTGGCGGCGTGGCCCGGCCAAATTGACCATCCTCGAACCTATTTACAAAGAGATCACCTGCATCTCCCTGCCGCATTCACCCGCCGCGACATTGGAAGGGGTGCTCGTGGACATTGGGGATGGCGCACCGAAGGATTTTGACCAACGCGCGGCCGCGATCTACGGCAACATTGTCATGACCACCAGTGCCAATCCCCGTGGTGTCAAACGGTGGATTCACCGCAACGAACGGCTGGGGCGCAGTATCATGGCGGGCGCGACCGGGTTCATTTTTGTCAGCCAATATCCGGCTTATGGGCCAGAAACAGGGGGCATCGGGCATGAGGATGGGGAGTCGTTGATTCCGGGGATTTCCATTGGCTGGGAAGATGGAGCCTATTTGCAACGGCTGATCAAACGGCACGGGCAGGTGCGTATCCGGTTGGAGACGAACGACACCAGCGAGCCGATGGTTTCCTGGAACATCATCGGCGACCTGCCGGGTAAACAAAACCCGGAGACGATCATCATGCTGGGGTGCCATTATGACGGGCACGACATTTCTCAGGGGGCGGAAGACCCGGCTTCGGGGACGGTGGCGGTGCTGGAGGCGGCGCGGGTGCTGGCGCAGTATGCCTCGGATTTACCCGTGACGGTGCGGTTTGCCTTGTGGGGAGTGGAAGAGATAGGGTTGTTGGGGTCAAGCCAGTACGCGGCCGCGCACGCGGCCGACCTCGCCCACATCCGTTTCTACCTCAACATGGACTCGGCTGGGGCCATCGCCAACAAGGCCATCACCCTGAACGAGTGGCCCACGTTGGAGCCGTTGTTCACGGGCTGGGCCGAGGAAATGGCCTACCCCCTGCCCATCCAACAATCTGTCCATGCCCACTCTGACCATTTTCCGTTTTTGCTGGCGGGTGTGCCGACGGGGGGATAGAGGGGACGGAATTTAGCGGCCGCGGCTACGGCCACACCCGTTATGACACACTAGACAAGGTGAAGCTGAACAATTTGCGCGAAGCGGCCATGATTGCGGCCCGGCTAACGGTGCGGATCGCCCACGCCCCCGATTGGCCGGCCCAACACCGTACCACCGAGGAAGTCACCGCCTTGTTTACCGGGCCGGAGTACAGAGAGGAAGCGGAGTATCGAGAGCTATTTGAAGCATATTACCGAAAGGTGAGAGGGGAGAAATAATAGCTACTTCTGTGCTGTTGCAAAAGGTTGGCGGGGGGGGGGGGGGGACGGGGGGGCGCCCAAAGGGGGGGCACCTGCCGCGGGGGGGGGGGGGGGGGGGGGGGGGGAGGGGGGGGTTTTTTTTTTAACAAGAGGGCGGCGGGGGAAAAACTGGGGGGGGGAGGGGGGGGGGGGGCGGCGGGGGGGGGGGGGGGGGGGGCCGGGGAGGGGGGGGGGGGGGGGGGGAGGGGGGGGGGGGCAAAAAAAACTTGGGGGGGGGGGGGGGGGGGGGGCGGGGGGGGGGGGGGGGGGGGGGGGGGGGGGCTTTTTTGGGGTTTTTTGTTGTCGGGGGGGGGACGACCGCGTGTGGGCCGGAGGAGGCCTGGTTCTCCCCCGGCCGCCTCTTTTTTCACTCCCCGAAGGGAGCCCCCCCGCCACACAGGCAGGGGCGCACCCAAGGCAAATGCTGCTCCGGCGCCGGGTTGGGCACACCCGGCCAGGCCCCCCGGGCAGCCGCACGTTTTTTCTCCCGCCCGGGCCGGCCCTCGGGCTCGCAGGGCGCTCGGGGGGGGGTTCACGAAAAAGAAGGGTACGAAAAGCTCGTGCAGCGGTGACAAGAACATAAATCCGTGTTTATCCGCGAAATCCGTGTACCAAAATAAATCCCTATGGCGAAAGAACCGGTGGTGATTGTGGGGGGTGGGATTGGCGGGCTGAGTGCGGCGATTTGGCTCGCGGCCGCAAACCGGCCCGTTCTCCTGTTAGAAAAAAACGCCCAGGTAGGGGGTAAGATGAGCCGCTTCCAGGCTGATGGTTTCACCTGGGATACCGGCCCCTCCGTGATTACCATGCGCCATGTGTTCGAGGAATTGTTCGCGGCCGCGAACCGCTCCCTCGAACATTACCTCACCTTGCTCCCGGTTGAACCCCTCACCCGCTACTTCTACCCCGACGGCACGGTGCTAGATGCCAGCCGCGACCTGCCCCGCATGGCCGAGCAGATCGCCCGGCTGGACGAACGAGATGTGGAAGGATACCTGGCCTTTTTAAGCTATGCCGCCCGCCTGCACCGCATCACCGGCCCCGTTTTTATCTACGATCAGCCCCCACCTGGCGCAGTTTTCTGCGCGTGCCGTTCCGCGATTGGTTCAAGGTGGATGGTCTGCGCACGATGGACCAGGCGGCGCGGAGCTTTGTGCATTCGCCCCATTTGCGGCAACTGTTGGGGCGGTTTGCCACCTACGTGGGGGCCAGCCCCTACCTGGCCCCAGCTACTCTGAATGTGATTGCCCACGTGGAGTTAACGGGTGGGGTGTGGTATCCAAAGGGGGGAATTTATGGCATCGCGGCCGCGATGGAGCGTCTGGCGCGGGAGTTGGGGGTGGAGATACGGACGGAGTGTGCGGTGGCGGAGATTTTGCTGGAAGCAAGGTCGCAAAGGGGCAGAGTGGCAGGTGTGAGGTTAGCCAGTGGTGAGGTGATCTCGGCGCGGCAGGTCATCAGCAATTTGGATGTGACGGCGACGTATCGGCAGTTGTTGCCGGGGTTGAAGGCGCGGCCGCCGCAAGAGCCATCTTGTTCCGGCTTTATTTTGCTCCTGGGGGTCAACAAACAACACCCGCAGTTAGCCCATCACAACATCTTTTTCAGCCGCGACTATCCGGCGGAGTTTGAAGCGATTTTCCGCCAGGGTGTGCCGCCCGACGATCCGACGATTTATGTGGCCATCACCAGCAAGAGTGACCCGGAACATGCCCCGCCGGGGGGGAAAATTGGTTTGTCCTGGTGAATGCGCCGCCGGTTGGCCCCCAGTTTGATTGGGAGCGGGAAAAGGAGCGTTACCGGGATCACGTACTGGCAAAGTTGGCAGAACAGGGAGTAGATGTGCGGCCGCATCTCATCAGCCAGCACATCTTTACACCAGTAGACCTGGAACGGATGACGGGAGCCTGGCGCGGTGCCCTGTACGGGGCGTCGTCGAATAGCCGATGGGCGGCTTTTTTGCGGCCGCATAACCGCGCCACCGATGTCACTGGCCTCTATTTTACCGGGGGAACCACCCACCCCGGTGGCGGCGTACCGATGGTGACGCTATCGGGCAAGGTGGCGGCGGGGATGGTGCTGGCAGATAGGAACTCGTAGGAACTCAGGGGAACTCGTGGGAACTGAGAGGGATGAAGTTTCGTCAACCATGTCATCGCCCTCATTCACTGACTTTGTTAAGTGCCTCTTGTTTGCCAGAGGCGGCGGGCCAGCCAGATGGCCGCGATGAGGAAGAGAAGGGACACGCCCAGGCTGAATAGACGGACGTTGGCACTGAGTTGGGAAAGGGTCGCGGCCGCGAAGTAACCCAATAACGCCAATCCACCCGTCCAGAGCGTCTCCCCCAGGAAGGCCACCGGGAACCACCGTTTCCAGGGCACACGAGCCAACCCCACAGCAATTAATGTCGGTACAACAAACCCCATAGATAGTTTGGCTGCCAACACAAAACGCGGCGCATTGGCTCGCATTCCCGTTTGCAGCGTCTCCATCTTTTGGGCTGTCGCCGGACGTTTTTCTGCGCTCGTCAGGGCCAGGAACCAGTGTAACTTGCCCGCCCGCCCCACCAGATACCAGAAGGCATCGGCGGCGAGGTTGCCCACAATCCCGGCCAGAAAGACGAGATGGAGTTGGAGCAGACCGGTTGCGGCCGCGGCCGCGCCCAGCAACGTCATCAATGGCCCTTGCAACACCATCAGCAAAGCCAGCACCAGGTAGGTCCAATACCCCAGTTGGGGCAGTTCCCCACTCTGTAGACTAACCCAGATGGTATGCCAAATGGTTAGTAAATAATCTAAATAAATCATCACACCTCTCAATTCTCAATGCCGTTCGGCCAAAACGGATGAAACATCATCCATTGCTCCGGGTGTTGGCGCACATACCCTTCTAACACCTCGGCCATACGGCAAGCATTCGTTTCGATGTCGCTCTGTTTATCACCGGTATCAACCATCTCAATCGGTTGGGCGTGCAGAACATAACCCTGCCCGGCCACATAATGGCAACAGCCCATAAACACCTTCGCCCTGGTCATCACCGCCAGCCGGGCCGGGCCGAGGGCAAAATAAGCCGGACGGCCAAAAAAGGGAATCAGGTGTTGATCATCCGGGATGGGACGATCAAAGGCGGTCATGACGATCCCCCCGGCTTTTAACCGCCGAATGGCCTGGCGCAACGATTGCGGCGTGATGGGGGTAATTTCTAGCCCCCATTTAGCTCGTAAACGATTGAGCACCACAAAACCTTCATTCGGGTTAGCCAAGGAGAGGGCCTGGATAGGCAGTCCTTGTGTGCCTAACGCCAGAATACCCAGGTCGAAGTTGCTCATGTGTGCTCCCAAAATAAGGCAGCCATGCCCCTGGGCTATCTCGGCCCGGATGGCGGCAACGATATCCGGGGGCACGACAATTTCACGAGCAATCGCGGCCGCATCGTCATCCACGGCGTGGAAAAAGTCGTAGTAAGTCTGCCCGGCGTGGGCAAACACGGCCTGTGTTTTGGCCGCCAACAGGTCTGGGTCTACCTGCGGCCCCATGATCTGGCGCAGGTTGGCCTGAACGACATGGTAAAGTCCTGGTTGGGCGCGGGCGATGAGCGCGGCCGCGAACCGGGCCAGTCCATAACCCACCCATCGGGGTGTTACCTTAGCCAACCGCATCCCCCCCTGCGTCACCATCCGGCTACTGAAAAAATCTTGTAAACGCATTGGGAAGCTCTCAGCCGGTCAGCATTTCAGCATTTCAGCCGGTCAGCATTCCTGGCTGATAGGCTGAGATGCTGACTAGCTATCTTCAACGGAGTGACTGGTTCGTTTTGGTTTCCAGGGAACGGAAAAAAGCGGGCGCTTCAACCAATACGGGTAAGCCGCGCAAAATACAGATGCCCATCGCCGCCCAACTGGCAATGACACCCACCTGATACACATCTTCCCAAACAGCCCCATTGGCTTGAAGGGCCAGGGTAGAAGTCAGGGCCATGAAGGCGGTGAGCTTAACCAGGGAATAGCCCGTGCGCATGGGCGAAGAGGCCACCAGCCACTTGCCCAAACGAGAACGCATCATGCCGTGAGCCGAGATGCCATTTTGGACGGCCACGCTACGAATGGAATCCGTAAGCGTTCCTCGCACAATAACGACCAGGGGGATAAGAACGGAAATCAACCCCAGATGCGCGTATACCACCCACAAAACAATCTCGACCGCCCGGTCAGTGGCGATATCCAGGGCACTCCCTAACAAGGTAGTTTCGTTGCGGTGACGAGCTACCACACCATCCAACGTGTCCATAAAAATGAGTAAAGCGGTCAGTGCCACTGCCGTGGTTAAACCTGAACCATCTTGACCATAAAGAAGTAAAACCACAACAATTAACAGGGGAAAACGAGCAATCGTGATGAGGTTGGCCACATTAACAGGTTGGGCCTGGTTACGATCCTGCGTGAACGTTGTTTCTTGTGCCATCTTGTTTTTCCTTTTATATGTTACCCCCTGTGCATAGAAAAACGCGTAAGGACTTTACGATTTAAACGCTGGACAGTTGCATTTTAATGCTTTTTAAGCTGAATAGGACAATGATTGGGCGTTTACTCACGAAGCGGGACTGAAGGGCGGATGAGGTTAGATGAGGAATGAACGTGCCCCCAAGCGGCTGAGAAATGGGTTAGCCTCGTCTGAGTATTTACAGGGCACCCCATAACCCCTTCCCGGCGGGAAGGGGGAAATACCAGGCGTGCCGGTTTTCGAGCATGCCGACGCGCTCGAAAACCGGCACTTTAGAAAGTTCCCCGCCCCTGGGGGCGGGGTTAGGGGTGGGGTTCCAGCGACAAACCGATACAGACACTTGTCACAAAAACATACGTGGTGCTTTCGTAAAGCTGGTCTGGTCCACTTTGAGATCATCCGGGTTGGTCGTAAGAATTGGTTAAGGTGAGGTGGTCTGAGGGATGAAAAAATGGCGCGATAGCTTTCAAGAAAAAGGGACTGTTCGTAGTGACCGCTTTAGCGGGCTGACTCTGGCCCGCTAAAGCGGTCACTACGAACCAAAAACCCCCAAATGATTATCTGAACAGCTATGTAACTTTCAAGTTGATGATTTTGTAGCCGGAGTCGAGGCTTGAGCCGGGTTGTGTGGAGTTGAGAATGGTGGTTGTAGAAGGCGAAGATAAACTCGCCCCCAAACAGTATTGGTGGCGGGTTGAGGCTGAGGAGAGGGGGAAATGTGCCCCGCGGCCGCGACCTGATTCCCTTTGTCCCCATTGCCAGCAAGGTAAACTGGCGTATGATTCACTGTTTAACTTGAGTTGCCCGGTTTGCGGCCGCGTGGCCGCGGCCGGGGCGTTTACCTGATAAACAAAACTGACCGGGGCGTGTCCCCGGTGGCATAACAAAACAGAGGCTTTTATGGATTCTCAACCCTGGTGGCGGGGCACAAAAGGTGAATGGTACGTCGTGATTCAAGTTTTTCTGTTTGGGCTGATCGCCATTGGCCCCGTCATTCCCGGCCTGCCCCGGTGGGGTTCCCCCTGGTCAACCATCACCCTGGTGCTAGGGCTGGGGTTGTTTCTGGCTGGCTCCGTTTTGGTGCTGTTGGGGTTAGCCAACCTGGGGCGCAACCTCAGTGCCCTGCCCCACCCCAAAGAGGATGCCCAGATGGTGGAACAGGGCGCTTACAAAATCGTGCGTCACCCCATTTATAGCGGCATTATCCAGGGGGCCATTGGTTATGCCCTGTTTACATCCAGTTTACTAACCCTCATCCTGGCCCTCTCCCTCTTCTTTTTCTTTGACATCAAGTCCCGTCGCGAAGAGCGCTATTTGAGCCGGAAATTCGACAATTACCCCAGCTACCAACAACGGGTCAAGAAACTCATTCCCTTTATTTATTAGACTTTATCGGTATTAACATGATGTCACGCTAGGGCGCAAAGCCCGCAAAGGTTTTCTCTTGGCGACTTGGCGACCTTTGCGTGAGATTTCTTATTACCGAGGGTCAAGAAACGCATTCCCTTTATTTATTAGACTTTATCGGTATTAACATTATGTCACGCTAAGGCGCAAAGCCCGCAAAGGTTTTCTCTTGGCGACTTGGCGACCTTTGCGTGAGATTTCTTATTACCGATAAACTCAATTGAAAACCACCTCAGCCAACCAGGTCTCAATGGTCGTAAAAAGGCCGGGCACAGCCCCGGGTAGATAGGGAAATTCATCATCCCAGCCGGTTTGGGCATCGAACAGGCCATGATTCCCAGTGGGGAACAGCTCAATCGTAAAGTTGGGTTTATCCAACTGCTCCAGAACCGCCATGCTGGCGTAGGTAGGAATGCTACGGTCGCGGCCGCCATAAAGCCACAACACCGGTATCGTCAGCGGCTCCAGATAATCCACCGGATCAAAGCTAGACGACCCGGCGGCCAAAATTTGGGCCGTAATTTCTTCATCGGTCAGATTGTTGGCTCCCAAAAGGCGTTGTATTTCTAATTGCTCCTGCAAACTCTCCTGAGATGGGCTAACGGTTGGGCCAACCAGCATCACCATAAAAGCCACATCGGGTGATTGGGCGGCGGCCCGAGGGCCAACCCAACCGGCCTGGCTTGGCCCCTGGATGCCGATGCGGGCGGGGTCTATCTCAGGCCGGGTTTTTAGCATTTGCACCCCGGCCAGAGCATCACCCGCCAGATTGTCCAGGTTGGTATCGCTAGCAAATTCGGCATAATGACCAGTAGAATCCCCCACCCCCCGTTTATCGTAGAGCAAAACAGCCAGCCCTTGATGCACCAGCCAATCAGCCCAGGCCCGGTAAAACCCACTCGTGCGACGAGCCGGGTCTGAGCCGTGAATCATGACGGCAGCCGGATGAGGGCCTGGCCCTTCGGGAATAAGCAAGGTTCCCGCCAGCGTGACGTCGCCATTGGTAAAGGTGACTTCTTCCTCGCTGTAGGTGTCGGGAAGGCGTGTGGCCGTCATGGGTGCAGAACCATCACCCGGTGTCCAGGTGAGGCTATTGATTTGTCCGTCATTGTCAACGGTGAAGCGGATGGTGGCGACGAAGGGGTAATAAAGTTGTAAACCTGCACCAAGGAGAAAGGAGCCATCGGCCAGCGGCCGCAAAATGCCCATGCGTCCTGTCTGGTAATCACGCACCCAGAATTGTTCGTTACCAATGTACAAACCAATGAGATGATCGGGCGCGGCCGCGTACAGACCCGTATACCCGGACAATGGTTCGGTACTCGCTTCTCCCAGGCGGAGCAGATGGAACGGGCTGGCCGTTTCACCCTGCGTGACCGTGCCGCTCAAGGCCGCCCCATCTGGGGCGAGTACCGCCTGAACTGGCCCTATCTCGTTGGTGAAGGCAAACGTCATCTCACCATCCACCAGCGTGAGATCGGCCAGTTGTTGGAGGCGGGTCTGCAAGGGGTAAACAAGCTGGCCCGTCAGCCCATCCCCCTCGGCATTCAGCGTCAGAATCAGATAGCCCTGTTCTAAAGGCTGCTCAGGTAGGGTGTACCCACCAATCCAGCTACCGGCCAGGGCGCTAGGGAGTAGGGGAACGTGGGTGGGGGAGGGGTGGAGGGGTGAGGGTAGGTGCAGTGGTGGGCGTAGTCGCTGGGGTCGCGGCCGCGACGGGGGTATTTTCTACCGTGGGCGTGGGGCTAAGGGTGGGTTGCTGGCACGCGGCCGCGAAGAAGATCAAACCTAAGAATAACCATAGTTTTTGACGCATTATTGTCTCCTGGGGGGCAAAGGGGCAAGGTGGCAAGGTGGCAAGGTGGCAAAGTAAGATCGTTTCGTGCAACTCTGCAACCCTGCAACCCTGCAACCCTGCAACCTGCCACTCTGCAACCCTGTCATTTCAGGGCCAATAATGGATCAAACGGGGAACAATTGTCCCCCTCCTTTTGGTGGGTTAGTCCAGCAAACCTAATTCGCGGCCGCGGGCCACGGCCTGAGTGCGGCGATGAACACCCAATTTGCTGTACACATTTTGGATGTGCCATTTCACGGTGCTGGGTCCGAGGGTAAGCTGGGCCGCAATAGCCCGTGTGGAAAGACCATGCGCCACGAGATGGAGAATCTCTTGTTCGCGGCCGCTGAGGGGTTCGGCTAATTCAGCCGGAGTAGCAGGGGGGAGCGCCCTGTTTTCCAGGCGATCCAGCAGATAACGAGAGTTGTCTGTCCCTGGTAAGGTAGCCAACAGTTCGGCCAGAGGTTGCCCCATTTCCAGGAAAAGCCGGATAAACCGTTCCGGTTCGGCCTGGCAAAGCGCATCGGTCAGGTGGTAACGTGCCCGCGTCTGATCCCCTTCTTGTTGATAAGCCAGGGCCAACAATAATCCCGTTTCGATGTTCAGGAATTGACGCCCATCCCGCTCGCTCATTTGATGCAAAGGGTGCAACCAGGCAATAGCCTCAGTTCCCCGTTGGCGGGCCAGGCAAAAATGCGCCCAGGCCAGTTGTCCCCAGGTCCAATCTTTGGCCTGGTGGGGATGGGGCAACCAGCGTTGAGCCTGGGCTAACTGCCCATGGGCCAGCCAGGAGCGCACCAACCAATAAGCGGCCCAGGGGTGGGTCTGGCTCAGAGGGAGAAGTTGCGCGGCCGCGTCAATCTCCGCCAACGATTCAGTCCATTCACCCTCAGCCCGGTGAACAGCCGCCAAAATGAGCCGGGCCATTCGCATAACGCCGGATTCCTGGGCTAGCTGGCTTTGGCTGATGGTCTCCTGCAAGATGGTCGCGGCCGCGGCCCGATCATCCCACTGCCAATAAACATAACCCAAACGCAGCAGGTGCGAACCGCTCAACGAACGCAACCCATGTTGATCCAACAGGTTTAGCGTCCTCTGCGAGAGGGCGACCACCTCGGTGAGACGGCCTTGCGCCAGACGTAATTCGGCCAATTGGCCCAAAACCTGTTGCTGGATAAAGGGGTGGTTGCCCTGTTGCGCCGTTGTTTCAGCTTCGAGTGGATGGTCCAGACTCGGCCAGACGACCTCCTGGGCGATAAAGCCCACCCAGATTCAGTCCGATGAGTGCCCGCATGTTGACATGTTCCGGGGACAAAATGGCTAATGCTTCTTGAGAGTGCCGCATCATTTCGGCGGTGCGGCCGCGGCGATTCGCCATGAACGCCCGAATAACGGCAATCTGGCCCAAAGCGGCGGGGTGAATCTGGGGTAAGGACTCGGCCGTCTGCAAATAGGCTTCGGCCTGCTCAGGTTGATTCTGAAAGTGCCAGATCCAACCATACCAGATACATAAACCAAACGATTGACGATTGAGGAGTGAGAGTGGGTAACGCCAATCGTAAATCATCAATCATCAATCGTAAATCCTCAGCCAACTCCTGGTTAAATTTGCCCACAATAGCAGCACACAGGAGAAAATCGCGCCCATCGTCGGGCAGATGGTTGAGGATTTCTTCGGTGAGGTAGGTGAAGATGGCTCGATGATGACCGCCAAAGGTGGTGAGAAAAGCGGCCGGATCAGGATTGTTTTGCAGGGAGAGGGCGGCCAGTTGTAGGCTGGCAACCCAGCCCTCGGTGCGCCGAGCCAGGGTGTGTATCGCGGCGTCCAGCTTTAACCCCATCACTTCCTGCAAAAAATAGGCCGCTTTTCCCGATCGCACCGGGCAAATCGTCGTATTCGAATGTCCGTCAGCCAGCCTCGCGCCCGCCAACGGGCCAGTGGCAACGCTGGTTCCGTGCGGCTGGTGAGAATAAGATGTAAACCGGGTGGTGCATGTTCCACCAGGGTCGTCATGGCCTGGTGGATGGTGTCGTTGTGGATGAGGTGGTAATCGTCCAAAACCAGGGTCAAGGTGGCGGGTGGTTTCAGGCTCGTCGCCAAATCATTGATGAGATAGGTCAACAGATGGGATAGGTCAGGGGTTTGGCCGGATTGCAGCAGGGGCTGGAGTTGTTGGCCTACGTGGGGGAATATTTGCTGGCACGCGGCCGCGAGGTAAGCCACAAACCGGGCCGGATCATTATCCTCGTCATCCAGAGAGAGCCAGGCGAAATGGGGGCTACGCCACTCGGCCGCCAGGGTGGTTTTGCCAAACCCGGCGGGGGCGGTGATGAGGGTGAAGCGGTGTTGGGCGTTAGCCAGGTGAGGGGGCTGAAGCCGCGGCCGCGCCACCCGCACCGGGCGTGGGGGCGGACAATACAGCTTCGTCATAAGCAAAAAGCGTTGCTGGCATACTCTCTTTATTGTGCCGTGGAAAAACAAAAAAGCCACCGTCGTTGACGACGGTGGCCTGAAATAAAAATAAGTTTCATCAAGACCTGACAGGTTTTAAGAAACCTGTCAGGTCTCAACGAGGAAGCTATGTTTTTACAAATCTTAAGCCTGAGTGGCTTGCTGGATGGGGCCGGTTGATGGGGTAACGGCCGCGGCCGCGTTCGCCATCCGTTGACGAATCAGTTTCAGGTCGCCAAAACTAACCAACCGGTCTGTTTCCTCATCCCACAAACTCAGGAACGTACAATGCAGGCTGGTGCGCAAAGTCAGGGTAATCACCTGTTGGAACAGGGATTCTCCTCGCGGCATTTTCCAAAGTTGTAGTTAGGAATGCGCGTGGGCTGAGGTGGTGGATATGATGGAAGCCGATGTTGCTGGTAAACCATTGCAGAAGTTTGGGTAATTTAGATGGTAGAATCCGTTTTCCAAACCGGCTAGCGTGAAATCTCATTCCGGGTCATGCTCCCAGTAGGTGTCCTCAAACTGGTGTTGCGGCTGTTGAAGAGTTGTGTCTGCGGTTGCAATCATGCTGGCGGGAAACTGAATGAGCAGAACCTCTTGCCAGCCAATGAGATAACTTAGAACGATGAGGGTGGCTGCGGCCGCGACATTTGTCCAGCGCACACTGGCCCGCTCCCGTTTGGGTGATTTGGGGGCCGAGAAACGGTTGGCCACAAAAAAGACCAGGAACGGTATCACCACAAACATCACCAACGGGCTACGAAAGATGCGATAACCCAATCGCTTGAGCGGGGTGGCCGCCAGATACTCTTCTACCGTGAACGGTAACATTCACCCACCCCACGTTTGTCCAGATTACTGGCTGCGGCGTCCAGAACTGCCGGACGATGTCGCCAATGAAAAATAGGGGGCTGTATAATCACCCCGGCAATCGCCCTTAAGGCATCATTCACTCTTTAGACTTAAAAAGCGTTGTGGCCGCAATCATGCTTGAATGATAAAAATGCGAACCATGAACCCGGCGGTAGGAATAGCTAAAAGAAGGGTCAACCAGTAACCTACTTCTAGACTGCGATACATGAGGTACCACAAAACGAAAAACGGGATAAACGTGTTAAGAATCTGCCCAATGCTTTTACGCAAAACAGGTTCTTGATATTTTGTCACGATGGGAACCCAGGCGGGTTTTTGCTTTTGATCTGATTACCGGTGATCGTGCTCATCTGAACTCTTTACTCCCTTTACTTCTCTTGTGAACCTGACGCATACGCAGAAATATTCATGGCGTCACCGCGTCATTTTGCTCGCCAAACAATAAACAATGATGGATTACGGCTACAGTTTGCCAAGTGGGTCTCAGCAAGTACAGCAAAGATTCTATTGTCAGGTCTTAACTCCGTTGGCGCGGGACATCAGGGTTATTTTTAGCCCGCCAATGGCCTGCTTTGCCAGTGAAAACACGGCCAATAGGTGCTGCTGGTGCTGCGCTGAACAAACCCAACCGGTCTCACTGTACCTACATCGGTTTGCCATACTACACAAATTTCCTCGCTCAACAC
>JADJUV010000168.1 GCA_016716885.1 Candidatus Trichofilum aggregatum | reverse complement strand
TCATCCCGCTGCCAATAAAGCATAACCGACGCGGCGGGTGCAGACAACCCACTCGGCCGAACATAACCCATGTTGATCCAGCAGGTTTAGCGTCCTCTGCGAGAGAGGAGCGACCGCACTCCAGTGAGGCGGCCTTGCGCCAGGCGTAATTCGGCCAATTGGCCCAAAACCTGTTGCTGGATAAAGGGGTGGTTGCCCTGTTGCGCCGTTGTTTCAGCTTCGAGCAGGATGGCCTCAGACTCGGCCAGATTACCCTGCTGGCGATAAAGCCCACCCAGATTCAGGCCGATGAGTGCCCGCATGTTGGCTATGTTCCGGACAAATATTCTTAATGCTTCTTGAGAGTGCCGCATCATTTCGGCGTTTTTGACCGCGGCGATTGCGCCATAAACGCCCGAATAACGGCAAGTCTGAGCCCCCAAAGCGGCAGAATTGAATCTGGGGTAAGGACTCTGACCGTCTGCAAATAGGCTTCAGCCTGCTCAGGTTGATTCTGAAAGTGCCAGATCCAGCCACCGCAGATACATAAACCGGCATGAGCGCGCACCGTTTTCCCCGCAGGTAACGCCTGGAGCCAGTGGTGAATCGTCGCGGATTTCGCCCCGGCGGATCGCTTTGTCGGCAGCCGAGTCTATGAGATAGGCGGCACGGGAGTAATCCGCAGCCGCCAGCGCGTGCTGAATGGCTTCGGCTGGATGATCATGTTGTTCAAGCCAGGCGAAGCCCGGTGGTACAACGGGACAAGCCAATCCGAGTGCAGGTGGCAGCGGCTGCTCCTGTAACGCTTCGGCAAACAGGTGATGATACCGATACCACGTCTGGTTTTCGTCCAACGGAGTCAGGAATAGATTATGCTGAACCAGCCATTTTAAATTAACGATTGGCGATTGAGGGTAAAGAGTGGGTAACGCCCCAATCGTAAATCGTCAATCGTCAATCGTAAATCCTCAGCCAACTCCTGGTTAAATTTGCCCACAATAGCAGTACACAGGAGAAAATCGCGCCCATCGTCGGGCAGATGGTTGAGGATTTCTTCGGTGAGATAGGTGAAGATGGCTCGATGATGACCGCCAAAGGTGGTGAGAAAAGCGGCCGGATCAGGATTGTTTTGCAGGGGAGGGCGGCTGATTGTAGGCTGGCAACCCAGCCCTCAGTGCGCCGAGCCGGGGTGTGTATCGCGTAACGTCCAGTTTTAAGCCCATCACTTCTGCCAAAAATAGGCCGTTTCTTCTGATCAAAACGCAAATCATCCCGGCCCGAATGATAAGTCCAGCCAGCCTCGAACCGCCAGCGGGCCAGTGGCAGCAGCAGTTCCTGCGGCTGGTGAAGATAAGATGTAAACCGGGTGGTGCATGTTCCACCAGGGTCGTCATGGCCTGGTGGATGGTGTCGTTAATGGATGAGGTGGTAATCGTCCAGAACCAGAAGTCCAGGTGGCAGGTGGTTTGAGGCTCCTCGCCAAATCGATGATGAGATAAGGTCAACAGATGGGATAGGTCAGGGGTTTGGCGGATTGCACCAGGGAGCTGGAGTTGTTGGCCTACGTGGGGAATATTTGCTGGCGCGGCGCAGGGTAAGCCACAAACCGGGCGGATCATTATCCTCGTCATCCCAGAGAGAGCCAGGCGAAATGGGGCTACGCCACTCGGCCGCCAGGGTGGTTTTGCCAAACCCGGCGGGGGCGGTGATGAGGGTGAGGCGGTGTTGGGCGTTAGCCAGGTGAGGGGGCTGAAGCCGCGGCCGCGCCACCCGCACCGGGCGTGGGGGCGGACAATACAGCTTCGTCATAAGCAGGGGCGTCGCTGACATACTCTTTATTGTGCCGTGGAAAAACAAAAAAGCCACCGTCGTTGACGACGGTGGCCTGAAATAAAAATAAGTTTCATCAAGACCTGACAGGTTTTAAGAAACCTGTCAGATACTCCTTCGAAAGAAGCTATGTTTTAAATCTTGGGCCTGGGTGGCTTGCTGGATGGGAGCCGGTTGATGGGGTAACGACCTCGTACGTTCGCCATCCGTTGACGAATCAGTTTCAGGTCGCCAAAACTAACCAACCGGTCTGTTTCTTCATCCCACAAACTCAGGAACGTACAATGCAGGCTGGTGCGCAAAGTCAGGGTAATCACCCGTTGGAACAGGGGATTCTCCTCATGGCATTTTCCGGGTTGTAGTTAGGAATGCGTGGGCTGAGGTGGTGGATGTGATGGGAGCCGATGTTGCGGTGAACCATTGCAGAGTTTGGGTAATTTATATAGTAGGAACTGCCTTCCAAGCCGGCCAGGGATGAAATCCCATTCCGGGTCATGCTCCCAGTAGGTGTCCTCAAACTGGTGTTGCACGAAAAAGAGCCAGGAGTTCCGCGGCCGCGGTGAATCATGCTGTCTGGAACTGAATGAGCAGAACCTCTTGCCCAGCCAATAGAGATAACTTAGAACGATAAGGGGTGGCTGCGGCGCGACCACATTTGTCCAGCGCACACTGGCCCGCTCCCGTTTGGGTGGTTTGGGGGGCCGAGAAACGGTTGGCCACAAAAAGACCAGGAACGGTATCACCACATAAACATCACCAACGTTCTACGAAAGATGCGATAACCCAATCGCTGGGTCAGGGTGGCCACGCCAGATGCTCTTCTACCGTGAACGTATGCGACGCATCACCCGCCCCACGTTTGTCCAAGATTACTGGCGGTAGCGTGGTGAATTCGCGCTGAGCGATGTCGCCAATGAAAATAGGGGTCAAGTGTAATCACCTCGGCAATCGCGCCTAGGGCATCATTCACTTTTTTAGACTTAAAAAAAGCGTTGTGGCCGCAATCATGTTGAATGATAAAAATGCGAACCATGAACCCGGCGGTAGGAATAGCTAAAAGAAGGGTCAACCAGTAACCTACTTCTAGACTGCGATACATGAGGTACCACAAAACGAAAAACGGGATAAACGTGTTAAGAATCTGCCCAATGCTTTTACGCAAAACAGGTTCTTGATATTTTGCCACGATAGGAACCCAGGCGGGTTTTTGCTTTTTGATCTGATTACCGGTGATTGCACTCATCTGAACTCTTACTCCCTACTTCCCTTGTGAACCCGACGCATACGCAGAAATATTCATGGCGTCACCGCGTCATTTTTGCTCACAAACAATAAACAATGATGGATTACGGCTACAGTTTGGGTTGTGCGGCTCAGCACAGCAAAGATTCTATTGTCAGGTCTTAACCCTGTCAAGGGACATCAGGGTTATTTTTAGCCCGCCAATGGCCTGCTTCTACAGTGAAAAAACACGGCCAACAGGCAAAGGTTGCGGCCGCGATGAACAAAACCCAACCGGTCTCACCGTACCCACACGGTTTGCCACACCACACAAATTCCTCGCTCAACATACTCGTACAGCTTTACAAAAGTATCGGGTAGGGTTAGTCGGAAGACCCATCCCCCTGGCCCCCTTCCCGGCGGGAAGGGGTAATACAAGGAGTGCCGGTTTTCGAGCGCGGCCGCGCTCGAAAACCGGCACTCTAGAAAGTCCCCCGCCTCTGGGGGCGGGGTTAGGGGTAGGAGACAAACCGATACAGAGACTTGTCATAGAAACATAAGCCTTGCTTCCATTAGATGTCCAGAGGTCGATTGTCTGCCTGGAGAAAATGGTAAACCAGCGCCGCCCGATCCTGGTCGGACAAGTTATCCCGGGTACAGTGCAAAATACCAAAATTAAAGAAGATAACACTCCCTGCCGGGCCATCCATCGGCACAAGCACCGCTCCTTCAGGGGAACAGGCATGAAACTGACCAGTGGGAATAAAACGAGTCGGGGATGATTGGGTGGGAGCGTGGCACAAGTTCCCAATGTGCCATTAACACGCGAGGAGGTTATGTAAAGCGATCCACATGCCCAGGCCCCGGGTAGGATCAGCCACTTTAAAGCGTCCGTTGTCTATGTGCCAGGTATTACCGGCTCCCACCCGCGCCGGTTTGAGGAAAATTTGCGCCAACCACAACAAGGCGGGCGCACCGATCAGTTGTTCCACGGCTTCTATGACATCGGGCCAGGTGGGTATAGCCCCAAACAGCTCACTTTTATCGGCCAGCGGGGTAATCTGGTAGTTGATTTTGCCGGTGAACGGGGCATGACATTGCGGCCGCGGTCCTCAGCCACCAATCGCTCCATCTCTAGCCGCATAGCCGTGGCCGTCTCAGCCGCAAAAAACTGGGGCACGATAAGGTACCCCTCCGTATGAAAATGGTGGACTTGTGCAGAAGAAAGAGGCATAGGCAGGACGGTTCACAGATGTGCAATGACCGCTTATGAAAGTTAAGAAATGAAACCGGTAATACTCGCCATGTCATGCTGAGGTCCCCCGAAGCATCCCGCATATCTAGCTCGTCGGGATTCTTCCTCGAAGACTCGTCAGAATGACAGTTCAAGCGTTTCGGTTAATTTCCAAAATAACATGGGCATAGAGAGGAGTGAGCACGCCCACGTGCGAACGGGTGTACACCAGGCGGCACGTAGGCGTGCCTTACTCCTCAATACCCGTATTCAATTTGTTAAGCCCGACAAACAAGAAAGAAGCTTTATTTATGGGCTGCAATTTTCAATTTGAGATCATTCGTAGGGGCGGGACAGGTGGGCCAGGATGTGGTCAAGCGGGGAACCTGCTTTCCCACCTGTCTCGCCCTCTTACGCTTGCGGCTCAGAAGAGGGCGAGACGACGCGGAAGGATCGTTTTCCGGTTCATCCCCATTGAACCCGCGTCGTCCCGCCCCTACCCTCATTGGTTGTCAAATTGAGAATTGCTGACCCCAATTGCGCTAACCATTATACTCGTTTTAGTTACCCCCTGGAGTTTAGAGCAAGAGGAGAGCGCGAGAGGAAATTACTCGGGAAAACCCGTTAGCACTGGCTCTGAACGCTAAACGCCAGTTACCCCTTAAGATGCAGAAACGCGCCCTCTTTCCGGCTCAGTTATGCTACAATCACACGCCCATGAGCGAACAACAACTTCAAGACTTACTTAGTGAAGACATCCACCTGCTAGGCGATATTTTGGGCCGGGTAATCCGGCGGCAGGCGGGCATCGAGATTTACGAACTGGAAGAGCGTATCCGTTCGTTGGCCAAAGCCCGCCGCAGTGATGACCTGCCCGCCATCAGCGCCCACCTGGAAAATCTGGTGGACAGCCTGGATGTGGCTCAGGCTGAACTCATCGCCCGCGCCTTCACCGCCTACTTGAACTGGTCAATCTGGCCGAGGAGCAACAGCGGGTGCGGGTTTTGCGCCAACGCGAAAAAGAGGCCCACCCCCGCCCTCTTCGTGAGTCCGTCGCTTCAGCCATCGCCACCCTGCACCAGCAAGGGGTAGATGAATTCCATCTGCAAGATTTGCTCAACCGCCTGCACATTGAGATGGTGTTCACTGCCCACCCCACCGAGTCTAAACGGCGTACCGTGCTCTCCAAACTGCACCGCATCGCCGAAACCCTCACCGAACTAGATGAACATAACCTGCTACCAGGCGAACGCCGCGGCCGCATCCGGCACATCACCGCCGAAGTCACCAGTCTGTGGCTCACCAACCGTAGCCGCACCGGTCAGGTTAGCGTCACCGATGAGGTCAAAACCGGCCTGTACACCTTCGATACCGTGTTGTGGGACGTGGTTCCCCAGGTGTACGAAGCCCTGCGCCGGGCCTTAGCCGAGCATTATCCCACCGTCCAGATGCCCCACCAATGGCTCACCTTGGCTCCGGGGGTTGGCCGTCGAGCGGCTCCAGACAGAATCCCGCGAACTACAACGCTCACTCACAATGGCCGATCAATTGGACGACATCAGCCCGGAACTCCAGGCCGCCCTACAAGCCGAGCACAACCAGTCGCCCCGCGTGGAACTCCTGCGCCAGCGTTATCCTGACGAACCCTACCGCCTCTATTCGGCCATGCTCACCGCCGATTTAGCCGACGCTTCCAAAGGGGACATGGTCGGGCGACTAAAGGGCGTAGCCATCACCCGTTGCGCCTGCGTACCCTGACCGATCTGGCAGGCAGACTGGATTTGATGGACAAAACCTTACGTACCACGGGCATGAGCGATGTGGCCGAGGCCGGTTTGGCCTTATTACGCCATCAGGCCCATGTGTTTGGCCTGCACGTAGCCCGGCTGGATTTGCGCCAATACAGTGATGTCAACACGGCGGTTCTGGACGAAATGCTCGATAAATTGGGGCTGGTCAAAGGGTTTGCCAGCCGTTCCGGGGCAGAACGAGCGGCACTTTTAACCGAGCTACTGCAACAGCCCCACCCAGATTTAAGCCAGTTGTCTGATCTTTCTGGCCCGACCCAGGAAACCCATGACCTCATGCAAATTATCCGCCGGGCGGTCGATTTTTATGGCCCGGAGCTGATTGGCCCGTTTGTGGTAAGCATGACCCACGGCGTTGAGGACATTCTGGCCGTACTGCTCCTGGCAACCTGGTACGGGCTAGACCTGAACCCGGAGATGGATCACGACCGGCTGGCGGTGGTGCCTCTTTTTGAGACACGGGATGATCTCGTCGCCGCTTCCGGGGTCATGTCAGCGCTGTTTACCCACCCGGTTTACGCCCGCCATCTGGCCCGGCGCAACCAGGAACAGACGGTGATGATTGGCTACTCGGACAGTAACAAGGATGCGGGTTATCTGGCGGCCAACTGGGAGTTGTATCTGGCGCAAGAGGCGTTGGCCCAATGCGGCCGCGCTCATCACATCACCCTTACCCTGTTTCATGGCCGAGGGGGGACCATTGCCCGTGGCGGTGGCCCGGCCAACCGGGCCATTCTGGCCCAACCACCGGGGAGTGTGCGCGGCCGCATTCGCATCACCGAACAGGGCGAAGTCATCGGCGAACGGTACGGCCACCCAGCCATCGCCCGGCGACATCTGGAGCAGGTAGTCCATGCTGTGCTTATGTCCAGCGCCCCCACCCGGGGTGAGTACCAGGTAGACATCACCCCAGAATGGCGGGCTACGATGACCGAATTAGCCGCCATCGCCCACCGGGCTTACCGGCAATTCATCTACGAAACCCCCGATTTACTTACCTACTGGCAACAGGCGACCCCCATTAGCGAAATTAGCCAGCTACGCATCGGTAGCCGCCCTTCCCGCCGCACCGCCCAGGCCACCTTTGCTTCCCTACGGGCCATTCCCTGGGGATTTAGCTGGATGCAGAGCCGCCATGTGTTACCCGGCTGGTATGGTGTGGGAGCGGCCCTCGCCACCTACGGGCAAACGCCGGAACGGGTACGCCAGTTACAGACGATGTACCAGGAATGGCCCTTTTTCCGCACTGTGTTAGACAACGCGCAGGTGTCGTTGGCTAAGGCGGACATGGAGATTGCCCGCCTGTACGCCGGGTTGGTGGAAGATGAAGCGGTGCGGGAGCGGGTGTTTGGTGAGGTCACACGAGCCTACCAGGAGACCTCGCTCTGGCTTTTGCGGGTGTCGGATCAGCGGGAGTTGTTGGAAAATGAGCCGATGTTGCGCCGTTCGGTGCGCCAGCGTAACCCGTACATTGACCCCATGAATTATGTCCAGGTGAGCCTGTTGCGCCGCCTGCGTGCCTTGCCCGACCCGGAATCAGACGAAGCCAAAGCCATTCGTCAGGCGATTTTTTTGACCATCAACGGCATTGCTGCCGGGTTACGTAACACCGGCTAAAGCCTCGACTCCGGAGTCGAGACTTTAGCCGGTTCTGGAAACGCAAATCGTCTAGAAATTGGCTCATGATGAACTAAGCAGTTAATCAGGATGAACAACCCCACCGATAAGCCATTCTCTGAAGAGTGGCAGGCTTTACGCACGTTCCTGATGACGATGATCGCCTTTTTTGTGTTTTTGGGGGTGGTCGCGGCCGCGTTAAAGCTTGAAACCCTTCACCCCACCGCGTTACCTGTCGCTCAGACGACCATGCCAACCCTGGTTCCCACGGCGGTTCCCGTCGCCAGCCCCACCTTCGCCCAACCCACCCCACCGGTTGAAACAATAGTGGTACCGACTGTTACGGTCGCGGCCGCGGCCACCACCCATCTCGTCCAATCCGGCGAAACCCTCACCCTCATTGCCGGGCAATACAACCTCACGCTGGCAGCGTTGTTGGCCGCCAATCCTTTGAGTGACCCGGATGTCGTGTGGGCAGGCCAGGAGTTGCTCATCCCTGGTGTGATCCAAAAAGAAGACCCGACCACACCACTGACTGTCACCCTGCCCCTCACTGCCACCACCATCAACGACATCCCGTTTGACCAGATCATCGTGATGTCGCCCGCCGTTATCGCCAACATGCGGGCCACCTACGCCCGAGGACAGACGCTAGGGCGCAACCCCCAGGCGTTCGCCAAAATCGGTGATAGCACGATTGATGTGGAATATTTTCTTTCTCCCTTTGCGCGTGTCCCCTACGAACTCGGTTCCTATGCGTTCCTTCAGCCTACCATCAACTTTTTCGCTGGCTCCTTTAACCGCCAGGGCATGGCCGTGCGTATGGGTCTGCACTCCTGGACAGCCCTTGATCCCCTGTGGGCCGACAAAACCGTCTGCGCCCCGGCCGAAACGGTTATCGCCTGCGAATTCCGTCTGCACAACCCCAGCATCGTGCTCATCCGTTTAGGGGCCAATGATGCCGGGGTGCCGGAAAATTTCGCCCGTAACATGGGTGAAATCGTGGCCTATGCCCTGGAGCAAGGCGTGATCCCAGTGTTAGGCACGAAAGCGGACCGGGCGGAAGGCAGTGATGAAAACAACGCCATTATTCGGCAGGTGGCGGCGGATTATGAGATTCCCTGTGGGATTTTGATCGGGTGGCGGCAACGTTGCCAGGGCGCGGCTTGGACGAGGACGGGGTGCATTTGAACACCCCTTTTGCCTATGATTACCGCCAAACAGAGACGCTGGCCCGCGGTCATGCCGTACATAACCTGACGGCGCTGTTGGTTCTGGATACAATTCGGAAAGAGATTATGAAGGATGAAGGTTGAGCCTACTGGGAAAACTCACGCAAAGGTGCAAAGTCACCAGGGAAAAATTGGCGTGATTCGTGGCTTCATTATCGTGGACTTGAGGTTGAAGAATGAAAATCAGACATTACCTCTTTGTTGCTGGCTGTTTATTATGGGTGTTGTTGGTGGGGTGCGGCGGGGAAGCGGATGGTGACGCGGCCGCGCGTACCGTTGAACGTTATCTCACCGCCAAAGTAACAGGGGACGCCCCCACTGTGCAGGCGCTCCTTTGTTCAGCGATGGAAAAGGATTTACTACGCGAAACGGAATCCTTCACTAGCGTCACCGACGCCCGCATTGAAGGCATGACCTGCACCAAAGAAACAGAGCGCGACATTGTGCAATGCACCGGCACCATCGTGGCCCTCTATGGCACCGAACAAACCGATTTCCAGCTTGCCTCTTATGCCGTGGTGCAGGAAGATGGGGAATGGAAATGGTGTGGCGAGGCGCAGTAAGATTTTTGAAGGACCAGGAGCCGACAGCAGCCATTCGTCCTTCATCATCCCCAATTTCATGTGGCGACGACTTTTCACTCTAGAAAACCTGCTGGCCCTGGCCTTCTGCCTGCTCGTCATCGGGCTGATTATTGTCACGACGGACAGCGCCCCGCAGTGGATTTATCAGGGGTTTTGAGGGGCAGGTGGCAGAGGGACAGGTGGCAAAGTGGCAAAGTGGCAAGTTCCCAGAGTTCCTCTGAGTTCCCAGAGTTCCCTTGAGTTCCTCTGAATTCCCCTGAGTCCCCCTTATGACCCACAAAAACTTTTTTCTCTCACTCATGCTCGCGGCCGCGCTCTTTTTCTTGGCCTCGTGCCAGAGCAACAACCAGGCAACGCCCCGTTCGTCACCGGCGCCGCCTGGTCTGGAAACCGCCAGCGCGGCCGCGATCACCCCCGTCATCCTCACCGACAACGCGACTCCCACCCATACGCTAGCCCCTTCGCCTACGCCCACCCCGACCCCTCCATCACCCCCACTGTCACCCCTATCCCTACCCCTAGCCACACCCCGGTGGCCGTCAACGGCATCGCGGCCGCGGACTTCATCATCCTGCCCCCAGAGGTCATCACTCATAGCCAGGCCATCTTCGCCTTAGGGCAAACCCTGGGACGCAACACCCACTATTTTTCCAAAATGGGCGATAGCACCGTGCTTAACCCCCAACTGTTGGGCTTATTTGACGATCCCAGTCGTTACAACCTGGGTGATTACACCTACCTGCAACCCACACTTGAATTTTTTGCCGGGGCTTATTCTAATTACGGCGTAGCCGCCCATCATGGCCTGCACGCCTGGTCCGTATTTGATCCGCTTTGGGCCGACAAAAAATGGTGTGCCACCGGCGAACACATGCTGGCCTGCGAACTTCGGCTTAACAACCCGGCACTCCTCGTCATCCGTTTGGGATCCAATGATGCCGGTGCTCCCAGCGGTTTTGCCTATAATGTGCGCCAGGTGGTCGAATTTTGCCTGGAGAATGGTATTATCCCCCTGCTGGCAACCAAAGCCGACCGCTTTGAAGGAGATAACACCAACAACGAGCTTATCCGTGAGATTGCCGCCGAGTATGAGGTGCCGCTGTGGGATTTTGATCGGGTGGCCGAAACCCTGCCCGAGCGGGGGCTGGATACCGATGGCATTCACATGAAGACCGTGCTCAACCACGACTACACCCTGCCCGAAACGTTCACCATCGGTCACTCGGTGCAAGATTTAACCGGGCTGATGGTGCTGGATGCCATCCGCCGCAATGTGATGAGCGAATAACTCGCAACTTGAAACGCGAAACGCGAAACTCGCCTCCCTATGACCCTCACCGTCATCCTCATTCTCACCGCGGCCGCGATACCTTACGCCACCCTTCTGCCAGCCAGAGCACGCGGCACGGCGCTCCTCAGCGCCAGTATCATCTGCCTTTACCTGCTCCAACCCCCACTCCCCATCCGCTTCAGCGATTTTCTCTTGCCCACCCTGAGTTTGCTCCTGGCCGTGGCGGGGTGGTACTGGACAAGGGATTTACGATTGACGATTGACGATTGGCGATTGGGGGAAAAAGAAGATGACGGCACGCGGATTGATACGGATGCGTTCACTGAAAGAAGCCACGAATTAACACGAATTAACACGAATTTTTCTCTGGTGACTTGGCGCCCTTTGCGCCTCTGCGTGCGTTTTTTCCGTAGACTCACAGATGAACACGGACTAGAAACATCCAGTGTCCAGTCACCCGTTACCAGCCACCAGTCTCTTAATCTCTCAGTCTCTCAATCTCCCCTCTCCTCCGATGACCGCTTCACCCTCATCCTGAGTTTCGGCCTGGTCCTCGCCCTCTCTCTATTCCGCTACCTCCCCGCCGAATACCGGCTGACACCATCACGGCCGCCATCGCCGTTGGCCGTGGGCATCGTCATGGGTGTGTTAATTATGGGTGTGTTCATCCTGGCGCGATTACGCCCCACGCCCCACGCACCACGCACCTACGCCCTTCATCCCTATCACCCTCATCCTGCTCCTTTTTATCACGCTCAAGACAGAACCACTCGCGGCCGCGCTCTCTACCTTCTTCCGCTCTCTCACCAACCAGGATACCAGCCTCGCGGCCGCGGCCGACCTCAACTGGTTGGGGTTTTCCTACCTGGCCTTCCGCCTGCTCCACACCCTACGCGACCGCCAGAGTGGTTTACTGCCCAACCTCAGTCTACGCGAATATTTGACCTACATCCTTTTCTTTCCTACGCTCACCGCTGGCCCCATTGACCGCGCCGAACGGTTAACCCCGGAATATCGCGCCCTGCCCCAACTCCACGGCCCGGACGCCAGCCGCTGGTTCCATGGTCTGCTCCGCATCGGTACCGGCCTGGGCAAAAAATTCATCATTGCCGATGCGCTGGCTCAAGGCGTCGCCCTCAACACGATCAACGCCACTCAGGTGCAATCGACCTTCTGGTTATGGATTTTGTTATACGGTTACGCCTTCCGCCTCTACTTCGATTTCAGCGGCTACAGCGATATCGCCATCGGTTTAGGCCAGCTTTTTGGCTTCCACCTGCCCGAAAATTTCAACTATCCCTACCTCAAGAGTAACCTGACCACCTTCTGGCAAAGCTGGCACATCACTCTGAGCGATTGGGCCAGGTTTTACGTCTTTTCCCCCTTCTCGCGTTGGCTCTTGAAGCGGCCCACCAAACCGTCGTCCACCGTCATTGTCTTGATGACCCAACTGGCGACGATGATCACCATTGGCCTGTGGCATGGGGTGAGTGGCAACTTCCTCATGTGGGGAGCGTGGCATGGAATCGGGCTATTTGTTCACCAACAGTGGCGCGGCCGCACCCGCACCTGGCAACGGCAACTCAACAACAAACCAGGCCAGAAACGGTTCTGGACCTTCCTGGCCTGGTTCCTCACCTTCCATTACGTCGTCCTCGGTTGGGTCTGGTTTCTCCTGCCCGACATACGCCTGGCCGGACAGACATTCCTGCGGCTATTTGGCCTGGGCTGGTAAACAGCTATTTGGTAGGAGTTCCCCATGAGCAGGGCGCACCAAGAGGGATGAAAACCGCCGGGAACTCCTAGGAACTCAGAGGAACTCTAGGAACTCTCGCCCCTTTGCCCCTTTGCCACTTATTTTCGCAGAAGCTGTGCCTGGAAATATTTGCTCGTTCATCTTCTCGCGGCCGCAAAATGGGTGGTTTATGACCTTTGCTCGCATAGTTGGGCTATAATCGGCGCCGCTCATTTAATTCTCAGTTAACTGTTTCCGATTGCGCCGTCGCATTCTCAGAAACGTAACGCCAATCCGTTAGTTAGCGTCCCACACTTCTAACGTGTTTACCGGAGTACCTTACCCATGATACGCAAACAAAAATCGCTGATGCTTTATCTTGTCCTGGCGACCGTGTTGGCGGCTTTATTCATAAGCCAGATACCCAGTTCTGCCGCACCGACCGTGCCTACGGCGGCCATTTCTCTCAGTAGCCCTTACAGCCAGACCTTTGATACATTGTCTGATACAGGCACAACCAATCCCTGGACCGATGATTCGACTATCAGCGGATGGTATGCTACCCAGACCATTGGCACACTTACCGTCTACCGCGCTGGTAATGGTTCAACCAATAATGGTGCTCTGTATAGTTTTGGCACCACTGCGGCCACGGAAAGGGCGCTGGGTTCAGTAGGTTCTGGTACGCCTGGAAACTTTATCTACGGTGCCCGGTTTGTGAATGACACAGGTGCCGCAGTCACCAGCCTGACCGTCGCCTATACCGGTGAACAATGGCGTAACGGTGGCAATGCCACGGCTCAAAAACTGGATTTCAGCTATCAGGTTGGAGCCACCGTAACGATTCTGAATGCTGGCACCTGGACGGATGTGGACTTGTTAGACTTCACTGGCCCCATTGCGACAGCGACAGCGGCCGCATTGGATGGCAACGCGGCCGCGAACCAGGTCGTGCTCTCCCAAACCTTTGCCGTCAACATCCCCAATGGTCAAGAGATCATGATCCGCTGGTACGACACCAACGATGCAGGCAACGATCATGGGTTGTCCATTGATAGTTTAAGCGTAACCACCGGCGGTGGCCCTTCTGATACCGCCCCCACCGTTGCCAGCACCACCCCCACCAATGCCGCCACCAATGTCCCCCTCAACAACGACATCACCGTCACCTTCAGTGAAGATGTGACCGTAGACGCAGGGTGGTACGGCATTAGTTGTACCCTCAGCGGAGCACACACCGCCGCTGTCACCGGTGGCCCCCTCACCTGGACCGTCAACCCGGATGTGGACTTTAGCGCGGGCGAAACCTGCACCGTCACCATTGACGACGTTTCTGTGCACGACGTAGACACCGACGATCCGCCCGACACGATGGCCGCTGATTATGTCTTTAGCTTCAGCACCATTAGCGTCGTTTTTGGCACTTGTGGCGACAACACCGAATCTCTCATCCACGATGTCCAGGGCAGTGGCCTCACCAGCCCCGTCACCGGCTCAACCCCTGTGCTAGAAGGGGTGGTAACGGCTGATTACCAGAATACGCCCGTCCAATACGGTGGGTTTTATCTCCAGGAAGAAACCGCCGACGCCGACGCCGATCCAGCCACCTCGGAAGGTATCTACGTGTTTGATAGCACCAATGCCGTCAGCGTAGGCGATGTAGTGCGGGTGCAGGGAACCGTCACCGAATTTATCTCCGGCACGGAACCTGTGACCGAAATTACCGCCGTCACCGGATTGGTTGTTTGCAGTAGTGGCAGTGCCTTACCCGCCGCTGTCCCCGTCACGTTACCCGTCGCTACCATTGACACCTGGGAACAGTACGAAGGCATGTTGGTGCAACTGCCGCAAAACCTCTCCGTAACCGAAGTGTTTACCCTGGGCCGTTTTGGCGAAATACTCCTGTCGCAGGGCGGGGTCGTCTACCAATACACCCACCTGAACGCCCCCAGCATCCCCGGCAACACCGCTTATCAAAATCAGGTGGCCCTCCGCACCCTCATTCTGGATGATGCCAACGCCCAACAGAACAAAGACCCCATCGTCCACCCGGCTCCGGGCCTGACCGCTCTGAACACCTTACGCATCAGTGATACCGTTTCCTCGCTGGTGGGTATCCTGGATCATCGTTTTGATGAATACCGCATCCAACCCG
This sequence comes from Candidatus Trichofilum aggregatum, assembly GCA_016716885.1. Taxonomy (GTDB): domain Bacteria; phylum Chloroflexota; class Anaerolineae; order Promineifilales; family Promineifilaceae; genus Trichofilum; species Trichofilum aggregatum. Next base: position 2,538 of record JADJUV010000168.1, on the reverse strand, counting down.
TAGGCCCTGTCACCTTCACCCCCTCCAACCCCCGCACCGCCGCCCCGGCCCCGGTCGGTGGAACCCTCACTGTTGCCAGCTTTAATGTCCTGAACTACTTCAGCACCATTGACGCCGGGCCAAACATTTGTGGGCCGTTGGCCAATCAGGAATGTCGCGGGGCTGATTCGGCGCTGGAGCTAACCCGCCAGCGCGATAAACTGGTGCAGGCCATTTTGGCCCTGAACGCTGATGTCCTGGGGTTAATCGAGATGGAAAATCACGCCACCGATGCCGCCGTGGATGATCTGGTGGCCTCGCTCAATGCGGTGGCTGGCCCAGGAACCTACGCTAAAATCTCGGCTTTCCCGTTGGGGAGTGATGCCATCAAGGGGGCTATCATTTACCAACCCGCCAGTGTGATACCTGTGGGAGCGGCTATGTCGGACGCGGCCGCGATCTTTGACCGTCCCCCCCTGGCCCAAACCTTCCAGGCCATCTCCGGGGGTGAGCAGTTCACCCTGGTCGTCAACCACTTCAAATCCAAAAGCTGTACCGGCGCCACCGGGCCTGATGTAGACGCCGGTGATGGGCAAGGCTGTTACAACAACCGACGCACCTTGCAGGCCGCCCAGCTACTCACCTTCATCAACACCGTCGTCATCCCCACCAGTGGTGATAGTGACGTGTTGATCATGGGCGACCTCAACGCCTACGCCCTGGAACAACCGGTAACCACCTTAACCGGCAGTGGCATGACCGACCTCATCAACAGTTTTGAAGGTGATGGCGCCTACTCTTATGTGTTTGATGGGCAGGTGGGTTATCTGGATCACGCCCTGGCTAACGCGAGCCTGACCGCTCAGGTCACGGGTGTCACCCATTGGCACAACAACGCCGACGAACCCATCGTCCTGGATTACAACGTGGAGTTCAAATCACCCGGGCAAATCACCAGCCTGTACAATGTTGATCCTTACCGCACCTCGGATCATAACCCGGTGGTGGTGGGGCTGTTTGTGGGGGCAACGCCGACGCCCACACCAACGGCTACCCCCACCAGCACGCCAACGGGCACACCAACCAGTACGCCCACCAGCACCCCAACGAGTACGGCCACCAGTACCCCCACCAACACCCCGACCAGTACGGCCACGGGTACAGCTACGAGTACACCCACCAGCACTCCTACCACCCTACCCACCGTTACTGCCACCCCCACCGTGCCCCCGACAAGTGTGGAGTTGACCGCCGTGAGCGGTCAGGCCAACACCTGGGCCGGTTTCTTGCTGGCGTTGACCGTGATCATCTTGTTAGGCAGTATCGTCCTTTCCCGACGCGCCCGGCAAGGGTAATTGTTGCCACAGAACGAATTTTATCCTTCGGCCAAGACCTGACAGGTTTCCGAAAACCTGTCAGGTCTGAACCACTGCTACATTCGTTAGCCCCCAGGTTTTTTCAAGGAACCTGGGGGCTTTTTTATGGGCCAAACAGCCTCACCCATCCCCGCGTCGCCCCATCGCCCCATCCCCATACTCCGCGTATAATCCCCGGCAGGCCACACTTTGCCCTCCATTCCTCTGTGCCTATACTGATTACCCAACATTCATCAGGGAGACACACCATGACCCACTATGATTTGGCGGCGGTGCGAGAATTGCTCGCGGCCGCGTTCTCTAACCAAGAAATCTCCACCCTGGCCTTTTCCCTGTTCCTGCCCGTTCACCACGACTTTTCCTCAGGCATGACCACCGCCCAGAAAATTGAGATGATTGTGGTCTATGCCGACCAGCGGGGCGAGATTCCCCGCCTGCTGGCTTATGTGCAAAAGGAAAACCCGTACTGTTACCAACAATTTGCGGAGCGCTTGCGGCCGCGAACCACCCCACCCCCTCCCACCATGAATCAATTACAGCAACAACGCCTACATGACCTGCAACAAAACATCCAGCGCAGCCTGGATTTGTTGCGCCAATACGAAAAACTGGTGCATTTGGAAGATAATCCTCGCACGCTGCAACGTTACCAGTACGAAATTGACCGGGAGAAAGAGACGATTGAGCGGTATACGAAGGAAGCGGCCGCGCTTGGCCCTTTCCCTGCCTCATCCCCAGAAGCCAGCGCCATGCAACAAAGCCTCGATACCCTACACCAAAAAGTGGACGCCCTCAGCCAACAATTGAGCGACGTAGGCCACAAACTGACCGGTGGGCAGGTCAATATCATGGCCCATCTGGTTAAACTGGATAACCAGCAACACACCCACTACATGGCCCTCACCCAACGGCTCGACAAACACCAGGTGGAACTGGTAGACCTGCTCCTCGACGCCGCCGACAAACAACAAATTGCCCAATGGGAAGCCGCCCAACTCACCTTGCTGGCCCAACAAGCCCTGGTGCAACTCCACCACCTGCGCCAAAACCAACCCGACGCCGCGCAATGGCAAACCTTTTCCGCCCTGCTGGCCCAAGACGCCGCCTGGGAACAAAAGCTCAAATGGACGATTCCTCTCATCCCCGGCATTCTGGAACTGGAAGGCGAAGGCCGCGTGGATGT
>JADJUV010000167.1 GCA_016716885.1 Candidatus Trichofilum aggregatum | reverse complement strand
TATATAACGGCTTATTCAACGGATCAATCGGGGCACAGTGTCCCCATTATTATTCCTCATCTGGGGCAGGGAAACGTCTTGGGCCTGCAAATGAACTGGGCGTTCACGAATCTTCTGAATTTCTCTAGTTTGTTAACGCAAATAGCTTACACTGAATCATGCCACAATGCAGAATTGTCTTTTAAAGCCCGGTACTTATTTGGATAGCTACTTTTGTTTGAGGGTTCGCGGCCGCGCCACATTTTTATCATCAGTCACAGTGCCGTATGGCTTTTAGGAGTACTTACTATGACGGATTATTTTTCATAAACACACCTACTGTGCTAGAGCCATATTGTTACTTTGGTTGATGATTCCATTAACTCTGGTTTTGTCAGGATGCAAGCAAGTACCACTGGAATACTACGAAAATCAAGAATGGAATTTTAGTTTGAAATATCCCCGTAATTGGGAGTTCAATGAAGATGAGCGAGTAGTCAATGATTTTTCGCTACTGGCAACAAAAGGTGTGTTCCATAAAAGTGGTGCCTGGATTTATATTTCTGCCTGGTTTCCCGAAGATTCTCCGACTGATCTAGAAACCAAATGGAACATTTACAGATGCTTTTGCCGGAGCTGAAAAATATAAAGTTTAAGTAAGAGGTTGTTTCCATATCAAATATTGTTTCTATCGAGCAGTATGAAATGATTTCAGCAACCCTATCAATCCCCACTCTTGATATTCCCGAAGAGTCGTATGCGAATCAAATGGGAGAGCGAGAAAATATTACGCAGATGGTGGATATCTATATCTTACGCAACAGTCAGGGTCAGGATATTTCCATAGAGGTTTATAAAGGCACTGATGAGAGTTTAAACGAGCAAGCTGATGAGATTGTTCACAGCATCCGGTTTATCAACAAATAGTTTTAATACTAAAACTCGTCTCCCTTCCCCAATTTCCCGCTATACAAACTCACCTGATTTCGTTTATATCACTCCCATCTGGACAGGCCTCTTACCATTTAAGAGCACGTATGAACAGGGATACCCCACCCAAACCGGCCGAATTGGTCGCATCACATCCCGTTCGGTAGTGAAGATGTCACCAGGAATTTGTCTGCCGAGGCCCATGAACGGCGAATGGCCGTGTTAGGGTTGCGGTGGCGGGCCGGCGTTGGCCGATCGGCGTTCCGTCAGGGATGCTCCGCAAATTGTCGCAGGAGATCAGATAGACATCCCGCCAGACATAACCACGGTCTTCAAAAGTTTCAATCGTGTCAATCCACCGCTTCTCACCCTGCTCCAACAGGTAGATATGGGGGCTTCCGGCACATTTGAGAAGGATCGGACTGGCGTGTTCGTAGACAATATCTTGCACCCTTAACGGTAACGACTCGACCTCGCCCTGGTTGATGCCGAATAACCACGGGATGGCGAGGATCATCACCGCAGTCCAGACCGTGTAGGCGATAGTACCGGCGCTGTAGGCACGGAATAAGCTCTGTAGCCACTGACCGGTCTTGACCCGTGCCTGATAAAACAGTACCAGCAGAAGCAGGCCGATGTTAATGACGTTCCAACCAATAAAGGTGAGCCGGTTCGGCGTGAGCCGGTCGAGGGCAGTACGGTAAAGGATGGCGGCCAAGGCGTAAAGGCTGACAATAACGGCCAGGGCCGCGACGGCGATAATGCCGAGGCGAAGCCAACGCGCCAGGCGGGCAGAGAGTTCGGCCTGGCTTACGGGGGTCGCACCCACCAACAGGGCCACCACGGCGAAGAGCATGGCGTTGTAGATGATCAGCACGTCGCGATTGTCGAACGGGGCACGGAAATTGAAGGGGATGAAGGCCAGGTAGACGACCAGCACCACCAGTGTCAGCGGTAGCAGGATTCGCATGAGCAGGGCTACCAATTGGCTTAGTCCGGCGTCAAAAGCCTGCCCAGTTGGGGGCGCGGTTGGGTCGTAAATGACTGCCGTAGCCACTACCGGGATCAGCCCCCCACCACCAGCGATAAAAAGGCGCATCACCAGGTCTGGAAACTCCACGTCAAGTGCCGCAAAGAGGCCAACGGTGATCCCGGTGAACAGACCCCCCGCCATGACGAAAAGTCCACCCATAATGAATAGCTCAAGCGACTTGATCAAAAAGGCAAAGCGACTGGCCGGGTCTGGATGGTCGGCAGTCAGGAACGCACCGACACCCGCCCAGGCCAGGAGCGGTAGATGCATCGCCATCAAGGTGAGGTATTGTTCCTGAAACGGCCGTGTTCCTGCTTGGGGGTAGACCAGGAGTACGTATGCCACCGCCATAATCGTTACCAGCCCAATGATGGCACTCAGACGCCAACGTTTGTGGCCGACGGCGGTGAGGTAGATCAATACAAAAGCGGCGGAGATCGGCGCGGCCAACAAGAGTAGCGCTGGCAGGAACTCAGTGGCTATCCCCTGGCTAAAGCTAGCGATCTGGATCGCATAACGCTGATCGTCAGATAGCCACCAGAATAACAAGCCGTTGAACAAGGCTAGCGGGATGACCCAGGCCCAGGCTATGGCGAATCGTGTCGCCTGGGTAGCTGCATATTTGAGGCGGTGGAACCAGGCTGAGTAGAGCAGATTGTCGGGTGCGGCCGCGTGACTGGCCTCAATTGCTTGCTTGAAGGCGTCACTTTCGCCCGCATCCAAGGCTGTCCGATACGCTAATTCGAGCTTCTCCGGGTTCTCGGCCAGCGCGATTACGGTCTGCCGGTACGATTCGGTAATCGTTCGGGGTGTGGCTTTATTTATCTCGTTCATGGGTTTGCTTTCCTCATCGCTTTTGTCAATTCCTCAACCACCCTGGCAACGCTGTGAGACTCATCAGCGCAAAAAGATCAACCGTAGTTTACCAGAATCGGGCTTGTGTTATCTACCACTTGTACCCAGGTTGAAGCGCACTTATGTGCTTGACAGGATAGTCTTCTTTCGCGGCCGCACCATCCCCTCTCCCTTCCCCATTTTCCCGCTAGACAAACTCACCCCACATCGTTTATACTACCCGCAACTGGTAAGACCTCTTACCATTAAGGAGCACGTATGAACTGGGACACCCCACCCAAACCGGCCGAACTGGCCGAATCTCGTCTCATCGAAGCCATTCTGAAAGTGCAATTTCCCATTGGCTCAACCCTACCCGCCGAACGTGACCTGGCCTTCCGCCTGGGCGTCACTCGCCCTACTTTGCGCGAGACGTTGCAACGGCTGGCGCGGGATGGCTGGATTGACATTAACCACGGCAAGGCCACGCGGGTCAGGGATTATTGGCAGGAAGGTAATCTGGGCGTTTTGGGCGTCCTGGCCCGTTTCCCGCAGTATGCCCCGGCCGATTTTGTGCCCAATTTATTACAGGTGCGGCAACTCCTGGCCCCGGCCTATACCCGCTTGGCGGTGGAACACGCGGCCGCGTCCCTGCTCCCCTTTCTCCATTCTCTCACCTTCTTACCCGACACCGACACCGCCTACACCACCGCCGACTGGGAACTGCACCATCGCCTCACCATCGCTTCTGGCAACCCCATCTTTACCCTCATCCTCAACGGTTTCGCCGCCCTGTACCAGGCCATGGGTCTGCTCTACTTTGCCCAGCCCGAACACCGCGCCCATTCGCAGGCGTTTTACCGGGCGTTGGCTGAACAGGTGGAAAAAGGGGATGGGGTTGCGGCCGCAAATCTGACCAGCCGCGTCATGCAGGAAAGTGTCATCATCTGGCAGAAGATTGATTAGTGGAGGAGGGAGTGTGGAGGGGGGAGCGTCTCTCACCCCTCCACACTCCCCTCTCACCTCTAAAAAACATGTGGACAAAAAGCCAGCGTCAATACACCTGGGAACAACTTAACCGGCCCTGGGACATCATTGTTATCGGGGGGGCATTACCGGCGCGGGATTCTGCGCGAGGCGGCGCGGGCGGGCCTGCGGGTCTTGCTCCTGGAAGGACGTGACTCGCTTCCGGCACATCCAGCCGCTCCAGCAAGCTGGTGCATGGCGGTTTGCGCTACCTCAAAAACGGGCAAATCCTCACCACCCTGCACTCCGTCCGCGAGCGGGAACGCCTGCTCGAAGAAGGTGAGGGCTAGTCAACCCGCTCGGTTTCCTCTTGCCCACTACAAAGATGACGGTGTACCCCGCTGGATGATGGGGTTGGCCTTGGCCGTCTACGACACCCTGGGCATGAACTGGGGCGACGTTACTCCCCACCGAGGCCATTCTGCGCCGCATTCCCATGCTGTCGCCCGAACAGTTACGGGGCGGTTCCGCTACTTTGACGCCCAAACGGATGATGCCCGGCTGGTTTTACGGGTCATCCGGGAAGGGTGAGATGGTGGTCTGGCCCTGAATTATGCCTTCGGGGGAAAATATCCTGCGCCAGAACGATGGTCAGGTGTGGTGTGTGGTGGTGCGGGATGTAGCCCCAGGCGCGGCCGCGACTTCCCTCGAACTCCAGGCCAAAGTGGTCGTCAACGCCACCGGGGCCGAAACGGATACCCTGCGCGGCAACTTGGAGCAGGCACACAAAATGCGGCCGCTGCGAGGTAGCCATCTGGTCATTCCGGCAAACCGGCTACCCGTCAATCGCGCCGTCAGCTTCAACCACCCGGTAGACCGTCGCCCCATTATGGCCATTCCCTGGGAGGGTGTCACCCTCTTTGGCACCACCGATGTGGATCATCATCAGCCCCTAACCGCCGAACCAGCCATCACCGCCGATGAAGTCGGCTACCTGCTCGAAGGCCTGCACCACGCTTTCCCCGGACAAGAAATCACGACCGCCGATGTGCAAGCCACTTTTGCCGGGGTGCGCCCCGTGGTCAACACCGGGCAAACCGACCCGTCGAAGGAGTCACGGGAGCATGTGGTCTGGTGGGAAAATGGGTTACTAACGGTGACGGGGGGTAAGTTGACGACTTTCCGGGTGATGGCCTTGGATGCGCTGAAAATGATCCATCACCATTTGCCTAACATGCCCGTTTTTCGCAAAGGGCGGGTGCTGGATGAGGTCGTCACGCCAACCTGTGCCGATCTGGCCTTACCCCTGCCCACTTGTGTGCGTTTGATTGGGCGGTATGGCGGGGACGCGGCCGCGCTCCTCAGCCAATCCCCCGCCGAAGAGTGGCAACCCATCGCCCATACCCCCACCCTCTGGGCCGAACTACGCTGGGCCGCCTACGCCGAAGGGGTCATTCACCTGGATGACCTGCTCCTGCGCCGCACCCGGTTGGGCCTGCTCCTACCGCAAGGGGGCCTGCCCTGGATGGACCAGATTCGCCCCATCGTTCAGCCGGAGTTGGGTTGGGATGACACTCGCTGGCAAGAAGAGTTGAACAATTACACCACGCGTTGGCATGGGGCTTACAGTCTGCCGGGATTAGTGGGGCAAGGGGAGAAGAAAATCGTCAATAGCTAATTGCCAATGGGTGTGTTTCAAGTGAGTTGAACGATCAGTGCCTGGCACGGGGCGGGTAAACCTCGTCATGACGAGACTTACCTGCCCCGTGCCAGGCACTTGATGAGAAGGTGATTGATAACTGCTCACTGGTCACTAACTTGTTGCTGTAGCCAGGTTTGATCTTCGGTAGATAAAGCGGGGGGCGGGGGTGGTTGGGTGTAATCGAGGCTGAGGTCATAGGCGGCTTTGTCGTAAATGCGGCTCAGCGCCAGACCCAAGTCGAGGGGTAGATCATCATCGGGTGCTCGCAACGGGACAGCCACTACCGGTAACTCATCTTGCAAACGTACCGGCCACACATCCATCGCGGCCGCACCAGCCCTGGTTAAGGTAATGATGTAAGGGGAATCAGGCACACCGGGCAAAAAGGTCGGTCGTTGACCACGCCGCAGCAAATCAATCTCCAACAAATGGACACCTGCTTCTTGTAGCTGACGCTGTTTTTGCCGGTATTTGCCCAAACCTGGCTCACGCTTGTTGACCGGCGAGAGGATTTCAATGCTGGTAATCAGTTGGTTTAACTGTCGGTCATAAATCTCCACATTGGCCACCCGCACCGAAAAGTCAAGAATGGGCACGGTTAAGGCTTTGCTGATAGGTCGCACGACCTCTTTGACCAGTGTTGACCCTGATGTAACCGGCTTCACCTTGCGGCGACGGATAATCTCTACATCAGGATACAAAATACCGATTTCATGTTCAGGGGATTGGTCATAGATGGTCGCCACGGCCAGACGTGCCACATAACGCGGCCGCAAATGGGGTGTCAACAAATCACTCATCTCTGTCGCCAGCCGTTGATGTACATCAGGCCAGAGTGAGCCTTCCAGGTACGGGTCCATGCCAGGAAAAGGTGAGGGCATTACCAAATCTCCAGATTACGAGATGGCATCAGTATAAACAGCGTGTCCCATGACTGATAAGTTAATCACTGGTCACTGGTCACTGGCGTCAACGTCCCCGAATAATCGCGCTCCCACCGGGTTCCCCGCTCATAACGACCAAACTCCGTACAGGGGATATCGTAGGTGTAGCTGTTATCTTCTTCACCGGACAGGGTAAGGGTACACGTTTCCATGCGGCCATTGGTCTGTTCACGAATCGTGTCACTCTGCGGCACATCGGGCCAGACTGGGCTGAGATTGTTCCCTTCGGCGACCACTGGCTCAGTGACCACCCATTCCCAGATGTTAAAGGTGTACCACGGTTGATAAACTGGCTCTTGAATGTATTGCGGCACATCCTGACACACCTGCACATCTTGATAGTTGGGCACATCCTCGCACACATATTCATCCTGGCACTGCTGTTCCGTGCGGTACACATCCCGATCATCACAGGTGCCGTCATCATAACAGACCGTTTCCGTGTAATCATAAACAGAGACGGATTGGCACGATTGTTCGTAGCCACACTCCTGCCGGGAACCTGCCAGTTGTGATTCCATGTGACACTGTTCCACATACCCAGTCAGCACATCGTTGTAATGGTGAATTTTCTCCTCCGTGCTGATAAGGTCGGCCGTGGCAGGCAAGGCCCAATCGCCTCGTTCGTTGTACTTATACTCCTCAAGCAAGATGGTGCGTTGCCAATACACATCCGTGACCGTGACCGGCTCTGGCTGATCGGTAGCCCACAGCAGGGCAAAACCAGCTATGACACAGAATCCGCACACCAGTAGGAGTGCCGCCACGCCCAGGCCAATACCCATGAAGGCGGAACGAGAGGCAGGACGAGAGACGGGTTTGACCGCGGCCGCGACCGGTTTCTCCCCTTTGGCTACCGTAGCCGCACCACAAGCCGGGCAACTCATCTCATTTGTTTCTTGTTGGCAGTTCGGGCATTGGCGGCTCGCATAGCCCACATCCACCAGATTGGCGTTGCAATGGGGGCATATCGGTGTGCCCGGCTTGATTTTGCCACCGCAAAATTCACAGGTCTCATCAGAGAGATGCTGGGTCGGGTCTACGCCTCGTTCGGCCAGTTCGCTTGGGCTGAGGTAGCGGCCGCGTTGCCCTGGCTCCTGGTATGTTTCGCTGGCATCCTTGGGGTGGGCACAGGATGGGCACACTTTGACAGAACCGGGAATGGCGGTGCGGCCGCAACTGCTACATGTCCACTCCGACTCAAACGTGCCTACATATTTTGGCTCTGTGCCAGGCGTCGCCTGTTGTCCAGCTTTACTGGCATCCACCCGGCGACTGGTAGAGACCACTTGTTTCTTCGCCATAATCATCGTTCCTGTTGGCCCATTTGAGGCACAACGTTGAATTCCTGAAAAACTCACACCCCGGCGCAAAGGACGCCAAACCAAGAAAAAATTCGTGTTAATTCGTGGCTTCTTTCTGCCCCCAATTTTATACGCACAGCCGAGCCAACCGTCTCATCATACGCCATGCACCCGGAACAGGCAACGCCCGGCACAAATCGCAAAGTACCCTTATTTTACTCATTTTCCTTTAACATATTGACGAGCCGCCCGTTTTTATGCTAGACTTTCGCCCGGTTCAACAAAACCCCATTCATTTTGCAGGCGGTTTTTAAAACCAGGGCGTACCAAGATGGATGAAACTAGCGAGTGAGCGTTCACTCTGTTCTCAGCACTCAGTACTATTCTCGTAGGGAGGCGTATATGCAAGTAACCACATTTGCTCAAACAAACACAGTCGGTGTCAACGCCTCTGCGCCTCGGGTTTAATCGCCTGATCCCCTCTTCTTTCGATTAAACATCCCTGGCCGCAGGTGTTTTCACCTGTGGCTTTTTTGTTTCTGGGCCTGATCCCAGAAATCTAGCTTTTAGAGAAGCCAGATTCTCGTGGGCAAGCCCAATCCCCCTTTCAGCCAAAAAAGCCATTCTTCTGCCCATAGCCTGCCTGGCTATGAGCCTCATGCCATGTCCTACGGGGGGATTGGGCCGGGTTGAATAAATTAGTGGTGCGGGGTTTTGGAGATTAAGAGACTGAGAGATTGAGAGATTTCTAACAGCAACACGCACCTTGCACTACGCACTACAAACACGAAACACATTTACACTTGAGGATTTCCAACACCATGACTCGTTTTGAATGGCCTGACTCTTTTGATTCTTTTGATCCAACTAACCTGAGCCGCCAGGCGCATCGCGGCCGCAAAGGGAAAATGCCCAAACATTTGCGGCCCGCCCCTGTGGCTCACAAACAAGATGACATCGTCCAGATGGGTGAGGGGGATGATTATGTGCCCAGCTACGCGGCCGCGCTCGATCCCTGCACCATGAACGCCAATGGGTAATCAACTCCACTCCTCTCTTCTACCAGGACAAACTCATCACCGACCTCACCCGCCTGGTGAAAGGGGGCAAAGAAGCCAACGTCTACCTTTGTCTGGCAGGAACCACCGTAGAGCAAGTTTTGTTGGCGGCCAAACTGTACCGGCCGCGCATGTTACGCACCTTAAAAAATAACGCCATTTACAAAGATGGGCGCATCTTGCGTGACCCCGGTGTGTCAATATTTTACGCCGCTGGGGTCAGGGCCAATGGGCGAGGATCGCGGCGCGCTCTGGGACCGCTACCTCACCGACCCCGGAGTTTTTATCATCTCACCCAACTTGAAAAGAAGGTGCACCAGAGCACACAGAGGAGACACAGAGAACCACAGAGACTTTATCAAAGATGACTTAGGTTTTCTCTGTAAATCTGTAACTTTGCTTCCCTCTCCGTGCCCTCTGTGTAACTTTTTTTTGATCTTTCATCCATGAAACTCGTTCACGATGAACCGTAAATTACCTGCTTACACCGTTTTTCTCATTCTTTCAGCGGGGGCATGGCTTTTTTCTTCACCGTTTGGGGTTTTATCACCGGCATTTACCGCGTGGAAGATGTGGGCCTGAACCCCTTTCAACTGATCATGTTAGGCACAGCCTGAAACTAGCCGTCTTGCTCTTTGAAATTCCTACCGGCATTGTCGCCGACTTACGCAGTCGCCGCCTGTCTCTGCTCATTGGTTACGTCATCATCGGGATCGGTTTTCTGATGGAAGGGTTATTCCCTTTTTTTGTGCCGGTGCTCCTGGCTCAGGTGGTATGGGGTATCGGTTATACCTTCACTAGCGGGGCGCAAGATGCCTGGTTGGCTGACGAAATTGGCGAAAGTAAGCTGACCCAGGCTTATCTGCGGGCTTTCGGTGGGGTTAGTGGCCACCTTATTAGGGTTGGGTTTGGGGATGGGGTTGGGTTCTATCCGCCATAATCTGCCTATGCTCATAGGCGGAGGCGGGCATTCTCCTGATGGCCGCTTTCTGGCGGGGGTTATGCCGGAAACAGGGTTCAAACCCGACGCCGCCAACCAGATCGTAATTCCTGGCAGAAGATGGGGCACACGTTTCAAGGAGAGGGATCAGGGTGGTCCGCGCGCGATACCCTTATCCTCATCATGTCATCGCCATCATCTTTGGCCTGTCCAGCGAAGGGCGAGACCGTCTCGTGGCAAGCTCACCTGCTCACCAACTTCACCTCACCAGATAGGTGGTCTGACCGCTGTCACCTGGTTTGGCCTCATCGAAGTAGCCCTCATCTTGCCTCAACCTGGGCATCACCGAATTCATCCGGCGTCAGCCGAACCTGAACCAACCCCGCACCGTCATCTGGGTACAGATGATAATGACAACCGGCTATCTTATCACCCTCACCATTTTTGCGTTAACCGGTCATGTGGGGCTGGCAATGAGTGCCATTACCTTGAATTCTGTCTTGCGTGTGGCTAATGGCCCCCTGTATGGGGCCTGGCTCAACCGACAAATCGCCGAACCTCAGGTGCGGGCCACCGTTCTTTCCATGAACGGCCAGCTTGATGCCCTGGGGCAGGTGATAGGCGGCATAATGATGGCGGCCATCGCCCAATGGTGGGGTATGCGCACGGCATTGCTGGGAGTTGTGATTTTACTTCTGCCGGTGTTGGGTTGTAAGGACTGGCCTTCCGCCTAACACCCC
>JADJUV010000166.1 GCA_016716885.1 Candidatus Trichofilum aggregatum | reverse complement strand
AGTTGAAATGACGCGTCAGTTTGATTGAGCCACCTGTCGCACCCGCTGTAGTAGCGACCGGAAATGTTCGACCTGCACCTGGGGATCCGGCTATCCGCTTAGCTGAGTCATCACGTTGAGATTGTCCCAGTGATTCCACACCTCGGCGATTTTACCGGCCCCAAAGCGCAAGATGTAAATGCCGTGCGCTGTCACTGACTGGCCGGTCGCCGGAACTTGCATCAAGTCAGATCCTGTATGTGTGCCATAGCCGGTCCAGCGCATAGCCACACGGTCACTCTGGGCAAAGAAATCTTCTAACTGGTTGTGGATGTCCGGCAGAGCGGCGCGAAAACTAGCAATGAATTGCTCATAGACGGCCCGGTTCATCGGTTCGGGAAGGCCGGGCAGGTATTCGTGAATCAGGCAAGATGGGTAAAGTAACTATCAAAAGCATCCAGATAATTGGCCTGGTTGTGTGTAAATAGGAACTGTTTGGCGGTTCCGATGAACTGGTCAGTAGATATCGTGTATCTCCTTACGCGATTGCAGGTACAGCGCCTAGTTGCATCATCAAACTCAGGTCTGCGTCAAAGCGCCAAAACTCAGCGATCTTGCCATCCTTCAGGCGGAACAGTTCCAACCCCGGTACCACTACCTGGCGTCCGGTAGGCGGTATTCCATTGAACGAGCCATTATTGTGAGCATGATGGGTGTGCAATAGGGCTACGTAATCTCCTTCGGCTACAAACTGGCGTAGTTCGGTACGCTGCGCTGGGAATCCTTGGCGAAAAAAAGCAAACAATCCTTTATAGGCCTCCAGGCCCTGCGTATCACCAGTTAACGGGTCATGGATGATGATGTCGGGCTGGCAAATTTCGTCTAACACATCATACTGTTGGGCATCGTTGACTTCCGTGTAGATACGGGCGACAACGATTTTGTTGTATTCAAGTGACATGGCATTTACCTCCGTGTGTGAATGTATGTCCATAATAGGCAAACGCCAGGGAGGTGTCATCGCGTGAATACGCTATTTTGGGGCAGGGAATGAATTGGGACGAATGAGCACGGTGTTTTCTTTTGCTGCGAAATCCGTGCCAACGGTACTCTTTTATTCGCCGATGAGGTGGTGTTGCAGAGCAAACATGGTGGCAGCCGCACGGGTGGAAACACCAATTTTGTTATAGATGTGGCGGATGTGGTGGTCTACCGTATGTTCAGAGAGGGTCAGTGCCTGGGCAATCTGTTTGTTGGTGTAACTGCGGACAAGCAGGCGCAAGACTTCCAGTTCACGTCCGGTAAGGTCTGCCACTTGCTTGCGGTGTGTAGGGACGAGATGACCGGCGGCTGTCAGTACAGCGTTGACTGTATCTCCATCTAGTCGGCCAGACCGAACTTCACGACGAAGTGTGTCGGCGGCTGCATCAGGGTCAAGCGCCTCCCGATAGGGGCGGGATTCAGTCAAGGCACGGTAAGCGTTAGCGGCGGCCAGGACACGAGCTGCAGGGGATAATAGGGAGCCGGGTAACCCCCGGTGGTAGCCCGAGCGATCTAGCCGCTCGTGATGAAGGGCTGCCAGTTCACCGTAGCGGGCCAAGGCTTGTGGTCGTGCCAAAATTCGTTCCGTGTAGTATGGATGCAGGCGTACCCTTTCCCATTCACTGGCAGTGAGCGGCCCGGCCTTCTCGCATAGTAGCAACGGTAGCGCAGTCAGTCCGACATCATGAACATACCCGGCCCGGCGCACGATTAAGACGTCTCCGGCGGGCAAACCCAGATGTTGTGCGGCCGCTTCTGCCAGTTGGGCTACCGCCTGGGAGTGGCCCAGCCGGAAAGATGAGCGCAAATCGGTGAAATCGGCGATGGCCTGTAAAGCATCGTCTAGCTGCTCTTCCGAAAGGTATTGCGGTTCACTGGGTTCAGCGGCTAACGTTGCTTCCCACACAGACACACCTTGGAGCATGCGAAACAGGCGCGGCGCTTCGCGGCAGAATTGTTCGGCCAGAGTGGGGTCGTAAAAACCACCCGCGCGCCGGCGTATCATGGAGATAACGGCTGTTTCGCCCCCCAACCGGTAAAATAACTCCGCGTCCATCGCCAGGTGCATTACCCACAGCCAGACTCAATCCCTCGCCCTGGGCAAGGCCAGGCACGCCGCGTCCATCCCACCGCTCGAATAACTGGCCTAACGCGGTCAAAACGAGAGGTCCTAACCCTAGCCGGATGGCGATATTTTGGGCCACTTCGCAGTGAGCGATGGCCGCCACCTGCGAACGCTGAACACCTGTTTCGAGGGCATCATTCAGTTTTTGTTCCCGCACAAGGGGAGGGTCTCCCTGCCCAATGACCCGCTGGAGGAAGGCCAGCATCTCTGACAGGTTCCACAATTCCACGCTGTCAATTTGAGGCCCTAAGGTAATCTCGTCACCAAACAGTTCCGCCCGGTGTGAGTCGGCCGTACAACCGACCCATCGTAATAGGGTAATGTAGTATAGGTCGCGCAACGCGGCCGTGTTCAGCCCTAACGTTGAGCCAAAATGGACGGCCAGCAAACAGGCTCGCAGAGATCGCTCAAGGGGATGCCCGGTACCCAGGTCAGTCGCCAGGGAGAGGCTGGCCACAACTTCGGCCAGGCGCAGGGTGGGTGGTTTCATAGGCGACAATTGTATGATAAAACGCCGCCACCACGAAAAACCAGGGGTTCCCTGCAGATAAGTTGAGAAAAGGATTATGTCAATCTACCAGATTGACAATCAGACAATAACCATGGTTTAAACTGCTGTGGGGAGCGATTCAGGTTGAAGCGCATCGCATCAAACTACCTCGGCTGGGCTGGGTGCGTTTGCAGGAAAAGGGTTACCTGCCAAAGATAACCTACAAATGTGCCTGGAACGGAACGACCCTGGTCAAAGCCGACCGGTGGTTTCCGTCCAGCAAGCAGTGCAGTCACTGTGGGCAGGTCAAGACGACCCTGGCACTCGCTGAGCGTAACTATCGCTGTGAGGCCTGTGGTTTGGCGATAGACCGAGACCATAATGCGGCTCGTAATTTGATGCAGTTAGGTACCGCTGAAAGATATCCAGTTTCGTCCTTTTGCTTCAATGTTTCCTTAGCCCAGGCCAGCTTCTCGTGCCCGGATGACAGCCTGGGCGCGGTCGGCTACCTGCAATTTGCTGTAGATATTAGAAACGTGGTTGCGAACTGTTTTCAAGGTGATACTCAATTGTCCCGCGATCACCGCATTCGTTTCCCCACGAGCAATCAGCGTCAATATCTCCCGCTCGCGGTCGCTTAGTTCGGGAAAGACCCCTTGAGGAGCGAGTGTACGCGTTGTGGCAAAGTACTCCATCAGGCGAGTGGCAATCGCCGGGCTGAAAATGGCTTCACCCTCCCCCACCGCACGAATGGCGCGCATCATTTCATCTTCGTCGGCATCCTTCAGAATGTAGCCCCGCGCCCCAGCGCGTAGCGCGGCAAAAATGGATTCATCATCTTCAAAAAGGGTGACAACCAGGATGCGCATCGTTGGGCTACTCTGGCTCAGTTCACGGGTAGCCGCCAGGCCACTTCCATCCGGCATCTGTAAATCCATCAAAACGATGTCGGGTTGTAGGGCCAGGGCCAGGCTGACTGCTTCTTTGCCACTTTTGGCCTCGCCAACCAGCTCCATATCAGGCATGGTTTTGAGAAGCGCCTGCATCCCTTTGCGGAATAGGGGGTGATCATCGGCGATCAAGATGGTGAACGAATTCATGGTTTACACCTTGGGTAGGGGTAGCGAAGCCAGTATCCGGGTGCCGCCGCCGGGTACCAGCCCAATCACACAGGTGCCGCCTAACTCTACCGCCCGCTCCCGCATCGAAAGGAGTCCCAGGCCACCATTTTGGCGACCACCAGCCGGTAGGCCCACACCATCATCCTTGATCTCCACGTTCAAGGCACCATTTAGCTCAAGACGAACCAGGCAGTGCCGGGCCTGGGCGTGGCGAACAACGTTTGTCAGAGCTTCCTGGGCGATGCGATAGGCCGCTACTTCAACGGCCGCGGGCAAAGGTGGCAATTCTTCGGGCGCTTCGATCTCAACCTGTAACCGGGCATCGCCATTCTCGCTGGGGCGGCTACACTGACTGGCATGGGCACGCACGGCCGCTACCAGGCCCAGTTGGTCCAGCGTCGGTGGCCGCAGGGCATAGACAAGGCGGCGAATATCGTCAATCATGGCGCGAATCTCCACCCGCAGTTCATCCACTAACGCTTCCGCTTCTGCCGGATCGCTCCGGATAGCGCGGCGCAGAACGCCAGCCTCCAGATTCAGGGCGGCCAGAGTTGCCCCCAGACCGTCGTGCAAATCGCGTTGCAGGCGACGACGCTCTTCTTCCCGCGCCCGCACCATCTGCAAACGCGAATGTTGTAAGGCGGCCGTTAATTGGACGGCGTGAACGGCTGGGCCAGCCTGGTGGGCGATATGTTCGAGCAGGCGGCGGTCTGTCTGGCTAAAGGGTTCGTCCACACCGCGGGAGCCGGCAATAAGCTGGCCCACCTTTTCCCCCTGATAGATGAGGGGCAGACTCAGCGTGCTTTCGACTTCGGTGCCGACCGCCGCGGCCGCAGTCAATTCCTCACCGGTGCCTAGAGTGATGGCCACATA
Organism: Candidatus Trichofilum aggregatum; assembly: GCA_016716885.1. Lineage (GTDB taxonomy): Bacteria > Chloroflexota > Anaerolineae > Promineifilales > Promineifilaceae > Trichofilum > Trichofilum aggregatum. The sequence continues at coordinate 20,055 of JADJUV010000166.1, read as the reverse complement.
GGGCAGTTTCAAGGTTTGGGCAATCACCTCTACCAATGTTGGTAAAACCACGTCCGGGGCAATGGCCGCTTCCAACCGCTTACCTAATCTGGAGAGGGCTGCCAAAGGCTCATCTCGCTCTCCGTAGAAAAGTCGGTTGACACCACGCTGTAACCACTCCTGTAACGGATGAAAGAGGACAGCCACCAGGCCGGTAGTCAGCAAGGCGATGAACGGGTGGCCTTGTGCCTGAAACAATGTCCCCAGCCCGCTGACAACGAACACGTAGATGGTGATTACACTGGCTGTTAATGCTCCGTAGAGCAGGGTGCGGTAAATAACGAGATTGATGTCGTAAAGCTGATGGCGTAGGATGGCAATGCTGGCGGCCACAGCAACCAACAGGATGGTCAGGTTGCTGCCAGCAATGCTCAACTCCAGCACCCATTCATTCTCTGGCCAGACAAGCCCGGCAACTACACTGCCAACCACTCCCAACAGAAATAAGCCTAGCGCGTAGACGAGCCACTTCATCTGTTCCTGCTCAACGCCGCGGGCGCTGCGGAAGCGCAAGATAAGGGCAGCGATGGCGCCCAGGGAGCCTACCGTTAGCAGCCCAGCGCCAACCAGGTTGAACCCGTCCAAGAGTTCGGCTGATTCCGGCAAACCATAGGGGTTCGGACCCGTTTGCCACAGTTCAAGTGGGCCTGGATGGAGCGCCACCCCCGCAGTGACCATAGCCACTCCAGCCGCGGCCGCGCCGAAGAGGACGGCCCACCGGCGGGATGGTAACCGGCCGTCAGGGAATAAGTAGAAGACGAATATCGTCGGCAAAAAGAAGGTGGGAAGCCAGAACCAGCTACCGAGCCAATTTGCCAGGGCGACATCGGTCACGCCAGTGCTTTGGGAAATAATTGTGTAGCGACCATAGGCACCAACCGCGATGTTCAAGGCAGAAAGTACAGCCACGGAGACGAAAATCCAGCCAATCGTATTGCGAGGACGCCGTGAGGCAACCAGTGCGCCGACAATCCCGTAGATGATGGCGATAAAAGGATTCAACGCCGCGTGGGAAAGCAAATGGCTCATATCGCCAGTGGTGAGGGCGTAGTAGACGGTCACCACCACCCCGACCAGGGAGAGCGTAGCGGCGAGCAGGGCCAGCGACCAGGCCAGGCGGCTCGGTGTCCGATTGGCAGTTGACGTGGATGTTGACTGAGGCTGATCTGGCCGTTTCATGATCCCCATTCTACCATATTACGTATGCCCTGATGGCTCTCCTTTCCACCTGTCGGCCCCTGTTCGCTGGTCGTCCAGAGAGCCAACCCGAACCCGGCCAGTGCCAGCGCGAGCAGAAGGGCAAAGGTGGCGGAACTGATTTGGCCGACCGCCGGTGGCAGAAACTCGGCCACGAAAAAGGAGAAGAAGAACCCGAACGTGGCCGCCAGCAGCAGGATTCCCGCCCGGCGCGGAAAAACAGCCGCGCGAATGGTTGCGATTCCAGTCAAAAGAAAGCCCGAAGTAAGGGCAATACCCAAGAAAAAAAACAGCGCGTTTTCACCTGGAACCAGGTTGAGTGAAGGATAGGCCAGGGGTGGAGCGGCCAGAACGATCCACAGAAGGATACCCGTTTCCAGCAGGCCATGACCCACCAGACCAAGCCACCCAGCCCTGTTTGCCTGCCGGGCATAGACGGCTGGCAGTGACAAAAGGAGAAATATCCCGGCCAGCAGGAAGAGAAGACTGACGCTCGGCGACAAAGATTGGTTCATCACCGGTTGCATCGCCAGGATGACCGTTGCCACCCCTTGAAGCAATGCACCAACCATTAAGAAGATTCCACTCCCGCGAAAAGCGGTTTCAGTCATCAGTATGCATCCTTATATTTTTCATGGGCACAAACATAGCCATGAAAACTCTCTAAACGCTCGGGCGTGAAAACTGCTGGCGGAAGCCCCGTCATATTCACTTCACCTTCAAGGGGCCGCGGCCGCGATCCTCCTTTGTGCCACCGACGCCTCTTCACCTTCGCAACTTGATTTCCTTAATCTTCCAGAACTTTCTGCCAGCTCTTCAGATGACGAGCAAGGAAAACCAGATACCCGCCACATTGAAGGGCATTTTTACCCAGGAATCGCCGTAATCGGTTGTGTGCCAGATGTCGCCGTTGTATAGCCCCGCGTACAGGTGGCCGGGGTTCCCGGGAACAGTGGTGAGAGCTGTCGGGGTTACGCGGAGGGGGTGCGATTGCCAGCCGATGGGTTGCCAGCCAGTGCCATCCCTGGTGCGGTAAAGATAGATTTCTGGCTTTTTGCCAAAGGCGTTATAAGGGCTGGGGGCGACACACATATACCAGACTTCTGGTTTTTCTGGATCGGCCGCACAAACCAGGCCATAATTTTTCGCCAAACCCTGCCTGGCCTTACGGAAGGTTAGACCGCCATCCTGACTAAAGGCGGCCCCACCACCATTCCCCCCTGCTTCATAAACCCAGTTTTCGTTGGTGGCGTGATATTTGAGCGAATGGCAATCACGCAACGCGCCGCGCCGGTGACGAGACCAGGTTTGACCCCCGTCATCACTCCGTACCACGGCCCCCAGTTCAACCCCTGCCAGTAGTGTTCCCGGTTTCGCTGGCGAAGGGGCGATGGCCTGGACATAAGGGCGCCGGTCGGGTAGCTCGGCCGGTGAGAACCACCACCAGCGGTTGGGTATGCGGCGGAAGCCTGTCAATTCGGCCCAGGTTCGGCCCCCATCGCCAGAGCTAAACATGAGAGCAGGCTTTGTGCCCGCATAAACAACGTTGCTATCGTGTGGGCTAACGGCCAGCGACTTAACGACCCAACCGTCCATACCACTGAGACGCCAACTTTGGCCCCAGTCATCTGAACGGAGTACACCATTGCGCGTCCCGGCAAAGACAATTTGGGGGTTAGACGGATCGTTTGCCAGACAGGTGACCCGGTGATCCGCAACCAGGTGTTCAACGCGCCAGGTGCCGCTGGCGTCACAATGAGCGCGACTTATCCCGGCATCAAAAGCCGTCAAGAAAATTTTGTCATTCATGATTGTTGTACCTATTCTGGCTGACGAGTCTTCCAGGAATATTTCCGACAATTTAGGTAAACGAGAGGCTTCGGCGGACCTCAACCTGACGTGGTGAGGATTACCCGTTTAATTTCTTAACTGTATCTATACAGGTACTCGTTCCACGCTCTGCGTGGAATGCTCCCTACGACGCTCTGCGTCGCGTAGGACGCAGAGCGTCCCAGATGGTATTCCCACGCAGAGCGTGGGAATAAGTTTGGACACCTGTATAAATACTCTTAACTTCTTGTAGTAGCCTCATCTGGCGGTTAACAGCTCAATTCCAATGGCGAGAGGGGCGGCATGGTGCAGTGCGGGGAAGTACATGTTATGAGGCGTAGCGATAGGTAAGACGACCAACCACAACAGGTTCCAAATGATCGTCACCCAGGCCGCCCAGCCAGCTACCAGCCCGGTCTGGAGTAGCGATAGGCCAAAAGCGGCCTGAGCCAGGAGAGCCAGTACCACATAAGCCACAATCTGCGGATAAACCCATTCACGGTTGTGGAGATAGGTTGTTTCCGCAACTACCAGGAGTGCCGCACTGAGCAGGTAAATCACCAAAACTAACCGGGCGATGATTAAGTCGCCAGCATTCCGTAGGAGATCCTCCAGGAGGACAAAACCCAGAACGTTAATCAAGAGAGCCGCAAGAACAAAGCCGCGTTCCCAGAGTAGATAAACAGCACTCTGTCCAATAGGCCATTTCCAGATGGCCCGGCCGGTAAAGAGGATGCCGCCGACCGTAAAAATAAGGCCACAGGCAATCAGCAGAAGGGCTGTGATTTGGCGTTCGGATAATAAAGCCTGTGTGTTCATGATATTTTGTGTCCTCTATTGGGTTGTGACAGGGTGAGAGATTGCCGATGTTCCGCCGTGCCTCATTTTCTACCTTGAGTTTAGAGTTCAGAGCCAGAGCTAGAGGGTTTTCCAGAGTAATTTCCTCTCGCTCTCTCCTCTCGCTCTAAACTCCAGTTCTACTCGTTAGCTGACGGTTGCGAAGGGAGTGATGTCAGGTACAGCCACAGGGCACGTAACTCGTCATCGTCTAACTTGCCCACGGATGGCCAGGGCATGAACATCGGGTTTAGCTGGCGCCCATCGGGGGTCATACCCGTGCGCATCGCTGTCACAAACGCTTCTTCTGTCCAATCCTGAAGGTCTCCGCCTGGTGTCAGGTTGGGTGCGGGCGGCGATTCCGGTTCGCCTGGTTGGCCGCCGGTTAGCTCTGTCCCATGACAGCTACGGCACAACCCGGCCAGATAGTGGCCATAAGCCTCATTGGCACCGACTGTAGGCATCTCGGGAAAGGGTAAATCATGATTGATATACTCGGCGGGGAAGACATTACCCAATTGTCCGGCCCCCAGGAGAATACGGCCGAACAGGGCCAGTTCGGGTTTGGGTCTCTCATTGCCCTGGCGGGGTAGGGTCTGAAGATAGGCGATGATGGACCCCAGGTCGGCTTCACTGAGATAGAGAAATACCTCGGCGGGCATGATCATCATCTGGCGACCGTCGGTATCCAGGGCATGGCGAATCGCTCGTACCAGATCGGCATCTGTGTGGGTCTCCGCTAAACCGGTGAGGTTAGATGAATAAACCGTGCCAATAGACGGGTCATTGATCAAGGCCTGCCCGGTCAAGTCATCTCCATGACAGGATGTACAGGCTACATGAACCAGATGCTCGCCTCGCGCCGCGGCCGCTTCATCGGTGGGTATGGTGATGGTTGCGGCTTGGATATCATCGCGTGTTTTGTTGAGCTGCCTCTCACCGGCAATGCTCAAGGCGACAGCCGTAACGGCTATCAGAACGATTAGACCCCCCAGAGTAATCCCCATCCACTTCAATACCTTTTTCATGGTTAGTCAACCTCACTTGTTGTACAAAGTACCAATGATTTCGTCATTTTTACTGTAGCCGATTCCTCAATCCTTTGTCATGAGGCAGGTACCTTATTTCATCTGGGAACATTACCTGACTGACCGTTGGGAAGATATCCCAATAAAGTTGGGACATCTTGATCTGGGTAGATGACTGGGTCACTGCTGGCGAGTCAATAATATTACGCCATATCCTTTTCGGTAGATTCTCCTAAAGCGCTGGCCCCCAACCTGGGTTGGGAGCCAGCAAGGGTGAGCCACTATTCCAGCGCAGTACCACCGCCCTCAACCAATAAGCTAAGGCCCATCCCCAGGCGCAAATCCATCTCAATTTTCCCGGTACAGGGTACGGTGGTTTATTACGGGAGAAGGTTCTGCCTATCGTCAATCAACTGTCCAGGAACGTAACCATCTGGGAATACCTCGATAAGTTACCCACTCAACCCACCTCACCGGTTGAGTGGGCCTGGTTTCCTGACGAAGAGACCGCGGCCGCGATGGCCGATTCTGTGCCGAACGTTTCTTCGCCCTGCCCGAACTCCCCCTGACCAACATCGAACAGCAACATCACATCTTCGCGGCCGCGTTCTATCGTGGTGTGCGTTACCACGTTTTAAGGGAGCGTTGTTTGAAGGAAGCGCACATGAACTGATTCGCCGCTCCAATTAATCCCATTTGAGCCATGTACGCCTGGTCATTAACCAGTTTTGGTGACGCTTTTGCATGGTTTCCAGCCAATCAGGATAGACGGTATCCGCATAGGTGGTTGTGTAGGCTTGAAGTAATCGCGTTATTTTGACGGCCAGCAGCAGGTTCAAAAAACGCCCCACATTTTTGCGCATAGCTTCGGCTAAAGGGTAAACGGTTGTGTACCCAGCGAAGAACCAGTTAAGCCGCTCTTCCTGAGCTGAATCACGGCTAAAATAGACATCCTGTAGGGCTATGGCGATATCAGCCGCATACCAGGTGTAAGCGGCCGCATCAAAATCCAATATCTGTACCTGCTCCCCCTCCCAAACCAGATTATCTAACTCAAAATCACCGTGGATCAAGCCAAAATCTTGAATGGGTAGGGTGTCCAGCCAGGCTACGCCTGATTCAAGGATGTGCACCAGCCCCTTCTCTGCCTGAGGAACTGTTTTTAATAAAGCACGGATCTCTTCTTGCCAGGTAGCTCGCACCGGATGTGCAGGGAACGTGGATGAAGCAAGATGCAGGTGTGCTAATGCCTTTCCCCAGGCCCTATACCTTGCTTCATTCAGATCATCGGTTTCATATTGCGTCCCCTGCAACCCCTCGAACGCCACGGCATAGTAATGTCCTTCAGGGGAATCTATTTCTTCGACATACACCCCCGCCTCGGATAAGACCGGACATGCCACCACCAGACCTGCGGCCGCGCAATGCCGGACAAAATCCAGTTCTGCCTGGATGTACGGCCGGTTTCGCTCCTGCTCGTGTGCCAGTCGTAGATAATAGGGTTGGCCGTCACGCGTGAAACGAAAAATATGATTGGCGCTACTGCGTACATAAACAAGGGCTTCTCCCCGCCAATGCGCGACAGCCCGCTGGGCCACAGCAGGCATTGCTCCGGCAACGAGCGGGTCAACGATGTGGCGCATGATTTGTACGTTCATCATCTCAACAATTCTCCCTAGTGAATTTGCATTTAGCGGTTCCTATAGCTGTTCAGATAATCATTTGGGGTTTTGGTTCGTAGTGACCGCTTTAGCGGGCTGGCACCAGCCCGCTAAAGCGGTCACTACGAACAATATCTTTTTCTTGAAAGCTATAGTTTTACAGGCTTCAATCGGATTGAGTCGCGTCGGCACAATCAAGGTGGAACCGCTCCACGGCTGTACTACCAACAGAGGCATGGCTACTGCCAAAAATGGTACTGCCCCCCACCACATATATCCCCTCTTGAAAGTGGACCGCTCGCGCAAAACTTCGGGCGGTAGGCATGGACGTGGCCTCAGCCCAGGCTCCTGGCACCGGATCAAGTCGTAACATCGTGGCCAATACCTCCCGTTCGGCCTGGGACTCGCCCCCTACCAGGTAAATCGCCGCACAATAGGCCACGGCTCCGGCTGTCCCGCGTGGCTCAATGGCCGGACCATCGCGCCAACTATCCGCGGCCGCGTCGTAAATATACACATCCCCAAAATCAGATGGCCCACTCCGGCCACCGATGGCATAAATCTGACCGTTATAGACAACACCCGCCGGACTGCCTTCAGCCCGGGGTAGGGGAGCCAGGTCACGCCAGGTGTCGCTGGCCGGATCGTACACGCTATGATCGGCCAGGGTGGAAACAGAATTGCCACCCCCAAACACATGAATCTGACCTTGAAGCATTACTGAGGCGTGACCACCACGAGGGGCGGGTAAGGGAGCGACTTCAGCCCATGTCCCGGTCGCTAAATCATACACCTGCACCTCGGCGACCGGCACATTGGTCGTGGTGTTAAAACCGCCAATGACATAAATGTGTCCTTCCAGCACAACGGCGGTTGGAGCGTTTAAGCCATCTCCGGGAAGCATCGTCAATACCGTCCAGCTTGTACCATCATACTGTTCCACTTCCAACACCGGTCGCCCCAATTCGCCAGTGCCCCCCAGGACATAAATAGCCGTATCGCTGCTGACAACAGCATGGGCGGCGCGTCCCTGGAGCAGGGGTGGTTCCTGACTCCAGCGGCCATCGGGATGGGTAACGGGTATGGTGGCGGTGGGGACGGGAGCCGTGGCTGAGGGGGGAATGGTTGTGGGACTGAGGGTGGGAATAGCGGTCGCGGCCGCAGGCGAGGGAGAGGTTTCGCGGCCGCAGGCTGACAAGAGCATCCCCATTACCAGACAACTCAGATAAACCCAGCGTCGCCACCAGAGCCACTTCATCATACGCTTCTCCTTTTACTTCCAAACAAACGCACGTCGAGGGAATGTTGGCCTTACCAGCGCCTGTCAGGCTTTGGGTGGGAGCCAGCCTGGCCACGAACCATCATAACCTTATCCGTCCTGCGGCCGCGGAGATTGATTCAATCATCATTACCCGCCCGGGCCACTTCTAAGTGCGCGTTTTGCCGAGGAAGGCCAGCATAGCCATATTGAACGGCTCAGGTCTCTGCCACGGAGCAAAATGACTCACACCGGGAAGATAGATAAATTCTGCCTGGGGAAGACTGCGAACCAGATATTCAGCATGTTCGCGCTTGATGAATTCATCATGCTCGCTGTGTACGATAGCCACGGGCACAGGGATTTCTGCCAGGTCCTGAGCTGAATAATTGGGTTGCGTTCTCTGCATGAGGCCGAGAGAGTCAGAAAACGCCTCGAACTGGTCAGGCGTGGCCGATAGCCGTTGGTAATCTTGCTGGTGTCGGCTGATACAGCGTTGCAGAATCGGCGTGAACGCTATGGTTTCCTTTGTTCCACTTGGGTCCATGTTGCAGGCAAAGAAAAACACACCTGTCACCCGGTCGGGAAACTGGTCAGCCAGAACCAAGGCTATACATGCGCCATCACTCCAACCAACCAGACTCGCCTTCTCGATAGCCAATGTGTCCATGACGGCCATAACATCACTGGCCATCAACTCATAGGTGAAAGGACGTCCATCCCATGTGCTTCGGCCATGCCCCCGGCTGTCAATCACCACAACCTGATAATCGCTCTCTATCAAAACCGGAACCTGATACCCCCAATTACCACTGTGCCCCATCCCACCGTGTAACAGGATCACGGGTGAGCCAGAGCCGTATGTGGCGTACCAAATATGAGCACCGTCGTTTTCAATCGTGCCCTGAGCCTTGGCAGGGGGCAAAGGGGCAACACCATCCGCTTCAAACTTGATCAGATCGTCATCGTGCCTTCCCATTCCGACCTCCTTGGACGTTCAGACTGATAATCAGGCCGCCATCCCTAAATAGACGGTGCGGATACTTTCCATGTGATGATGTTCATGCCCAGCACAACAGTAAATCAACGCCCGCACACTCACTGGATTATCGCTGGCTGTGCCCACACGTAACACGGCTTCGGGAGAAAAATTGCGGAAGAGCATGAGGTTTGAGCGACGAATGACCGCAAATTCATCCAGTAAGTCAACCAGGCTCCGCAGTTCGAAACCACCGTTTTCTACGTAGATGTTCTGTTCAAATCCGGGCAAGGGCACTTTGTCACCGCGCGCAATACGCAAGGCTCGGTAGGCAAAAATGCGCTCTGTGTCACTCAGGTGTCCTATAATCTGCTTGATATTCCATTCGCCAGGGGCTGGGCAAGCATTCGCCTGGGCTTCGCTTAATCCACGCAAGGTGTCTAGTGTATGGTTCAGTTGTACCTCCAGAAAGGCTAATACATCTCCCTCTGGTACACGACGGATGTATTCGTCGTAATAGGGGTTATATTCACCTGCCGCAGGCGGGGTGATGAGGAAATGCTTTGGTGTCATGGGCAACAACTCCTTTATTCCAGGCTAACGCGCTTTTGGCTCACTTTTCTCACCTTACCAACGATAAGGATGAGGCCCAAATTCCGCATCATAGAAGGGTGAAACCATACGACCCGGTGGCACGAGTTCATCAATCTTAGCCCGATCTGCCTCAGTGATGACCACATCTAGGGCGCCCAGGTTATCCTCTAGTTGCTCCATGGTGCGAGGTCCGATGATGGGGCTGGTAACACCAGGCTGTTGTACACACCAGGCCAGAGCAAATTGGGCCAGCGTGCAGCCCTTGGCCTGGACGAGGGGTTCAAGACCTTCCAACACATCGAAAACACCCTCATGCCAGCGACGTTGTAGCCAGGGTTTGTCCTCAATAGAGGCAAAACGACTATCAGCCGGAGCATCCTGATCCCGCTGATATGTGCAGCTGAGTAACCCACCGGCCAGCGGACTCCAGGGAATAATAGCCAGGCCATAAGTTTGAGCCATCGGCAACAATTCCCGCTCAATGCGACGATCCAAAATGTGATAGGGGGCTGTTCACAGACAAAGCGATTGAGTCCCCATTCTTTGGATGCCCACAACGACTCAACCACCTGCCAGGCGGCAAAGGTGCTGGTGCCGATGTAGCGCACTTTGCCCGCACGGATCAAATCATCCAGCGCTCGTAGTGTCTCATCAATAGGTATAGATGGCTGAGGCCGATGTATCTGATAGAGGTCAATGGTATCCGTTTGCAAACGACGCAAACTTGCCTCACATTGCTCAATGATGTGGCGACGGCTATTGCCCTGGGCATTGAGATCGTCGTTGGCCATACGACCATGTACTTTGGTGGCCAGGACAATCTGATGTCGTTTCCCGTTGCGTTTGAGTGCCTGACCCACGACCTCTTCGCTACGGCCCTGGCTATAGACATTGGCTGTATCCAGAAAGTTGATACCAGCGTCCAATGCCCGATCAATGATGGCGTATGAATCTTCCGGCTCGGTGCGGCCACCGAACATCATACACCCCAAACAAAGCGTACTTACCTGCACCCCGGTTCGACCTAAAGAACGATATTCCATTGTCTTTCACCTCTAAAAATCGCTTACCAATAAGTAAAGATTTGACTTGCTACCCTACACTGTGATTATAAACGATGTTCCGCTTTGGGTTATATTCACATGTAAACATCAACGGTTCATTGCCTGGCGGCCGCGTTCCACCCCTATGCCAAAACAAAAACGCCAGAGCAGTTATCACCCTGGCGTTCATTTTCTCTGACCTTCAGTCGTACGTACTATTCGCAGCTTCAGAGATACAGCCGTTCACAACACATCGCCGCCCAAACAATCCCACTGCCCTAAAACGAAGAAACCAGGCGGTAAATCGGTGCTCAGGGGTTTAACCGTCAGGTAATAAGGCGAACGGCTGTAGGGCAATGGCAAGCTCCACCCCAATAACCCGATGGCTTGACTCACTTCTGAAGCGGGTGTTGCCAGCCAATGCACAAACCGTACCCCCGTCGCCCGAACCGCCTGCCCCCAGCCTGCCAACAGTCCCGGTAAGTCGGTTCCTTGAGCGGCGAGTAAGGCCGTCCCTAACACCCCAGCCCGGCGCATGGGCCTATCCACCACGATGCCATCCACCACGCCGTCTTTCTGCCGGATACCATATCGGTATTGCCGGAAAGGGTGGCCCGCATACCGGTTCCGCAACCCGGTTGGTGAAAGGGCAAAACGAAATTGGTGGCCTGGTTCGGCCCGGAGTTGCCAGGGTTGGGTCGGCCAGTCATGGGAGAGAGTGACCGGTGTTGTAGATGGGGGGATATGGGTCAACCAGAGGATTCGCGGCCGCAACTGCCCCAACACCTGATAGCCATAACTCGCACTTTGCCGGTCCACTTTCACGCCAGCGGCATTGGAAAACCCCACCCCGGCGACCACACCGCTCTCTCTTAGGGCCGCGTAAACCGGTTGGGCGACATGTTTGATCAGACCGCGGCCGCGGAAATCTGGATGCACCGCCATATTGACACTCAACCCGACCTTGAGCCTTCCCCCACCAGCCGGGGCCATGACCTGATTGACCAGGCAACTGTACTGAGCCACCAGACGGTTATCCGCCCACGCGCCCCAGGCCACCATCTCCCAACCCTGATGCAACCATTGTCCCAACGCCTGCATCTCCACCGTTTGCCGGTTAAACGCTGCGGCCAACAATTCGGCCCAGGCGGGCACATCCTCTACCGCTAAACGACGATAATCTATCATGACCATGTCCTCAGCTTTAATGATCTGACCGGCTCTTGCCACAACAATAGAGTTTTTCGGTAATAAGAAACGCCAGTCGCCGAGCTTGCGCTGCCTTAACGGTTAATCCGACAAGGCTATAAATGCTCCCTGCCGCACACTGGTTTTGTAAACGACCAATGACCTAATCACCAATAGGGTGATTCGCCACCGTCAGGTAGAAGAAATCCCGTTCGTAGCCATAACGATTCAGATAACGATCCGGGTGGGGCATTTCGGCCAGCAAGGGCGTGGCGACTAGTTCTTCGGCCTCCGCCGTGATGGCTGAGAACTGTACCCAGGATGGATTAATATCCAGCAACATCCCTTGTTCTACCCCAACCGCCAACATGGTTTGGGCCAGAGAAGGCATGTGCAGGCTGGGACCGGCAAAGTAATACAATATCCGCCCATCCGCACTCAACCCCAGACCCGAACGCCAGGTCACGATCTCATCATGCACCGACCCACTCCAATCGGCCATCGAGTTGCGGCGGGCGGCCTCGGTCATCTCCCCTTTATCAATAATGAGGGGGGCATTCTGTCGCCAGGCGATGAGGTGGTCGTCTGGCACAATGTCTGTGCCCCAGGCGCCAATTTTAATCCGCCCATCGTCATACAATGCGACCGTTGCCAGTCCATCTTGAGGCGGTAGGGCTTCAATGCCATCGGCCATCGCCCCGAATTGGCCGTGGGTGGCTTTGAAACCACCATTGAATGTAGCCAGGAGTATACCGGTGTCCTTGTGTTCCGTAGGTATCTGCCCGCGGCCGCGTGGCCCATCCGGCTGTGAGGGTTCCTCGGACCCCAGGACAAAGTGGAGTTGGGTCTGGCTCAGGTCTATGGCCACGACGGCCACCAGGGCAAACGGGCGTTCCGGGTCGGGCTGGAAGAAGGTACGATAGGCGACAGCCTGATTATCCTCACCAAACAGGTAGGGTGACCAGATGCCTTCCCCTTCTAGCTGGCCCAGAGCCGCGGCCGCGGCGGGTTGCCAGGGGGTTGGGGTAGCCGTGGCGGTGGGGTGGGGGGTGGCAGTTGGGGGTAGCGGGGTGGGGGTGCTACCAGATGCGGGACGGGTCAGGGTGGGACGCGGCCGCGTGGCGGTTGGGGTCACGGTTGGGGATGGCGTAGGTGTCGGTAGCACAAGTTCCCAGGGTGTTTCTGGTGGTTGTTGGCTCAGCGCATATTGCCGCTGTTGCACCTCATCCTGCACCCGGAAGAGGACCCCTTCTACCCAGGCGACGGTTTCATTGCCTAACCATTCACGCAGCGGGTCGGCCGCGGCCGCGCCCCAGACAGTCCAATTTTGGCTAACCAGTGGCAATAAAGCCGTCAGGCACAAGGCAACAAGCAACACAAAGGTAACGCGAGGGGTAGGGACGCGGCGAACCATGATGACACTCCTATACAGTTGTCCGTTTTGGGATAGGGAAATTTTCGTGGGGGTAGCCTGGTGAAAGAGAGGCGACCCCAGCCAGATCATTTTTCTATGCTGGCAGTATAGGAGAACAAGGAGCGTTGGTTCTGGACGCGGCCGCGGTGCTCAACCCACGGCTACCTGACGCTCTGGCAACTTACTCTGTAACCTACCTTCTCCCGAAATGTTACTTTATGACCGTGATGCGTATAGGTAAGCGTTCAGTTAGCCCGCTCGGCGGTCGAACCGCCAGCTCAACGTACAGGCCCTACGGGCTAAAATGCCAGGCCAACGGCCATCGTAGCCATCGCTGTCGCTTTAGGGGATAGTTGCTCCGTCTGTTGAACAACACCATTGCAGCAATTCTCAATTTGAGACCACGCGTAGGGGCGGGACAGGTGGGCCAGGATTTAGCATGAACGGGAAACCTAACTACACTTCGTGGCGTACCTACCCACCTGTCTCGCCCTCTTGTGATCCGCAATGGTAAGAGGGCGAGACGACGCGGAAAGATCGTGGCTCGGTTTATCCGCATTGAACCCGCATCGTCCCGCCCCTACCCTTGTTGGATGTCAAATTGAGAATTGCTGACACCATTAGGCCGGGAAACCGAAGGGGCAGATGTTACAGAGGCCGCGGCCGCGGGGGATTCACGGCGGGGCGGAACGGTAGAAATCGTGTAAAAGAGGCGAATGGTTCAATTTTGCGATTGAACCACTCGCCTCACTGGTTACTGACCTAACAAACCATTGGCTGCATTAATAGCCGGATTGAGGCGATCCAGGCTTTCATTCACACCCATACGGGCAACCCCATAGTTCAGAGCGGTTAATGTTCCTCGCACACTCTCACAAAGGGTGTTGATAGCTTCATTGGTTGCCTGGCCGTGGTCGGCGGCGTAGAGGTAATCATTGTAAACCGCTTGCCACTCGGCCGGGATGTCGTTGTAGGTTGGGATGGTAATCAGATCAACATAATAGCCCTGGAATTCGACACATGTACCGCCTTGTCCCTGGGCCAGACGATCTAAGAACCCACCTAATTGTTCCAGGGTTGAACGTAATCCGACCATGTTATCCCGTAAGGCTGTGGCATTAAACGGAATGGGGGCTGGTCGGGAGGGGGGCAAGGGTGTAGGCGTCGCGGCCGCGGGTGCTGTGCCAAACGCCATATCATCCCAAATGGCTATGTTGTTCTTGGGGCGATTATCCCCGGTAAAAAATGCCCGTATAAGAATGGTAATGCGATCATTGGTGGCTACCGCATCCACGGAAATGTATTGCCAGGCATCTATGGGGCGGGCAAAACCAGAACAGACAGTTGTGGGCAAAGCTGGATCATCATCGCCAAACGTGTTTATACAAATTTGGGCCACAAAATCGCCCGGATTTTCTGATAGGGTTCGGTCTTCACCAGTACTGGACCAGATTTTGACCCATCCCCCGGCGCGGTATGTCTGCCCAGCTATCACACCACTCACACGCTGAAAATAAGCCCCAGTAGGGCCTATTGGGGCGGCCATCGTCCCCGAGTGAATGAAACTAGCGTAATCTCCTGAGCTGTAGATGGCAACCTGGCTGGGGTAGGATGAGCCTGATCTGGCCTCCCAGTTACTTGCTCTATTTTCAAAGCCAGGGTTAGCCAGCAAGTTCGGCCCGCTCGGAGCCGGGCCACTGGGGGGCAGGGATGCTGGCCTGGCCGTGGCGGTTGGGAGAATGGGGGTAGGAGTAGGGGTTTGTGTCGCCGTGGCCGTTGCCGTGGCTGTAGGCAACGGGGTCGCCGTGGGGGATGGGGTGGAAGTGGGTGTAGCGGTATTTGTCGCTGTCGCTGTGGCGGTGGGGGATGGGGGTGGGGTGAAGGTGGATGAGGGGATGGGTGTGGCGGTTTGCGGCCGCGTGGCCGTCTCCACCACCTCAGCCACCGCCGTCACCGTCGGCGTAACCGGGTCATCCGCACAACCTACCAACAAAAACACAAGACCTAGTAACAAAACAAGCGTCAGCCTTTGCATAATGTTAGCTCCTACATCTTTTCCAAGACTTCGCTTGGAAAAGAAGGTGTCTACACAGATAGGAAAAACACGGATGAGTCTACTGAAATAACGCACGCCAAGGCGCCAAGAACGCCAAGTCACCAGAGAAAAATTCGTGTTAATTCGTGCAATTCGTGGCTTCTTTCAGTAAACCCACGGATAAAAGCCAAAGCCATCGGTGTTTCTCCTATCCGTGTAGACAAGATTTCCAAAGCCTTCCATTTTTCAAGAAGATCGACAATTTTTTGTCGATGTTGGTGCGTAAGTGCCTAAACTGGTTAAATCATCATCGCGAAAGTTTACTGGCCTAACAGACCATTAGCCGCCTCAATAGCCGGGCTGAGACGATCAACACTTTCATTGACGCCGGTGCGGGCAACCCCATAATTTAATCCGGTTATGGCTCCCCCACCATTGGTACATAGAGAGTTAAGAGACTCGTTGGTCGCTACGGCATGGTCAGCCGCATAGAGGTAATCGTTGTAAATGCCTTGCCACTCATTTGGTATGCCATCATAGGTGGTAGTGGTGATGAATGAGTTGTAATGGGTGAAAAACTCCTCACACGTACCCCCTTGCCCCTGGGCTAACCGGTCAAGTAATCCGCCTAAATTCTGCAAATTGGTTCGCAGGTTAAGCATATTGTCGCGCAGGGCCACCCCGTTGAAGGGAACCGGGTTAGGGCGTACTGGGACATAAGGCGGTGGCGTGGCGGTCGCGGCCGCGGGGGATAAACCTACAGCTGTATCATCCCAAAGAGCATCACCGTTTTGTGACCGGCAACAAGCTGTCACATTAGTAAATAGCATGACGACAATCCGGTCACTGTCAGCAACGGCATCCACAAAAAGGTATTGCCAGGTGTCAAGCGGCGTTTTGGGTGAAGAACAAACCGCATTAACATGGGATGGGTCTCCCGTGCCCTCTGTACCAATACACACCTGAAGAAAAAGACCCGTCTCCGGGTTTTCAGAGAGGGTGCGATCAGAGCCAGTGCTTGACCACAATTTACCCCACGCACCGAAGCGATAAGTTGTGCCGACTGTTACTCCTGTAACAAATTGAATAAAAAGTGGGGCGTTTTGATGATGAGCAGCTCGTTGTCCAGACCGAACAAAGTTAGCATGGTCGGCGGTGCTATAAGTAGTTACAAATTTGAGCGAGAGATTATGCGGGATACGCGCTGCTTCCCACCCAGCCTCTCCATTCTCAAAACCGGGGTTGATGAGCAGGTTTGGCCCAGCGGGTGGCGACCTAGAGGCGGGCAGGGATGCCGGTCTAGCCGTGGCGGTCGGGAGAACGGGGGTAGGCGTGGGGGTTGAGGTGGGCGTGCCGGTAGCCGTGGCTGTAGGCAACGGGGTCGCCGTGGGGGATGGGGTGGAAGTGGGTGTAGCGGTATTTGTCGCCGTGGCGGTGGGGAGTGGGGGTGGGGTGAAGGTGGATGAGGGGGTGGGTGTGGCGGTTTGCGGCCGCGTGGCCGTCTCCACCACCTCAGCTACCGCCGTTACCGTCGGCGTAACCGGGTCATCTGCACAACCTACCAACAAAAACACAATACTCAACAACAAAATAAGCGTCAGCCTTTTCATGAAGGTGCTCCTACGTGTGGCCCATGTGGGCGTTTAGCGAGAGAGGACGTACAAGGGCGTTGGCTGAAGGCAAGTGTTGGTCGTCTTCGGCACGGAAAATAAAAGCGGGGCGTGTAAGTCCTTTGAAAATCAACAGGCTATTTTACAACCAGCCTCATCTAATTCAAATTCTGGTGTCTTATTCGTCAGGTTTTTGTATGGTCAACAAGGAATTCTGTCACCAATAATGATAATTTGGTATTAAAAATTCGTACTAATTCGTGAAATTCGTGGCAAGAACTTCAGACGCTGCCGGGTTTGTCGGGGGGATTGGAGACTTTAGTCAGCATGTCTTGACCGGCTAAAGCCTAATGCCACTAAGATTCGGCAGCATCGGCCATTTCCAGTAGATAAATTTGACGAGCAGAAGCCCGGTCTCTTTTCAATGCCGGATACACATGCGGTTTACCACGGGCTTTACGGGGTTCATAGGCCCCTTTGTTGGGTTGGTTAGTGCTCGTTCGGAATTAACTTAGCGGTTTTTAGATTGCGGCAGTCTTCAAGACTGCCGCAATCTAGCGGACTTATTCACGAACGATTACTTAGGCAATTTACAAGGCCAGACGGTTCAACAATAACATTACCTTGGTTCCCAACCATCGAGGGGGTTTTTGTTTTAGAGGCGATAGACGGTTTCTTGCCGGAGTTGCAACGGCCGCGGGTAAGTCTGGTGTGAGGTCTGCGGCCGCGACGCTGTTACCGGGGTCTATATTGTCGTTGTGATGGTAGGGCGGGTGCGGTCAACGGCCGCGGGCGTCATCGCTAACGTTATAACCAATGTTGCCCCATTGCCTGGTGTGGAGTGCAATTGCATCTGTGCCCCAATTAATTCGGCTCGTTCTTGAATGCCTAATAAGCCAAAATGACCATTGGCCGCCCTTGTCGTGGGTTTTCTGGCACCACAAACCCCTGCCCATTGTCTTGTACGGTTAATTGCACCATCCCTTCGGTAAAGGCAAGCGTCACGGTGGCCGCTGTGGCCTGAGCATGACGGGCGACATTCCGCATCCCTTCCTGGGCAATACGGTAAAGCGCCAGTTCGGCCGTGGCGGTTAAACGCCGTTCCGAACCGGACAGGTGGAAGGTAATGGGTATAGCCAGGGTTTTGCTCATGTCGCGAGCCAGCATGTTAAGGGCCGGAACCAGCCCTAGCTCATCGAGGTAACTGGGCCGCAAATCATGGGTGAGGCGGCGCAAATCGGCCACAATTTGGGCGACCATCTGCTGCATTTTGTCGAGAAGGGGGGATGTGGCTCCGTCCGCGGCCGCGAGCTGGGCCAACTGTATCTGCTGGTTCAAAGCGATAAGGGATTGCACCGTCTCATCGTGCAGATCGCGGGCCAGCCGCCGCCGCTCTTCCTCTTGCCCGGTGGTTAAGGCTCCCAGATAATCACGCAGGTTTTGTTGGGCCGCCTTCACCTTGTGGGCCATCTGCACCAATTGTGTTTGCAGATGTTGGATTTCAGGAATACCCCCAACTGGTTTTTCAATCGCGGCAAAATCCCCTTGCCCCAACCGGGTTGCCTGGCCTTCTAACCGCTGTAAAGGTTGTACAATCTGGCGGATGCCCCACCAGACTACCAGAACGGTTAGCAAAAGAACGGGTACTACCAACAGCGGAGCCTGTTCGGTCGCCCGCAACAACGGGTCTGCCACCAGATGCCACGGTTCTTCAACCACTAAAATCCATCCCACCGGCTCAATTACGCTGAACGCAATGACATGCTCCTCTCCGGCTATCTGGCGGTAGGTTGTGCCACTGTTGCCCCCGGCCGCGGCCGCGACGCCCGGATGTTGCTGGATTTCGGCGGTAGAAAGGACGTGAGAGCCAGTCTGGTACAATACCGACCCTCCAGCGCTGAGGATAAAGGCGGTAGCCCAGTGATGGTCGCCAAAGAGATTCGTCACCGCATCACGAGCCAGGTTAGCGGGTGAAAAAGCCCCGACAGCCAGATACGTTCCCTCTTGCGCTACCGCAAAAAGCCAGCTTTCACCACTGATGGGGTCGGTTTGTGGTGAGGCAAAGAGTGTGCCCCCAGAAGCCTGCCCGGCTGATAGGAGCCATTGATTGCTGTCTACCCAACCTGTCCACCGTTCCGCTTCCGGGGTGCTGGTTAAGGGTGCCCCCTGGGCGTCGCCAATAGCCAACCCCCGCTAAAATCGGGCAGGAGAAAGGCGGCATCGGTGAGAGCGTGGGCCGGGTCTTGGGTGGCAGCGACCTGGAGCACAAGGCTACGGACCGCCATACGCCGATGATGGAGTTGTTCGTTGATGGCCGCGGCCGCGGCCCGTATCGCCCGTTCATCCCGCTCCCCTACCATCTCCCGCATCGCTCGCTGATGCAACGACAAACTGCCCAGGGCGATGAAAAGCAACAGGGCCATAAGGGGTAAAACGATGAGGACAAATAACTGAACCGGAAAACTCCGCCAACGTCGCATCTTACCATCCTGGTCTGGATAAACAGAACCAAAACAAGGAACACAGAGGGCGCAGAGGAGGCACAGAGAATCACGGAGTTTCAAAAACAACCTGTCTTTTCTCTGTGAATCTCTGGGCCTTCACCTCTGTGCTCTTTGTGCAACCTCTTTCTTGTGACTGAATAAGAAACTTTTAGGACCTTGTGGGGCTGAGGTAGCAATCAGCCCCAAAGAGACCTGGTTCATCACCGCCTCGGTGCGGCTATTGGCCCAACTTGCTGTAAATGTTGGCCAGATGCCCCCCGTACCGTGCACACGATACCCAACTGCACCCCAATCGCTTTATTGGTGGACCCTTTTCCCTTAAGGCCAGCACCTCTAGTTCACGTTCGGTCAGGGGTTCTAGGTCGAGGGGGATGTTGCGAGAGAAGGTGGGCTACCAGCTTCTGGGTAATGGCTGAATTAAATGCCGTTTTACCTCACCCACATCTCGCACCGCTTGCACGATCTCTGCTGGTGCGGCGGTTTTCAGGACATACCCATTGGCTCCCGCCTGAAGCACCGCGACCACACAAGGATCATCATCATAAGCTGTCAGCACCACAACACCGACGTTGGGGTAGATTCGCTTGACCCACCGGGCGACTTCGATACCACTGGCCTGAGGCATCTGCAATGTCCAGAACCGCCACATCAGGTGATGGTGTTTTGGAATAAGGGCACGAGCCATCGCCCCATCATCAGCTTCGGCTACTACTTCAATATCAAGGCATGTTCCAGGAATTGGCGAATGCCCGCACGCACCACCGCATGATCATCAGCCAGGAGGACCAATTGTTTGTGACATGTCTCTATTTATTGACGAAGGTTGTTAGAAAGCAAG
>JADJUV010000165.1 GCA_016716885.1 Candidatus Trichofilum aggregatum | reverse complement strand
GGGTCGCCGTGGGGGACGGGGTGGATGTGGATGTAGCGGTATTTGTCGCCGTGGCGGTGGGGAGGGGGGGTGAGGTGAAGGTGGATGAGGGGGTGGGTGTGGCGGTCTGCGGCCGCGTGGCCGTCTCCACCGCCTCGGCCACCGCCGTTACAGTCAAGCGCTTAACAGGGTCAATCCGCCTATACCGGCAAGCAACGCAACATTCAACATCAAACTAAGCGTCAACCTTTTTCATGAAGGTGCTGTGTGTGTGGGTGTTTAGCGAGAGAGGACGTACAAGGGGCGTTGCCAGAGCCAGTAAGTGTTAGTCTTCACTGGCACGGAAAATAAGAGCGGGGCGTTAAGTCCTTTGAAAATCAACATGGCTATTTTACAACCAACCTCATATAAGTTCAATTTCTGGTGTCTTGCATTCGTCAGGTTTTTCTATAGTCAACAAGAATTCTGTCACCAATAATGATAATTTGGTATTAAAAATTCGTACTAATTCGTGAAATTCGTGGCAAGAACTTCAGACGCTACCGGGTTTGTCGGGGGGAGTGGAGACTTTAGTCAGCATGTCTTGACCGGCTAAAGCCTAATGCCACTAAGATTCGGCAGCATCGGCTATTTCCGATGGATAAATTTGACGAGCAGAAGCCCGGTCTCCTTTCAATGCCGGATACACATGCGGTTTACCACGGGCTTTACGGGGTTCATAGGCCCCTTCGTTGGGTTGGTTGGTGCTCGTTCGGAATTAACTTAGCGGTTTTAGATTGCGGCAGTCTTCAAGACTGCCGCAATCACTGAACAGTTCACGAACGATTACTTAGGCAATTTACACGGCCAGACGGTTCAACAATAACATCACCTTGGTTCCCAACCATCGAGGGGGTTTTTGTTTTTAGAGGCGATAGACGGTTTCTTGCCGGAGTTGCAGCGGCCGCGACGCTGTTACCGGGTCTATATTGTCGTTGTGATGGTAGGGTGGGGGTCAGTCGCGGCCGCGGGCGTCATCGCTAACGTTATAACCAATGTTGCCCTTGTTGCCTGGTGTGGAGTGCAATTGCATCTGTGCCCCAATTAATTCGGCTCGCTCTTGAATGCCCAATAAGCCAAAATGACCATTGGCCGCCCTTGTCGTGGGGTTTTCTGGCACCACAAACCCCTGCCCATTGTCTTGTACGGTTAATTGCACCATCCCTTCGGTAAAGCAGGGTTTTGCTCGTGTCGCGACCAGCATGTTCAGGGCGGGAACCAGCCCTAGCTCATCGAGGTAACTGGGCCGCAAATCGTGGGTGAGGCGGCGCAAGTCGGCACCAATTTGGGCGACCATCTGCTGCATTTGTCGAGAGGGGGATGTGGATCCGTCCGCGGCCGCAGCTGGGCCAGCTGTATCTGCTGGTTCAAGGCGATAAGGGCTTGCATCGTCTCATCATGCAGGTCGCGGGCCAGCCGTCGCCGCTCTTCCTCTTGCCCGGTGGTCACGGCTCCCAGATAACCGCGCAGATTTTGTTGGGCCGCCTTCACCTTGTGGGCCATCTGCACCAGTTGCGTTTGCAGATGTTGGATTTCAGGAATACCCCCTACCGGCGTTTCAATCGCGGCAAAATCTCCTTGCCCCAACCGGGTTGCCTGGCTTTCCAGCCTCTGTAACGGTTGCACAATCTGGCGGATGCCCCACCATACCACCAGAACGGTCAGCAAAAGAACGGGCACCACCAACAGCGGGGCCTGTTCGGTGGCCCGCAACAATGGGTCTGCCACCAGATGCCACGGTTCTTCCACTAAAATCCATCACCGGCTCAATCGCGCTGAACGCAATGACGTGCTCCTCTCCGGCTATCAGGCGGTAGGTTGTGCCACTGTTGCCCCGGCTACGGCGCGACGCCCGGGTGTTGCTGGATTTCCGCGGTGGAAAGGACGTGAGAGCCAGTCTGGTACAATACCGACCCTCCAGCGCTGAGGATAAAAGCGGTAGCCCAGTGATGGTCACCAAAGAGATTGGTCAGCGCATCACGAGCCAGGTTAGCGGGTGAAAAAGCCCCGACAGCCAAATACGTTCCCTCTTGCGCTACCGCAAAAAGCCAGCTTTCACCACTGATGGGGTCGGTTTGTGGTGAGGCAAAGAGTGTGCCCCCAGAAGCCTGCCCGGCTGATAGGAGCCATTGATTGCTGTCTACCCAACCTGTCCACCGTTCCGCTTCCGGGGTGCTGGTTAAGGGTGCCCCCTGGGCGTCATAAATAGCCAGCCCCCCGCTAAAATCGGGCAGGAGAAAGGTGGCATCGGTGAGGGCGTGGGCCGGGTCTTGGGTGGCCGCGACCTGGAGCACAAGGCTACGGACTGCCATGCGCCGATGATGGAGTTGTTCGTCGATGGCCGCGGCCGCGGCCCGTATCGCCCGTTCATCCCGCTCCCCTACCATCTCCCGCATCGCTCGCTGATGCAGAGATAAACTGCCCAAGGCGATGAAAAGCAACAGGGCCATAAGGGGTAAAACAATGAGGACAAATAACTGAACCGGAAAACTCCGCCAACGTCGCATCTGACCATCCTGGTCTGGATAAACAGAACCAAAACAAGGAACACAGAGGGCGCAGAGGAGGCACAGAGAATCACGGAGTTTCAAAAACAACCTGTCTTTTCTCTGTGAATCTCTGTGTCTTCATCTCTGTGCTCTCTGTGTAACCTCTTTCTTGCCGACTGAACAAGAAACTTTTGGGCACTTATGGGGCTGAGGTAGCAATCAGCCCCAAAGAGACCGCCTTCATCACCGCCTCGGTGCGGCTATTGGCGGCCAACTTGCTGTAAATGTTGGCCAGATGCCCCTGCACCGTGCGATCACTGATACCCAACTGCACCCCAATCGCTTTATTGGTGAACCCTTTTCCCGCTAAGGCCAGCACCTCTAGCTCACGTTCGGTCAAGGGTTCATAAGCCAGAGAGGGGTGTTGTTGCGTGAGAAGGTGGGCTACCAGCTTCTGGGTAATGGCTGAATTAAATGCCGTTTTACCCTCATACACATCTCGCACCGCCTGCACGATCTCTGCTGGTGCAGCGGTTTTCAGGACATACCCATTGGCTCCCGCCTGAAGCACCGCGACCACATAAGGATCATCATCATAAGCTGTCAGCACCACAACACCGACGTTGGGGTGATTCGCTTTGACCCACCGGGCGACTTCGATACCACTGGCCTGAGGCATCTGAATATCCAGAACCGCCACATCGGGCAGGTGGTGTTGAATAAGGGTACGAGCCATCGCCCCATCATCAGCTTCGGCTACTACCTGAATATCGGGGGCATGTTCCAGGAATTGGCGAATGCCTGCGCGTACCACGGCATGGTCATCGGCCAGGAGAACACGAATTGTTTGTGTCATGTCTCCATTATTGACGAAGGTTGTTAGAAAGCAAGTGAGCCAGTCAGCTTGTCAGCCAGTCAGCTTTCAGACAGTAGCTTGTCAGCCGGGCAGCCAGTCAGCCCGGCGCCCCGCCGCAGCCGGTCAGCTTGTCAGCCCAGCGGCGGGCTCGGACAACGCGGCGAAATCCGCCGAAGTGCTGAGATGCTGGAAATGCTGACGTGCTGAAATGCTGAAATGCTGACGTGCTGAAGTGCTATCAAACAGGCCATTTGGCGGGGTCGGGATGCGCTAAAGAGCGGTATCAGCCGTGTGGACAGTTCTATAGAATAAAGTTGGTAGCGACGAATTGATAACTGGGGTTAGGTAGATTGCTTCACTCTTTGTCAGGTCAATTCCGAGCCATAACGAAACAGAATGAGGAGTAAAAACCTAATGAAGAAGAGAATAGTTGTGTTGCTGATGGTGATGGCGGTGGTCATAACTGCTTGTGGTCAATCGGGTCAAACGGATGAAAGAGGGATCTCGTCCACGGCCGAATTCACCGTTGTCGCAACGGATATTGTTTATGACACCCCACAGTTGGAAGTGAAGGCCGGGCAATCCATTCATATTACCTTTCGCAATGAAGGGAGCCTGGTGCATGATTTGACAATTGCCACTCTACCGCTGGATGGGGAAGTCTTCAGCACGGAATCAGGTGGGGAGCAAGATGGTCATGGTCATGATGAGATGGGTGGCGAGTTGGATGTGCATGTCGCGGCCGCGATCAATGGTGGTAGCAACGTGTTACAGTTTACGCCCGCTGAACCAGGCACGTATGAATATTATTGTACGGTCGAAGGGCACAAGGAAGCCGGTATGGTCGGCAAACTTGTGGTGACGGCCCCTTAGGTAGCTAATCAGCCGGTCAGCACTTCAGCTTTCTAGCTGACAAGCTGACCAGCTGAAATGCTTCTTCACAGGAGATATAACGATGAAACGCTTAACGCTGATAGGTATGGTACTGCTTGTGTGGTTGACCGCGTGCGCGACCGCGAAGCCTAACGAGCCAGTCGCTTCTAACTCTGATAAACCGGTGGTGACGATTTATAAATCTCCCACTTGTGGCTGTTGCACGGATTGGGTGGCCTACCTGGCCGACAACGGATATTCAGTTATGACCGAATACGTGGACGACATGACCCCCATCAAAACACAACCTCAGGTTCCCCAGGCAATGCAATCTTGCCACACTGCTGTTGTGGATGGATATGTGATTGAAGGCCATGTGCCGGTGGCTGAAATTGAGCGGCTTCTCACTGAGCGTCCCGCTGTCGTTGGCATTGCTGTACCTGGTATGCCCATCGGTTCGCCTGGTATGGAAACCGCTGGCGTCGCCGCCCAGGCCTATGATGTTTTGACGTTTGATGAAGCCGGTAACAGTGAGGTTTATGCCAGTTACCCTGGTGAATAGCAGTCCACAGCCAATCGCTTCGTTAAAAACGAAGGCTCCAACAACGCAAGGATGACGCGGCCGCAAACAATCGTTTGCGGCCGCGTTTTTTGTTTCCCCTTACGCTTTCCCGAATATTTTCCCAGAAACCACCGTGATTCCCAGCGCCGGCCAAGCCATGAACGTTGATCAACCGGAAATGGTCAACAAGCTCATTTTGGCTTTTCCGGATCAAGAAACTGATTCGTTGGCAGGGAAGGCCCGCTCCAGAGGGGACGCTTTGGCGGTTCGTCTTGACCGGCTGAAGCCTCGACTCCGGAACATGAAGGATGGTATACATGGACTTATCGCGTTATAACTCGCCCAGCACCACCGGAAGATTTAACCATGCGGCCGCATACCAATAAAAAATATAACCCCTGCTATAACTTTGGTTAGACGACGCCCCAACCCCTTCTTCCCTATCCTCAAAACATAAACGGGGCATGTGCTGTAAAGCCATGCCCCAAATCCTGAAACTGCCCCCGGACGAAATATCACCCATACAAGAGGAATGAGCATAGCGGTCATCTCAAAAACCTCATCGGGTATCACAACAAAAACATTAGCTCCTTTCCTGACCCTTAAAGGGGGGTAAGAGAGGTATTGATGGCAGAGGCTAGAGACGTGTTTTCAGCGTGGCGAAACTGACGGTCCAGAGGAAAGGCAAGAAATATCATCATGGGAAATATTGTTCTGAAAAGCGTTCCAGAAAGTACATCAGGGGGACTCCACCCGTTAACATTTATGCTGTCTTGTTGCTGAAAATGTCGAAACCCGGCAAGTTGTCCTGTTTCCGGCTTAGATGAATGCTTGGTCTGTATCAACGGGTTATCACTGGTGTAAGGAGAATACTAACCATGAGACTTTACTTTCAAGAATCTGGCCCAAGTGCTGCGCCAACCATCGTTTTTTTGCATGGCGGCGGCGGCGCAGGGTGGATGTGGCAGACACAGGTGGAACAACTGCACGATTTCCACTGTCTCGTGCCTGATTTGCCTGAACAGGGTCAAAGTGATAACGAAAAGCCATTTACTATTCAAGGCAGTGCCGAGCAAATTGCTGAGTTGATCCGAACCTGTGCCCACGGTAGTAAAGCTCATGTTGTAGGCCTTTCGGAAGGGGCGCAAATTACAGTCGCTTTGCTGGCGTTAGCTCCTGAACTGATTGATCGTGCGATCATCAGCAGTGCGCTGGTGCGTCCCTTACCGGGTGCAAGTTTGCTTTCCTCAGGGCTGATCAGGCTGTCCTATCGCTGGTTTGTAACCCCGTTCAAAAATAGCGACTGGTGGATTCGGCTCAATATGAAATACTCGGCGGGAGTACCTGAAAGGTATTATCCGCAGTTCCGTCAATCCTTCCGGAGCCTGACTGAGGCCGGCTTTACACACGTTATGATGGAAAACCAACGTTTCCGTCTGCCGCAGGGGCTGAAGCAGGTACAGGTGCCGTCGCTGATCGTAGTCGGAAAGAGAGAATATGCCGCCATGCGCCTATCGGCACGTGACCTGGCGGCCGCGCTTCCGGCCGGGAAAGCCTACGAAGTCGTTCACATGGGAAAAATGTCGCTGGCCGAGGAACATAACTGGAACATGAACGCTCCAGAACTGTTCACACAAATGGTGCGTGCCTGGCTTGCTGAGCAGGCCTTGCCGGTTGAATTGCGGCCGCTGAAACCTACTGCAAGCTAAGCCTTTCTTTCAGGCTGGGCTAGCGAGATTGCCAGGCAAGCTGCCTGACCCACCAGGAGTACAGCTTAAGGGACCGCGCGGGGGGGCGGGGCCGGGGCCGCAAAAAACACAAAACAAAACCCCCCCCCCCCCTCCCCCCCCCCCGAGCCGGCCAAAGAGGGAGGGGCGAGGCAAAAAGAAACGTCGCGGTTCTATCAAACCGCACCCCCCCCGCCCCCCCCCCCCCCCCGTTGGATGTCAAATTGAGAATTGCTGGGAGGTTATTGACTAGCTTGCTGTGGTTAGGGATGGCGGTTTTGGTCTTTAGTCAGCGACGAATGCCGCAAGGGACGCGGCCGCAACCGGGCATTTCATGATCATAGCCAAAAGGAGACCATCGTGCGTATCTTGATAGCCCTTTTATTGCTCTTCGGCGCACATTTTGCCTTAACTGCTAACGTGCCTGCTCCAGCGGGGCGAGGGTGGGTTTTCTGGCCTTTTGCCACTGATTCTCAAGCTGTCTTGGGTTTGACAGGGGTGGGGGTAAGCCAGGCCACCAGACTCCTGTCCGTGATAGCCGGGGTTTGTTTTTTGTTGGCGTTGTTGGCGATGTTTGGCCTGGTTGTACCGGCGGAGTGGTGGGGAGTGTTGGTAGGGATCGCGGCCGCAGCATCCCTTATTCTCTACAGCCTCTACCTCAGCCCTCGGGCCATATTGCCCATCCTGATTGATGCCTTTCTGCTCTGGGGCATCCTCGTTCCGCATTGGTCTGTCGCCAGCCTACACGGCGCGTGACCGAAAAAGACGATTAGTGCCTAACGAGTCAATTTCTTGACCATTGAGCAAGAAGTTCAGCCACGAATTTCACGAATTGACCCGAATTTTAATTTTCCCATTCGTGTTAATTCGTTTAATTCGTGGCAAAAAACCTCTTTGGTTCTGGCTCGTCCAGGTTAGAGCATAACCAATTCACTAACACACTATTTGTCAACGCTTTTGCAGGTGTAACCTATGAAAAAGTTTGTTCAATACGCTCTGGGCCTGTTTTACCTGGTCGGTGGACCGCTAATCCATCTTTATTGCCTGAACTTTAACCACTCGATTTACGCTGGCATGGCCGATACCGCCTGGCCGCTGTATCGAACGACCTGGACAGGAGTGATTTTGCCATTCCTGACCCCCTGGGTCACGTTACTGATCCTGTTTGAAGTTGTGGCCGGATTACTCATGTTAAGCCGTTATCCCAAAATGGCGTCGTGGGGGCAATTTTTGGGCCTAATGTTTAACCTGTTTCTGGTGCCATTCTGGTGGGTTCCCTTTAACAGCCCCAACTTACTTCTGGTCGCGATTCATGGCCTGCTCTTATGGGCCGAGCGACGCCAGGGATGGCAAAATCGGCTTGCCTTGACCTGATATTCCCTCATAAAGGCCAAAATATAACCACGGTCATAACTTTGGATAGACGATGTCGCGGCTCTAGGTGGAAAAGTATACCTGTGCTGGAGAAAATATTTCTTATCACGATACGACTCTTCGCAATCAAGGTGGTTCCTTATTCCGTGTGCCGGATAATGTGGATGTGTGGGACGACGCGGCCGCGTCTCACGCCCATGATATCGGTGGCACAACAGACGGGGAGTGGCTGGTTTACACCGTCGAGATCACGGCAACGGGAACATACGATTTGTGGGTCGCGGCCGCGGAGCGCCTCACCCTCACCGCCGGAACGCACCAGATACGCCTCGCCATCCCCTGTGGCGGTGCCAACCTTGACTACTTTAGTCTTACCCCCACATCCGCGGTTCAATCATTCTTGCCAGTCATGTTGAAACCCTGAGGATATAAAGGCAAAACGCGGCCGCAGACTGAGTTTGCGGCCGCGTTTTTTATTGCCTGTTGGTACACCGCCTCATCCAATGGTTGAATATCAATCATAATCAGCTGACGTCATAGGTTTTTCACCAGCCTGAAGTGCCTCAAGCCATGACACTCACTCGTCGTGAATGGCAACCCACCCCGGAGTGGATGTTGTGCTTAATTCATCCCCGACAAATTGAAAATCGGCGATAGTCATGTCATATATGACATATTTCACTTGTGGCAGTCATCTCAAACCGCTACATTTCTTCTGCCTGACATCCTTCTTTTCACCTTGTAAGGCCCTTTATCCACTTAAACAAAAGCAGGTACATCATGAAACAGAAATGGTTTCGACTATTACTAGTGACGGGGTTTGCGGCCGCGTTACTCCCCTTTCTCTTTACCACAGCCCAACCATCTTCCTCTAGCCCGGTTCCCTTTCTGGTACGAGACATTCGGCCCACTTCAGCCACAAACCCCGATTCTTATGCCCCTGATTCTTATGCCTTAACCACTGGTTATGTTGTCAACGATCAACTATTTATGGGGCTTCATGTCGCCATATATGGCGATGAGATTTGGCGCACGGACGGAACCCCGGAAAGTACCCGTATTATAAAGGAAACTATACCCGGCCCAGACAGCCATCGTATTGGGCCTATAACATTAGTAGGAAATCACCTTTACTACTTTATAGAAGTGAATAATGAATTCCACTTATGGCGTAGTGATGGCACAAACGCAGGGACACATTTCGTCAAGATTGTCTCATCCGCCACACCATCTGGAACTATTTTGCGTCCCTACAACACAGCTGATGTCAATGGCACATTTTACTTTGAACTGTATGGGGAAAATGCTGAATTATGGAAAAGTGATGGCACATCTGGTGGTACGGTGCTTGTTAAACCGTTTGACGCCGCAGATTTTGATATCCTAGACAGTTTTGCCGTTTTTGAGGGGCAACTTTACTTCACGGCCCGCGATAATGTGGCCGTCGGTTCTGAACTTTGGCGCAGCGACGGCACACTGGCAGGAACCCAGTTGGTCAAAGACACCATTCCTGGGCCAGATTCCGGTTATCCAATTTCACTCACCCCCGCCGACGATAAATTGTATTTCGTTACCGGCCCCAACTCCAATCTATTATGGCGCACCGATGGCACAGCGGCGGGCACCACGGTTGTCAAAGATATTAACCCCAACGGGACAGGCAACGTTGCTGGGCTCAAGTTTATAAACAACATCTTATATTTCCGTGCTAATGACGGTGTGACTGGCACAGAACCCTGGATAAGCGATGGCACGGAGAACGGCACAGCCCGTTTACAAGACATTTACCCTGGCAGCGGCTCATCAAGCAGTTACTCTTTTCATCTTTACAACGGCTGGGTTTACTTCATAGCCAAAGATGCTACGCATGGATATGAACTTTGGCGGACAGATGGCACACCGGCCGGAACAACCTTGTTTACCGATTTCAGTCCTGGCACTGCCCAAGGCCCCAGCTCAATCATAGGTGTTTTCGGTAGCAAGTTACACTTCATCGCCGATGACGGTGTGCATGGGCCAGAACTTTGGCAAACAGACGGAACGGTGACAGGCACGGTTTTGGTTAAAGATATTAATTCTGGAATAGATAGCCCATCTATCGGCTCCGTAGGAATTGTTGGCAATATTTTCGTCTTTACGGTCAATTTTGGTGTGGATGTGCAGGGCCAAGAGCTATGGCGCAGTGATGGCACAGAGGCGGGCACGACGCTGTTGTTTGACATGACCCCACCCCCGGCTGGCTCAGATCCCAAAGCCCTCTTCCATTCAACGGCTTACTTTACTTCATTGCCAATGATGGAATACACGGCGACGAGTTGTGGCAATCTGATGGCACAGAAGCAGGTACAGAAATGGCTGTGGAGCTATCGCCAGGTACCACAGAAACTATTTTATTTCCGAAAATCGTCCCAGGCACCAACAACTTCTTTATTCTGACTAACAATTTGTGGGTGTCGGATGGTACACCTGGAGGTACAACTCAACTATATAACGGTCTGTACAATAGTGGATGGCTTCAATTCGTAGGTAATCGTGCCTTCTTTATTGGGTACGACCCGATTAATGCTTTCGAGTTGTGGCAAAGTGATGGCACACCAGGCGGAACCGGTATGGTTAAGGCGATTGTGCCTGATGAGCGTTTTTGGCCTAACGGATTACAAGGTTTCAACAACACGCTCTATTTCACGGGTTATGATACCAGTTATGGTTGGGAGTTATGGCGCAGTGATGGCACGGCAGTGGGCACCGAGCAAGTTGTGGATATCAACCCTGGCATAACCTCTTCTAGCCCAGAGTCCATTACACCGGCGGGAACCTTCTTCTTTTTTACGGCCACGGATGCCAACGGCTATCGTGGCTTGTGGCGCAGTGACGGCACGACTGGCAATACGTCGTTAATCAAAAACTTTCCGCCAGCCGGTATTGTGTATCGTATCACCAATCTCGTGATGGCCGATACGATCCTTTATTTTCTGGCTGATGATGGCGTCCACGGCAAAGAATTGTGGCGTAGTGATGCCACCGCTAACGGCACGTTCATGGTTGAAGACCTCATACCCGGCGCGGCTTACGCCACAATAAGTGGGCTAACACCCATTGGGGACACCGTTTATTTCGCGTTTGATGATGGTATTCACGGTCAGGAGTTATGGCGGAGCCAGGGTATGCCTGGTGATGCCGAGCTGGTGGCGGATTTGTGGCCGGGGCCAGATGGCTCGTACCCCCAGGAGATGAAGGTGCTGGATAACAAGCTGTTCTTCTCGGCGACGGACGGGCAGTCTGGCCTGGAAGTGTGGTGGTATGATCCGCAAAGCAACGCGGCCGCACGCCTTAGCGATATTGCTCCTGGTAGCCTTCATGCGTTGCCACAGTCTTTCACCCTCAGGGTGATTACCTGTTTTTACCGCCAACGATCACCCGATGGGTGTAAACCAGGAGTTATGGGCCTATCACCGCACCGCCAATGTGCAGGCCTTACCCACCGTGATGCCCTACCTGATTACGCCAGGAGAGCCATTTACCTACACCCAGGTAGTGCTAAATGATGGTCTTACACCTGCCTATGAGGTCACGCTTGTCAATAACTTACCTCAAGAATGGAGCAACATCACCTTAACCAGCACGATTCCCATGACCAACACCGGGCCGGGTAGCTGGTCATTGGGTACATTAGCTGCCGGGCAAACCGGCATCATTACCCAAACAGGCTGGCTAAACGCGACTATCACCCACGAGGTTATGCTGGCCATTACCACGACCATTGCCGTGGAGGGAATCGTTTATGATACGCAGGTTTCTAATCAGGAAATTAATATCCCGCCGACGGTTGAGGCTGGGCCGGATCAGAGTGGGGTTGTGGGGCGTGGTCGCTCTGGCCGCGGCCGCGTACTCAGACCCCGGCCTGGGTGACACGCATACGGCCATCGTTGACTGGGGCGATGGTATTGTCGAACCCGCTATCCTCGACAGCACAACACACACCATTGACGCTCAACATGTCTATCAAGAAACGGGAGCCTTTAACGTCGTCATCACAGTGACTGATTCAGATGGGGCAACAGGGTCAGATTCGTTGCTTATAACGATTCACAATCAGACTTATCTGGCCTTCATCGTGAGCAAACCCTAGTACTCTGTTAAGAAGAAAGTTCAAATTCTGGTACACGGATTTACACGGTATGGTTCATTCCTGACGACTTGTGCTTTACAAATTCTGGGGGCGCCTACACCGGCTCACAGGAGTAAATAGTCGAAGCTATCTGCCATTGACGCACTGATTGTAAGATGATCAAGTCGCTTTTGAACCAGGCCGGATTATTGAACGGGTCAGAAGGCATACGGCAACAAATACCCCTAACGAGGCAACCTGGGTGAAGTAATTATCTTCTTTTGGCGCGAACAGGGTGTCATCGTTGGGAGGGTATTACGCCTCGAATGTGCCTTAACCACCTGGCCGCGGGGCCAGGAGGCCACCGCGCAACAGGCTTCTCCAGCAACTCTTTTACCACCAGACGAAACCTGGCTGGCCTGGGGTTTGGTCACATGGCTCGAATGGGCGTGGTGGTGATCGCGGCCGCGGGTAACGTCTGGCGTGAGGTCTGCGGCCGCGACGCGGTTACTGGTGTCTGTAAAGGGTGGTGGGAAAGAGGGGGGGAGCGGTTTGCGACTTTACGGGTTACCTGTAAACATATTTCAGGACAAGACAGGCGGCACTCAGCGCCGTCCGCTGCAACCGGTTGTTAGCCGCTCCCGCGCCGGTAGTGCATGGCGACCGCACCGTTGCGGAGTGGCTTCGCCGAGACCAGTTCGAGCCGTCGCGTGCCAGGCAGCCCGCTCTGGTACAGGGTCGGGCCATGGCCGGCGATCCTAGGATGGACGAGGAACTGGTACTCGTCGATCAGATCCAGCCGATCCAGCTCGGTCGCGAGCTGGCCGCTACCAAGGAGCACTCCGGCCGGAGTCGCGTCCTTCAGTTTCTGTACGCCCGCGCGAAGGTCGCCGGCGACGTGGTGGCTGTTGGTCCACGGGAAGTCCTTTCGCGTCGAAGACACCACGTACTTCGGCTTGGTCTCCAGTTTGACCGCCCACTCGCGGATCGCCGGTGGCGCATCCACGTCGCCGCGGGCGACCGCTGGCCAGTAGCTTTCCATCATCTCGTAGGTAACGCGACCCCACAACATCGCCCCGCCCTCGTCCATTAGGCGAGTGAAAAAGGCTTGTGTCTCGTCGTCGGCGACTCCCTCCCGGTGGTCGACGCAACCATCGAGGGTGACGTTGAAGCTGAAGGTCAAAAGTCCCATTGCGGTGAATACCTCGTAGCGGCTAACGAATTAAGAGATTGATGCGGCGCGATAAAGGCAAAAATGGCATAAGCGGATAATGAGCCGCCGCATAATCTTTGTTGAACTAAGGCGGGTGTAAGGTCTCGTTTCGTTTGAGAATTAAGGCCAAATTTATGGTTAATTCTGGGTGGCACGGGACCAAGAGCCAAGAAAAGTATAGCCAGGAGAGGCAGAAACTGTCAATTATATGACTTTGTAAAGGATGCGGCCGCAAGGGCATTGTGGTGTGAAGGGGGGATGGCGAAAGTGCTGGTGTGCGGCCGCGGGCGGCACCATAATCGCCAACTGGCAGACCTACGACAGAAAGGGGACGCGAGGAACGGGCAGAGGGTCGAGATGGTGCGGTGGTATTTTGGTAATGGGGTTGAGGCGGGGAAGGGGCGAGGGGACGGCAAAGCCGTCCAACTAGAAAAAGGCTAAGGCGTAGAAAACTGCTTGGGATGTGCGCAGACTCCCCAGCGTCAGGTGCAGGCCTTGTTAGGCGGGTTGTAATTGCTCGTATACATGGTTGGACTCAATCATCAGCAATCTTTATCGACAGCTCGACGTCCCAAAGAAGCTTTCTTGGCTCGATACGATAGTCTGTTAGGTAAGCTTCGTATCTGCATGTGTATGATTCCACAGGGCCGACAACAAGGGGATCGAACGTGATCTCGCGGTCCATTGCCCATTTCATGAGAGCCTGATTCCCTCGCAGTCCGTTTCCTCTGTAGACTAAAGTAGCGTACCTTCCTTTCGGCAGTAAACCCGGTTTAATGCGTCCCTGGCCAACCAGACTAGAATTTGTCATTAGCCCAACCTCAACATCCATAATATCTTTCATATCACAATGGTAATACCTTACAAAATACGGTCCTTCTTCAGATAGGGAGTTTTCTTTGTTCCACTTTCGCAATTCCTTCAAGGCTCTCGTCACCACGGCAAACATTCCATTGAAGGGCGTCTCAAAGCGTATTCCGAGATATGGCCTTTCAGGCTTGTCTATGATTGAGGCGGCCCCGATTATGTTTTCTGCCTTCATACCTGATCTCCTCTTAATATCTTGCCATTTTGAATCCTAATTGCTTCGAGTTTGCGTACGCGCCCTGGTATCAGGTTGCACGTAACCTGGTGTTTTTTGTGCCTGATGGAAAGGGCAAGCTATCCATCTATCTATCTATTGCTGTTTTTAAGCAGAGCTACGGTTTCCGTTTCCGTATTTATCACGCAACTTCTTTAAGTCCTCTAGTGACTCGATCCATTCTTCACTATAGCCACAGAAACCACATATGTAGCGAGTGACTTTAACTGCGGTAAAGATGGTGTACCCCATCGGAATATTGTTGCCACTGCCATAGGCTCCTGCGTGTCCGGGGATACAAATGATGTCCTGGGCATTGCACTTGGGACAGAGGTGTTGTTTTTTCATCGTTGCCTCGCGATTTGCGACTTTTAGTCATTGTATACTGGTACCACCTTTTTGGCATGGACTTTGAACGACGAACACGATTCGGGAAGAAACCGGTACTCGTGTTTAACCGGCTCTGCTCGAACCACTTGATAGACGCACTTGTCGCACCGTCTGCGGCCGCAGACGAACGATTGACCGCCGTAATCACCACTTCACCGCTACAAAATTGACATTATCCAGACCGCTGTGCAGGCTTTAGACCCACTCCGGAACCAGGATGTAATCCACGGTCTGGAAATGTTTACCCCAATCTTTCGCCTGCGGCCGCGGGCGCAGCATCATCGCCAACTGGCAGACCGGCGACACAAAGGGACGTGGGAAACGGGCAGAAGGGTGGAGTGGTGGGGCAGTCTGCGACCTTGTGGGTTACTTGTAAACAGACAAAAAACGGGTTCCGGATAACAAAAAATACCGGGAGTCACCAGACTCCCGGTATTTAGTTCCCGGTATTTAGACAAGCCGCATATCTCTATTCAGGTCTTATTCCATCGTTGCGACAGCATAACCTGCATCCGTCCAGGCGGCGAAGCCACCTTTCAGGCTAAGGACATCCGTGTAGCCATACGACCAGAGGATCGTCATCGCCAGGGTGGAGCGGTGACCACTACCACAATAAATCACGATAGGCGCATTCAGGTCTTGGGGCCACATCGCCTTCAACTCAATGAATTGTGCCAGGGGAATGGCGACGATATTTTCGGCCTCAATCACCCCTTTTTCGGCAATTTCTTCGGCGGTGCGCACATCAATGAGGATCAGGTCTGGGTTTTCGACCAGCTTGGTGTTCAAATCATCAGCCGAAATGCCACCGTACCCTTCGGGAATGGCCGCCAGCATGGTGTTGAAGGTTTCTACCAGGGCAGGATCGGGCGCGGCCGCGTTCAAGGGTTCAGCAACCGGCAATTCCGTACCCGTGACCACAGGATAACCTGCATCCACCCATCCCGTGAAACTATTTTCTTTCAGCGCCAAGACATTTTCCCAACCCAGCCCTTCCAAAGCCGCCACGGCGATGGTGCAACGCCAGCCACTGGCACAGTAAGCCACAATAGGGGTATCAAAGCTGGGCAATAAATCCAGGTGCGCCGCCACTTCGCGAATAGGAATATGGACTGCGCCTTCAAGCCAACCATTTTCGAGCAATTCTTCCGGTTGACGAACATCCAGCAGGAAAGGCGCATTTTCTTCCACAATCAACACATTCAGATCTTCAATGCCGATGGCGTTGTAGGCTTCCATTCCGGTCAGGAAGGTGGTGAAAACAGTATCCAAATCCGGGGTGGGCGGCACGCCACCAACGGTCGTATAACCCGCCTTCAGCCATTCGGCGTATCCGCCCTTCATGCTCAAAACATCGGTATAACCATACGCCCAGAGCATTGTCATGGCAATGGTGGAACGGTGTCCGCTACCACAATAAACCACAATGGGGACATCCAGATCGGTAGGCCATTCAGCCTGCCGCGCAACAATTTCCTTGATGGGAATAAAGAGAACATTGGGAGCATCAATATACCCATTTGTTTCTACTTCTTCCGCTGTGCGCACGTCAATCAGGATCAACTCCGGGTTTTCGGCAATTTTCAGGTTGAGATCATCAATGGAAATACCACCATACCCTTCGGGAATAGCACTAAAAACGGTATCCCAATAAGAGACCGCCGCCGGATCAGGGGTTGCGGCATCTAGCTCCGCCGGAGCAGGCAACTCCCCCGTTTCCACCGCGTAACCAGCTTCCACCCAACCGGTGAAGCTGTTTTCCTTCAGCCCCATCACGTTTTCCCAGCCCAACGATTCCAGGCCAGTCAGGGCGATGGTACAACGCCAGCCACTGCCGCAATAACTAACAATCGTCGTATCAAAACTTGGCAGGAGATTGACGTTGTCCGCCAATTCCCGAATCGGAATGTGGACGGCACCTGGTATCCAACCTTTTTCTTCCAGTTCCGATGCTTCACGTACATCCAAAATAAACGGTGCCGGGTCTTCGACCAGCATGGCGTTGAACGCTTCCAGTCCAATAGCGTTGTAGCCTTCCATATCGGCCAGGAAAACCTCGAAAGAGGCGTCCAGCTCTTCACTGGTAAATTCATCAACAACGGGTTCCGCTGTGGGTTCCACCACCTCAGGTACCGCTGTAGGTTCAACTTCCTCCACGTCGGCAACGTCCTCGACTTCCTCAACGACGGCGGTAGGTTCTTCAACCACAGGGTCATTGTTTGCTGTACCCGTCTGGCTACAGGCGGCCAACATCAGGCTAAATATAACGAGCAAAAGGAGTAAATAGGAACGGGGTTTCATTTTCTTCACCTCAAAAATCTTGCATCTTGTCAGACAAAATGCGCATCTGTTTTGGCGATGGTGTCAGTTATAGTTGTCAAGAATAAGATTTGTGTGTGACCGCTGGCCGCTAAGCGGTCCTACAACTAAACCCCAAAGATTATCTGAACATCTATAGTAAACCGGCACCATCTAAATTTAAGGAGTTGTCTCCAAAGTAACAGTGGTTGTCATCGTGTTGGTAATGGTCATCGTACTGCTGATCGTGTTCGTGATGATGAGTGGTGGGATGATGTCCACAATCACCGCCAAATTGGCTTCGACTTCTTCAGGTTTCACTTTATCAATCGTCAAGAACAGATCAGCATTGCCGTGGCAGGCATTACACGTTTCTGCCTGCGGGGTAATCCGTTGAATGTTATGCGGTGTTGTGTATTTCCACGTCGGCAAGGCATTAAAGAAAGTCAGCAGGTCGGCGCCGTAAAAGCTAAAGCTTTCTGGGGATACGGGGATATGCCGGACGGGGACGTATTGGTAGGGGCGGTCATAACTCTGGATAGGGTTCAGGCCAATATAGAAGCCCTGGTAACTGGCGTCGGTGGCGAAGTACGGGTTGCCTGTTGTTTCGCTGAGGGCGACATGGCAGTTATCACAATTTGTATAGGCGATAGAATGACACACCTGGCAAGACAGATCCCCGCCGTGGGCCTGGTGCATTTCATACCCATCCTGGCCGAGAGCCGCTGAGACGTGGCACGTCTCACAGCGGGGCTGTTGTACGCCCGCATAACGATGATCGGCGGGAGGAACCGCGGCCGCGTCCGGGCTGGTGTGGCAGGTTTGACATTCCGCCGGTTGACCATGCATCTCGTGGCCGCTATGACAATCCACACAGTTCATCCGCCCCATACGCAGGTGAACATCAGCCATCAGGCCCTCATGTTTACCCAAATATTCATTGCCTACCCGGCTCCCATGACAGGCGGTGCAGTTCCGCGTCATCGAAGGCGTTTCATTAAACATGTGCCCGTCAATAAATCCACCGCCCACCAGGGCGGGCTGACTCACATGACATTCGCCACAGGTCGCATGGCAACTATCACAATGGTTGCCAAACATTTCGCTGATGGCATCGTGCGCGGCCGCGTCCGTCATGTCATAACGTGGTTCCAGCACCGTCCAATAACCCGTCAGATTACTGTGCAGGCTATACTGATTCATCTCCACCACATCGGGATGGCACTCCCCACAAGCCGCTTCCGGGTTATCACTGGGGTTGGCAATTAAACCGGTGTGCGCTGTCTCCTTAT
The DNA here is from genome assembly GCA_016716885.1 of Candidatus Trichofilum aggregatum. GTDB lineage: Bacteria > Chloroflexota > Anaerolineae > Promineifilales > Promineifilaceae > Trichofilum > Trichofilum aggregatum. The sequence continues at coordinate 25,860 of JADJUV010000165.1, read as the reverse complement.
CCGGGGATTGCACCCCATCATGACAATCAATACAGGCAATTTGCCCATGAACCGTCTCGGGGTAACTTTCCCCATTCACCAAAACCTTCGCCCATGCCTCCAACGGAGGCACCTCTCCGCCTCAACCCTCTCCCGAGCTTTCACTTTCTACCACGACCTCCGGGGCGGCCGTGTCAATCAGGCGTTGTTTGTCCAGGTGACAGGTCAGGCACTCATCCACAGGTAACGGTTCGGGCGTCGTCACGGCCACCAGCAACGTGTCATCCGACTCAGTTTGTGTATCTGCGACCAGGATTGTGTCGTCCTCTATAACCGGGGCCAGAATATCACCTGGGGTTTCTACCGCCACGGGCGTATTACAAGCGACCAGCACCAGCATCAAGGCCACACTTATCCATAACCTGCCTGTTTTTCGGGCTAACCGGATCATTGTCATCTTCCTTCGTGAAAAATTTCACTAAAAGTATAGACAAATCCATAGTAAGATCAATGCATATCACAGGTTTTGCTTATAGGTTTTGCCTATGAAAGAGCATAGGCAAAACCTATCGCCAAAACTATCTACCCTGTTGTCTTTGTTATTCCGTTTGTTAAAATATTCACAAAGGGTTTGTTCTTCAACAACTTGAGCCTTGTTCATCGTCAGATACCCACCTGACCATCATGACATCTGGGTAATTTTGAACGCCCTTGAAGGATGGATGGGATGTTAGATACCCACCAACTCCATGTTTTTTTGATCGCCGCAGAAACACGCAACTTTACGGAGGCGGCCCAAAAGTTGCATATGAGCCAGCCCAGTGTCAGCCAACATATCCAATCATTGGAGCAACAGTTTGGGCTGACACTTTTTAATCGGGCGGGGCGGCATTTGGAATTAACCGATGCCGGAATCGCTCTAGTACCCCTGGCGCGTGAGATGGTAGGGCGTTCGGTCCAGATCAAAGAAACGATGGAATCGCTAAAAGGGGATGTCTACGGGCACATGCTTGTCGGTTGCAGTACGACCCCCGGCAAATATGTCCTGCCTCAACTGTTAGCCGAATATCACCGCCACTACCCTCGCGTCCGTGTAACCTGCCAGGTAGCCCCGCAAAAAACGACATTACAAATGCTCTGCGATGGCGAAGTGCATTTTGCCCTTGCCAGCGACTATCTGATCACCTGCAAAGATGTGGAATTCCGTCAATTCATGACCGACCCCGTTATTTTGATTTGCCCTTTGGACCATCCCTGGGCCACGCGGCCGCATATCGAGCCAGAAGAATTGCGGGAAGCAGATTTTATTGTGCGAGAAGAAAACTCCGGGACACGTAACGCCGTGCGCACTGCCCTGGGAAGTCACGGCATTGCCGAGGATGAATTAAACGTATTGCTCACCCTGGGCAGTTCGGAAGCCATTGCCATTGCCATCCAGGAAGGTATTGGCGTCGGGTTTGTTTCCAGCATGGTATACACCCGCCTGGTGGAAAATCGCGTGGCGACCGTGCAAATCCGGGGAATGCATATTGAACGCAAGATTTATTTTGGCCGCAACATACGTATACCGGCCAGTGCTGCTCAGGTGGCTTTCTGGGAATATCTGGACACACAGAATATTTTTCTGCCCGATGAATTCCCTCTCCAAGCCATCCTTGAACCTGCTTGATGGAAATAGTGCAATGAAAAAAATCCTCGCCTCTTCCGGCTTAATGGCCTTTTTGATCTTATCGCTGGGATTTGTCTGGGGGTGGAACCCCGCCTCTGTGCAGGCGGCCCCTCTCCACCAGGAAGCTACTCCTGTGTCAGAGGATCCTCATGAGGGTCAAGAGGGTAAAGATTGCCAGGAATGCCACCTTGATATTGCCAACAACTGGTCAGCCAGTCCCCATGCCCACGCCTTTGATGATCCTACCTTCCAGGAGCGCTGGGCGAGTTTAGGGCAAAAGGGTGAATGCCTTGCCTGTCATACCACCAACTATCAGCACGCGACCGGCGAATATGAAACCGAAGGGGTAACATGTGAAGCCTGCCATGACCAGGTAGACGCCGAACATCCCCCGGCCATTGTCGCCATCAAGGCGGATACGGATTATTGCGGTTCCTGCCACACGACGACCCTGGGGGAGTGGCGGCTGACGGGACATGCCAGTGAAGACATTGGTTGTATGGATTGTCATGATCCCCATAGTCAGGGGGCACTTTTTGAGGTAGCCGATGAGATGTGCATGAACTGCCACGAAGACACAATGGGCGATTATCTGGAAGATTTGCACATCGAGAAGGGGATTGGCTGTGTGGACTGCCACGCGTTGGTCATTCCACCTGAAGAAATGCCCGAAGATGGTATTGTCCCCACCGGCCACGCATTTACGATCACCACGGCCACTTGCATTGCCTGTCATACCGATACGCTACATGCGGGATTTTCTCTGCCCGGTTATGAAAATGGGGCCAAAGCGGCCGCGAGCGAAACCCCCGCTGATACAACCATCGAACCAACCCCAGTAGCCGCCGGTGAATCTCCTGCCGAGCCAGAGGGGAGCACACTCGTACAGCAGGTTCAGGCTCTGGAAGCCGCCCTCGCCAACCGCAATGTGACGATGATTTTTCAAGGGGGCGTGGTCGGATTAATTTTGGGGGGAACAACGGCCTGGTTTGTCGCCAACAACCTTCGTAGTGCCCGTCGGGAGAATGAACATGAGTCAGTCACAAACTAAAACAACGCTCCTGACGCGGCGCGATCTGCTCAAGATTATGGGAGCAACCGGCGTCAGTGTGTTATTTACCCAACTCTTTTCTTCTGGCCCACTTTCAGCCGATGCGGTTCAGGGTTTACACCGCGAATCGGATGCCAGTGCCACGCATGAATGGCACATGGTTATTGACCTGGAAAAGTGCATTGGCTGTCAGTATTGTCTGTGGGCCTGCCAGGCAACCAACGATGTGGCAGATGAGGCGATGCGCTGGAACGTTGGTTTCCCCGAACGCACGGAAGGGGGAACTGATTTTTTTATGACCCGCCCTTGCCTTCATTGTAAGGAAGCTCCCTGTGTGCGGGTGTGCCCGGTTGGGGCCACCTGGATCCGTGAAGATGGCATCGTGGCGATGGATTATGATCGTTGTATCGGCTGTCGGTATTGTGAAGTGGCCTGTCCATATGATGTACGCCGCTTCAATTGGGGTGTAGCAGAAACGGAAAATGTTTATCAGCCCATCTGGGGTGAGGCTGAGGTAGAACCCCGCCCACGGGGGGTTGTAGAAAAATGCACCTTTTGCAGTCACCGGATTGATCGCGGTTTGGCGCAGGGTCTCATGCCCGGCGTGCATCCCCAAGCGACACCGGCTTGTGTGAATGTTTGCCCGGTGGGGGCGCGTGTGTTTGGCGATATTAACGATGCCGAAAGTCCGGTTGCCCAATATCTGGCCCAACATGATACGTTCCGCCTGCGTGAAGATCTCGGCACAGAACCGAAAGTTCATTATGTGCGCCCGGAGAAACAAAGCTGATATGGCACCTTCAATACCCCCCCGTCGCCAAACGGTTCCCCTGTTGTACCTTTGGGTCATTTTATTGCTTGTGCTCATCGCCATCGGAGCCGTGGGCGTGTACCAAACGCTGTGGTATGGCCTCGAAGTCACTAACCTGACGGACCGTGTGCCCTGGGGGTTATGGATCACCCATGATTTGTCGGCCATTGCGTTGGGGGCGGGTGCCTTCACGTTTTCGGCGGTGGTGTACCTGTTCCGTCTTAAACGCTTTGAACCGCTGGCTCGGGCGGCGGTGTTTGTGGGGTTTTTGGGATATACCTCGGCTATGCTGGCTCTGGCTATGGATATTGGCCGCCCTGACCGGTTCTGGCATCCTCTGGTTTATTGGAATGTGCATTCCGTGTTGTGGGAGATCACCTGGTGTGTGGTGCTGTATTCCGCTGTTTTAATCATCGAGTTTCTGCCCATTTTGTTTGAGAGTCGGTTTTTTATCCAGTGGCCCCGATTACGCCAATTGGGGCACACCCTGCATAAGTTGACCCCAGTAATGGCGGCGATTGGTATGGGGTTATCTCTGTTACACCAATCGTCGTTAGGGGCAACGTATGGGGTGTTGTCCAGCCGTTCTATCTGGTTTAAACCTTCTCTGCCGGTGATGTTTATTTTGTCAGCGATTGCCGGGGGGGTGTCGCTCACCCTTCTGGTGACTTTGGTGACGGAAAGACTCAAGCAACAGGAGTTGATCAGTCGCTCACTTTATCGTGATGTGGCCCGTTTCATCGCTTTTACGTTGTTGGCTTATCTGTATCTGAAGTTGTGGGATTGGGCGGCAACTTCGTATTACAGTCACCCTTCGGGTACGGCTGACGTTTTGCAACGGCTGGAGTTGACGACACCCTTTAATCAATCGTTTTGGCTGTTGGAAGTGTTATTGGGTATTGTGGTTCCGGTTTTTATCTTGTTGTCGAAAAATCTGAAAGCGCGGGACCGTTATGTGTGGGTGGCTCTGGTTCTAGTGATTATAGGGGTGGTGGTCAATCGGTGGAATGTAACGTTGTCGGGGTTGGTAGCCCCACCGCAATGGTCACCGGGGGTATTGGGGAATGTGGTCGCGGCCGCGTACCTGCCTTCCTGGGTCGAGATTGCCGTTTCGTTGGGCGTGTTGGGATATGGATTACTGGGGTTTACCCTGGGGATTAAATACCTGCCTCTCTACCTGACCCCACACAACAACCCCATTGATGACGATAGGGAGCACTCTTAGGGCCTGATTGCCGTTGTGATAGTAGAGTGAGGGTTAGTCGCGGCCGCGGGCGCCATCATCATCGCCAACTGGCAGACCGGCGACAGAAAGGGGAGCGCGGAGCGGGCAGAAGGGACAGGTTAGTTTACGACTTAGCGGGTTACCTGTAACCTCTTTCAGGACTTGACAGCAATTCTCAATTTGGAAAAAGGGTTGACAAACAGGGTAAATGGGGCATTACTTGCGGTCATGGTGAAAAGATTCACTCTCCAAAAGTTCTTCCAGGCCAGTCAAGCCGCTTGGGCCACCTTGCCAGACCACCGACAACCCAGCCCCAACACCAAGTATGCCCTAGCCGATGCCGTCAACAGTGCCATGAGTATGTTTTTCATGCAGAGCCAGTCATTTCTGGCCCATCACCAGGCTATGAGCCAGAAAAAGCAGGGGAAACAGAATCTGCAAACGCTGTTTGAGGTGGAAAATGTGCCCTCAGATAATCAGATACGTAATCTGCTAGACCCCCTATCCCCTACGGAGTTTGCCCCAATATGAGTGGATTTGGCAACAGTTGTCTCGTCTGGGTGGGTTGAAAGCCTACGAAACAAGTCTCAACACGCGTCTGATTGCGTTGGATGGCATGGTCTACCATTCATCAACAGAAATTTCGTGCGCTTGTTGCTCAACCCGTCAAGACCGAAGCGGGAAAACGCATTATTATCATGCCGCTTTGTTACCCTTGATGGTACAGTCCGATTGGGAACATGTTTTGGCTTGTTTCCCAGAGATGATTACGCCCCAGGACGGCGCAGAGAAACAGGATTGTGAACGGAATGCCGCCAAAAGGTGGTTAACTCGCTGGGCCCATCTGTTTACACCTCATTCAATTACTTACCTGGGCGATGACCTGTTCTGCAATCAGCCTTTGTGTGAACAGGTGATAGACCAGAAGCAGTATTTCCTTTTTGTGTGCAAACCGGATTCCCATGTAGAACTGTATCGTTGGCTGGCGGCTTTGACACCCCATGAACGCTCAGAGCGACGCTGGCGTGGCTAATATGGTGAGATTTGGCGTTGGCAGTGGGTCAACCAGGTGCCGATACGCGGCGGTGAAGATGCTTTGTTGGTCAATTGGTGCGATTTGCAGATTACCCATGAAACAACCGGTGAAATCTTGTTTCACAACAGTTGGGCCACCAACCACCTATTGTCGGCCAAGCGGGTCGAAGCCATCTGCCTCTTTGGTCGTACCCGTTGGAAGATTGAAAACGAGGGCATCAATGTCTTGAAGCAGAAAGGGTATCATGTGGAACACAATTTCGGTCATGGTTCCCAGCATTTAGCCCAGGTGTTCCTGGTTCTCAATCTCTTGGCCTTTCTCCTGCATACCGCTTTGCATCTGATTGATGACTTCTACCAGTTTTTGCGCAAAGCCTTGTATAAGCGAGTGACATTTTTCAATGACCTGCGAGCTTTATGCCGATACCATCGCTTCCCCAACTGGGAAGCCCTCTGGTTATTTATGATCAAATCCCTTGATGAAGATGACCTCCTCAGAACATTGCCGCCCTAATTTCAAATTGAGAATTGCTGAGGACTTGACAGTCAAGATGCTTCGGGGCAGAGCCGATAACCAGGGCCAACCATTCCTGAGCTTCGCCGATTAAACTGTATAGCTCCAATTATCGGTCCAGCAGCCATCCGGCAACGCAAGGTTTTTTGTGAGGTGATGGAGCGGACGCGGCTGACAAAAATGACAAGCAGCAGCAATCCCAGCAAGATGGTAATGCCAATGTCCAGTTCGTAAGGCGGAATGGCTTCTGCCGCGTCGGCGACCGGCCCCAGCCAGGCATGGAGCCGTTGCACCAGGGAATTGGCGTGATGGTGAATGAGATCGTAGAGGAAGACCAGCGCTACGACGAATAAACCCAGGCGGAGCCAACTCAGAACGAGACGGGCGATCCGTGCTCCGGTGGTGGCGGCTCCCTGAAATTGCAACGCCTGTCGTCGCACCATGTCTGAGGCAAATGAAATCCCGTCTGGGTCATATCGGTGGCGGTGTTGACAAAACCTGAGACGCCGTTTTTGAGCAGATTACGCAGGCGGCGACGGCTGGCCCCTGGTTATAGCGGCGAATGAGTTTGGTAGGATCGGCATTGCCCAATAATGCATTCAGGTTGGCATCCAGTGTGCTGATGGCCCGGCCCACCCGCAAAAATTGCCAGCTTGGGTTGACTTTGTACTTGCGAGCGATGGTCTGCACATCGTTGGCGGCTCCCCCGGAGATGGATTTTTCGTAGTACGACAAATCGCGTAGCCGAGAACGGGCTTCCCAATTGCGATATAAAGCCACCATTTCGGTACGAAAAGCCGCAACATCCATGATCGGCAGGCTATCGGACATCATTAAATAAAGTTCGGCCGCTTTGGCATATTCCCGGTTGGCAACGGCAACGGCCTGCCGATATCGTTGGTCACAGCGGGGTTCAAATTGCCTACCGTGCCTAAATCTATGAGGGCGAGGGCGTGAATTACGTAGCAGGACAATATTGCCAGGTGTAGGTCGCCACGAAAACAGGTTATCCTCAAAAGCTGGCGATAGAAGGAAAATAACAGGCGGCGGCCAACTCTTGCGGCCGCACCCGATTCTCTTCACCAGGCCGCCAATCGTTGTGGGTCCGTCGCCTGCACCCGCAAGTAATCAGACATCAGGACACCGGTGATCATCTCCATCGTGATGACTCTTGGGCCGCTGTAACGCCGGAAATATTTGGGCACATATACTTTGTGTGCTTTTAATTTTTGCCGCATGAAGCGCAGATTCGAGGATTCGTACCGGTAATCAATCTCCTCGCGCATGATGTCTTGCAACTCTTTGATCATGCCATCCCAATCAATGAAGCCGGTAGCGGGTAATTTGCCCATCTGGCGTAGTAGCCAGCTAATGAGGCGCAAATCCCGCTCGAAGATGGGTACGATGTCGGGTCGTTGGATTTTGATAGCGACCCAGACCTGTTCCTGCCGCAAAAAGCCACGATGCACCTGGGAAATGGACGCGCCGCGAAGGGCACTCTCAAATTGCTCAAACACCGTCTCAATAGGACCCCCAACGTATCCGTTAATATTTGCCGGGCCATGCCTGGCGAAACCAAAGGCACGATATTGTAGCTGAGTCAACTCATCAGCCATTTCCGGCGTCAGTACATCGCGGCGCAAAGAGATCAATTGCCCGGCTTTCACCCATAAGCCACCCATCCCTTCCAAAAATTGGCGGAGACGTTGGGCATCGGCCTGGGGTCCTTACGGCGGCAGCGCCGACCAGATAAGCTCCAAAATAAGCCGCACCAGAGCAAAATGACGCCCGCCGTAGAATGGCGGCGCTCAGGGGACAAGTTGAATTTGGGGGTGTTCGTCCGTGCGAATCAGAGGGGTCGGGACGAGAGATGGCTTGAGCACGATGGTGGCCTGTTGGGGTATGGCAGGTGGCACGCCTGCCAGAAGGTGAGCGAACCAACAGTGTTTTGGTTTAGCAGGCAGACCCTAGAGGATTCCAAAACCTTTAGGGTCTGGTTATACACTGGCAACGGGCATAATCTGACATTTTTGCCAGAGGTGGCACGGTCAGAGACCGGCCACAGCCAGTAACCAGGGCTAACCAGCGCAATTTCAGCCAGCCCTGCGCGAAGATTTGGAGATGTTTGACAAATCTTTTAACCAGCCGTTCTTTTTCTGCGGTTAGAACGCTCATCGGCGATCCCAGGTAACTGTTGGCCGGCAGACTGCGCTTCGCCATACGACGCAACGCTTTCAAATGGGCGTATCCGCTTGGAGTCGCGCCGCTTGCGCCGTTGTTCGTACAGCGTGGTGCGTGTGGCACTGCTATCCGCGCCCATCTCCACTATAACGGCTGATTTGATGGGTAAACGTTTATTCATTGTTCCTGAGTCCGGTTAATCATGTTTCCCTCACGTAGTGAACATCTAAAAACAAATTTCTGATCTTAGACCTGACAGGTCAGAAACCTATCAGGTCTGGGTGGAACTTTATTTTGGGACGATTGCTTAAAACAGGCGTGCAACCCTTGGATTTACGCTTTCTTGACGACATCACCACCGGATTCTGTGAGGAAAGTTGACCTTTCGCCCGCAGTGCATCCAGCGTATCCTGTAAATTTTCCATGAGCCGCTCCTCTGCCTTTCGCAGACGTTTGATCTGCTTTTGCTTCGGCTACCCATATCCATGATGACACTTTGTCTTTTTGTTTCGTTTCCAGTCATGTGAGCCTCTTTGTGGTAAGGGGATCCTGATGTGAAAAACTAGCTACCGGACAGTTTACAAACAGAGAGGAGATAACCCCAGAGAACGAGGCGGCATCTGGGGATGCCTTACTCCTCAAATCAAAGTGTCCGGTGGCTAGATGTGAAAATATTGACCGTGAAACCAAACGCACTTAAGCCAAAAATGCGATTCTTGAGAAGAGTCGCTATTGCTCTGTTTTTTGATGGATGATGTACCAGGGATGGTTAAGGCCAAAACGCACTAAGAATACAACCCATCATAGCGACATGGGGTGAGATTGTCAATTCAGCGTAGCCAGATGGGTGTGCGTCACTTTTGTGGATACGAAGTGGCACGGTCAGGAGACTGGGCATAGCGACTCTCCATTCATCCATAGATTTGATGTACACCCGATGGGGGGGGTGACAGGGAGAGAGGTAGGTGAACATACTGCGAGGTGAGTAGTTTGATGGTCGTTTTGCTTCAGAGAGTAACGACCTGGGCCGCTGAGTCGGCATGATGCGGGTAGAAGCGGATCTTTTCATACAAGTGAGCTTTGACCAGCGGCCGCAGTCGTTCCTGTCATCCGCTCAGTTCAATCGGCAACTACAAACCTCTGTGGAGATGATAATACAGGTCGTTCCAGCGTAGTTTTTCCTTGAATCCATCTACGCGGGTGTTCTCATCAATGAGCAGGAACTGATATCGGCCATCTCCGCAAAGTCACGCAGATGTTGGGGGTGACGGCATAACTGAACCCCTGTGGTGGTGGGCGCCACCAGCGAAAATCCAGGCCGCGGCCGCGACCTTCAAATTCGGGCGCGGTAGCCACAACGCACGAGCCACGGGCAGTTGGGGCAGTGGGGCATCGGTTGGCACCACATCCACCACATTGGCGATGAGGCGGAACCGTTGGCCCATGTCCATGAGAGACGCACAGACAGCCGTGCCCGTGCCAGAGTCAAAACCAGGCGCACTGGGTCTGCCTTCCCCAATCGAGAGGGGGGTGGATTTCCAATTTCGGTTTGTTGGCGGCGATGGATTCGCAAATTTCCAGCATGTGCGCCCAACACCTTTGTCGCCAGTGGCGCTAAAGTGATAGGTAATCTTCCATGAAACTGACTCCGCCGGGTTGCCCCGCGTTCATCACTTTCATCGCCCGCACCAGCGCGGCCGTTTTCCAACCCCTTCCGCCCCGAAGCCGTAACCGTCGCGCATGAGGCGTTGCACCGCCAGCCCCGGCAGTTGTGCCAGACCGTGCAAATCTTCAAAGGTGGTGGTGAACGCCTTGAAGTTTCCTGCGGTCAAAAAACTCCGCAGACCTAGCTCAATGCGTGCCCCCTCCCGCAAGGACGCATGTTTTGCGCCCCCAGGCTTGAGTTCGGCCATGACATCATATTCATCGAGATAAATTTCAATGAGGTTATCTTACTTCGGCCTCGCTGGCTTCGTTGACCCGTTTAACCAGATCGCCCACCCCATAGCCGTAAACATCATACCCAAGTTGAATCTGCGCTGAGACCTTGGTTGCCCCAGTTACGGCGACATCGCGCATGTTGTCGCCAGCGGGCGATTTTCATGCCCTGAGCATCGGCCCAGGCACAGGCGGCCCGCGTCCAAACCCCAATCTCCTTCTGGGTTTCACTATCTTGCCAATGACCCACCACCACCTTGCGGTTGAGGCGCATACGACTACCGATGAAGCCAAATTGCGGTCGCCGTGGGCTGATTGATTGAGATTCATAAAATCCATATCAATGGTGGCTCAGGGAATCTCCCGCCCATATTGCGTGCAGATGAAGGAATGGTTTCTTGAGCAGGCCCATGCCGGCGATCCACATTTTGGCCGGGGAAAAGGTGTGCATCCAGGTAATAAGTCCCACGCAGTTCTTCGCTGAGTTGGCATCGAGGCACAAATCACGAATAGCCTCGGGGGTGGTGAGCACCGGTTTGAACCGTACATTTACCGGTAGTTGGGCCGATGTGTCTAACGCGCCGCGATTTCCTGGCATGTTCTGCTACCGTCTCCAACGTTTCGGGGCCATATAAATGTTGACTTCCCGTCACAAACCAGACTTCAACTTGTTTTAGGTCAATCATGATTGCTGTCCTTGTCGTGCTACTTTATTATCTTGTAAGGTAACCGTTCAGCCTTCCGAAGGCTTGTTCCACTGGTCAACACCTTTCCCGAAACCTTCGGAAGGCTTTCTCACCAGCGGGACTGAACGCTTACCTTGTAAGTCAACTTCTTGACCAGTTGGCAAGAAATTTAACCGCAGATTTTGGGGATTAGTAACCGTTCAGCCTTCCGAAGGTTTGTTCCACTGGTCAATAACGCCAACGAAACCTTCGGAAGGTTGTTTCACCAGAGGGACTGAACGCTTACGCAGGGATTAACGCAGATTCTTTAATCAGCGAAAATCGGCATTAATCTGTGGACAAAGTTCCCCTGCCTTTCATTGCCCATATACATTTGTATACCGGTGGTGCAGTTTTTTGACATCTTCATCCGGGATCACATCGGGTGCCAATCTGCATCGCCAGCCAGACCGTTTTGGCATTATTCGGTCATCACCGCCGCTTTGACAGCGGCTTTGGCATTTTTGCCAATTGTGAACACGCCATGATTTTTGAGGAGCACCGCCGGGGAGTTGCCAATGCTTTCCACAACAACCTTGCCGATGGCCTCATCGCCAATGAGGGCAAACCCGCCGCAGGGGATAGGCCCCCCAAATTCATCGGCAATGGCTGTCAACACCACGGGGATGGGTTTGTCTGCGGCCGCGAACGCCGTCGCATAAAACCGAGTGGTGTGGTACCACGCCACCCACATCTGGGCGGTGTTTGTAAATATACAAATGGCTGTACACATCCGATGAAGGTTTGTAATCCCTTCAACCATCTTGCCGTCCATATCTACGACGACCATGTGTTGCGGCAGCATTTCTTCATAGCGGATACCTGAGGCTTTAATCACCACTCAGGCCCGTCTGCAGATCACACGCGTCACGTTCCCGCCCGTCCACACCACCAGATTGTGCTTCGGTAATTCAAGGTGCAACTGCACCAGCTCTTCTTTTAGTTTTTCTAACATCGTGCTTCCTTACTTCCTTGGTACCTTGCAAGTTGATTTCTTGTACAGATAGCAAGAAGATAGTTACACAGAGAACACAGAGGTGAAGACACAGAGATTCACAGAGAAAATCCAGGCTTTTCTTAAAACTCTGTGTATCTCTGTGTCTTCTCTGCGTCCTCTGTGTTCCTCTCTTGTTTCTGGCTTGTCCGGGTCAGGCAAGTCACTTCAGCGCATCCACGGCAGTTCTTTCGATGACCAGCCCCTTTTTGTACCGTGTCATGAACGTGGCAAAACCATCCACATCCTCTTGCGCCGGAGCTATCGTCATGCCGTTTTCACCGGCAAACACCTTGTTGGCGAGATAGGTTTCAGGGGTTCAGGCTCTGTCTTGTGGAGCATATAGGCGGCCAGCAAGGCAATCCCCAGGCTCCCTCACCGGCAGTCTCCATTACGGAAATAGGGACATTCATCGCGGCCGCCATCATTTTTGCCCCACTGCCTTCGTTTTGAAAAAAGCCACCATGCCCAAGAATCTGATCAATCTGCACCTTCTCCTGTTCAAAGAGGATATCCAGGCCAATCTTTAATGAGCCGAGGGCAGAGAACAGATGGACACGCATGAAGTTCGCCAGGGTAAAACGGCTTTCGGGGGTGCGGACGAACAGGGGGCGGCCTTCTTCCAGGCCGGTGAGGTGTTCCCCCGAAAAATAATTGTAGGCGAGCAAACCACCGGCATCCGCCTCGCCTTTGAGGGCCTGTTGAAACAGCATTTCGTACAGCCGGGATTCGCTCACTTCGTCCCCAGCAGATGGGTAAATTCCCGGAACAGATCAACCCAGGCGTTGAGATCAGAGGTGCAGTTGTTGCCGTGTACCATCGCCACCGGTTTGCCCGTGGGCGTCGTCACCATGTCAATCTCGGTAAAGTTTCGCCAGGGCCTTTCCAAAACGATCATGGCAAAGACCGATGTCCTCGGCCGAAACGTTGCCCGTGCGCTTGGCCACGCTGTTGGTGGCAACCATACCTGTGCCTGCGTCACCCTCTGGCGGGCAGAGCGGTACACCTGCTTGCAGTTGACCCGTAGGTCGAGCAACCTGCCCCGGCTTCGGTCAGGACACCGGCAGACTCCCCGCCACCAGAACTTGGGGCAGAATGTCCCGAGTTTCCAGGCGATGTTTTCTGCTGTGAGCCGTTGGTTGAACTGCGCCAACATCTGTTCATCATAATCATTGTTTTGGCTATCAATAGGGAACACACTGAAGCTTCACCAACCCCCAACACCTTTGCCCCGCGAGTTGCCAATGCACATAACCCGCCAATGTGGTCAGGTGGCTGATCCCGTTGACATGGGGTTCCTGGTTCAAAATCGCCTGATAAAGGTGGGCAATGCTCCAACGCTGGGGAATGTTAAATTGGAACAACCCGGTAAGCCCTTGGCCGCCTGCCCGGTGATGGTATTGCGCCAGGTACGAAATGGAACGAGCTGGTTGCCAGCCTTATCAAAAACCATGTAGCCGTGCATCATGGCACTGAAACCCATCGCCCCAATGGTCTTGAGTGGGGTGTTATACTTCGCCAAAACATCCTGGCTGAGCTGGCGAAAACTTTCCTGCAAGCCCGTCCAAACATCTTCGAGGCTGTATGTCCAAATGCCGTTTTCGTACTGGTTCTCCCACTCATGGCTTCCCGAAGCGATGGGCTGATGATCCGCACCGATCAGCACGGTCTTGATGCGCGTCGAGCCTAATTCAATGCCGAGCGTGGTCTGCCCGCTGGCAATGGCTTGTTGGGTATCGTTTTGATTCATGTTTATCTCCCCTGATTTGCACTGTTCATGACTCGGCTTTGAGGTAATAATCAATACACCAATAACCAAAGGTAGCTTCAAAGAACGCCCAATTCCAGTTCGCTATTAGCCTGGATACCACACTTTGCGTGGGTCCGCGGCCGCGCGCTCATAGTCAAACGCCGCATCAATCAACCGCTTCAAATCATATTCAGGCCGCCAGCCCAGCAGAAATTTGGCTTTGGTGTTGTCCAGCCAGGTGGATTGGAAGGGGGTTTTGATGGGGATAGAAGGCAGATTACGGGTTGTAGCGAGATAGTGCGCGGCCGCGGCGTAATCAACCGGTTCATCCATACAAATGTTAAACGTTTGCTGACGTGCTTTGGGATTATCCAGGCTGAGAAGGATCGCCTTCACCAAATCGTAAACGTGGACGAAATTCCGTTTGACCGGCACACCTTCCGGATCAAGCATGACGGGGATGGTTTGTGTTTTGACATACGCATCCGCCTCAGCCGCACCCACAAACTCGCGCCATCGCGGGCCACCAAACACATCTTCCCCAAAAGAAAACTGATATTTGAAATCGTCTTTCTCCATGATCCAGGGGGCACGGAGACAACAACCATTGAAGTCGTACTGGATGTTGTACTGCTCCAGCATCACCTCTTCCAGCACTTTGGAGAGGGCATAACAGCCAGGGTACGCCGTGTGTCGTTGGGTTTCGGTGACGGGAACGGGATGGGGATAGAAAAAATGTCCCAGGGCGGCATCCCCACCAACCAGGATAAATTGTTCAAACGAGGGACTGGTGCGGCAGGTTTCGAGTAACCAGAAAAGCCCTTTTACGGCCACATCCATAATTTGTTCTGGCGTTTCCTTAACGGTTGCCAGGTGCAAAACATGGGTGACACCGGCCAGAGCTTCTTGGACCGTTTCCCGATGCTCAATGGAGCCGCGCATAACTTCGAGGCGGGGGTGTGGGGCCAGGGTACGGTTGTGGCAGAGGGCGCGGACGATGAAGGCATCAAACTGTGGGTCGGCCAGGAGATACTCAATAAACACCTGGCCTACTTTCCCTGTTGCGCCAGTGACCAGTATGCGTTTCATGTTGACCTCTTTGTATGGAAATGCGGCCGCGGTCTCTCGTTATCTGCTCTTATTCTTATTGTAAACGTCAAAGTAGACCGCAATCAGTAAAACAAACCCTTTAATCGCCTGTTGCCAATCAATTCCAACCCCTAAAATAGACATCCCATTATTCATGACACCAATGAAAAAGGCCCCTACAACCGCCCCAATAATGGTGCCAATACCCCCACTCGCCGAAGCCCCACCAATGAAACAAGCGGCAATCACATCCAATTCAAACCCTTCACCAGCATTCGGGGTCGCACTGTTCAAACGAGACGCCACAATCATGCCACCGAGCGCGGCCAAAACACCCATATTGACAAAGGTGTAAAACAGCAAACGTTGGGTATTGACCCCAGACAGACGGGCCGCTTTTTCATTCCCCCCAAGCGCGTATATGCGCCGTCCAATCACTGTTTGGTTGGTAATGAACGCATAAACTGCCACAAACGGGAATAAGATCACCAGCACATTGGGAATACCCTGTAAGAGGCCATCAAATAACAAAAGCCCATCACCACCGCCGTGATCAACACATTCTTGACCACGAAAAAATAAAACGGAGATACTTCAAACCCATATTTCCGTTGGTTATTACGGGTACGAAAATCAAAAGCTATTAACAAGATTGAAACCAAAATCCCCACCAAAATGGTCGTCACATGAAAACCTTCAACCTGAAAAAAATCGGGAATAAAGCCTGAGCTTAATTTTTGAAAGGCCGGGGGAAAAGGGCCAATTGATTCGCCGCGCACCATCACCAGCGTCAGACCTCTAAAGATCAACATACCGGCTAAGGTCACAATAAAAGAGGGGATTTTTACATAGGCAACCCAATACCCTTGCCAGGCACCAATCACACCACCAATGATCAAACAACTCAAGATGGTCAATGCCCAATTGACGTGCATTTTAACCATCAGAACACCCGCAATTGCCCCCACAAAAGCCGCCACTGAACCAATAGAAAGGTCAATCCAGCCAGAGACAATAATCAACAGCATGCCTAAACCCATGATAATGATGTAGCTGTTTTGCAGAACCAGGTTCGTGATATTGACCGGCTTCATCAATATCCCATCGGTTTGAATCTGGAAAAACACCATGATCGCCACTAAGGCGATTAACATGCCATATTCACGAACATTATCTTTGAAAATGGTGGTCAGGGTTTTCATTATGCCATTACCTCTTGCTGACTCATGATGGTTTTCATGATGATTTCTTGAGACGCCTCGCGCCTGCATTTCACCCACGATTTTCCTCGTTCATGATGTAAATCCGATCACTTACCCCTAAAATTTCCGGCAACTCCGAAGAGATGAGAATAATTCCTTTCCCTTCGCTGGCCAGACGATTGATAATCGTGTAAATCTCGTATTTCGCCCCCACGTCAATGCCCCGTGTTGGTTCATCCAAAATCAGGATATCGGGATTGGAAAACAGCCATTTACTAAGGACAACCTTTTGTTGATTGCCACCGGAAAGGTTGATAGCCTGCTGCAAGATGCTGGAGCATTTAATGTTGAGTTTATCCCGATATTCCCGTGTGACTGTCAACTCTTTCGGTTCATTGATGATGCCCCCATCCGAAACAGCTTTCAGGTTTGCCAGGGTGATGTTGTCTTTAATCTCTTCGATTAGAATCAATCCATAGACTTTGCGGTCTTCGGTAGCATAGGCAAGCCCATGGGAAATGGCTTTATCAATAGAACTGACATCAATTTCTTGACCATTTTTGTACACATGACCGCTGATGCGCGTTCCATAAGCATGTCCAAAGATGCTCATCGCTAATTCCGTGCGGCCCGCCCCCATTAGCCCGGCAATTCCCACAACCTCACCCTTACGAACGTTGATATTGACATTGTTACTGACTTTACGATCCTCATGGAGAGGATGGTAAACATTCCAGTCACGCACTTCAAAAATAACCTCTTCAATTTTGGCATCGCGGGGAGGAAAACGGTGGGTTATGTCTCGCCCCACCATGCCGCGAATAATGCGATCTTCGGAAATCGTTTCGGCATGGCAATCCAAAGTTTCAATGGTTGCCCCATCACGAAGAATAGTAATGGAGTCAGCTACTTTGGATATTTCATTCAATTTATGGGAAATCAAGATGGAAGAAATCCCATGTTCCTGAAATTGGCGCAATAGCTGTAACAGTTTTTCACTGTCGTTTTCATTGAGGGATGCGGTTGGTTCATCCAAAATCAGAAGTTTGACTTCTTTGGCCAGGGCTTTGGCAATTTCCACGAGTTGTTGTTTGCCCACACCCATATTGGTAATTAATGTACTGGGGGACTCATGTAGTCCAACCTTGTCTAACAACACCTTTGTTTTAGAAATGGCTTCATTCCAATTGATAATGCCGTATTGAGCACACTCATTGCCCAGAAATATGTTTTCAGCAATTGATAGATACGGGATTAAAGCCAGTTCTTGATGGATAATCACAAGGCCAACGGCTTCAGATTGATTGATATCGTGAAAGCGGCACTCTTTACCTTCAAAAAATATTTCTCCTTCATACGTTCCATAAGGATATACTCCACTCAAAACTTCCATCAGCGTTGATTTTCCGGCTCCGTTTTCCCCTACCAAAGCATGTATCTCGCCTCGCTTAACGGAAAAGGTCACATTGTCCAGTGCCTTTACACCCGGAAAGGTCTTTGTAATATTACGCATTTCTAGAATTACATCAGACATAATTGGCTCATCCTTGCCTATGGGGAGATAGGGGTAGGTGTGTGAGGGCATTCCTGCCCTCACACACCACCATCAGAACAGTTTACTGGAGATCGGCGGCAGTGATATAACCACTCTCGATCAAGAGTGCTTCATAGTTAGAAAGGTCAACACTGTAGGGGGTCAACAGATACGAAGGAACGATTTTCACTTCGTTGTTGTAAGTCGTGGTGTCGTTGACATCAACGGTTTCCCCTTTCAGAGCCTGGTCTACCATCTTGGCGGTTTGGGCGGCGAGTTCACGGGTGTCTTTGAAGACGGTGTAGGCTTGTTCACCAGCGATCATGGCTTTGACGGAAGCGACTTCCGCGTCCTGACCGGTGATGACGGGCCAGGGTTGGTCGGCGGCGCCGTAACCCACGCCGCGCAGAGCGGCAATGATACCACGGCTCAAACCATCATAGGGGGCCAGTACGGCATCAACGCGTTTGTCAGTGTAGTGAGCGCTCAGGATGTTTTCCATGCGGGCCTGGGCTACAGCCCCGTCCCAACGCAGCGTACCAACGATATCCATCCCCATCTGGCCAGACTGAACGACAAGTTTGCCTTCGTCAATGTAGGGTTGCAGAACGGACATCGCCCCATCGTAGAAGTAGAATGCATTGGTGTCATCGGGCGAGCCGCCGAAGAGTTCGATATTGAACGGGCCAGCCTGATTTTCCAGGTCGAGACCTTCAATGATTTGTGTACCCTGGATGACCCCCACGCCAAAGTTGTCGAAGGTGGCATAGTAATCAACATACTCCGTTTTGGAGATCAGGCGGTCGTAGGCAATGATCAAAACACCGGCTTCGTGGGCGCGTTGGAGCGCGTCGGAAAGGGTGGAACCGTCAATTGCGGCGATAACGAGGACATCGGCGCCCTTTGTAACCATGTTTTCGATCTGGGCGAGTTGGTTGGGGATGTCGTTGTCGGCAAATTGCAGGTCGGTGTCATAACCGAGGGCTTCAAAAGAGGCGACCATGCTCTCGCCGTCGGAAATCCAACGGGTGGATGTTTTGGTGGGCATGGAAATACCAACGAGTTTAGTTTCTTCGGTGGTTTCACCAGAAGTTTCTTCGCTGGTGTTTTCTTCATTGGTCGTATTGCCTGTGTTGGCATTATCCGCAGAGCTACAGGCGGCCAGGATGAGGGCCAAAAGCAGGAGCAGGAACGCGAGTTGCTTAGAGCGAGACATGTTATTCTCCTTAGTAAAGGTTCTCCATAGGGAGTGATTAAGGTACAGCTAAATGTTTGTATATAGTTGAATGTTAGCAGGGTAATTGTGAATGAAACTATCTTCTTCTTGTCGTCACCTCCTTGAAGAACTTTCGCGCACGATCAGCGTTGGCGACAGGATAATCGTCTGGCGGGTTTGTGGCTTTCGTCTTGCCAACCTCGTTCAATAATCCGGGTAACTTCTTGCACCGCCATGCGGGCGACCTGGAAATTGATCTTGCTGGATCGTGGTTAGAGATGGGTAAAATAGGCTGATTCGGGGATGTTATCGAACCCGGCAATCCCCATATCTTCGGGGATTCTCAGCCCCCTTCTATGAATGACGCGTAAGGCACTCAAAGCCATCTGGTCATTAGCGACAAAAATCGCATCCATTTCAGGGTATTGATTGATTAGTTTTTCGACCGCGGCCGCGCCGCTCGTCGAAGACCAGTTACCTTCCGCCCAATGAGTGTGCAAAACGGTAGTACCAGATTCGAGTAGTGCATCCTTCCATGCCGCTAAACGTTGGCGAGTTTCCCACCAATCCAATGGCCCGGAAATATGCCCAATTCGTTGATACCCTTGCCCTAACAAATGCTTCATAGCCATCCGCCCGCCTTCATAGTTGTCTATCGAGACAATGGAAAGGTTTTCGCGGGCTTCCATGGTCAGGAAAACAACAGGGATTTCCAGGTTTGGCGAAACATCCCCTAACCAGGCATGGTTATCGCCTACTTCGGGAACAGCCCAAATGATGCCATCCACATGCCGTGACGCTAATTCCTGAAAAATAGGGCCTATGCTGGTGGTGTGATAATGGGGGAGTTCCTTGAGAAGTAAAGCATAACCCGCTTCTTCAGCCATATTTGTAATCCCATTTAAGGTATAGGAAGGCCCAATATGCTGAAGACCGGCTGTAACGACACCTAATGTGTAACTTCTTTGTTGAATGAGACTGCGGGCCAAGGCACTTGGTTGGTAAGATAACTCATCGATCACTTTTTGGACCCGTTTGCGGGTTTCAGGAGCAACATCTGGTCGTTCATTGATAACGCGTGAAACCGTCTGGGTAGAGACACCCGCGGCCGCAGCGACTTCTTTGATGTTAGTACGACCTGACCTTGAACTCATGTTATCGTTCCCGTTATCGTTCCCGTTACCGATAACATATTAACAAAACATGAATCAGATGTCAAATTCATGAAACCACTCCCTGGAGATATTTGCCCAGGAGATTATTCCGGCCGCGTTTTAGAGATACTGCAAAAATAAAAAGGACGAGGGGCCAGGTTCGGCCCTTCGTCCTTTTTATTTTGTCACAACCTAACCTGGACAAGCCAGAACCAAAGAGATTTATCCGCAGATTAACACCGATTTTCGTCGATTAAAAAATCAGCGTTAATCCCCAAAATCTGCGGATAATTTTCGTGCTCACCGCACAAGAAATGGACTCGTCCGGTACTGATCCGCTTAAATTCGTGGCTTTTTAGCGTCACAATACGCGATCAATAAACTCCCGATTATGCACGCTTACCGGTTCATTCATTAACTCCATGATGCCACGAGCAACATGCTCAGAAAGTCGCCGGAAAGCCTCTTCCCCTTTCTCCTTGGTCGCCCGCAGGGGGTTGCCAATGGTCCCACTCTCAATGAACTCATGATGATCCATGGGAAAATTGAAGTAGGTAAACCCGTCATATTCCACATCCGGCATCCCATCTTTTTTGGCAAAGGTACGCGGCAGAAAATCTGGGATATGGGCCTTCGTATGTTCCGCTCGCTCCATCCGCACCAGCTTCTCGTTCCAGGCCAAATCCTGTGACGTCTCTAGTTCGCTGGCGTGCCAGCCATGGGTCTCTTCGGGCGGGTTTTCCATCAACCCTTTCAAAATGCCGGTATATATGACCGCCAACAAGGTGGAACTCCGCACCGTAATCGTGCCTCGCCCCATGCCCGGCCCGTGCATGTGTTGCGGTGAATATCCCATCCATATCGGTGGGGTGTGCAAGACGCCGATCAATTCGGAAACGCGGCGGGAAATTTCGACGGCGGTGATGGTGTCGGTGTACAGCGGCAAATGGGGGCCGTGCTGTTCCAGGCTGGCCATAGGGATCAAGATCACATCTTTGGCCTGGAGATAGGCTTGAATATCCACATAACTTAAATCACCAATGTCCCAGGAAAGGAATTGGGACCGAAAGGCTTCATCGCCCTGGGTAAGGTGGGGTAACTCTTTATAGGTTCGACCATTGGTAGCAATCATAGATTTCAGCTCCGGTATCACATCATTTGTAGCTTCTCAAAATTTCGGGGGTAACGAGGCCTGAGCTTGTCGAAGGCCGTTGGTTTCGACAAGCTCAACCAACGGCTACTATGCATTATTGAGAAGATACCATCATTTGAATAAACAGTTCGGCGACTTCGCGGCCAAAGTCGGGATCATTGACATGGCGTTCGTAGGTCAACACGGGAATGTCGGGCCGAATTTCCTGGCGTAAGGTGGTCAGGAAAGCGGCATCGGCGGGGGGATCCCAGAATGCGCCATCCGGCACATTGGGTATGGAAAGCCCCTGAGTGGGTACAGCTATTTTTACGGGACCCTGAGCTAAATTGAGCCGTTCGGCAAAGAGGTGGCCCAGTTGGATCATCTCGTCATGGCTGGCCCGTACCAGCGTAAATTCCGGGTTGTGATCGTAGACAGGACGGTGGCGTAGGGCGGCGGGAATCGTGCCTTTATTCCAAACACTGAAGTCAATACAGCCAGGAACGATCACCTGGGGTAAACCTAATTGCCCGACGATTTTGAGCCGATTGGGGCCGCCGTCATGAATCCCACCTACCATCGGATCATAGGTTTCGTTGGTGGTGAAATCAATCACGCCGACGAATTGCCCGGTGGTGGCGAGTTCTTCCAGGGCGGGGCCGCCCACGCCGTTGGAATGGAAGATGACGGCTTCGTAACCGGCTTCGGCCAGACGGGTTTTGGCGGCCATGACGGCTTTGGTGGTGTTGCCTAACATGGTGATGGCGACGTAGCGATTTTTGTTGTCGGGCGGGGGTAGGGGGTGGCCGTGGCTGAGCATGCCTTTCATCGCGGCCGCGACGTTGTCAAAAACGGTGCAGGCAATCGGGTTCAGCCCCAGAATATCCACCACCGAATGGACCACCATCATGTCCCGCGTACCCACCAGGGGATGAAAAAAGTGATAACCAGAAGCAATGGGCGACACCAGGATTTTGGGCACGCCGATGGGCAAAACCATCATCGCGGCCGCGCCCATCACCGCCCCTTCCGCTCCCCCCATACTAATCGCCCCGTCCAGTTGCCCGGCCTGGTAAAGGGTTTGGGTGAGATTCCGCAAAGCTGAACGCATACCGGCGACAGCGCGGCCGCGACTCCCCGCCTGGCGTAGCGCTTCAATGGTCGTGTTACCGTAGGCGGCCGCGGCCGCGCGGTCAATATCGGGCACGATGTCAAGCGGTTCACCTAAGATACCCGAATCCACGACTGTCGTCGTCAGCCCCAACACCTGCAACCGGTCCCGCAAATAGGCGATCTCCGGCCCTTTGGTGTCCAGCGTGCCGATAAGAACCACATTCTGGCCCATGCTTTTGCCTCTGAAAATGTAGGGCGATTTACCAAAGGGCTGTTTCATTTCAGTTGAGAGGAAGAAAATAATTAATCGGTGAATTGTTGAATGATTAACGAGGAGATGGGTCTTCCGCTTCATTAACATTCACCAATTCACCAGTTCAACAATTAATTATTCAACTCATTTGAAATACATCCTTTTCTAAATCGCCTCATGAAGTGCCTGGCACGGCAGACAACTGGGCCACCACCCCGCCCCAGCCGGCTGATCGCTCAACCCATTTTATTTGATCAGAGGCAAAAGCGTGTCAGCGCACACCTTGACCTGCCAGCTATAAAACTCTTCGGTCAACAGACTAGAACCGTGATCTTCAATGAATTTTCTCTGTTCGGGGAGATGTCCACCGGATTACGCTCAACGGCATTGGGGTATGGGTTGGCCGGGGTGCGGTCTACCGGGGCCACAAACTCAACCGTCAGCGCCCCATCGTAACCAATGGTTTTAAGGGTTCCCACCAGCTTCAGCCAATCCCAATGACCCTGCCCACAGGCAAACCGGTTGGTATCGGCCACATGGAAGTCCACCAAACGCCCTTTGGCCTGGCGAATGGATTCGTAGGGGTCAACCTCTTCAATGTTCAGATGGAAGGCATCCAGACAGACACCACAATCATCGGCTACAGCTTCGGCCAGGGCTAAGGCCTGTGAGGCCCGGTAACAAAAATAGGTCTCGAAACGGTTGATCGGTTCGATGGCGACCATAACACCTGATTTTTTGGCGTAGTCATAACATTCTTTCAGGCTGTCCACCGCCCATGCCCACTCTTCTTCTGGCGTACCTTCGGAGTTGATTTTGCCCACAGTTCCCGGAACGATGGTGATCTCGTGGCCGTCCAATTCTTTGACCATGGTGATGCAATCTTCACGTATTGCACCGACATTTCCCGTTGCGCCTGATCTTTGGCCACCAGATTGCGTTGGCCTAACATGAGGGTAACAGATCCCCAACAGCGGATGCCGTGATCTTTGAGCAGGGCACGAACGTGTTTGGTGTTGTAAACCTCTGGCTCACCACTAATTTCGATGCTTTCATAACCATATTTGGCTAAACGGGCTACGGTCACTTCAATAGGTTCGGCTCTCATCCAGTTGTGCATAGAAAGATGCATGATTGTTGTCCTCCTCTAAATAGTTGTTGATAGGGTGCGTATGACACATAGCTCTGGGACTTGCTGGTGTCATACGTCAGGAAACGAGTTGAGCGGCCAATAATTCGTACAACCCTTGCACCTGAATTCCATACGCGGCCGCGTACAGGCTCAGTTGATGCAGTGTGCCGGGTCTTCGGTGATCAGGAATTGAATCCGGTTATGGTAGGCATCGTGCAAACGGGTTTGGGTCAATTGTTGGCTGAGATGTGGGTTGGTAAATTGCAGGGCGGTACTGCCACAGGCCAGACTCCGATCGGCGCGTAAGAACAGTTCGCGGCCGCGGCCATAAACCGCTCCCAGCAATTCACGGGGGTAAGCATGGCGTTCGTTGCCGACCCGTCCCGCATGAGTGGGGTCCAGGTAGGCAAACGGCAAGGGCGATTCACTGGCCTGAAAAGCCAGTTGCCCCGCTCTCAGCCGTTCAGCCAAAAACGTGACCAGTTCCATCACCGGCACATCTGGCCCCGCCAGCCCCAGCCGTTCCGCATAGAGGGCGATGAAACGCATCATAATCACCCGGCGACAGGACCAACAAACGTTGTGCCCCGGTTGCTTTTAGTTCGGCTAAATTCGCCTGAGCCAGCATGATGGCGGTCTCTTTCAGCCCCACAGAGCTAGCCAGGTAACCATTATTCCGTCCCACCCCGATGAGAACCGGTGCAACCCCGACGGCAGACAGAGTTTCACCGCGGCCGCGACCACCCCAGACCACAAAGTGTGGGCGTCATCGCCCACAAACAGGGCTACGTCCCCTGTGTCGGTAACTGGGACAGGGGATTCGGCAACAAAGGGATTGCCCCATTGCCGTAACCGGTTGTCCAGATCATAAACAATGGCGGGGGCCAGGTTTTGGGACACGATGGTTGTGCGTGCGGCCGCGATGGCGTCCGGCAATGGTTGGTCGGTGACACAGTGGGCACGGCAATTGCCACAATCGGCACATTGGTACAGATTATGGACCGTTTCTTCATTCCAGACGGCCAGCCCCCGCTCCACCGAAGCAATCAGCAACCCCCACCCATGCGGCGTCAACGTTTCCAGATTCGTAGCCTGACCCACCGGGCAAGTGTGACGGCACATCAGGCAATACCGACAATTTTCCGTCGCGGCCACAACGTTTAATAATTCCATACGTTCACCTGTCATGTGCCGAACCCCACTTTGCCCGGATTCATGATCCCATTGGGATCAATGGCTTTCTTAATCGCCTCTAACAAGGGCCAGGCTGGGCCATATTGCTGGCGCATATAGCGGCCCAACTTCAGTCCCACCCCGTGATGCTCATTGATCATGCCGCCATTGGCTAATGAGGTGGAAACAGCGGTGGACCAGACCCGGTTATGCAGGCGCAACGCTTCTTGGGGATCTTGGGGTGGCTCTTCAATGATAAAACGGTCATACAAACTGGCTCCCCAATGGAACCAATGGGAAAAATGACCGATGTAACGAACCTGCCATTGGGCGTAACTTTCTTCAATGGCTTTCTTCTTGGCACAATAAAGTCCATGCAGTTTGTCAAAGGTCGTCACCGTCTCGACCGTGCCGTACATCCAGGGCAGTTTGAGGGATTTGGGAGGGTAATAAAAGTCGTAGCGATGTTCCCACCATTTTTCCCCTGGCTCACGTCCCAAATCTTTGGCTCCCAGTTCGGTACAAATCGCCATGCCCTTTTCATCTTGCAACATGGCTAAATCTTTGTCGCCGTCAAAGCCGATAGACCATGTAGGCTCCTTCTAACTCGTGGCCTAAAACATGTTTGACCAGTGAAGCGGTGGAGTTGGGATCGTAAAGGCGGATGACGGTCGGGCTGAGTCGCCGGGTCATGAGACGACGGCCTGCTTCGAGCGCGGCCGCGACATCTTCAAACAGCACCGCCCGGAACAAACGTACCTCTGGCAAATAATCCACCTGCATCGTAGCTTCCGTAATTACTCCTAGCGTCCCTCTGAACCCAAAAATAGCCGGGCATAATCCGGGCCAGAGGCATGGCTGGGTACAGAAGGGGTGCGAATGATCTCCCCATTGGGTAAGACGATTTCCATGCTCAAGACCATATCTTCCGCTTTGCCATACTTGGTGCTGATAGTTCCTGACCCCCGTGGAGCCAGATACCCCCCAACG
>JADJUV010000164.1 GCA_016716885.1 Candidatus Trichofilum aggregatum | reverse complement strand
GAAGGGTGTTGGATGAATAATCAATCTGATCAGAGGGGGTAAAAATGTTGGCATGCCAGGTGATGGTATTCCCATCGCTGGCCTTAGCGGATAGAAAACGACCATCCGGGCTGTAGTACAGAGAAGCAATGTCAGCTAAACCCGTCGTGGCAACCGTGGTCACGTGCCGTTCGTTGGTGATGTCCCAGATGACGATACGCCCCTCACTGTTGGTGTAAGCCAGTTGTGTCCCTGCGCTGTTGATGACGAAAATAGGCATGGGAACCGAATTGCCAATGGAATCAGTAACATAGGCAAAGCCGGTTTCGATTGGGTTGCGGCTCAAGAATCGTGTTTGGGCGTTGAAGAAGAAAATGCGGCCGCTCGTCCCTAAAATTGCCATATCTGAACTGGAGCCGACAAATTGAATCTGTGATAACTCCTCGGTGGCAACGGCGATGTACCCTATCTCGTCCCAGTTCTCCATCGGCCAGGTGAGCAGGGTTCCCTGGCTGGTCGCGGCCGCGAGGATGCTGTTATCAGGACTAAAAGCCAGCGAGGTGATGATGTTTGTTTGCGCTTCTAGAACGGCAACGGTTTGGCCGGTGGCGACGGACCAGACATGAATGTTGACCAGCGGACAACCCGCTTCCGCTCCCTGATTCATGGTCGCAACAGTGCAACTCGCGGCCGCAACCCATTGCCCATCCGGTGACGCGGCCGCAGACAGCACCCAGGAAGCCGGGCCATAGAGCCAGGTCTGTAATCCCGGCTGACTGGTCACTCCCTGGAACAGCACCCGCCGGGCTTCCACCGTATCGCCTCGTTTTAACGCTTCTATCGCCAACAGTAACGCCCG
Organism: Candidatus Trichofilum aggregatum; assembly: GCA_016716885.1. Classification (GTDB taxonomy): domain Bacteria; phylum Chloroflexota; class Anaerolineae; order Promineifilales; family Promineifilaceae; genus Trichofilum; species Trichofilum aggregatum. Next base: position 33,419 of record JADJUV010000164.1, on the reverse strand, counting down.
GTCTTTGCGACTGCCAAGAGATAGTTGGGCCTGGGCGGCTAATTGGCGTGACAGGGAGATGCGGCCGCTGGCTTCGGCTTCGGCTTCGCGGGTGGCGGCCAGATCACCGTTGGCGATGGCGATGGCTTCCTGGGTTGAGGCAATATCCCGTTCACGAGCGGCTTCAGCCGAGCGGGTGCTGGCGATGGCGGCGTTGCGGCTGGACTGTACGCCAAACAGCCCGGCGGCGATGGCTAGAATGACGGCCACGACGCCCACCGCCGCCACCCAGACGGCTCGTTTACGCAGGTTCGCGGCCGCGGCCGCTTGTTCTTTTACCCGTGCTTCCGCTTCTACAACCAGTTTGGCCTGTACCTGTTGTCGGGCTTCGGCCTCTTCCGCCAGACGGCGGGCCGCTTCCAGTTCCCGTTGCCGTTGGGCTTCTTCCCGCGCTTTTTCCGCTTCCCGCCCGGCGATACAGGCGGAGATGTACGCCTGTTCCTGCTCGTTCAGCCGCAGACGCCCCTGCACCAACAGCCCCTCGATCTCTTCCAACCGACTGCCCCGGTGAATGAGCAGGTGGGTTTTCTCCTCAGCCGAGGCGACCTGCCATTCTTGCGCCGCCTGGCGCACGCCGCCGCGCAAGCGGAGCAAATCCCGGTTTTCGTCCAGCCAGGTTTGCAGGCGCGGCCAATAACGGATGAGGGCTTCGTGGGCCACTTCCAGCTCTTCCTGCCCGGTGACATCGTTGACGCTGGTGACAATGAGGCGCACGGTTGCCAGTCGTTGCACCAGATCGCGCATCTGGGCCGTGTCTGTGCCACTGGTGAGTAGTTCGGCAAACCGAACTCGCTGCCGGGTGTCCCGGTGTTCACTACTGCCCTCGTCATCCACCCGGGTCAGCCGGATGAAAATATCCTGGATGCGCTCCCGTTCGTTGTCGGTGGCCTGCTGGTAAATCTTTTCGGCGGTTTCGGCGATGGCTTTTTGCACCCCGCCGATGGCCCGATAGGCGGCGGTGCGGAGCCAGCGGCCGCGCCGTTGTTGCCATAGTTCTAGCAGGGCGTGTTGCAACAGGGGCATCGCCCCCGGTTCACCCCGCACATCGTCCAGAATCGTCTGGCTCAAATCGGCCTCGAAGCGCAAACCGACTTTGCCCGCCTGTTGCTCCATCGCCCCGCGCAGTTCGGCCAGGCTCATGGGGCCGATGAGTTCCTGGTGGGCCTGCATCGCCTCGCGTAGATTGGCGTAGGGGGCACATTCGCCCCAAAAGTCGGCCCGCATGGTGATGATGACCGGCTCATCTTCGGCCATTTGCAGGACAGCGGCGATAAATTCCTCTCGTTTTTCCTGAGAGAGGGTGAGGGTGAACAGTTCCTCAAACTGGTCAATGACGACGACGGACGCGGCCGCGCTGGCTTGTGCCAGCCCATTTTGTAAGCGGGGCAGGGGGTCACTGCCGGGGGTCAGATAGACGACGCCCAGGCCAGGGGTCTGGTTCTGCAAATAGGGAATCAGACCGGCCAAAACGACGGATGATTTGCCGCTACCGGATGGCCCCAACACGGAAAGGAAGTTGTGGCGGCTGAGTTTCTCGGCCAGCCGTTGCACCAGGGTTTCCCGGCCAAAGAAAAATTCGTGGTCGTCCTCGCGAAATGGGTAGAGGCCCCGGAACGGCGGGCGGCTGTCGTAAGGGGGAAGCGGTTGCCCCAGTCCCAGGGCGCGGAAGTTGCGATCAAATATCTCTTCACTGAGGGCGTTGATCTCGGCCATCGCCTGATCCCATTCGCTGCGGGCGGATTGGCTGTGCAGGGTTCTGTCGCTATGGAGCAGGGGACGGATCGCGGCCGCGTGTTGGGTCCATGTTTTTTGCCAGGCGGGGGCACGTTCCGGCAGGGCAGTTTCGGCCATTTTTAACCCGGCCGCGATTTCGTTGTCCGTTAGCTCCCGTTCCAGGGTGTCACTGAACAGGGGGCGACCACCCAGGCGGCCATAGAGCGCGGGCACGGTGATGTCGCCAGCGGTGGATAGGCGTGCCCCGGCCTCAACCAGGGCGCGGTCTACTTCGCCGTGGTCGCGCAGGCGGTTGTAGAAATAGGCCGCCAGGGCGTTGGCGGTGGCAATCGTGACTCGTTGGGTCATGGCGACGACGGCGGGCATGCCCAGATCACGCACCAGCCGTTGGCCCATCCCACCTAATGCCCCCACCGCTTCGGCGCGGGCATCGGCGCTTTCGCAGGTGGAGAGGAAGGTCAGGTGCGGCAGCCCCCGCGACCCCTGGAGATTGTCCAGCCGTTCGATGAACTGGGTGGTGGTGACGGGTTGCACCTGTCCGTCGGCGTCGGTGAGGTAGAGCAGGGTTTCGCCATCCCTGGCCCGGAACCAACCGTGGGCGACGATGTGCAAAATGGTGGCGGGCTGTTCGGTGAGGCGGCCGCAGATTTCATCCAGGGTGGCCGGGCCAATGGCTTCGGCTACGTTGCCCAACACCTCGTAGGGAATCTCGGCCAGGGCGGTGCGCAGACCGGCCATGTTCTCCTCGGTGTCGAAATGGGTCAGGCTGAACCGGTTGCCCTCGGCGGGGCTGGCGATAACCACCAGGGCACGCAAATCGCGCCGCCCGATGGGCGGGAAGCGGCGGTCGGTGAGGCTGGGCAGGTAACGGGAGTAGAGGACCCGTTGATCCAGGGCCAGCAAATGCCACTCTTCACCGGCACTATCGGGCACACAGAGCCGTTCCCACCGCAGCGGCCGCAAATCGGCATCTTCTATCACCAGCAGCAGGCGCAAACTGTCCTGACTCTGCACGCGGGCTTGCATGAAGGCGTCGCGGATGGCGTCGTGGAAGAGGGCCTGGCCGAGAATGGTGCCGTAGTTGAGGGGGTTGCTCTCTTGGGCGCGGAGTTGCACCAGGTGTTCCTCACCCAGGACGAACACCCCTTCCCGGCGGACGGCCAGGAAGTTACCGGCCTGGCTATACTCGCTGATGACGGGGAAGTGGGTGGGCGTCGCGGCCGCGGGTCGTTGGATGACGATTTCCAGGACGTTCATGGTGTACCTATGGGGAGGAGACTGAGAGACTGAGAGACTGAGAGACTGGGTTGCGGCCGCAATACTACAAAGGAATAGAGGCCTTGTCCAATCAACAAATTCACATCTTGCCTACCCCTATTAAGTGACAGACAATAACGTTTCTCTTACCCATTAATACACGGATTTTACCCGTGTATGGTGGAGATTATTTATGGAACAGAGTGAGCCACAAAACTGGCAACATAAAAAAGTTGAGCGACTCCAGAACTGAACAAGTGGAACTTCTGACTAGTTATGAAAGCTTTGCCGTCTAAATCAATGTGGTCACTTGCAATATGACACAATGTACAAAATGTGGCTCGACTGACTTCGGGTTCTGGACATCAGTCACATCAGGGAAGATGCATCGTTATTGCCGAAACTGTCGTCGCAGTAGACCGCAGCCATACTTCTCGTAAACGGCAAAACGGTGGTCATCATACAAAACGAGAATGGTTGGATAAACTGGCACAATATGAAAAATGCCCTCGATGCCACCGCAAATGGAGCAATATTCCTAAACGGTACCAGATAGCCGATACAGACAACTTGGACAAAAGATCACATCATTCCGATAACTCTTGGCGGAACAGATGTCATTTCAAACATTCAACCATTGTGCTACCAATGCAATTCAACAAGCTCAACAATGAAGCTTAAGAGCATTTCCAGTTCAGGCAGTATTCTCTATCTGCTCTTTCAATGGATTGAATAAATGGGTGGCGCGGCCGCGAAACGTACCATATAGTGAGAAACCGCTCCATTCAAATATGACAAACAATGTCAATGCCTGGTAAGGTATTTGCCTGGGAGTAATCAGGATGACAGATTTACTTCAATCCATTCTTCTCGTTATCATTTTCATCGCTGTGCCGTTTTGGCTGATTCACAAAATGGATAAACGTGCCACCCAAAAAGGTGCATTGTTCACAGGACCAGCCACGCGAGAAATGAGAGTGTTAGCCATTGTGTTGGGGGTTGTTTTTGCGGGGCTGTTCATTATGGAGATTATCGCATCATCAACGATTCATTTGCTTTTCCCATACTCGCGTTGGCGTTAATTGGTTATGGGTTGGGAGCAGATCCGCAACTTCGTAAACTTCAACGCCGAGAACAGAACACCCTTTCACCAATCAACCCCATTGTTAGTAACGAATCAGATGGTGACTTTGGAGAACAGAATAAGCTAGAGAAGTTATTAAAAAAGATTTGTGCGTCTTGGGGCAACTATAACAATTGTTTTGGTGATTTCACTCATTCCCTTGTCATTAGCAGTCTGGGCGTCAAATCATCCAAATAATCCCTTTCTTGGGTCGTTGTCATTGGCTTGATCATTTTTGTTGTGTTAGCGCGTGTTTTGAAATGGTTCAAGTTTCTCAGAGATTTATTCAAGTAGAAAGAAACCGTAGCGGTCAAACAAGCTTTTGTTTGAGACAAATAGAAGTGCGGCCGCGTTCCCCCCACCTACCCCTCAATTAAATATGGAAACGCATGAGCATCGTGTGTTACACTCTTGCCCGATGTTCCGGCATGAGCACAACGATGCTAATTGATGAATTACTGACCTACCTTTTTGAGGCGCGGCCGCATCTTCTCACTCAGCCCATGACCACATGGCTGACATCCTCGCGCCGCTTCACCACCTTCGTCACCACCTTCCGCGATAAAATCCGCAAAAAACTACGCACGGCGCAGGATCAGGAAACGCTCCTTGATCTGCGACTGGAGTTGGAAACCGCTTATTTGCTCCTTCAGGAACGCCCGCTGAGCCTGGTATATGAACCTCAGCCGTCGGGACAATCACGCCGACCTGATTTTTCTGTCACCTATACCACCAGCCTCACCTTTATGGTTGAAGTAACCCGGCTGCGCACCGACCCCAAGAACACCCCCACGGACGTCACGGAACAAACGGGAGTCACGCCCACCGCTAATTCCATTCTAGGCGAACGGCTGGCTGATACGGTTTGCAGTAAACTGGGCCAATTACTGCCCCAGCGCAGTAATGTTCTGCTTGTAGGGGTTGAGGCGCTGTATCTGACGCCCACGGATCTCCGTACCGCCATGCTCCATCTGCTACAACGTGTAGAACGCCAGGACCCCCCGTTTTTCCAGAGGTATGGGTTTCGTAATCGTTCCGATTTCTTCCACCATTATCAGCGGTTAAGTGAAATTCTTGTGCGTGGCCCGCAGTTGTCAGCCAATGAACCAACCATTGTCTGGGTCAATCCACAGGCGAAGCAGCCCTTGCCGGGCAAGGTGCGGACGGCCCTTTACCGGAGCCATGCGGTATAATTCAACCTTGCCCATAGTTCGGAACTTACTTGCGACGCCTTCCCCAAAGGACAGAACGATGGACACTATTACCCAGACACACCTGAATAACCTACAGGCTGATGACAATAGAGAATTACAAAACCAGGCTTTTTACGCGGTTATCGAGCTAACGGATAAACCGGTTGAATGGGCGTACACGGTCTGGGATGAGTTGATGGCTGACTTGAAACACAAGGACAACCACCGCCGGGCGATTGCGGCCCAGGTTTTGTGTAACCTGGCCAAGAGCGACCCGGAAAACCGGATGCTCAAGGATTTTGCGGCCCTTCTCGCGGTGACGAAGGATGAACGCTTTGTGACGGCCCGACATTGTCTACAAGCAGTATGGAAGGTAGGAGCCGTTGGCCCGCCCCAACAGCATCTCGTAGTTGAAGGGTTGAGCCATCGTTTTCACGAATGCCACAACGAAAAGAACGGCACGTTGATCCGTTATGACATCATCCAGGGACTCAAAAATCTGTATGAGGCCATCAAAGATGAGACCATACGGGATAGGGCGTTGGCCCTCATCGCCACGGAAGAGGATACCAAGTACCGCAAAAAGTACGCCACTGTTTGGAAAGTTAAGGAACGAGAATTAAATAATTGAGCAGGAGTTCCCCAGGAGCGGGGCGCTCACCAAGTGGGATGAAAATTTTCAGACAGATGAACTTGTCGAAGGGATGGATGAAATGCCAGGAACTTGTGACTCGAAACTCAAAACTTATTTTCGCAGGAGTGTGAATCATGGCTTATGATGAAGGGCTGGCGGAACGCATTCGAACGCTTTTGGTGGATGAGCATAACATTTCTGAAAAGAAGATGTTTGGCGGTATCGCCTTCATGCAAAACGATTACATGTTTGTAGGCGTCACCAATGATGAGCTGATGGCACGGGTGGGGCCAGATAATCAGGCGATGGCTCTTGCCAAACCCCATGTGCGGCCAATGGATTTCACGGGTAAACCCATGAAAGGGTATATTTACGTGGAGCCAGATGGCCTGGCTGACGATAAAGACCTGGAAGAATGGGTGCAATTGTGTGCCCGTTTTGTGCAAATATTGCCCCCGAAGCAAGAGAAAAAGAAGAAAAAATAAACCCGGAGATGACAGCATGAGCTTTAATGGGTTCCCGGCTGAAGGGCTGGCTTTTTTGGTTGAGCTAGAAAGCAACAATAACAAAGCCTGGTTTGAGGCCAACAAACAGCGTTACCAAACTGATTTGCTGGAACCGGCCCTGGCTTTCGTGACGGAACTAGGGCAGCAGTTAGCCCGGGTAGTTCCAGATATTCAGTACGACACGCGTACGGATGGCCGTGGTACATTGACTCGAATTTACCGTGATGTCCGTTTTAGTCAGGATAAATCGCCTTATAACACACATGTCAATGGCCTTTTCTGGCATGGACGGGGCAAGAAGACGGAGCACCCCGCTTTTGGGTTTCGGCTAAGTGCGGATGGTATGGGGTTAATGGCGGGGCTGTTTGGTTTTCCCAAGGAGATGCTCGAAAAATACCGTCACGCGGCCGCGACATCTGGCCCTGAATTAGCCCATATCCTGGCAACCTTACAAAGTCAGGGGCAATATACAGTCATGGGTGAACAGTTTAAGCGTGTACCAGCTGGTTTCCCCGCCGATCACCCTCAGGCGGATCTGCTACGTTATGCCGGTTTAGCTGTCTCTCCCCGACCCGGTCTTGCTCCCGCCGTTGTGCAATCAACTGATCTTGTGCCAACCTGTATGGCCCATTTTGAACGAATGGCTCCCGTTTGGTATTGGCTGATGCGACTCGAAGCCTAAACCAGGGAGAATATATCTGTCTTACCCTGCAAGTTCATTTCTTGTACAGATAGCAAGAAAACAGTTACACAGAGAACACAGAGGTGAAGACACAGAGATTCACAGAGAAAATCCCGGCTTTTCTTAAAACTCCGTGTAGCTCTGTGTCTTCTCTGTGTCCTCTGTGTTCCTTCTTTTTGGTTCTGGCTTGTTCAGGTTCGTGCTTTACAAGTCAACTTTTTGCCCAGATGGCAAGAAGTTTAACCGCAGATTTTGGGATTAACGCAGATTCTTTAATCAGCGAAAATCGGCGTTAATCTGCGGATAAATTTTCTGGTTTATCCAGGTTAGGGAAAGGTTGATCCAATTTGGTTATTCTCACCTATCTGGCCCAACTCATTCTGGCCCTGTTTACCTGGCGGCGTTGGTTATTTTTGTTTGTAGCGCTGGGTCACAAACAAAGGAACAATGTCTACCAGGAGATCGACGGGGGCAATCGGGCCTTCCTTGAATGCGACACTCGTCTGGCTGTTCTCATTGTGGTGCCCTTTTTTAACGAACGGCAAGCCTTACCCACCTGCCTACGGCATATCCAACAACTTGATTACCCGCCAGCGCTTCAGTCCGTCTTATTGGTAGATGATGGCTCAACGGATGACTGCGGCCGCGTCGCCCAGACCTTCGCCTCGTCCATGCCTCACTGGGCCTACCTGCGCCTGCCCGCCAATGTGGGTAAAGCGGCCGCGCTCAATGAAGCGATTCGCCGCCATCCGCACAACCCTTTTCTGGTGGTATATGATGCCGATGAGCGGCCGCAACCCGATTCTCTGCGCCATCTCCTCGCCGGTTTCACCGATGAGCGGGTGGGGGGTGTGACCGGGCGGCGGGTGGTCAGCAATGGGTTGAAGAGCGCGGCCGCGACCTACGCCACCTATGAAAACCTGGTTCATCAGCATATCACCTGCCAGGCCAAAGACAGCCTACACCTGTACCCGCCCCTGCTCGGCTCCAACTGTGCCTATCGGCTCACTGCTCTAGACGCGGTGGGCGGTTTCCGGCCCGGCGCAACCCTGGAAGACAGCGACCTGACGGTGCGCCTGGCCCGGGCTGGCTGGCAGACCCGTTACCGGCCCCAGGCTATCAGTACAACGGCGGCCCCGGAAACGTTGGCCGGTTATGTGGCCCAACACCGCCGCTGGGCGAGGGGGTTTGGGGAGGTTTCGAGTTCGGAGTTTCGCGTTGCGCGTGGAGGGGGGCAAGTTGCAGGTGGCAGGTTGCAGGTCTCAGGGTTGTTGGCGCGGCTGGAGTTGTTTTTGTTTGCCACGGGTTATCTGGATCGGCTGGCGTTGGCTGTCGTGATGCTGGGCTGGCTGATCCAACACAGGCGACCAACCCACGCACCACGCACCACGCACCACGTTATCAGCTTGACCCTACTCACCCCTCTCATGCAAATCATCACCGCGCTCTGGCTAGAAAAAAGCGCGGCCGCGTACTGGTTTCGCCTCATCATTCTGCCCTTCTTCTTCCTGCTAGACATCCTCACCGCCAGCCTCGGCCTTGGGGAGAGTTTGTTGGGTATAATTTGGGGGAGGAGAGGGAGAGACTGGAGACTGGAGAGAGACTGAGAGACTTCAAACGTGAAACCCAAAACTTGAAACCTGAAACCTGAAACCTCGAAACCCCCGAAACTCGAAACTCGAAACTTCCCCTCCCCCCCCACGACTATCTCATTCTTGGTGGCGGCATTGCGGGCCTCGCGGCCGCGACCGAACTCCTGAAACGCGGCCAAACCGTCTGCCTCATCGAGAAAGGGGCTGAGGTCGGCGGGCTGGCCCGTACCTTTGTCCGTGAGGGGTTTCGCTTCGACCTGGGCGGGCATCGCTTTCATAGCAATAACCCGGCAGTGGTGCAATGGCTGAAAGATTTATTGGGGGATGAACTGCTCCGTGTGCCGCGCCTCAGCCACATCTACCTGGAAGGGCGTTTTGTTGATTACCCGCTTCAGTTCCCTGGTGCGCTGACCGCCTTTCCGCCCCGGCGCGCGGCCGCGCTCGGTTGGAGCTACCTCACGGCCCGGGTGAAGGAACGCGGCCGCGCCGATCATTCCTTTGAAGATTGGGTGGTGAAGCGGTTTGGTCAGGCGATGTACGCCACCTTTTTCCAGCCCTACACCCAAAAAGTGTGGGGCCTTCCCGGCCACGAAATTGCCGCTGAGTGGGCCGCCCAACGGATTGGTCTGCCCAGCTTGTGGCAAGCTGTCAGACATGCGCTGCTCCCGCCCGCCGTCAGCCCCGCCACGGCCATCAGCCATTTTTACTACCCGCGCACCGGCTTTGGCCTCATCCCGCAAACCCTGCACCACCAGATCGAACAGCAGGGGGGAACGATTTTCACCCAGACCAATCTGACCCGCCTCAGCCCTACCGCCGAGGGTTTTGTGGCTGAGGTTGAGAGCACGGATGGCCCAACCACCATTCAGGCCCGGCAGGTGATTTCAACTATCCCGCTGGATAATTTGTTGGCGGCTCTGCCCGGCGGTGAACCCTGGCTCACCCCTTATCACCTGGATTACCGGGGGCTGATTTGTGTGTTTCTGGCTTTGGCGCGGCCGCAGATCACCCCCGATAGTTGGACCTATTTTCCCAATGGCAACGCCCTCTTTGGCCGTACCCACGAACCCAAAAACTGGTCGGCGGCCATGGTTCCTGGCCCCGATGTCACCTCATTGGCAGTGGAGATTTTTACTGGCCCCCATGAAGAAAAATGGCAGTGGCCCTCGGAACGGCTGGTGCAAACCGTTGTGGAGCAATTAGCTCATTTAAACTGGTTCCGGGCCGATGAGGTGCTCAACAGTTGGGTGGTGCGCGTGCCCCACGCCTACCCGGTGTATCGCGTGGGCTACGAAAAACAGTTAGCCGCCGTCAGAACCCACCTGAGCCAATGGCCTCGTTTGCATCTGCTGGGGCGCACCGGCTCCTTTCGTTATCTCAACAGTGATGGCGTCATTGAGGACGTCTTCCGTTTTGTCCAGGAGCAACTGGGTGAGGCTGATGGTTTGCGGCCGCTGACGGATGGGGTGGGGCGGTGGGTGTGAAAGGAGGAACTCGGGGGAACTCTAGGAACTGTGGGAACTCCTGGGAAGATAGGTGGCGAGTGGCGAGGTGCGAGTGGCGAGTTCCTATGAAAATTCCACGCAGAGAAAGAAAATCTGGTAACTGAAATCTGTGGTTAAAGTTTTCATTCCTCTTGGTGAGCGCCCGCTTATGGATAACGCCTATGCCATTTCCTTACTTCACTATCATCATTCCTGTTTACAATGGTCTACCTCACCTGGCTCGTTGCCTGGAAGCGATCCGGCGCTCCCGTTTTCGGGATTGGGAGCTGATTGTGGTGGATGATGGCTCGACGGACGGTTCGGGCCGGGTGGCGGAGAGGCTGGGGGCAAAGGTGGTGGTGAGCCGCGGCCGCAACGGGCCAGCCGCCGCGCGTAACCTGGGGGCCAACCAGGCCACCGGGCAGTTCCTTTTTTTCACGGATGCCGACTGTGAACTGCACGAAGATACGTTGGGGAACGCGGCCGCGATCCTGCAAACCCGCCCCCACCTTGATGCGCTCATCGGTTCCTACGATGACAACCCAGCCCACCCGGGTTTTGTCTCCCAATACAAAAACCTGCTCCACCACTTCACCCACCAGACCAGCCAGAGCGAGGCCCAAACCTTCTGGACTGGCTGCGGAGCCATCCGGCGCACCACATTTCTCGCTCTGGGTGGCTTCGATGCCGCCCGTTATCCTCGCCCGGCTATCGAAGACATCGAACTGGGTTATCGCCTGAAAGCGGCTGGCGGAACCATCCATTTAGCCAAACAGGTGCAGGTTAAACATCTGAAACAATGGACATTCTCCTCTCTCCTGCGCTCCGATATTTTTGAGCGGGCTATCCCCTGGACACACCTGTTACGGGAGAATAAGACCCTGCCCCGTGATTTGAATTTGCAGGTGAGAGCGAGAATGAGCGCGGCCGCGGTGCATTTGTTTCTATTACAGCTTTCTTACAGTATTTATCCGCTTCGCCGTCCCGCGTTCCGCTCATGGTTATCTCTTTTTCCGTTACCGTTGATCCTTGTAATTTTAAACTACCGCTTTTATCAGTTTTTGTGGCACAAGCGCGGCGTCTCTTTTCTCTTGTGTGCCATTCCCTTGCACTGGTTCTACTACCTTTATAGCAGTCTGGTTTTTGTTGGTGCAACCCTTACAGCCAGAGGCTAAGTCATCGTTCGTTTTTAACTGGGCGAGTTTGGTGATTGGAGATTAGAGACTGGAGATTTACCAGTCTCCAGTCTCTAGTTCCCAGTTTCTTCATAAATTGCTGAACGGTTACTAAACTTCAACCCTTCCTTTAAAATTTCCGTCTCTCAGGTTGTCGAATCAGTCAAAGTCGTTATACTTTTTTTGCCTGATTTGTTGTTGCAACGGTTATTGCAACATACCGTTAGCCGCAACAAATGAAATGAGGTGCCAGAGGGAGACACGCCACCATTTTATCCACCCGTTCATATCTTTAGGAGAAAACCCATGTACGTAAAACCTGAAATCACCAAGCACGAAGAACTGTCCCAGATCACCTTCAGCTCCCATTAATTTTGTCTGATTTAACCTTTGAGGAGAAAACCCATGTACGTAAAACCTGAAATCACCAAGCACGAAGAGCTGTCCCAGATTACCTTCAGCTCCCACTAATCTGAACTCCTTCGGGAGATCGTTTGAGGCCGTTTGATGGCTCAACCAATTCCGTGTGACGTGTCTCCCAATTGGCAACCCTTTCATGTCGGCCTCTGCTTTTGTCACCAGTTCCCTACTTTTACAGGCTCTCCAACCCCCACAAACCAGTGAAAGCTGGTTTGCTGCGGCTCATCAGGCAGACATCGCCTGGGATGACCTGGCGGTGCGAGCCATTGCCTTTGGTCTGGCCCCTCAACTACATCACCGTTTGCAACAATGGGGCCTGACCTTGCCCGGCCACGCGGCCGCGAAACTTCTCGTCACCCATCGCGCCCAAGAAAAACGGTATCAGGCCATCAATGCCCAACTGGGCGAACTACTTTCCGCCTGTGCCACCTGCGACCTGCACCCTATCGTGCTCAAAGGGGCACATCTGGCCGCCCTCGTTTATCCCGCTCCGGGCCTGCGCCCCATGAACGACATAGACATCCTGTTTCCCCCGGCTGAGTTAGCCGCGGCTGAGGCGCTCCTAAGTGACCTGGCCTATGGCGGCAAACACAAATCGGCGGAAATGGGGGCCGGTGTTAGTAAACACACCAGCACCTTCCGCCGCGAGGGGGAACAAGGTGCCACGCCTAACCCGTATTTGTCCGCCGACAGCGGCCGCATGGTTGAGCCGCATAGTTCCCTGGAAGAATCCTGGTTCGGCCTCAAAGTAGACATTACTCCCGGTGTGCGCCAACGGGCCATACCCGTCACCTTAGCCGGACAACCCGCCCACGTGTTAGCCCCGGATGATTTACTCCTGCACATCTGTGTCCATTTTTGCTTTCATCTTATCCAGGGGGCACCGGCCATGGTGCAACTGACCGATGTGTTGGCGATTACCCAGGCTGGGGGCATCCATTGGCCCACATTTTGCCAGCGGGCCACCGAAAAGCGGGCCGCTCCCTATGCCCTGGCCTCACTGTTGTTGGGGCAGAAACTACTCGCCGCTCCCGTGCCACCGGATGTGCTCGAACCATTACGCCGGGCCACCCCCCGCCTGCTCCGGCAGCGCATTGAAAACCTGGGGCTGGCCGATGTGCTGAAGCGTACGCAACAGAAACCGCTTATCACGCTGGGGCAACGGCTCCGGCGCGGCTGGCAAGACCGGGCGGAAACGGCACGGTGGGCACAAGATTGGCGCGGCCGCGTCGCCGTCTGGCGCACCGCCCTCAATGTGGGTAAAACAGACACGGGGCAGTTGTTACAACGGAAATTGCAGGTGAGCAGTAAGCAGTAACCTGTGTCTTGTCTCCTGAGATGAAGAGAACAGTTAATGGGTGAATTGGTGAATGGGTGAATGATTAACGAGAGGCGCGGCTATTCACCCTGACCATGAAAACTTAACGTTCAGACTAATCCTGAAACACACCCATTAAAAATTAACCGTTCAACTATTCAACGCATTAGAAACACGCCTGTAGCAACAAACTCTATGAAACTATCCCGTCTTCTCTCCCTCACTACCACCCTTGCCGGGGCCGCGGCCGCGAGCCGGGTTCTTCTGCGCCGCCAGCAATGGGAACAACAGCATAACCGGGTCGCCCTGTGTGTGGATTTTGATGACGCGGCCGCGGCCGCTATTCGTGCCGCCCTTTCCTTTGACGAAATGCTCCACAAGCTGGCCGAAAACGGGGCCACCCATGTTTCCCTGCCCGAATGGACCTTGGCCCGCCTGCTACACACCGGCGAACTGACATCCCAGGCTCCGGCGCGGCCGCGTACCACCGCCCCTCGCGTCGGTCATTGGAACTATGTGCACGGCCACCCCGAACTCGTCACCGCCCTGGCTCAGGAACTCCAAATCCGTCTACCCTACACCCAGGCCGAGGTCATCAGCCAACATACCCTGGTCTTTGCTGGCGATTTGCCCACCATTGGCGAATTGGGGTTGGGTTTTGATCCGGCCTTAGCGGAACGTATCCGGGCGCGTGGGTTGGGCCTTGTGCCCCGCCCGGTCAGCTACGCCTGGCCGGAAAAGGCCCTGCTGGAACGCACCCTGGCCCAGGCCGCCCAACTTGGCCCTTATGTGGCTTTTGAGGGGAACATGATTTTGGGCCACGAGATGCACCTGGACGAAACGCTAGAGGCCATGACCCAGGCCGGGTTGTCGCTGGTCTATTTTGCCGAATCGCGCCATCAAAAAGGGGACTGGTTCATCGCCAAGCGGCGTGCCCCCAACGTGGTGTTGGGCCATCGTTTCACCCCGGATGAGATGATCCCGCTTGATTACCATGCGGCGGTGCATAATTGGGTTCACCTGGCCCAAGAGCGCGGCATCCGCTTTTGCTACATTAATTTCTTCCGCATATTGCACGCCACAGAGCCGCTTGAAGGATTGCATTACGTTCATCACTTGAAACATGCCTTTGAGGATGCCGGGTTTGTCGTTGACCAACAGGTAGATTTGCCGACGCCTGTGCCGGCCCCGGACACGCTGGAACTCGCGGCCGCAGGGTTGGCCGTAGCGGGTTTGGGCGCGGCCGCGTTGACCGATTTACTGGATTTGCCGGAATCATTGGCCCTGCCTCTAGCGGCGATGGCGGCGGGGGGCGCGGCCGCGTTGCCTTTCCTGGAACAGGCCCGCAACCAGGCGGCCCAGGCTCAGGCCCATCATCACGACCACGATCATCATCATGACCATGAACACGAGCATGAGCATGATCACGAACACCATGACCATGATCATGGACACGATCATGGCGATCTGGCGGTGTTATACCCCCCATCTTATGCGCCAAAATTGTTGGGGCTGGGCGCGGCCGCGTTATCGCCGGTGGCTTCGCTGTTGGCCGCCCGGCAGGGTGAAGTGGGTTGGCTGGCGGGGGTCGTTTATCAGGCGGCGGGGGCGACGGCGCTGGCTACCGTGACCAGTGGGCCAGAGTATCAGCTTCGTATTGAGGAGTACAAAGGGTTTAATTTGGATTGGCTCGTACCATTGGCCGCGGCCGCGTGGCAGATTCCCCAGCCTGGTTGGCGGGCAGGGGCGTTGGCCGGGCTGGGTGGGGCCTGGCTGTTGACCCGGCAACGGGGGGTGGACGTGTTGGCCCAGGTTGATCCCGGCCATGCTCAGGGGCACACTCATCACATTTCGGCGGCCATGGCAATGGTGGGGGATGTGATGATGACCATCGGGCCGAAACCGGCGCGGAAGTGGGCCGGGTTGGGGCCAGCGGCGCAGGCCGCCAGTGTGGTTTTGGCCCAGCACGGGCAGAAAAATGGGGCAGTTGCGGCCGCGGCCATCGGCGTTCTTGGGAATATGCTCGGTTTAGTCGGTTTCCGCCGCCCCGAACGAGGGTTGATGATCACAGCCAGGGAAAGCGGCCGCAGTTGGTTGGTAGGAGCCGGTTAGGTTTGGCTGGTGTTATTGCTCACCCCCCCGCCCTTTCTCTTGAAAATGGCATGGGGAAATCTGGAAGGAGAAAGGGAGACCTGAGACGAGCTTGAAAGACTGACCGAGAGATTGATCACGGCTTACTTGTTCACCTCATGCCATCCATTCCGCCGCCTCTCGCCGATCAGTTCTGCTCCGTTCCGGCGGGGACATTTATTTACGGGCCGGAGTTGTGTTATGAACGGTTGGCGCAGTGCCCACCCCGCAAGCCCCGGCAGGAAATGATGTTGCCAGAGTTTTGGCTGGCCCGAAAACCGGTGACTTACCGGGAATGGCGCACCTTTTTGGAAAAAACCGGGCATCATTGGGGGGGTATGTGGTACAAAGTAGTGTCGGGGTGGCGCGGCACGTTTTGGCGCGGGTATGCTCCCACCCTGGACTACCCGGACGGCCACGATCATTTACCCATCGTGGATGTGACCCAGGCAGACGCCTATGCTTATTGTGACTGGCTGACCCAGACCTGGGATGTGCCCTTTACCTTGCCTAGCGAGTTTCAGTGGGAAAAGGGAGCGCGGGGCACAGATGGCCGGTTGTACCCCTGGGGGAACACGCGGACGCGGCCGGAAATCCAGTGGCAAAAGCGGTTCCCGGTCGGGCCAGAGACGTACCTGTTTTCGTTGCTGGTGCGGCCGCGGCGCGAATGGGCGCGGGCGGGTTGGTACTGGCGCAACGGCTACCCGTTACCGGTGGGGGCGCGGCCGCAAAATGTCTCCCCGTATGGTTGCCTGGACATGAGCGGCAATATCTGGGAGTGGACGAGTAGTCTGTATAACCCGGATTTGCCCGATTTTCATGTGGTCAAGGGCGGTTCGTGGGGGTATACCATTCATCATTGCCAGTTGAATGTGCGGAGTGCCTGTAGTGTCACGACCCCCAGCCGGGATTATCACGCCCAGGGGACAGGCTTCCGCGTGATGGTGGTAACGGCAATGCAGGGCCAGAATGTGAATTAGTTGAATAATTAATTGTTGAACTGTTGAATTGGTGAATTGTTAATGAAGTGGTAGACATTTCCCCTCGTTAATCATTCAACAATTCACAAATTCACCAATTAATTATTTTCCTTTTATGTATTGAAAGGGGTGAGGATTATGACAAACGGTATGATTAACCTGACAGATGTAGCGGTGCGGCCGCAGGATTTACCGCAGATCAAATCGGATAGCACCGACACTGTTTTCCTGATTAACTTCCGTAACCACCGGGACATGTACCCCCCGTTTGGCATCATGTACGTGGCCGACGCCCTGGAGAAGGTGGGGTTTAAGAGCCGCCTGTTTCATGACACGGAAGATATTTTGGAAGATTTTGTAGAGCAGGTACGGGTGACGCGGCCGCTGTTTGTTGGCTTCAGTACCATCACTGGGCCACAGCTTCTGCCCACCATCGAAGCATCCAAACGGGTTCACGCCCTGGGCATTCCCGTGGTTTGGGGCGGCGTTCATGCCACTATCATGCCCAACGAAGTGCTCAAGGAAGAGTATGTAGATTTTGTCATCGTTAATGAGGGCGAAGAGACGGCGCAAGAATTTGCTCTGATGCTTAGCGGCCGCGTGCCCCAGAACTGGTCTAACGTGGCTGGTCTGGCCTTCAAACAAGACGATGGCTCTCCCTGGTTTACCCGTGAGCGCCCCTTCATCCAGGATTTAGACCGATTCCACCCCCGCTGGGATTTGCTCGATGATGTTGAAGCCTATCTGATTCCCAGTGGGCCGTACCAGCGGGCCATCCCTGTCTACATTTCGCGGGGTTGCCCCTTCCGTTGTGGTTTTTGTTACAACGAAGTGGTCATGAAACGGACCTGGCGGCAACATTCCGATGAATACATTCTGGAGCAAATCCAGTGGCTGAAAGACCATCACCGCATTGACGCCATAGATTACGCCGATGATTATCTCTTTGGCCGGATTAAACCGATGCAACGTCTGGTCGAGAAGGTAAACATGCCCTGGAGTGGTCAGGTGCGGGTGCAACTCCTCAAACCGGAGTTTGTCGCCTGGATGAAAAAAACGGGCTGTCAATGGGTCAACATCGGCGCGGAGTCTGGTTCACAAACGGTGCTGGATGCCATGAACAAGGATCAGGATGCCTGGCAAATCGCCTGGGGCATTCGTAACCTGGTTGAGGGCGCACCGCATGTGGAAATCAACGCGTCCTTCATCATTGGTCTGCCCGGCGAAACACCTGACGACGCCAAAATTACCCTGGATTTGATCACCGAACTGTGCGATATGAGCGAAAATGTGCGCTGTTCCGTTTGTGTCTACATGCCTTATCCCGGCACACCCCTCTGGCCCAAAGCCTTAGAAGCGGGCTATGTGCCCCCGGAAAACCAAGAGGGCTGGACAGCGCTTGACCTGAACCGGGGCAACACTCCCTGGATTAACGATGCCGAAGCTCAGGTGATGTGTGACATTAACGACATCTTGTTCGTGGGGCGTTCACAGGGGCATTGGCTCTTGTCTCCCTATTACCGGCTTTTGCGCTGGCGCTGGCAAAATCGTTATTTCCGTCACTATTGGGAAGGCTGGCTCAAAAAACGGCTCATCCACTCACCGCTCAAGCCGTTGATGGCCTGGATGACCCGCAAAATGGTTTCGTTTAACCCCGTCACACATAAAGGCACGGTTTCGGAAGGGGCGGATATGTTGGGGTTGGGCGCGTGATGCGTGTTCTCACCTACAACCTGGAATTCGGCGGCCGCAAACAACTTGAGGCTATCACCACGGTCCTGCAACAGGCCAATGCCGATGTGGTGGGGCTGACCGAAGCGGACGATGAAGGAGTGGTGACAACACTAGCCGAGCGGTTACAGGTGCATCACCTCTGGGCACGGGGAAGCGGCGACCGGCACATCGCCTTGTTGTCACGCTATCCCATTGGTGACTGGCACATTTACAATCGGTCGCCGCTCACTCAGGCGGTGTTGCAGGCTAAGATTGACGCGCCGGGTGGGTCATTTACCGTTTTCACCATCCACTTTTTGCCTTATCTGTTGCTACCCTTTGAACTGCATCGCTGGCGAGCCGTGGGGGCACTGCTCCGGCTGATTCGCCAGGAAGAGCCAGGCCCTCACCTCATCCTGGGTGATCTGAACGCCATTGGCTCAGGTGACCGGGTACTGCAACACCTTAATCCGGCCCGGATGCGCCGGGTGATGGCGTGGCAACTGTTTATCGTATTTCGGTTGGCGATTCCTCGTCTGTGCCGGGCCGGTTATACCGATTGTTTCCGCCAGTTACATCCCCGTGAAGATGGATTTACCTGGCATACGGGACTCCGCACCACCCGGTATGATTACATTTTGGCCGACAAGGTGTTCGCGGCCGCGCTCCAATCTTGCCGCGTGGTGGATGACGTTGAAGGCGTTCACCTCGCCTCGGATCATTACCCGGTGCTGGCGGAGTTTGGTTGGGGAGGGGGAGGGGAACTTGTAGGAACTCAGGGGAACTCGTAGGAACGGGGGGAACTCTAGGAACTCTGGGAACTCGTAGGAACTCAGGGGGTGAGGGTTGTTTCCAGGAGTGGGGGAATGGTTAGCACGTCGGGGGAGAGGTGGAGCACATAAGCGGGGGCTTGCTCGACGAGGGCACGGAGTAGGGACAGGTGGCGGGGTATGAGGGGGCGATCCCATTGCTCGACGGCGTGGGGTAACAGGCGGGCCAGGGCCGCGGCCGCGGGCAGTCGTTCTAACTGGTGGGCGGGGCGATTCTCGATTTGAGGGAATAAGATCAGGTTGACGGGAGCCGAATCCCGCCAGACATCCGGCCAAACTGCTTCGGCGGGCAAGGTTATTTTTGGGCGCCCGGTTTTGCTGATGGGGGTCTGGGCCAGATGGGCGGTGGGGGCGAAGCGGGCGAAGGTTTGCGGGTAGGCGGCTAACACGCCGGGATAACGTAATATCTGCCCCTCAGCGGTGAGAATGGGTGAATCATTAGAGAGGAGTTGCCAGCCCGCGTTGAGTAAGGACATGCCAGTGGTGGTTTTGCCCGCGCCGATGCCGCCCACGATGAGCACGCCTTGCCCCTGGTACGCGGCCGCAAAAGCATGGATCAAAAAGTAGCCTCGCCGCCGTAAGTGGGGGGACAGGCCAATGGCGATGAGGTCTTCCAGAACGCCGTAGGTATCAATGGCCGCTTGCACGATGCGGCCGCGGGTCGTCACCTGTGGTCAAATCGAGTTGCAACTGCCCAAAGCGGGGAAAATGGGCTGTCACTTGCTCCCCGGCGACAAAATAGTGCAAAACATCACCCTGGCGGAACTGTGGTTCGCCTGGGGGTGGGGCGGGTACGCCCTCGACCACATTTAACTCAACGATGAGAGACGACGCGGCCGCGGTCGGTTGGGGCAGACCGCCAAATGAGGTTTGCCAGTTTGACAGGACTGTTGCATCATTCGACAGCCCTTCGATAATCAAGTCGTGTAAGTACCATTTCATAATACTTAATTGTACCGGAGTATGAGAACAGATAACATGAACGGGCTTTATTAGGGAGTGCAGAGTTGCAGGGTTGCAGAGTTGCAGAGTTGCACAAGGCGACTTTTACTTTGCCACATTGCCACATTGCCACTTTGCCCCTCTACCCCTCTGTTCACCCATAAAAGGAGCATCACTTGACCCCTGAAACCATTCTCAGCCGTTCCCCTAAAGCCACCTATGAGGTTGTAGCCGGTGAAGCTATTTTGATTCACCTGGATACCGGTGCCTATTTTTCGCTCAATGCCATTGGTACGGAGTTCTGGCAGATGCTGGACGGTGAACAAACTATCCACGACCATGCCACCACGGTCGCCAATAAGTACAATGTAGATGTGCCGATGGTGTTGGCGGATCTGCTGGAGTTGGCGGAGAAGATGGCGGGTGAAGATTTGTTGGTTGAGGTTCGATAAAAAGGTGGTACGTGGTGCGTGGTGCGTATTGGCACCACGCACCACGCCTGATCCCCATGTTCTCTCGTCTACAACATCTCTGGTTGTTCATCCGTTGGTTGCCCTGGCTAATACTGCGGGTGGAGTATCGGCGCAGGCTGAAGGAGATGCGGACGTTTTGCGGCCGCATCCCAACCATCCTGCAACAATCCCTGCCGCAGGCTATGCAACAGATAGATCAACCGGACGCGGCCGCGCCTGACCTGCCTGAAACCCATCTCCGTGACCTGGCCGACCTGGCCGCCTTGCTGGAACGCCATTCGCCGCTGGGGTTGTGCCTGCGTCGTTCCTTGGTGCGCTATCACTATTTGCGGCCGCGGGGTGTGCCGGTCGTGGTGCGCTTTGGGGCCAAATTGCTGGGTCAGCCAGAAAAACGCGGCCTCACCGGCCACGCCTGGCTCACCCACCACGGCCACCCCTACCACGAAGCCGACGAAAACTGGCAAGGCTTTACCGTGATGTATACCTGGCCGCCAGAAGATAGTGCTGAGAGCTGAGTACTGAGTGCTGACTGCTGAGTGCTGAGTTGCTGACTGCTGAGGGCTAAACACATGTGTGGCATTGTTGGATTAATGGCTCCAGAGGTGGATCGCTCTATGATTGAGCGAGCCACTGATATGATTCAGCATCGTGGCCCTGATGATGCGGGGATTTATGTGGGGGCAGGGATTGGGTTAGGGGCGCGGCGGTTGAGCATTATTGACCTGGCGGGGGGCCATCAACCGCTCAGCAATGAAGACGGCACAGTCTGGATTACCTATAACGGCGAGGTGTTTAACGCGCCGGAATTGCGGGCTGAGTTGGAACGTTGCGGTCATCGGTTTCGCACCCATACCGACACGGAGACGATTGTTCACGGTTATGAAGAATGGGGCGACGAGGTAGTCACCCGCCTGCGGGGGATGTTTGCTTTTGCTTTGTGGGATGTCCGGCGCGAGCGTTTGCTTCTGGCGCGGGACCGGTTAGCCATTAAACCGTTGTATTATGCCGAGGATCGCGGCCGCGTGGCTTTTGCCTCAGAAATTCGCCCGTTATTTACCTTACTACCCGGCCTCACCCGCCAGGTCAACCACGAAAGCCTGACCCACCTCTTCACCACCGGCTACATTCCTACCCCCCTCACGGCCTTTGCCCATATCCACAAACTCCCCGCCGCCCACCTGCTCATCGCCGAAAAGGGGCAGATCATGGTGAAGCGGTACTGGCAATTGGTGTTTAGTGAACAGAATGCCGCGGGCCGCTGGCCGTTAGCCGCTCGCGAAACCACGCCATCCGCCAGCCGCCAATCGCCAGCGGCCACGTTTCCCGAAGCCGCCGCCCAATTCCACCAGCACCTGCGTGAGGCCGTCACCGCCTGGCGGCTCAGTGATGTGCCGGTGGGATCGTTGCTCAGTGGGGGGATTGATTCCAGTGCCCTGGCCCTGTTGCTAACCGAAATCAGTGGTGGGCCGATTCACACCTTTACCATGGGGTTCGCGGCCGCGACGCATGACGAGTCGGCTCAGGCCCGTGAATTTGCCCGGCACATCGGCAGTCAGCACCACGAACTCTTATTTGACGATAGTGCTTTTGACTACTTGCCTGCTGTGATTCGCCACATGGAAAGCCCACAAACCTCGGCTACCAGCATTCCCATTTATCTGCTTTACAAAGCCTGCCGCGAAGCCGGGTTCAAGGTGATCCTCACCGGTGAAGGGGCGGATGAGCTGCTAGGTGGCTACCATTGGTTTGACGGCGACCGGCGGATGCGGCCGCTGTTGGGGTTGCCTGCCCCAGTGCGCCGTTTATTAGCCAAATTACCAGGGGCAATGAGCGCGGCCGCGCGTCGTGTCCTCACCCACGCCCCCCAAGACCCAATTGAACGTTACTTCCTCTGGCACCAACTCACCACTCCGGCCCAACGGGCTGCGCTTTTAGCGAGTCAGCGGGTCAGCGGGTCAGCCAGTCAGCGGGTCAGCCAGTCAGCACTTCAGCACTTCAGCACTCAGCACTCATCACTCCACCAATTCCTCCACCAATTCCTCGCCCTCGAAGCCCAAACCCGCATGGCCGACTTCATCAACGACGAGGTCGATCGAATGAGTATGGCGAACTCCATAGAGGCGCGGCCGCCGTTTTTGGATCACCTTCTCTGGGAATGGTGTGCCACCCAGCCCCCGGAATACAAACTGAGTCGCCAGGGCAACAAGTTGCTTCTGCGCCAGGCCATGAAAGATAAACTGCCCCCATCCGTGTCCCAACGGGTCAAAAAAGGGTTAGCCACGCCCCATGCCTTGTGGTGGCGGCGTGAAAAACTACCCGCCTGGGCTGAGGAATGTTTACATCCCACGGCCCTGGCCCAAACAGCCCTCTTTGACCCGGTTACGCTACAAACATTGCGCCTGGCCCATCAATTGGGGCAGGCGGATCACAGTCGTCTGCTAACTGGCGTATTGACCACCCAACTGTGGTACCAGGAGATGGGCCTAATGGATGCTTAATTGCTGGTTATACGCCGCCAACCAACAAGGGCCAATTCTGCTAAAATCGTGTCAGGTCTGGCAACTGCTCATGGCGTGTGCGGCCTTAATCTGGCTGTGCCCCAAATGGCATCCGGGCCGGATATTGGGAAATTGGTTGAGCCAAAATATGTAAAGGGAAAGACAATGAGTGAGCAAAAAGGTGTTGTACAAACCGCCATCGGGACAGATGTTCCTCGCCGGGGTGGTACTATTATGCGTGGCCTGGCAGTCGCCGTTTTGGGATTGTTAGGTTGGAGCATCCGGGGTGAGTTGCCCAACTTGCCTAAGTTTATTGTGATTGGGGCACCCCATACATCCAATTGGGACTGGGTGTTGGTGATGGTGGTGGCCTATGCTTTGGGGGTTCGTATTTCTTGGATGGTTAAACATACCGTTTTCCGCTGGCCGCTAAAAGGGTTTTTCACCTGGTTAGGTGGCGTAGCCATTGATCGGCGGGCGGCCAATGGGGTTGTGGGGGCAAGTGTCTCCCGGTTGGAGCAGGCCAAGGAGCTGATTCTGTGTATTACCCCTGAGGGCACACGCAGTAAAGTGAAAGGGTGGAAAACCGGTTTTTATCATATTGCCCAGGGGGCGAAGGTTCCGATTGTGCCCGCCATTTTTGATTATGGGCGTAAAGAGGTACGTTTTACTCCCCCATTTACCCCCACCGGGGATTTGTCTACTGATTTGGCGACATTGCAGGCTGTTTATGCGGATGTCGTGCGCAAGAACTAATAAAAGAACTGGAGTTTGGCGTTTTTTAGTCGCACTTCTGGAGACTGAGAGATTGACCAGCAATTCTCATTTTAGAGCGAATATGTCGTAGGGGCGGGGCAGGTGGGCCAGAATTTGGGCATAACGAGACGATGGACTTCCCACCTGCCTCGCCTGTGGGAGTGAGGCAGGCACCTGTATAACTGCTTGACCAACTGGGTTGCCCGCCTTCTACTCTCGCTTCAAATTGAGAATTGCTGGAGATTGACAGAGGGCGGGCTAATTTTCGCCAAAGTCGAGTAAAAAATATGACTATTACCCTCAGACCGATGCGGGAAGCCGAGTTTTCGGCTTACCGTGACTATTTTATTGTGGACTATGCTGAGGAAATTGCGGCTAATTTTGGGCATACGCTGGAAAAAAGCCGGGCCAGGGCGATGCAGGAATTGGCTGAGGACCTGCCCCAAACGGTAAACACGCCGGATAATTTCCTGATGTGTATTGAACGGGACGACCAGGAGACGGTGGGTTATCTCTGGTATAAGGTGTTGGAGCAGGGAACGGCCATTTTCATTTTGGACTTTATGGTGATGTCGGAACACCGCGGCCGCGGCTATGGTCAGGCTTCGTTGCTAGCCTTGCAGGCACAAGTGGCCAAAATGGGCATAGAACAAATCAAACTGCGGGTCGCTTTTGCCAACCCCGGGGCTTTGCGCCTCTATGAAAAAATGGGCTTCCGAATCACTGGCTACAACATGATGAAAATGATTTGAAGGGTGGGTTTAGTACCTGACGAGTTAACTTCTTGACCAGTTAGCAAGACCTTTAACCGCAGATTTTGGGGATTAACGCAGATTCTTTAATCAGCGAAAATCGGCGTTAATCTGCGGGATTGTCCGGCCGCGGGCCGAAAAATTTCTGTGATTTATCCTGGTTGTCCAGGTTAGGGTCTATACGAGAAGAAATTACCCAGAGAGCCAGCGGTGAAGACAGAGATTTCCAGAGGCCGTCAAGTTTTCGCCAAAGTCGAGCTTTTCATTGAAAGCGATAGAATGAGGCGATGGCACACATCCGGGAGTTAATATGTTCTTTGATAGTTGGAGTGGATTGGTAAGGACGTTTATCGTTGGGGTTTCTGCTTATGTGGCCCTTATCTTACTCTTGCGTGTTTCAGGCAAACGTACACTCTCCAAAATGAACGCGTTTGATTTTGTGGTGACGGTGGCTTTGGGATCAACGTTGGCGACGATTCTTCTTTCTAAAGACACGGCGCTGGCTGAAGGTATCCTGGCCCTGGCTTTGTTAATCTTGCTCCAGTTTATAATCACCTGGCTTTCCGTCCGCT
This sequence comes from Candidatus Trichofilum aggregatum, assembly GCA_016716885.1. GTDB lineage: Bacteria > Chloroflexota > Anaerolineae > Promineifilales > Promineifilaceae > Trichofilum > Trichofilum aggregatum. Next base: position 8,616 of record JADJUV010000164.1, on the reverse strand, counting down.
CTAAAACGATAAGTCGTTTGGTAAAAGCGGAGCCTAAGCTATTGTTCCACAAGGGAGAGTTTCTTTGGGGGGCCATGAAGACGGAGCGGGGGAATGAGGGAGAGATACGCCAGGCTATGCGTAGCCAGGGGATAGAACAACCAGAGCAGGTGGAAGCGGTGGTGCTGGAAACAGATGGCAGTTTCAGTGTTGTGAAAAGCTCGGCTAAAGGGCCAGCAACCGTGTTGTCTGATGTACCGGACGTTTGAGAGCTGTGGTTGGGTTATGAGACTCACGGGTTAGTATAGTTTGTAGGTAACGCGGCCGCGAACCCCACCACCCTTTCCCGGCAAACCCCTCATTTTGCGCTACAATTTCCTCTCTAGAGTTCACATAAGGCTTTGTAAACCCAGCCTTCAAAGTGGACGAGAGAAAAACAAACATGAACAGTTATACCGTTGTCATAGAACCGGACGAAGAGGCGTTTCATGCTTACGTCCCATCCCTGCCGGGATGTCATACCTTTGGCGACACGGTAGATGAGGCCCTGGCCCATATTCAGGAAGCCATGATGTTGTATCTGGAATTGTTGCAGGAAAAAGTTCAAAGGAAAAGACATATCTATAGCACATTAGGAGAAGTCAGCTACTGTGAAGTGAAAGCTGTAATCTCCATCCATGATTAATAGTTTACGAAAGTCTGAATAACAGTCATCTTGTCCGGCACTTAAAAGAGCGTATACTTTTTACTCCAGTAATTTGCTGGATTTAGCCCCTGACACGTGTAAACCTCAAGGCAGGGCAATAATAGCTGAAGGTAGCAACAGCAAATGATCGAGACTACAAGAGCAAAATTCAAAGTTGGCTGCCTGTTTGCAGCTATTGGGGGCTTTGCACGAGCCTTTCAAGAAGTGGGTGCAACCATTGCTTGGGCGAACGAAAAAGATCATCAAGCCACATTGACGTTTAGGGCAAACTTTCCCAATATTAAACATTATCACAAACCTATTGAAACTTTAAGTGTCTTAGCGGATCAAATCGAGCCAGTTGATATATTTACTGCTGGGTTTCCTTGTCAACCGTTTTCGATCGCTGGGGAAAAACGGGGGTTCAATGACGAACGTGGAATCTTATTTATGGAAATCATAAGGCTTATTAAAGAGTTTGGTAATGACAAACCCAAAGTTCTAGTGATGGAGAACGTGAAGAACTTGAAGGTTCATGATAAAGGGCGAACCTTTAAACGAATACAAACTGAAATTCAGAAAGCTGGTTATTGGTTCACCGAATCAAATGCACAAATACTTAATACTGCAACTCATACAAATATCCCGCAAAACCGCGAACGCATCTTCATGGTTGCATTAAGTTGTCAACACTTTTCATCAAATAATTTCATTTTCCCATCTGAATTGCCTAAAGGTTCAATGGAACCAGTCGATACATTCTTGGATTTAAGCTGCCAAGCTGATGATAGTTTTTATTTCAAGCCCACCTCACAGTACTATCCAATGTTCACTGAAGCAATGGAGAATGGAGGGGAAGACTCAATTTATCAGTTAAGACGTAGTTATGTGCGACAAAATAAATCAGGTATGTGTTTTACGCTGATGGCAAATATGGGTGAAGGGGGACATAATCAGCCTGTAATAAAAGGACAGTTGGGGAATTAGGAAGCTAACTCCACGCGAATGTGCCCGTTTACAAGGTTATCAGGATGATTGGTTTGTTATACTGACGAACGTTTCACGAAATCAAATATATAAACAAATAGGTAACTCTATAACCGTCCCTTTAGTTACGAAGATCGCTGAAAGTGTGATGCAAGTATTAACCACTATTAATCCATATATGATTCTGTTGGCGAACGTGGATGAGAGGGGTTCTAAGGGGAAAGAGTATACTAGGGCGGCAAAAATGACAGGAAAATGGAGGAAGGAAAAATGTCAATGAGCCGCCGCTATATAGTAGAAATACCGGAAGAAACAAAAGAAATAGCCCAGACAGCCTTTCCGAATGGGAATATGTACATGACGATGCGAGACGAATTAGGGATGATGTACGAAGACAGTGAATTCGCGCAGTTATTTGCCCATGATGGGCAACCAGGACTGCCGCCCGGACTGGTAGCGATGGTAACGGTGATGCAATATGCCGAAGGATTAACAGACCGACAAGCAGCCGAAGCTGTCCGGGCACGAATCGACTGGAAATACGCTTTGAACCTGGAGATACGAGACAGTGGTTTCCACTATTCGGTATTAAGTGAATTCCGGGATCGCTTGATAGCGGGGGGCCAAGAGGCAAAACTGCTGGATGATATGCTCCAACAATGGCGAGAACGAGGTCTGGTCAAAGCCGGAGGACAACAACGGACCGATTCGACAGCGGTATTGGCTAGGATACGACAACTAAACCGACTCAGTTGTGTTGGGGAAACGATGCGACGGGTCTTGAATGACATGAGTGTCGTGGCCCCAGAATGGTTACGGCAACAAATCAGTCAAGATTGGTTTGACCGCTATGGGCCGCGTTTCGATGGCTATCGAATCCCCCAGAAAAAAAGTGAACAAGAAGCGTTGCGAATGGCGATTGGTCTAGATGGGTGGCATCTTCTGAGCCAGATTTATCAAGAAAACGCGCCACCGTTTTTAGCCGCGATACCATCTGTTGATATCCTGCGTTGTGTCTGGCTCCAGAATTACTATCTGGATGAAGACCAACTCAAGTGGCGAACTGACAAAAATACGCCACCCAAGCGACTCTTGATTCAATCCCCTTATGACCATGAAGCGCGAAATGGTTCCAAACGAGATGTCAATTGGACCGGCTACAAAGTACATTTAACAGAAAGTTGTGAGGAGGAAAGTCCCCATATCATTATCCATGTAGATACGCGACCAGCCGCTGTCACCGATGTGGAAGTGATTGAGGATATTCATGACGCCCTGGCCCAGAAGCAGTTATTACCTGGCGAGCATTTTGTGGATGCGGGCTACACTTCAGCTATCAAATTATGGCAGGCGCGAGAAGAATATAGCCTGGAGTTGGTTGGCCCTCTCTTACCTAATAGCAGTTGGCAGGCTCGTGCCGGAGTGGGCTATGCGAGTGCCTGCTTCTCTATTGATTGGGAAGAGCAACAAGCCACGTGTCCGCAGGGAAAAGTGAGTGCCCGTTGGGAAGCAGCCCGCGATAAACACGGTCAGGAACGAGTTCACATTCGATTTTCTCCTGAAGAGTGTATTGCTTGTGCCTCTCGTACCCTATGCACCAAAAGCGCAACGGCTCCTCGTACCCTTTCTATTTATCTGCAACCTATCTACGAAACATTACAATCTGCCCGTCAACGACAGGAGACCGAGGCGTTTAAGGAAAAATGTCACCGGCGTGCCGGGGTTGAGGGAACAATCTCTCAAGGAACGCGCTCTTTTGGCCTGCGTCGGGCTCGGTATGTTGGCCTGGCTAAAACCCACTTGCAACATGTGGCCACGGCTGCTGCTATCAATTTGACCCGCTTGGTTTCTTGGTTTCATGAGATCCCTAAAGGGAAAACTCGCCAGTCCAATTTTCTGGCCCTTGCTGCTTCTTTTTGAGGTTCGCCAACAGAATCATAAATGGAGCATATAAAGATGAAATGGACATTTGCCAAGAATAACGGTGGCCGAGAAAGTGGTTTTCACGATGCTGGTGTTGAAACCTTTAAAGGTAATTTTGATAGGTACCTTGCAAGAGAATTAATACAAAATAGCCTTGATGCGCGACTCGATCCAAACAAGCCTGTTGAAGTAGTCTTTTCCTCAGCAAGTTCAAGAGAAGCAAGTTGCCAGATATTGAAAATCTGAAAGCAGCCTTGAGTTCAAACGAGTATTGGAAACACGATAAAAAAGGCGACCGAGTTTTTTGTTAGTGCAACAAAACTTGCCCGGTCATCAAACATAGATGTACTACGCATTAGTGATTTCAATACGTCGGGAGTCTTAGGCAGTGATAAAGAAAGAGAAAAACTGGTTTAACTTGATACGCAGTGCCGGCTCATCCTCAAAGGGTGGAGGTGAAGGAGGATCATTTGGTATTGGCAAAAATGCTCCATTTGCCGCCAGCAAAATGCGAACTGTTTTTTATTCAACACTCAACACTGACAAAGAATATATTTTTCAAGGAGTTGCAATGCTTGTTTCTCACACAGGTGCTGATGGTACTGTTGTACAGCCTGTCGGTTATCTGGGAGGAGACAATGGTATATCTGTAAGAAAACGGGACATGATTCCAGAAATCTTTCTGAGAAGTAAACTTGGAACCGATATTTTAATATTAGGGTTTGATGCTCGTGAACAGTGGCAGGACGATTTGGTTTATTCAGTACTAGACAACTTTTGGCCTGCGATTGAGTTTGGAGACTTAGAAGTCATTGTCGGAGACCAAAAAATAAACAGGCAGGTACTGCCTGAACTTCTGGATCAATTTAGCAAACGGGATGATTACCTCGCACATCTCTACTACGATGCTTATAAAAATCCTACCACCCAACAGCCAACCATGAGCTTCCTAATCTCTCAAAACCATTAGCTTGTATTTAACGGCTGGGGAAAAAGATCTCCCAAAGCGTATTGTGATGGTCTGAAAAACCGGCATGAAAAATCCTTGAAAAGGGATTTCGTCTAATAGTTCCGTTTAGGTGTTTTTGTATGCCGAAACGAGACAGGGAATCAGAAGCTTGGAGAAATGGAACTACCGCGTCAGCGAGTATTTGGGATCCAGATTATCCAGACAAGGGGGCAAACAAAGCCTTGAAAAATGAATATGTGTTTTCCATCTGTGGTTGTATTAAGAAATTAGCCCTGTAGACGATATCCATGTCATTGCGGTGCCTGGACTAAACTGTTATCTACCCCACGATGACGACAGTGGTGATGACGCATTTGAAACCTCGGAGCATGTGTCTGGGGGTGAGGCATACGAGAGAAATCCATTACCAGAAAAGTGATAATAGGAGAACCCATTGAGCGAAAAAATCGCAAGATGCAGCCTGATCAAACCGATCCTGGTGAAGGTGAATATCAAACGGACCAAAATAATGGTGGTATGGGCAATGTATCTTTAGAAGGATAGGTAACCGTTCAGTTGTGATTCAAACAGGCTGAAAAGAGGTCAGTTGAGCTATTGCGGCACAAAGAAGGCAGGGGGCAACTCCTGAACCAAAGGGCTCCTGCAGGTCTCCAGAAAAACCAAGGACATGACGATGCTGGCGACGCAGGGAAATAACCACCGTCAAGAGACGTTCCACAAAAACGGCTTCCCGCCTGACTTTGGGTGCCAAAGCTGCGTTTGCGCCAGAGGACGCCCCGACGCAAGGCTTGCTCAGCGGCATTGTTAGTTGGCTCAACCCCTTCATGGTCAACAAAGCGCCACAACGCCGCTTTATGGCGGAGCAAGTTACGACAGGTGGCCTGGGTCTGCCGGTGCGGCACCAAGAGGGTGGTCAACTCCAACAGGGCCTCAATCTCTTGGCAATGGTTACAAGCGGTCTGGAAAGCAGCGCGGGTGGCGGTGCCATCGCGTGACTGATGCCAGAGCGTAAACATCTACAGGTCTGGTTCAGCAACAGGCGACCCATCACCGCCGACTCGCCACCTCGATTCACCAAAGCCTGAAATCACGCTGCAAATGAGACCACCGACAGTTGATGGGGTTCATCCGGCAACCCTTGTGCACTATGCCGATCAGGAACTGATTATACCCGGCATAAAGTCGGTACCCAACAAAGCCACGACCCCTTGCTGACTACGGCTGGCCTGAAGCAAAAAGAGCACCACCTCTGGTGTAGAGGCGGCCCACAGCCAACAGGAATGGTCTTCTTCGCGCCAGCTCGTTTCATCGACATTAACCGCTGGTTGCTGCTGCAAAAGGTTTGGGCTTCTCGCACGGGTGCAACCAACGCCTGGCTGAGTCGGTGCTCTTGTGCCGACACCGTGCCCAAGCCCATCGCCACGCCAAACAAGGTGTCCATCAACTCTTGAATATCCCGGTGACTGACCCCAAAGCGACCACTCAAGTAACCTGTAGTGGCTTGTACCCGTGGCCCAAAACTGCCTGCGGGCATCGCTGTTGGCCATTGCCCTCGTGTCTGTTGACCACAAGCCATACAAGGCAAACTGTGAACCTGATACTCGATTATCTCCGGTTCGATGGCAGGCAACTCCGTCACCTGATGGCGGCTGGGTTGCGGGTCGTATCCCAACAGCAACGTACCACAATGAACGCACTCATGAGGACGACTAACGACAAATCGGCTCACCTGCTTGGCTGGTTTCAGCGACCGCCCTCGACCTTCATGACCGGGTTGACCACCCCGTTTCCGTTTCCCTTTAGCCACTGGTGGCTTCCGTTTCACCGAGGGCGGGTCGTTGGAAGGGGGTTTGGATGAGTTCTGTGAATTCTTGTTCACCTGCTCCCGCAGCTGGGCCACCTCTTGCTGCAACTGCCCGACCGACGCCAATAACGTTTGCACCAACTGCCGCACCGCTACGGGTGTGACTTGCCAATCGCTCTGGGAGATGCCGGGAAGGGGATCGGTGACGCTCATTCTTGCAGTATGCCTGTTTTTTATCTTTCAGGCTATGGCCCTTTTTTGTAATTGACTCCGTTCAAACTACATCTGAACGGTTACGAAGGTAGTGTCAAAACGCATAATACTTTTACGTCTGGTAGCAATAACGTTTCTACGATTAAACATTCTAGTGAAAAAGAAACCACAAGTGGGCATCCTGGAGGTGCAAACTCTAAACCTGCGATCTCCATTAAATATCGAACATTTGCGGTTAACCCAAGTTCAGGGGTGTATCGAGCAACAATAAAAGCTGAAAACAACCTTCAAAACCCCGTAGAACTCTATTTTTGGACAATTGGTGACGATCAGAAAGTTGCAGCAGAGGTGTCCAGCGCAAGATTTTTATCTGGAGCGGATATTCCGATTAATAATAATGGGGGTATTGGCCCTTTATCGGTCTCTCCTGATGGATTACAAGTGGAAATAGTGTTAAAAACACCTCGAAGAGTTGCAATGGAGGTTTCAGCTTATGAAATTGTTTGAGCGCTCATACCCACACCCTGTTGTTGGAAATCGTGATGATGTTCCCAATGCAGCATTTCAAGCTACTATCGAGATGTCATCTGACAAACAGTTCATTTACTTGGATTTTACTGATACAACTTTTCGCCTAAATATCCCAAGTGAGAATTTAAATGATTCCATAGAGATCAATGTTTTTGCGGTAGCTACAAGAAGAATTCACCATATCAAGTTTCTGAATCTCATCCCGACTATGGAAACGCAGTTTTTGAAATCAATGAAGGGGATATTTTAGCAATTGGGGAGACTCTTACCTTTCACATCGATAGCCAATTTGATTCTATGAAGAGAATTGGTTCGGATCATGCATATTGTAGAAAATTCTAAATCAGACTCGATTTACCCATGCAAGTAGATCTCAATGGAGATAAGATTATAATCTTTTGTCAAAGCCTGATTTTCGAGAATACAGATTACTCAAGAATTCAGAATTAATAATTGGCCCGCTGACAGCTGCTATAGTACTTCCAGCATTGATTGAAGCTCTACAATTTATTAAAGCGGAGTATAAGGACAGCGACGATAATGACCTCAAATGGGTTACCGTACTCAAAAGAAAGATTAAATTCCTCAATCTTCAACATGAACAAGACAATCTTGTTTTGGCTCAAAAATTACTTGAACTACCTATAAAACGAGCACTTGCTTCTGCACATACACTGGCAGAAGCGGAAGTGCCATAAAGAGCGTGTACAATGCCACCACTCTACATTTTCAAAGAAAGTTTCGTCCACACACTACGCACGGATTTAAAGACAAACTTAAAGAATTACGAGCTTGACAATATTTGGGTAGATCGCATTGGATCACCCCTTCAGAGAGACTTGGCAACTGCAATTGAGCCTTTGTCTGAGTTAAGTCTAGTAATGCCAGCTAACAACGATTTGAAAGATTCAGAAAATGCTATAAGAATCCATAAGGCCCTTACTACACTGACACCGCTACAAGCACGTGACCCCAGACTATGGACACGGTTAAGTCATCTTGAATTTTGGGCCTACATTAGAGCGATACTATCTGGACAATCTCAAAGTCGGGCACTTGTTCGGGAACGGAATTGCCCGTCTTTGGTGGTACGCACAACTATCATATAACCCTGATAACGAAGACCCTTATGAACTAACTTATATTTTGCTTACTAATCTGGATATTACACAGTCTATTCTGGAGAGGCAATGGGACGAACTCCCAATGTAATGCATGGGTTTCTCAAGTTTTTACAAAAACATGACGAGTTGCTAGCTGGGGGAAATAAAAATCGCACAACAATTAGACAATTGGCCAAACTTCTCAATCTACATGGGGGAGTTTGTATTTTGGACTGTCTTTCAGAATCACAAATTAGCCAGTTTCTTGAAAGTGAGTATATGAATCTACCGGTTTAATTCTGCTATAAGACTTCACTGGTCTTCCCCTCGAACCAAATTAAAGCAAGTTATCTAAATACCCCAGATTAGATGCTAGCTACCGCCTCTACAGCCATCTCCTTGCGGCTGCGAATCCTGCAAC
>JADJUV010000163.1 GCA_016716885.1 Candidatus Trichofilum aggregatum | reverse complement strand
ACCATGCCACAACCATCATTGCTGTGATCGGAGTTTTATCTTGCCTCATCTTAGGCTTGGGCATCGCCGTGCTTCTCTTTATGCCCACAGGCTAAAACTGGGTCCCCATAAAAAAAAGACCGCCGGTGGCGGTCTTTTTTTCATAGTCTGTAACGATTAAACCCGTCGAGGGCTGAGCCTGTCGAAGCCGGTGTGGCCTTCGACAGGCTCAGGCAACGGGCCGCCGTATCATAAACACGGTTAGTTAGCTTTTTGCGCCTGGAAAAGTAGCAGGGTGTCGCCATTGGCGTCCAACAGTTTCAGGGAATCCCGCTCGATTTCGTAACCAGCCACGGAAGCCATTGCCGTCAGGAATTCGGTCTCACGCTGGTTCTTCTCTTCTTCACAAGCCATCTTGGTGGACCCAATCGCGCCGATAGTCAAGGTTGTGTCGCTCATTTCGTAGGTGGCGAAATATTGGTTGCACCCGGCAGAACCGGTTACCTGCCCTTCGGCAAAGGTGGCGGTGATTTCGCTGTCTACCCAGGTGGAGACAATCGCGTCATTTTGAGCCAACCCATTCAACACCCAGGTCACGCCTTCGAGGGATTGATTTTGCGCCGGTTGGAATACCAGGTCGCCCTGTGCCGTGTGAATGATCAACTGTTCATCACTCAAGGTGAATGATTCGGCGGCCTGCAACATGCCCAGGAAGGTGCTTTCCTGCGTCATTAGCGCATCCTCCACGCAAGCCATCATGGTGCTCCCTACTTCACTGATGCTCAGGTTAGTGCCGTCCACAGTGTAGCTGCCGAAGTAGCTATTGCAACCCGCCGTACCACCCAACCCATCGTTCTCGAAGTTAAGGGTCAACTCTGAACCGGACACCGGAGTCTGATCGCCGTAGGCGATCAAATCCCATTTCGTGCCGAGCAGCTCATTGCTGGTCATCACATCTACCTGAATCTGATCCACCACTTCAACCAGTTCATACTGGAAGGACGAACCGTCGGCGGGCGGATTGGCCACGGCGATCTTTTTGACGCGCAGTTCATACTGGAACGTGGGCGCATGTTCAAATCCGGCGATGCTGTCATAGAACAGTTGCCATTCTTCATCCTCACTGTACTTAACTTGCAGGCAGGTTTGAGGGGCTTCGCCTTCACAAGCCACCGTCTCCGGGCCAACGATCATCGTAATGACTTCGGATGATGGTTCAGCACTATCCGGGGTGGCGGAAGGGACGGGTTGTTCACCGTTGCCGGTGTTGGATGGTTCGTTACCGACGGGGGTACACGCGGCCGCGACCAGCAACATCAGCAAGGTTATTACCATCATCCCGAAGGATTGTTTATTTGTTTGTTTACGTAACATCTCTTATCTCCTTTGTCGTTAATTGGCTTGGTGAATTTTTTCTCAAGCCTTCCCCCCTATAACGCCTGTACCTCCCCAAAAGTTCCCCACGAATTGGGAACCTCAATCCCCTGGTCGGTGTATACAGTACAAGGAGGAAAATAAACAACATGGCTGGTTATTTGCTGCTCCTTCGCCGCTTGCCCCATCCGTCTCGCCGACCCCGGTTACCCGCACCCGTCACCCTTTCCGACGAGATGATGTTTGTGCGCCCTGAGGGAGCCGCAGGGCCATTAATCGCTTACGATGATGGAAGAGCGTTTGCCTTACCGGCGGGCAATTGTCGGCCAACAGGACGAATTTCTGGTCAATCAGGGGCAAGGAACAACACAGACCAGGGTTTTCTCGACCATCACCGGCACATTAGAAAGGCAATTTAGTTTGACTGGGCACTGGACTTTAGGGGGTGTCTCGCCGAATGGTCAATGGCTGGCCTTGATTCGCGTACTAGACGAAGCGGAAAAATTAGCCCAGATAACAACCCAGGTGTGGCAAACAGAGATTCAGGTTGTCGCGGCCGCGGACGGGCAAATCATCCATACCCTCAATCTCAATGGTCATTTTGAGGTGGACGCCCTCACCAACAATGGCACCAGCCTTTTTCTGGTGCAATATGTACCCCCTGAACGACCAGACCAATACCTGGTGCGGCTTTATGACCTATCTATCCAAGAGCTACTGGCCGAACCCATCCGGGATAAACGGATCAACGATGAACTAATGACGGGGTATGCCTGGGGCAATGTGGCGGATCCACAAGGGACCTGGTGGTTAACCAATTATCTCAACACAAGCCAGAACAACGCCTTTATCCATGCCTTGAATCTGGTTGATAAATGGGCCTATTGTATTGACTTGCCATCGGGAGAAGGCGATTTTGACGCCCTACAAAATTATGCCCTAACCCTCTCACCTGATAGCCGCGTGGTTTATGCCGTAAACCCGGCCCTCGGTTTGGTAGCCGAGGTACTCCTGAGTGAAGGGATGGTGACACAAATTGTCGAATTTACCAGCCATCAACCTGACCAGAAGGGTGATGAACCAGTGTGGAATCACATCTCTATATCATCAGAGGGGCAATGGGTTACGTTTAGCAATGGTTGGCGAGTGTGGCAATATGACACCCAGACCAAAACAGTCAAAATGTTACCTTTGCCCGAAAGCAAGGAACCGCTGGTAGGTCTGGCTGTCAACCAGAGTGGCGAACGGTTGTATCTGGCTTATCGGGATCAGCCACTCCAAGTGGTGATGATTGCCACCGGGGAAACACTCACATTTCCCCTGCAAACAGCACATGTATCCCCCTAAGCCGAAACAAATTGCCACGCCGGTTTTATTCGTTGGTGATGGTGGCGCGGCCGCTCATTCCCGGTCGCAGAACCAGTTCCGTTTCTGCCAGATCAATCATCACGGCAAACACGGCCGCATCCCCTACCACCCCGGATGACTGCGGGGCGACACCAGCAACCGTACCAGACAACGGGGTAGCCGGGTAGGTTTTTAAGGTGATTTCCACTTGTTGACCCGGCTCCACCTGAGCCAGATCACGCTCGCTCAGGTTGCTGGTGTGGAACTGAATGTTGGTCGTGTCCAACAAGGTGACAACCGGTGTACCGGCGCCAATCACCGTGCCCACCGTCACATCCACCGCCAGGATCGTGCCTGTCCAGGGAGCCGTCAGGGTCACTTTAGCCAGGTTGTTTTGCGCCTGGGTCAGGCTGAACTGGCTCTGCTCCAACCCGATTTGCGCCTGCTCTACCTGGAGTTCGGCTGAGGCAATCTCGGCCTCAGTCGGGCCGCGTTGGGCCTGATCCAGGGCCTGCTCTGCCTGGACGACCGACACCTGCGCGTTGAGGGCGGTGTCGTTGTTGAGACCAGCCACCGCCAATGAATATTGGGAGCGGGCGACGATCAGATTTTCTTGAGCGAATTCCAGATTACGGGCTGTGCCTTCCCGCTCGGCTTTGAGGAAGTCGGCCCGCCAGGGATCATTCAGTTCCCAATCACGGGCCGGGTCGTGGGCTACGTCATACGCCTCTTGCGCATCGGCCACGCTCCGCTCCGCCTGATCGACGCTGACAGAGGCAGAAGTGAGGCTGTTGCCCGCGGCCGCGTCCTGGTTTTGGGCGGCTTCGTAGGTGGCGTTCGCGGCCGCGAGGTTGGCTTCAGCCACGGCAATGGCATACTCGTCCGGCTCCCAGGCCAACAACCCATCCAGGGTGGCCTGGGCCTGCGCCAGCGTCAGTTCCGCCTGAGCCACCTGCAACTCGGCGGTGGTGACGGCATCCTGCAACCCCACATCATCCAGAGTGGCAATGACATCCCCGGCGGAGACGGTATCACCCACTTTGACGTTGAGGGTCAGCACGCGGCCGCTGACCTCAAAACCCAAGGGCAACACCGGATTCACGGCGACCAGTTGCCCCTCGGCTAAAATCGTGACCCCAGTCGTCACTTCACGGGTGGGAGCAGGGGTATTGGTTGCGGCCGCGGCCGCTTCTGGCGTCACTTCATCCGGCCCCTGCCGACAGGCCACCAGTGTTAATAGCAAGAAAAACAGGAAGAATTTTTTCATGATTTTTTTTGGACACAGAGCTACACAGAGGATGCACAGAGATACACAGAGAATTTTTAGGACAACCAACCAGTTCTTCCCAAATCCTCTGTGCTCCTCTGTGTCTTCTCCGTGCCCTCTGTGTTCCTTCTTCTACATTCGTAAAATTTCCACCGCCCGCTTCTTGACGATGCGCCAGGACGAAAAGGTCGCGCCGATCACACTGGCTAAGACCACCATGATGACGATAAACGGCATCACGGTCGTATCTACGGCCATGATCATGGGTCGTTGTTGCAAGGCATAATTACCCAACGTGGTCACGTACCCCATCGTGGCCCCGGCGGCAATACCGGCCAACGCCGCACCCAGGGTCATGGTGATTGATTCCACGACCACCATTCCCGTCAATTCCCACCGCCGCATCCCCATCGCCTTCAACATGCCAATCTCAATGCGCCGGGCGTAAATGGTGACGTAAATGACGGCAAAGACCCCAAAAACCGCCGTCGTGAAGGAGATGACGGTCAACACCAGCAGAAAAATCTGCTGGGCAACCTGCGCTCGTTCACTTTCTTCCAGGTCAGTCTCGGTCAGGCGCACCCAGAAATTGGCCCGCCGGGAATAACGCAGATTCAATTCTTCTTGCACATCTGTCGCCCGCGCACCGGGGATGAGGGTAGCATAGACGTTGATCAAAATCGGATCATCGGCCGGAGGGAGAGCCAATCCCAGTTCCGTTTTGAGACTACGAAAAGCGTCCAGGCCAATGAGGGCGGTACTGCCGTTCCGCGCCTGCGACCGACTCTGACCGATGTTCTCGAAGCCAGGCAAACGGCGGGCAATGGCAATAATGCGGAACGTCACCTCATGATCCCGTCCGGCACCGGGCACGCGGATACGGTCGCCCAGAGCCACCGATAGGTGCTGGGCCAGACCTTCACTGATGATGATGGCTGTGGGATCGGTTTGGATTTGTTCCAGGCTGGTCGCGTCACCGGCCGCGAATTCGACCAGTTCCGGGTAGAGCACCTCAGCCAGTGGGCCGGACACGCCCCGGACAGACAAGGGAGCCGAGCGCAGGCCGATGGTATCGGCGACGGAACTTTCGTAGGGGTGAGAGGTCGCGGCCGCGTTGCCAATTCCCGGTATCGCCTGTAACTCATCGGGCAAAAAGCTGGGAGCAATGCGGTACTTCACCGCTTCCTCTTCCGGCAACCACCAGCCAAACGTTTCAATACTCAGCGGCGAACCCCATCTCTGCCGCACCGACCCTTCCAGATTGACTCGATCTAAGGCCACTTGGGTCGCCAGGAAGCTGGGCAACACGCCACTGAACAGCACCAACAGCGAGATGAGCGTGTTGCGCGTCTGCCCTCGCCCCACATTGCGGCTGGCAAAATAGGTCAGGCGGCTGGCGATGATACCCATCACCAGCAGAACCAGCCGTTCAAAGGGGACGGTGGTGATGAAAAAGACGAACCCTACCCCCAACACCAGCACCCCCAGAGCCAGGAGAATAAACAGCACCTGCAACGCCGGGTTGCCAAAGGCATCTATCACCTGGAAACCGGCGATCACCCCGAAAATGGATAACAAAATCACCCCAATGACAAACAGTTTGCCATCCGGGCGGCGTACCCGCAGTTTGGCTAAATCTTCAAGCTGGATATTGTCGGCCACACTGGGGTTGATGGCGTACATGACCTTCGTGCGTGAGGCGTCTTGGGCCGGTTTGAGGGTGCTGAGGATGAGCACGACGTAGGCGGCGATGACGGCGGGTAAGATGGCACTGGCGGTGACTTGCGGCCGCAACTGGGATGTCAGCCCAAACTGTTCAAATTGGTTTTGGATGATGGGCACAACGATGTAGGTGGTAATCAACTGGCCCAACACCACGCCAAAACCGATGCCAATCGTGCCAATCACCATGATTTCGGCAATGACCAGGTTGAACAGGTAGTTACGCCGACTGCCCAGGATACGCAAAATCGCCATGTCGCGCCGTTGCTCCTGGACGTTGGTCATCACCAGGGTATGCACCAGCAGACCCACAATCCCCAAAGCCGTCAGGCCATAGACACTGAGCAACGCCTGAATCGCCAAAAACCCTTGCGCCGAACCATCCAGGGCTGAGGCTTTGTCCATGTTGTAGGTGTATTCGTCGCCCAACACCGCCTGCACCGACCGGGCCACATCGCGCATCCGCAGGGCGGCCACTTCGGCGTTGCTGGTTTCATACAGGTTGGGGTCAACGGTGAGGACGAGCCGTTGCGCCTGCCCCGGCAATTGGAGCCAGTTCTGGGCATCGGTCAGGTGCATGATCACCCCTTCACGCGTTCCGGCATTCGTTACCCCGTCCTGCCGCACAATACTGCTGACGGTGAACCGCTCGACGGTGTGTTGTTGATTACTCCCGGCGGGGTCCGCTTCCCCTCTTTCGCGGGGGAGTGGGTAACTGTAAGCCACATCTAGCGTATCACCCACTTCCAGCCCATACACATTGGCCGTATCGGCGAGAACGGCCACCTGCCCGTCGCCCAGGGTGTAACTCCCTTCGACCACTTCGATGAAACCAATGTCGTCCACCGCCGGATCGAGGGCTAACAGGGTTCCGTTCGCCAGTTCCGTGCCGATGGTCATTTCGATGGCGGCCTCGAAGCGGGGGTAGGCTCCGGTGATGAGGTTGTTGGCGGAGAGGATGAGGGGGATGGTCGCGGCCGCGTCAATAAACGGATTCGCGCTGATATCCGTCTTGGCAATGGACAAATCATAACGGCCCACTTCCCCGGCGATGATGTCTACATTGGATTGGCGCACCGTTTCCACGGTGGCACTCATGGTGATAATCAGCCCCATGCTCACCAGCAGAGACAGAATCATCAACGCTGTGCGCACCTTGCGCCGACTAAAGTTCTTCCAAACGTATTTTAGAATCATAAGAAGTTACACAGAGATTCACAGAGGCGACACAGAGTTTCACAGAGTTTTTTAGAGATTTGAGAGTATCTATTTGAGAGTGAGATAGCGTTTGATGCCGTTTTTCAGGAGCTTGACGTTGAAATTCAGGAGTAGCCCAACAGGGCAACCAGAGAGTTTTAGATAGGAAAGTACCTGGGCTTCGTGGACAGACGTGATAGCTTCTACCGCCTTTAGTTCCACAATGGCAACCTCATTGACCAACAAATCAAGCCGATAACCTTGTTCAATGTGCAATCCTTTGTAAACCACCGGCAATGATTTTTGTTTCTCAACCCTGAGACCAAGTTGTTCAAGTTCATAAACCAGGCAACTTTCATACGTTGATTCCAACAAACCTGGCCCAAGATGCCGATGAACCTCTATCGCCGCCCCAATAATTTTTTCTGTGAGTTGATTGAGTTCTTCCTTTTTCACTCCCCTAACTCTCCTCTTTTCCTCTGTGTATCTCTGTGTCTTCTCCGCGCCCTCTGTGTTCCTCCCCATTCAAAATTTGTCCGTCGCGGAGTTCAACCACGCGGGTGGCGAATTTTGCCATGCGGGGGTCGTGGGTGACAAAGACGATGGTCATGCCGTCCCGGTTGAGTTGTGAGGCCAGTTCCATGATGGCAAAACCGGTTTCGCTGTCCAGGTCGCCGGTCATTTCGTCGGCGATGAGGATGGGGGGTTGTTGGCCAGGGCACGGGCGATAGCGACCCGCTGTTGCTGACCCCCGGAGAGTTCGCTGGGGTAATGGTGTGCTCTGTCACCTAAACCCACTCTCTCCAGCAACGCCTGGGAACGCTGTTTGCGCTCCTTCCGCCCCACCCCCGCCAAGACCATGGGGGCTTCCACATTCTCCTGGGCGGTAAAGTTGCCCAGAAGGTTATAGTTCTGGAAGACAAACCCCATTTTGTCCAGGCGCAAGCGGGCCAGCTCATTTTCCGTCAGGGAAACCAGGTTGGCCCCTTCAACGATGAGATGGCCGCGACTGGGTTCGTCCAGGCCACCCACGATATTAAGCAGGGTGGTTTTGCCGGAGCCGCTCGGCCCCATGAGGCAGACAAACTCACCCCGCTCGATGGTCATGGAGACGCCGCGCAAAGCCGGCACGGCTTCTTTACCCATGAGGTAGGATTTGTAGATGTTGTCAACGATTATGATAGGTTCGGACATAGGTATCAGGACGAGTTGAAGTTGTCCGGTTTGCTGATCGTGAACATAAATATTTATGCCAAGAACGGATGGCCAATCATAAGAATCAGAAGCAAAAGCGACATACCGACCATTGGCCGAAATAGCAGGATGCTTCGAGGAACCACCCTGTGTACCATCTGAGGCCAACGACACCCGGGTTGTCTGCCCTGTCTGTTGGTCATGAACAAAGATATCTACATTGCCATTGGTGTCTCCAGTGACCAGATTGTCAGCATCAGAAGCAAAGCCACGTAACGACCATCGGCTGAAATCGAGGATATTGAGCCAAACTGGACCAACCATTTCCCTGTATACCGCCCGAAGCGACCGAAACACGGATCGTCTGTTCGAGTTGTCGATCATGAACAAAGACGTCATAGGTATCGTTCGTATCATTATTGATCAAGTTAGTTGCCCTAGATACAAAAGCAATATAACGACCGTTATCCGAAATGACTGGATAAGAAGAGCTGTCATTACTCTGTACTCCATTGGTAGCCTTGGAGACCCGTTGAGTCAGTCCGTTTGTTGATTGTGAACGAAAACGTCCGTTTCGGCATTCGTATCACCGTTAACCAGGTTGGTAGCATAAGACACAAAAGCGTGTACTGACCATCGTGAAATAGATGGAGACAAAGACCAGTTATTGCCCTGTGTCCCATCCGACGCAAGGGATACTATACGTGTCTGACCTGTATGTCGATCATGAACAAAGATGTCATCGCGATTATTCGTGTCGTTGCCAACCAAATTATTAGCCGCAGACGCGAAAGCTACATAACGACCATCTGCCGAAATAGAAGAGTTACCGTAATAACCAGACCTTTCGTTACCCTGTGTTCCATCGGACGCCACCGAACCACGCACGGTCTGGGCCGTTTGCCGATCCTGGACAAATACATCTGATTGGCCATTGGTATCTCCAGGAACCAGATTATCGGCAAAGGATGAAAACACTACATAACGACCATCATTGGAAATGTCTGGCAAGGTTGACTCTGCGTTACCCTGTAGACCTTCAGAAGACACGGAAACGCGGCTGATTCTAAAGGGAGAAGATTTCCTTAACATCGGTAGGTAGACCATGCTATTGCCTATGCCTTCGTTGTTGTTTTGCTCAACCCCTCGGCCTGAAGCGGGCTGGAATAACGTGCCCACCAGAACCAAACATATGAGAATGATCCCTACTTTTATCTGGGTATTTTTTGACTTATTCATGATTTTTATCTCCATGGACATGCACTGAACCATAATCTGCCATCAATCATCCGTGTATTTGGACAAAGTATCCCTGAAAAGGGCTTCTTATTGTTTACTCTCGCTCCTACTCCCCTCGATCATAGACGAAGACATGTCCATCACCACTTGTGCCGCGTGAACAAGGTTTCGGGCAAGAGAGAAGAATGCCACATAACGACCATCCCCAGAAATGGCAGGATTTCCGGATTGCCCATTACCTGGTATCCCTGCGAATCCACCGGGACGCTGATCGTCTGCCCGGTTT
>JADJUV010000162.1 GCA_016716885.1 Candidatus Trichofilum aggregatum | reverse complement strand
AGGCCCCTATCTTGCCTCACCCTCCCATCTTCAATACAATGCACCTTACCAGCCAGCAGTAATATAAGGAACGGTTATGACAAAAAAATACAGCGATATTCTTATTCGGATTGGGGAGTGGAATGAGCAAGAGAAGGCGTACCCAGTGGAAGCGACGGTAGACGATGGCAGCTTTTTTGAGGGGGGGCAACTTGTTTTTGACAGCGCTGAGGTGCTGGCGGCCGAAAAGAATAATGAAAAGTATGGCCGCGAATGGTTTGATGCGCTGCTCTCGGAGCCGATTCGGCGGGCGTATAATATGGCCCGCGGCCGCGCCCAGGTGCAAAGCGACAACTTTCTGCGGGTGCGTTTGTGGATAGACCCGGACGCCGCCGAACTCCACGCCATCCCCTGGGAGCGCATCTACCATAGCCACGACGGCCAGTTTGTGCCCATGGCCGCCACCCTGGTCACCCCCTTTTCCCGCTACACCCGGCTAGAAATGGCCGACCCCACCCCCATCAGCGAGCGGCCCATCCGCATGTTGATCGCCATCGCCAACCCCAAAGATGTCACCAGCAAGTTTAATCTGGTTCCCGTTCCCGTGCTGGATGAGTTAGAAAACCTGCGCCTGGCCCTGCGTGAAATCGCTCAGCGCCGCCAACAACAGATTGGCGAACTGGCTATCACCCTGATGGTGGGGCAAACCACGCTCAGTGATGAGGTACGCAATAGCCTGATTCAGGATGGGTATGAGCTGGTGACAGGCAACACGACCCTGGACAATATTTTTGAGCATCTGCGCGGCCAACATATTTTTCATTTTATTGGTCATGGCAGTTTTCGGCGGGAGCCGAAGCAGGTGCGCGGGCCAGGGCGGGCCTTTTTGTTTTTGGAAGATGAAGAGGGTAACACGAAGCCCTGCCGGGATGAGGATTTTGTAGCCAGGTTGAATGTGCTGGACGCGGCCGCGAAACCTGCCCTCATCTTCCTCTCCGCCTGCGACAGCGCCAAACAAGATCAAGAACACCCCTTCGTGGGGCTGGCTCCCCGGCTCATCCAGGCTGGCATCCCCGCCGTCGTCGCCATGCAAGCCCTCGTGCCCATCACCACCGCCCAACAACTCACCCGCCAATTCTACCGCTCCCTGCTAGAGCATGGCCTGGTTGACCGGGCCATGAACGAAGCCCGCGCCGCCCTCTTTAAAAACAAAGAGCAAGATTGGGCCATTCCCGCCCTCTTTAGCCGCCTGACCGGCGGGCAACTGTTCATTGACAACCCGGTATTACGAGCCATTCGCGCCATCTACGAGATCCCCGACTTTCGCCCCTGGGACCTGAAAGGGTATTTACCTCTGCCGCTAGATGCCATTCATCTAACCGGCGATCAAGACCCTAGCAGCATCAGCGTCTCTGGCGAAAACATGGCTCCCTCCCAAGATTTAGTCGAAGCGGCCCTCAACATTTTTCGCCGCACCGACGAAACCCCCGAAGACGAACTGACCTTTGTCCTGCTCTTGGGTTCACATGGCATGTCCAAATCCACCCAACTGCGGCGGCTAGTTGGTCTAACCGCTGGCAACGCCATAAAGGCCAAAGCTTATGAACGCGTCATCCCCATTTATGTGGATTTAGTCCAGTTTTTGCAACGACAAAACGTGCCCGGCAACCCCATCGAGCAGTTGATGTGGGAGAAATTTGCAAACTTATTGGCCCTGAACTAACCTGAGCAATTTTGCTGACCTTTTGGGTAGTAGCCAGGATGTCAAACTGCGGGTCTTTTTTGATGGCAGTGACGACATTCCCGAACAAGAACGCTGGCGGGCCTGGCGGGCCATTCGGCTCGTGGCCGAACGGTATCCGCGCCACCAATACATGCTGGCCGTTGATCCGGCTAACCTGGAGAAACGGCGTCTACCGGTCACCGATATGCTCATTCTCCAGCCCCTCACGGAGCGAAAAATCCGTGTCTTTTTGGAACGATTCACCGATTCGGCGGGTATGAAGCTGTATGAGACGTTACAGAAAACCCAATTGTTTGACCTGGCGGCCATTCCCTGGCTGTTTGTGAAACTATTCCAACGGGCACAGGCCAATGATTATCCCAAAGGGCGGGGGCCGGTATTACGAAGCTTGCTGGATGATGCCATCGCGGGCATTCCTACCCGGCAGGGTTTACGGGTGCGGGCAGAAGCGACGATTTGTGCCCTGGGTTGGGAGATGCAGTTTAAACACAAAACGCTCTGGACGTTGGATGAGGCGTTGGCTGTGGCCGCCCGGGTGCGGGTAATCGGGAGTATGGCCTGGAAGATATTTTGCAGGAGTTGATTCAGGTGGGAGTGCTGGCTCGTGTGGGGCAGGAGTCGATTCGTTTTGCTTATCCGATGTTTCAAAACTACGCGGCCGCGGTCTCCATCAACAAAATGCCCGATCCCCATGAAACATTAGAAAACATCACCGCCACCCTGGGCCGCCGCTCCCATCTGCGCTGGTGGCAAGAAACCCTCATCGTCCTGGCCGGGCTGATGAGCGAACCCCAAGAACTGATCAAAAAGATGGTGTTAGGGGTTCTCCTCACCGATGCCGAGCAAGCCTTTCTGGCGGCTCGCTGTCTGTGGGAAATCGAAAACCGGCGCATAGATGGCGAGGTCATTTACCGGCTGACCAACGCCTTAACCTGGCACACCAACAGTGCCAACGAACCACGCTCCGGGCAGAGGTTACGCGCTGTACAGGTGTTAAGCTCCATGCGCCATTCGGCCTTTTTGCCCCAGGTAGCGGCCAGCTGGTACGCATCATCCAGGACAAAACCCGGCTGAACTGGAAGGGGGAAGTAGATTATGAACTAAGCCGGGTACGCATGGCGGCCGCGACCGGTCTCAAAACCATACTGGCCCAGGTCAAAGGGGATGTGCCCGGTCTGGATGAACCCATGCGCCAACTATACCGGGATTGGCAGGAAGGCGATGTGACTAAACTCATCGGCCGGGCAGACCACCCTGACGAAATGATACGGGCGTTGGCCGTCTATGCGTTAGGCGATTTGCACACCAAAGAGGCCATCGAAGAGCTGATCCGCCTCTTTCAAGACCCGGTGGTGGATTCGGCTACCCGCTGGGCCGTCACCGATGCCCTGACCCGGCTCAGCCCTACCACCACCATTTTCCGCGTCATCATGCCCCTGGTGGATGAAGATATGGCCGCCCTGACCAATGTGCCCGCCGAGATTTGGGAACGGCGCGAAGAATGGTACGCGGCAATTGCTTATTTGATCGGCACATTAGAGGAACAAGACCCCCTTCTCACCGATTTTTTGGCTAAATGTCTGTATGAAATTTCGGGTTATTGGGTCACTGTTCATGCCATCCAATCTATTGGCGCGTTGTATCTGCGCCAACATAAAACGGTTCTGGAAAACATTGCTCTGGGCAATTTTGAGGGGCTGAAATTAGGCAAACGGCTCAGCCAGGATGAACACAGGCATTTGCAGGTAAAGGCCATTGAAGCTCTGGCGAATGTGGGTGATCAAGAGTCATTGCAGCGGCTCCGCAGCCAACAAACAGATTGGAACCCTGAGTTAGAGCGAGCCTTTTTCCGCACGAGTGAGGAGATTTACTGGCGGGTGCATTTGAGTATGTATTGATGGGGATAGGATGTCAGCATAAAACTCACCATGTCAGCAGTTCAGCATTCGTGGCTTTCAGTGGGCTCACGGATTTAGGCTGAGTTGCGAGCTGAAAGCTGACAATTGGAGTTTTGTTGAGGTGGATTTTCGTGAGATCCAGGTGTGGCAGAAGGGTCATTTGTTGGCGTCTTGGCAATTACCGGGCAACTATGGCTTTCCTGGCGATGAACGAAGGTTTGATCAGCCAGATGAGGCGAGCCAGCTGTGTCAATTCCCGCCAATTCATTGCGGAAGGTTGCAAGTAGCACGGGGGGATGCTGCCAGGATTAGCCCCCCAGTTCATCAAATCAGTCATGGGCTCGGTTCTGCAACGAATTTTAACATCCATTTGCGCTGGCGCATGATCTCAAACTTCTGCCAACCTCTTCAGTATTATCACACGGCTTGCTATTTCATGAACACATCCTTGAAGTCAAAACGCATGTTCAGCCGCCTGTCTAAGGACAATTGCGACCTAGCGGAACCGTGACATGCCTTGGCTTTCCATGCCATGGATTGATAGCCTGGAACCGCTACCAACGTTTAAGACATGATTAGGGATTGATTCCAGAAAAAACCCTTGACGATACGATTCCAGTGCGGCCGGATGAGGTGTTTGCGGTGGAGAAGGTAGCGGATTTTTGCCGCGGCCGCATTCCCGGTAGTGACAATCCGCTCCAGGTGCGCCAGTTCGGGGGGGGGAAGGCCAACCTGACCTACCTGCTCGATTATGGCACCCACCAATACGTTTTGCGCCGCCCGCCGCTTGGCCCGGTGGCCGCTTCGGCCCATGACATGGGGCGGGAGTTTAAGGTGCTGTCGCGGCTGTATGAGGCGTTTCCTCTGGCTCCCCGTGCCTTTCTTTTTTGTGAAGACCCGGAACTGATAGGGGCGCCCTTTTTTGTGATGGAACGGCGTGAGGGGGTGGTGGTGCGCGGCCGCATTCCCGACCTCTACACCGTTTACCCCGATGCCGCCCGCCGCATGAGCGAAGGGCTGGTAGACGCCTGGCCGCGTTCCACGCCGTAGATTACGAGGCGGTGGGGCTGGGCGACCTGGGCGAACCCACCGGGTTTATCGCCCGGCAGATTGAGGGGTGGTACAAACGCTGGCACAAGGCCAAGAACGAAGAAGTGCCAGCGATGGAGGCGGTGTATGAATGGCTCAAGGCCAATCAACCCACCACGACCCATTTTTCTCTGGTACACAACGATTACAAGCTGGACAACGTGATGTTAGACCGGGACGATCCGGGTAAGCTGGTGGCGATTTTTGACTGGGATATGTGTACGCTGGGGGATCCGCTGGCCGATTTGGGGTCGCTGTTGTGTTACTGGACGGAGCCGGATGACCCACCCATGTGGCAGGCCATGTCCATGATGCCGACGGGGAACCTGGGTTTTATGCGGCGAGAAGAGTTGGTGGAGCGGTATGTGGAACGGGTGCGGCCGCGATGTGACCCATATTCGTTTCTACCATGCCCTGGGGCTGTACCGGCTCACCGTCATCATTGCCCAAATCTACATCCGCTACGTGCGCGGCCAGACCCGGATCACCGCTTCGCCGCCATGGGACAAATCATACCCGATGATGGCGCAGAGCGGCTCTCACAATAGTGGAGAGATGGTCGGCTTTGAAGATGATAACGGCCAATACTAGTAACACTTCTTGTTTGTTGGGGTGTTATTATATTGTACGTAGCCTTTTAATAATTACAGATTGCTTTTCAAGGAGAACACGATGCCATCTTTACAGGAATTTTCTCTTGTTAGAAGTCATATTGAAAAATTACAGACTGACCTTAATAAGGAGCAAGTGATGCTTTTTACTTTTTTGAAATTCAGATCTTATTCTAGGGTTACAAGATGACGAGATTGAGGACGCCATTACGGATAATGCTTATTTAAATAAACTTGGAGCAAAGGGTGGACATGATCGAGGTATTGATGCCGTACATATTGATACATCAGATATAAAGCCAGTGATTCATTTTTTCAATTGCAAGTACACAAAAATATTTGAGAAAACAGAAAGCCATTTCCCCTCTGGAGAAATTGACCAGCTCGTGAATTTCGTTAATGCTCTTCTTTCAAAGGATGAACTTATGCTTAAAACAGTCAATCCTGTTTTAGAGAGCAAAATAGTGGATATTTGGGAAATCTTTAAAACGACTAACCCTGATTTTGTACTTCACCTATGTGCAAATTTTTATAACGGCTTGATAAAAGATGAAAAGGCTCGTTTTGAGAGGGAAATTCATGTGCATTCCAATTTTAAAATCCATTACCATCTTATACCTGATTTTGTAAATTTACTAACAAG
>JADJUV010000161.1 GCA_016716885.1 Candidatus Trichofilum aggregatum | reverse complement strand
CAGTTTAGAGATGCTTACTACGGCCCACCACATCAAAAATGCTGCTACAAGAACCTGAACAACTACCATTATGATACCCTCTGGTATTCGTTCTCAATATCTCTCAAAACGAGGAGATTGTGTCGAAGTTGACCCCAACCACCAGTGAAGTTCCCTTGGAATATGTTGACCAAGGATGCATTAACACGCGAATCACCGATTGTTTGATCGTCAGGAATATTAACTGGTGCATAAAATGCAACGTGCTCTAGTGGGGACCAGTGAGGTGGCTTTGCGGTGGTTAACCGCTCGAATAGCTCTAGGTCCTTCTCTGTGTTTCTCTTACCATCCTGGGTAAGATAGGAAACACGGGCACATCTGGCTGCACAAATCTTGATCTTAACAGCTAGTGGCAGTTTGTGCTCGTCTGGCTGCAAATAAGGGAGATGAACGTCTGGGGCTTGAGGTGTAGGGCTCAGATTGCGTCTCTAATAGCCTCTGCTGCCACACGAATCTCCAGGCTGAGCAAGTGGGCTACAGCGCTGAGAGAAAGTTCTCCCATTCAGTGCTTGTGATGATAATAGTGTGCCACATGAAGGGTTCTAGAGGGCGATTGGTTGCCTGCTTGTGTACACAATCTTCTCGAGCTTCTTAGCCTGTCTAACAGCGGCATTTCTAGCCTTTGTCCAGGCTCTTTTGGCTCTCAAGCCTTAAAGCCTACAGTGGCTCTCCAGCTTGCATACCGGACTGGTTTGAACCCCATTCTACTGGCCAAGCTGTGTCTGTTTTGACCCGCTTGAGCTGCTTTGCAATGGGGATTGCACGGCTTGAGGCAGAGTTGCGAGGAGAATACTCGGTGCGTGTTAAGTTCAGCCAAAACATATCTATGCATAGTGACTTCGACCGTTGTGATTCTCTGGCCGTCAATCTCTGAATCTGCTATTACTTTTGCTTCTATCATTTAAATCTTTCCATGAAAAGGGACTTAATTTGTCCCCTTATCATGTCAAACTAGGTTGTAGATTTCAATTTATCTCTGAGGTATCTCGCAATGGTCGTTGTTGCCAAAACTTATCACCCTCAGCGTCCAAGCCAATACCCGTATCGTAAATGGTAGACCAATCAATGTGCTGCACTTGTGCTCTAGCATCTTCCCACTCCTGCTCGCTCACATCAGCGATAGGCATTTGGGGGTAACTGTTGGGGTCCATCGGCAGGAAGCTCATGGTCTTTAACTGGTCTGAGTAAGCCTTAATGACCGGCCCAACCTCCTTAGCCTCTGTGGTGGGGTTAAAGGTGATTGTCACGCTAACAGATTGATCGGCCCAATATCTTTGACAAAGTGCAGCCAAGGCAGCCTTTTCCCAGATTGATACCTCTTTCTCGGACCTCATTTCAAACCCAGCTGTTGGGAAATAAACGACTCTCGAAGTCTGGATTCATAATATCGGGTTCAATCTTATAGCCTGCTTCCTCAAACAACGCAAGCATGGGATCACTAGCCGAGAATCTTTGGGTCCGCATGAATCTACCGCTAGTAACGGGCCAATGAACACCTGGTGTCACGTTGCCGACGATAGAAGTTGTACCACTAGGCTTAACCACTGTCGTCTTGATTGAGTTTCTTACGCCAAGCCATGCAGAATAGGTTTCATCCCATTTCTGAATTTCTTTGTAACCAATGTCGATCTCCCGAAGCCCGTGCCACCGTGCTCTTCAAGATAACCTGCTACCCGGTAATCCCAGTTCCGATTCGTCTATTCCTAACCAAAACCTCGTTAACTTCGGGCCATGGTGTAGGTAGGAGCGTAACAGCTTTAGAGTAGAGGTATGCGAACTTAAGAGTACGACAGAAGTCTTCGGGGCTATCAGCGTGGGGCAGGAAAACCTCATTGAGATTACAGAATTCATAAGGCTCCAAGGTGGCTTCCCCGCAAGGATTGACCCCTTGGCACAAGCTGGTCGCTGAAAGTTTCCCCATCAGCCAGTCTCCCATAGTTCCGGCAAGCTTCTATGTTTACCAAGCCCGGCTCCCCATTGTTTTGCGATTAATTCAAACAGCGAAGAGATGTCCGTAGAGTTTTGGTAGACAATAGGGTTATTGGACTGATGGGCCCAACCGTCCTGTCCGTTTCTCTCGGGGAATACTTCCCAGTTCTTGGCATTGATGAACTCTTTTGAATCGATTGAACCTAGAGCTAGAAGGGCAGAACGTCGCTTCCACCACTAACTACGGCTTTGGCAGCAAGGTTACAGATATCCATGATATCCATATCAGTGATAGCTTCTCCGTCACGGTTGATAAGAAGTTCCACTATCTTTTCGTGCATGCGGATTAGTGGTTCGGGACCGCTTGCTGTCCCTCCAGCTCGCTTTAGGGGAGTGCCAGCTGCCCGTAGCTGCGAATAATCGAACCTTATGAGGGATCGTCCTGGGAAGAAGAAACACTCTAGGAGCTGACCTAGAGATGCAGCCCAAGCCTCTCTGGTATCTTCGATCGTATATTCATTAGTATCTGGATCGATACGAGGGCTAGAGAGATTGATTTTACCAGCACCTAATGTATCGTAACCCACCCCGATACCATTAAGGGACTGCTCCATAAGCAAAACGAAGGGTCTAGTAGCTAGGCTGACTGATGCTGTGCTTAGCTTCTCTGTGCTAATGAATGAACAATTAAATAGTTGAGCAGAGTTTCTTTCTTTATTAACAATAGCCTTACCCATATTTTCTATGCCGCGACCAGGTGGTGTCCACTTGAAGTAGAACATACGATCATATGCTTCCTTTGCGGAATACATAGCCTGGTTCCCATTCCAATAGGTACCGTTCATCTTAGCATGGTCTTTTAAGATCGAGAACATGCCGTTGATGACGCGCTCACATGTCTCGTGCCAGCGTTCTTTGGAACCATCTTCTCTCTTCATTGAGTACTTAGTGATATAGGTCAACTCACTAAGACTGTTGCCACCGCCGATATCGAATCCCCATTCGATATGTTTATCTTTATAACCATCAACAAATGCTTCTGGTAACCGGAACGAAAGATGGTCCATCATTTAATCTGCCCTTCTATTTTCTTGACTAGTTTCTTGTTTACTTGTTGTAGCTCCTGATGTTTTACCTGCAGGATCTGCTCAGGTGTGAAGACTTGATATATAAGTCGCTCGAAGAAGTAGTTGGTTTTCCAGTTAACGATCTGATCTACCTTCTTCTGTTCTTTCCTAAAGACAGAGCAAACCACTGTCCCACCGTATGCCCAAACGAGTCTTTGGCACAATGTCTTAATGTGGTTTCTATTGTCGTCTGTAACTGCCCCGCTTTTCGCGGCGGCATCATACAACCAGTTGAAAGCCTGTCTTGTTACGGGAGCATAGTCGACTGGATCTACAATGCCTAGAGACAAGGCTTTATTCCTATGCAGGTGAATTTCTTCGTCTAGTTCTAAAACCTTATAAAACTCCGCAACCCAGTCCTTCTCCTCGTTGCGTTTTGCATTGTATGTCCTTTTGTGTATTTTAATACATTAGATCTTTAGATAGAGAGCGGCCCTACTCGCTCAGAGTAGGACCGCTTCAATCGGTTAAGTTGTAGTATAGTGCCTAGTGGGGCACCAAATCAAATCAGCCTAGGCCGATATGCTTTTTATCTGTTGCGTGCTGGACCTTAGGTGCAATACCTGTTGGCTTCCAGAGTCCATAATATGAGGCTACAGCCACAACCATTGTGGTCAAAGAACTTATGACCGCATCAGCTGCAACCAATCCACCTGCAGCTTGAGCTGCCACAGGAATACCTGTTACGGCAGATGCAAAAGCTAGAGACCAAGCTTTAACTGCTGGGTTGGTGACTTCCTTGGTAGAATGGCCACCAGAATTGGGATAAAGAATCCTACAAGAAGGTTTAGTACTTCCAGGTCAATCGAAAACATCTTCTCTCCTATTGTTTGACAACCCTACAGCATGTGCTATCCATGCATAGGGATCCAGTTTTGGTAATGTATTACGAAAAAGAGATGCTTGGTTGTAAAGACCCAGAACAGGACCAAAATAGCCCTCCACTTAGGTCTTTCAAGTCCCAAGTGCCATGCTTCGTTAAAACAGCGAACCCTTTGTATCCGAGCCACCCCTCACCAGCGATAAGTAGTAGGAAGAGAACTGCCCACATTTTGATTGCTGGTTTGTAGTGGTGCAGTTCTGGTTGCACCATTCACCCGTTCACTCAGAGTGGCACCTCGGGAACCTCGTCGGCGGAGGCTCATCTTGGCGACGGTCGCGGGTCTTGAGCGCTTTGGATGACGGTACCTTGCCATTCTTGAACACGATTCTTGCCATAGGCATTGTCATAACCTGTAGGAATTGCATATCCGCTATCCTCTAGTGGAGTAGCGGGAATACCCTTGTTTACATATGGACCGAAGTGGCCGAAAGTATTAGCTGCGCCACTAGCATCATCACGTACGCTGTGACCTGGGTCAACGAGCTTCGTGAATCTGTTTGTCTTGTCGTAGTAGTCTGAGCTGTACTCGGTATCGCGTGAAATATGTCCATAGCCACTGTAGAAAACTTGTGCACCGTTAGTGGCTTTCTTCTCGAGGACGGTAGCGCATGCCTTCAATTCTAGTTCCACCACCTACGTTTGTAATGGGAAGTTAGTATGAAGCCCTCTAAACATGCGGGTTAAGGTAATGTCACCTGGGTGACGGCCGGTACCGGAGTATAGCGTGTGTTGGGGCACCGTCAAGAACGTGGCTGGTATTAAAAACGTCGTAGTTGGAGTATACGGCAGTCGTACCCTTCCAGGTATGAACTGCATCGTTTGAATTACGACCCTTTAAGACCGGACGTTTGCCTGTGTAATGCAATGCCATCGTTGTCTCCATCCTTTTCTAATAGATCTACGGAGGATACCGTATGCTTGTAACTATCAAACGGCCCTAAGAAGGTTGCGAAACACAAAACTGCGACGCGCCCTTGGTATCCTCCTGGGGTACTAGTAATACCTTTTTGCGGATATCACAGTTATCTAGCCGAACTGGTTTGCCATTTATGGTCAGCTATTTGTACAGAAGCCTGCTTATTTGGCCTACCAAATCTGTCCGTAGAGAAGAGTACCCCGGCAGGAATCAGCTTAGCGTTCCGTTCCTTTAAGTGTACATCTAATAAAGCTTTTGATCCAGATGCTTTTGGCGCTGTTGTTCCGTTGAGCTTCGAAAACCCGCGCACCTATCTATAACAGACCTCATCCATTGAGACCTTGGAGGTGAAGCTAAAAACGCGCCTTCTGGTCTACCTCTCATCGAAGCGCTCCAAGGGCCTAAATCCTAAGGTGGTAATAGGAGCTAAAGGAATAGTATCACAGTCTACATAGTATCCACCGAACTCATATAATAAAGAGTATCGAGTTAAGTTCGAGAGATGCCTGGCATGATCTTTTGTAATCACGAGCTTACGGGTAGACTCAAAGATACTAAAGGCTTCCTCGGTTGGAGTAGTCCAAAGTTTTACCGATAGATCTGGATGGATTTGCTGCCATGTCATCTTTGGTCTTGTGGGCCTCTTCAATGCCAAGACCAAACCAGACCAAATGAATCATACTAGTGCATGACCTCTATAAAGTCATAGTTGGGAGATATCGCTAGTCGTGCTAGTGCGGGTGAACCTTTGCCTGGGTTTTGTTGAGGGTCACTTCTATCAAACACGAGGCAGAATCAGCAACAGGCTCTAAGGTATACACTCCGGAATCGTAGGATGTTTCCCAGATTACCCGGTAAGAGAATATATCGTCCAATTCGGCATTAGACACATTATATATATTTGGGCTAACACCGCCGACCTGAGATATTGTGTAACCGCTAGGCATGTCGTACCTGACTATTGTCTTTCCTGTCTCTCTAAACTTGTCGTACCTCACATCGAGATGAGATAACCCATAAGAGTAGACATACTTTAGATTCTCTATCCAGTAGTGTCTTTGGCGAAGTTTAATACGAAT
>JADJUV010000160.1 GCA_016716885.1 Candidatus Trichofilum aggregatum | reverse complement strand
ATCCCCAAAATCAAACCCAACCGGAGAAAATACCACTCCAGGCTACACGTCCACCAAAAAATCACCACCACAAACAACCAGTAACCGGTGGTGTAAATTCGTTGCCTCATCCCTCAGCACTCATCCCTCAGCCCTCAGCACTCAGCACTCAGCACTCAGCACTCTTCCCCCCCCACCGGCTCCAACCTCACCAACCCCAACTCATCCACAATACACGCCGCCACCTTGTGCCCTTCCAGGTGTAAAATCGCCGCCCGCCGGTTGGCCTTATTCCCGCGGCCGCGCATCCCCCACCCCATCGCCGTCAGCAAATCCCCCAGCGCCTGGCTACTCATGGCGTCCAACGCCGCTTCCCGTCGCCGCTTCGCGTGCGCTTCTTCATTCAAGGCCCACCTCGCCACAAAATCCACAACAGCCCTGCATACAACGCCATAATCAACGACAACGGCACCAATCCCACCAGCATCACCCCCACCGCCCAGGTCAGGGCCACCACCGTCCGTTTCAGGTGCTCCATCCGCACGCTCAAACGGATGAGCAGATCGCGCTCGCTTTGGTCGTCAAATCGGTGAGGGTGGGGGGTGGCGGTTGCAATCCCATCATTTGTGCAATCGTGCACAATCGTCGAGGCGACCGGATCATTTCCAGGTCGTCATCACTACCCCCCGATCCTGACTATTGATTTTGATAGTCGTCCGCGCCGTCACGTACTGGTTCCCCAGCACCAACGGCAGCAACATCGGCAGAATTAATTTGGCCGCGTCCACCAGCCCGCCCCAAAACGTTACCGCCTGGTCCGCCTGCTCCGGCCGGAACACCTGCACCAACATAATTACCAACCCGCCCACGCTGGCAAGCAGCGCGATCCAAAATTCCGTTGTTCTATACCCTGGTTTCATCTAGTCCTCACAATGGATGCTCTACTAAATGCCAGTAGAGCAGCACCAATAATACCGACAAATCCACCCGCTCCGTGATGCCCGCCCGCGCTTCAAGCTGGGTCAGCATATCCTCGTTTTTGCTGGCCTCGATGATAGCTATCATCGCATCCAGCCGCCGATTAAGCCGGTGGCGGGGGGTCGTCCTTAGTGGAATTCTCATCGTGCCCAATCCGCCGCCGGATTAATCGCCCGGGACCAATCCGCTTTGGCCGATTGTTTGGCTGCCTTTAGCATAGGCGTGGTCATAAAGATGTCCAGCCCTGGCAACTCCAACTCCGGCACCGGTTTCAAAATATCCCGGTCCACATCATACGTTTTTTTCTTCACCCGGAAGCGCCGCACCTTATCCACCGTCTCACTCAATGTCACCGGCAGATTGCGCAGCTCCAACACATCCCCCGTCCGCAGCATCCACAACGGGTGCTGGATGCCCGCGCCATCAAATAGCCCTTCCGTCACAATGCCGATGCGTGGCGTGATAATGTTCCGCGCCACCAAATACGAGTCCCTGACGGCTGTGGCCTGTTTGTCGCTGGTTGTCGAGGCTGTCACAAACCCACGCCGGATGATGCCATAGCGGGTTTGGCTCTGGCTGTTGTCGGCCGTGGCCGTGCGCAGGGTTTCACCCCCCGCCGAGCGGTAAGTCCCATGCACCTGGTTGGTCAGGGTGTCCAATGTGCTGTCCAACTCCAATTCCACCACATCCGTGTACCAGGTACGCGCCTGGCTGCCCCGCTCCCGGAAATGCACCCGCTGGGCATCCCATACCCCCACCTCATACCGGTCGTCATCTCCCTCATCCGCCAGATACCCCAACACGTCCACCGCAGGCACATCCTCATACCGCTCAATTTCCAAATCGCGGCTGGTGGCCTCAATGCCCGCCGGGCTGTCGGAAAGCTGCGCCGGATTCAGCGCGGCCGCGAGTGTGGTAATCGCCGCCACAATCTCACTGCCATACACCACAATCCCCTTCACGGTGATCGTCGTCGTATGGCTCAGCGCAAAGTCCGCCGTGAAGGTTGTTGAGGTGATGGCCGTCACCGTGACAATCTCCCCCAAATCGCCCACGCCCGATCCGTCAATCACCAGCTTCTGACCCTCGTAAATATTCGCCATGCTGGCCGGAGTGACCGTGCGCGTGCCTGCCGTGATGTTGGAGCCGATGGTGGTGCTCACGGCGTTAGCTGTCGTTGTCGCCACCCGCAGGCTGGTGATTTCCATATACCCGCCAGTCACACTCTCCGGCCGGTAAATCCGCTGCACCGAATCGGTGCTCCCGTGGGGCGCTTTGAATTCGGCCGTGAAGGTGCTCCCCGTCACGGAAATCA
Organism: Candidatus Trichofilum aggregatum; assembly: GCA_016716885.1. GTDB lineage: Bacteria > Chloroflexota > Anaerolineae > Promineifilales > Promineifilaceae > Trichofilum > Trichofilum aggregatum. The sequence continues at coordinate 1,802 of JADJUV010000160.1, read as the reverse complement.
CCACGATGTCCTCAATCTGTGAATCGGTAGCCGCTGCCTCGTTGCCAATCTGATACGACCGCCCCACGGTGATGCCCGTCATGCTGGATGGTGTGACCGTCTGCAATGTGGCCCGGGTCACTGGTGCATCCCCTGGGTGGCTATTCTCGAAAATGGCCGTGAAGGTGCTGGCCGTGATGGCGGTCACAATGACCGTCTCTTTGCCCCGGCCGCCAATGTCCAGCCGCATCCCCACCGCGATCCCGGTCATGCTTTGCGGCCGCACCGTGTAGCTGTTGGCGCATTCCTGATTTTGTCGCCGCTGGGGTGACCATACACCAGCGTGCAATCAAACGTCGTGGCCGTCACCGAAGAGACGGTCACCGTCTCCTCAGCTTCCCCACCGTAGCCAATCAGCAGGCTTATCCCGTCCACAATATTCGCCATGCTATCCGGCGTTACCGTTACCGCCCCGGCCGCGTGCCCGCCGGTGGTGGCTGTGTCTACCTCAGGCACGGCCCAATCATCCGTGGACTTAATCGCCGTGCTCACCAGGTGCGTATTCTTAAAGGTGGCGTCAAAGGTTGTGCCGGTGACGTTGCTCACCTCAACCTTTTCCAAATTAACGGTGCCTGCCCCGTAAAGCAGTTTCATCCCATTGACGATATTGGTCATGGCCGCCGGGGTGATTGTCACCGTGCCCGGCGCGGCCACGGCCGTTCCGCTGGTGGTATCCACCCGCAGGGCGCTGGGGGCCAATGTCGTATTCACCTCAGCAATGGCCGTGCCCAGGGTCGTGGTGGTGGGGTAACTGCACACCAGTTCAAAGGACAAAATCGCCCCGCTGGAAACGGCCGCATAAACGGCCCCACTCTGCACCGGGCCACCCAACGCCCCCGCCAGTGACCACACGGTGGCCGCTGATCCCCACGCCGAATCAAATGACCGGAGCCGGGCTGTCCAGTACAGCCCCAACTTAATCTCATAAGCAAATTGCACCACGGTAAGGTTGCGGCCGCTCCGGTGCGGTATCTTGTAATACCGTGCCCCAATGTTCAGCCCGGCCGGGAATATTTCCCCGGCCGCTGGGGCCAGGAAGAGCCGGTTGTTGCTGTCGGTTTTAAACCGCTCAGCCGCGTAGGTGGAAAGCTGTTCGGTGCTCCCTTCTTCCCAGCGGGCCGTACTGCTGTCTGACCAGAGCGCATTGTATGGACCGTAGTCACTCATTGCCCGCCACGACCCCATTGCCGTCAGTTCCAGCCCGGTGGGTGTCACCCGTTTGTCTTCCAATCGCCCTTCCCAGGCCACAAACCCGCAACTCATCACCACAAACGGCGTCTTCAGCGCGTCATGCACCCGATACGCCTGCTCCACATCCATCTCCACCGCCCAGGTCAGCGACTCATGCCCCCGCTCCCCGTCGGACATCACCACCCCCCGCGCATCCAGCGACCAGTCATAGAGCAGTTGCCCCCCTGGTGAGGCACTGACCAACAGCGCCAGCGGCAGGTTGCCCGCCTGCCGCCAGGGGTAAACGGTCGCCGGTGCGGCCGTCTTGGCCGTGAAGGACAACACCGGGCCATAAATGCCCGTCAGGGTGAGGGTGGTCTTTTGCGCCATAAATTAGACGATAACGAACCGGTTGCCACTGATCGGCGCTTCGGTGAGGGCTGTCATGGTGAGCATCTTGGTTGACCCGTCGTAATCGGTGATGTCGGTGGCCTGGCCTGCCAGGTCGCCGGTAATAAAGACCACGATGCGCCCGTTATAATGGTCGTTGGTGGCCTCAGTCAAATTGGTAGTCATCTGCGTGGTGGAAAGCG
>JADJUV010000159.1 GCA_016716885.1 Candidatus Trichofilum aggregatum | reverse complement strand
AGCGTATTTCTGCTTCGCATAGGACTAATTCTTGTCGCGCACGTTTGTTACCCCTCAGACCTGATTATACTGTCATTGCCTGATTTTTAACGCCTTTTCACTAACCCACCTTCTTTGCGGCCGCGTGAGAACATTGAATTTGGGAGTGACCTGGTTCTGCTTATGAGTCCGCCTTGCCGAAACGTCGAGTAAGATGCTCTTTCGGGAACAGACTTGAAACTGATTCATGATTTGCCTGAGTTCGTGCCAGGGGAGGGGGAGTAGCTTTGGTAGACTTTGAGAGTCAGAGAAGATGTAGAGGGGGACGAATGGGCAGAGAGGTGAGGTGGTGCAGAGGTGTTGTGAGAATGGGTCTGAAGCGGGAAAGGGATTGGGAGATGGGAGATGCGGCCGCGGGGTGGAACGGAGTTGCGGGGGTTTAGAGGGGAGAAAAGGGTGGTGAATGGGGTGGTGGAGGGGTTTGCGATTTATGCTTACTCAGGGATTGTCGCTAAACTTAGGGGCGCATCAGGCTGTGGGTTGGCTTTGCCCCGGTCTTTACTTCTGATAAATCCCGTAGAGTTATCACCAGCGATTCATCGCTGTGACCCAACCGCCTATGATTGAACGTATCAGGCTCATCCCCTACCTGTTGTTTAGCCTCTTCTGGCTGATTGGGTGCAATGACACCATTGACAGTCCGCTCCCAACTTCAACCGCAACGGTTCATGTTCAGGCGACTCCCTCTGCCACTGCGTCACTTGTCGCCTCGCCCCAACCAACCATCACGCCCGAAGTAACCATTCTGACCTTATGGGATGTTTTCCTGGTGGAAGTCAACAACCTTTCCCCTGCCGAGCGGCAACAGCGCGTTGATAACTACCTGGCGACCGTTGAGGCTACCCCCTTGACCCACGAGCACAGAGCGGTTTTTCTCTGGCAAGGAGAAGCGCAGAGTGTGGTTCTGGCGGGGGATATGAATGGGTGGAATCTGGACGCCGCGGCCGCGTTCCAGCAGATTGCCAGTACCGATTTGTGGTATCTGGAAGCGACTTTTCCTCCCTCTGCCCGGTTGGATTACAAAATCGTCGTCAATGGTGGCAACTGGCAACTCGATCCCTTGAATCCACGCACGATGTTGGGTGGGTTTGGCCCCAATTCCGAACTGATCATGCCGGACTATGTCGCTCCGGCCGAGTTGAGTGGTGACGCCCCGGCTGGCACTGTGACTCAGCACCGATTGACCAGCAATACCCTGGGACGGGCACGTACCTTTTACGTCTATACCCCGGCCCAATTTGATCCTACCCTCGTTTACCCCTCGCTCTATGTCCACGATGGCACCGATTATCTCCATCTGATTGACGCCCCTTTGATCCTGGATAGGTTGATTGCCGCCGGTGAGATACCCCCACTTGTGGTCGTGTTCATTCCGCCGTTACAACGTGAGGTGGAATACAGGAACAATGACCCTTATGTGACCTTCCTGGCGGATGAGTTAGTGCCTTTTGTGCAGACCGAGTACCACACCTCACCGGACGCCGGGCAGACTGGCACGTTGGGTGCATCCATGGGCGGGCTGATCAGCGTATACGCGGCCGCAGTCCGACCTGATATTTTCGGGCTGGTAGCCGGGCAATCGGGGGCTTATTCATTGGATGATGATGCGGTCATCCAGTTGCTTGCGACGCGGCCGCAACCCATTCCCGTGCGTTTTCATCTCGTTGTGGGGACATACGAGACCGCCGTTGGGGGCAATAACCAGGAAGGTAACTTGCTGGCGGCTAACCAGCGACTGGTGGCTGTGTTAGAAAGCCAGGGCATTGTTTATCGCTATGCCGAACTGCCAGACGGGCATAGTTGGGGGTTGTGGCAACGACAATTGGGGGCGGCACTACGTTTTCTGTATGGGCAGTAGGCAATAACGGCGTCACGAGCGACAAAAAATTGTCGATCTTCTGGAAAATGGAAAACTTGTAAACACGGATAGGAGAAACACGGATGGCATTAGCTTTTATCCGTGTTCTTCCTATCCGTGTTTAAACCTTTTTCCCAGCGAAGCCTGGGAAGTTCGCGAGGTTTCCTATGGCCCTTTACACGTATGATGTGGTGATTGTGGGTGCCAGCCTGGCCGGTTGCGCGGCCGCGATTCTCTATGGTCGTGCTGGTCTGAAGGTTGCCCTTATTGAACGCCAACCAGAAAACGAGGCGTACAAAAAACTATGTACCCATTACATTCAAGCCAGTGCGAAACCGGTGCTCGATCGCCTGGGTCTGAGTGAACGGATTGAATCGGCCGGTGGCATTCGCAATAACATGGCGATTTGGACAAAAGATGGCTGGATCCAACCATCGGCCACGCCCCACTTCCCCGCCTATGGTTACAGTCTACGTCGCGAAAAGTTAGACCCACTCATCCGGGAGTTGGCCGATGAAACCCCAGGTGTTGACCTGTTTTTAGGGCAGGCGGTGCGGGAGCTGGTGCGCGATGGGGATGGTCGCGTGAGTGGTGTTGTCAGCAGTGAACAGAAAAGTAGGCAAAGCCATCAGTTTCGCGGTCATCTTATCGTGGCTGCTGACGGGCATTATTCCAAAGTCGCCGAGTTAGCCGGAGTGAAGGGCAGGCAATGGCAGAACGGTCGTTTTGGTTACTTCGCTTATTACCGTCACCTGCCGCTCCAAACCGGAAATACCGCCCAAATCTGGTTCCGGCAACCCGATGTGGCCTATGCGTTCCCCAATGAAGAGGACATTACGCTGATTGCCTACATGCCCACCCACGACAAGTTACCCCTCTTCAAGCCGGACCCTTTGGTGGCATTGGAACAACATTTTGCCACCTTACCCGATGGCCCGGACATGCAGAAAGCGGAACGTATCTCGCCCGTATTCGGCATGTTGAAAGGGGAATTTCATTTGCGTTCTGCGGCCGCGCCGGGACTGGCCTTGGTGGGCGATGCGGCCGCATCAACTGATCCGTTATGGGGCTGTGGGTGCGGCTGGGCCTTTGAATCATCCGCCTGGCTGGTAGAGGCGACGGCTTCGACCCTACGCCAAAACGGTAATGTGGACAAATGCCTGCGGCGGTACAAGAGACATCATTACCGCCAGTTGGCCGGACACAATTGGTACAACGGGGGATTTGCTTCCGGGCGCAACTTTTATCCCCATGAACGGGTGGTTTTGCGTGCGGCCGCGAAAGATGAACAATGTGCCCGGCACATTCACGCCTTTGCCGCCCGGCACATGGGTGTGGCCCAACTTCATTCGCCGCGTAATTTCTTGCGTGCCCTTTGGATTAATGGGTGGCGATGAGGTGAGAAAAGGATGGGTATACGTGAGTGCGCGATCTGCTTCTGCGCTCACCACGACTTCAAGCCTGGCCCTCGGATGGCCCGTTTTGGCACACATTATGATCGTGTAGCTCACCCAGTCGAAGGTCGCCTGGCGGCATCCCGCCTGACAACCCGATGCAGCCGCCCCGACCAGTTGCGGTGAATTGGGTTCGTGATACCCTCCGAGGGCGCGCCGGGCGGCTCATCTCGAGGCCGTCAGGTGACACGAACTCCAATTATCGAGGCTGCCAAAATGACCACTATGTTGAGCACCTATGAGGATTTTGTAGCCCGCGTCGAATCGCTGGGCTTCATGGCTTTATCACATCTCTTGCCAGGGTTGCCATCTCTAGGCGACGAGACCCCAGAAAGTCTCTGGCACACGGGTCTCAATACCGACCCCTGGCGCTGGAAGGATCGCGTGGCTGAAGAGAAGCGTCTGGCTTATGGCTGTATTCTCGGTGGGCATAAAGGCTTTGTCACCCAGCGCATGTACCCGATTTTTTATGCCGCCTTCCATCCAACGCTCTCCATGCCCGAACGCTGGGCTGAGGGAACAATCAACCAACAAACCTGGCTACTTTGGCAGCTTTTTGAAGAAAAAGGGACGCTTAATATTATCCAGGTGCGGCAAGCGTTGGGTGTTACCCGCAAACAAGGTGCCCGTGCGGTAGACACTGCCATTCAGCAATTACAACAGGAGTACTACATTACAATAGATGGCAATGAACGCAGGGTAAGTGCTAAAGGTGAATTCTACGGCTGGGCAGTCAACCGCTACCGCCGGGTGACGGATTGGGTCCCCGCTGGCTGGCTAGACAGTGCCAAAGGTTGGTCGGTAGAGGATGCCCGGCGATTGATCCTCGAGGCTGGTGTGGCGATGTCGAATGGTGTGGTGAATCGGCAGGATTTGGCGAAGAAACTTGGTTGGCAGTGAAACACCGCCTGACAAACGTGTGTACCCAACTCGCGGCCGCGGGCCAGAGGTACACTTGCAACCGATTTTTCCAGCCACTATTTCACCACCAGGCGAAACCTGGCTGGCTTGGGGGTTGAGCACATGGCTTCAAGGGTGAGATTTGAAAGGGATGAATGGGTGTGGCTGGCTTGGTGGGTGGAAGTGGGGGTGATGCGGCCGCGGGTGGTTACTGGTGTTTTTATGGGGTGGGGGGAAAGATTAGGTTGTGGGCGGCCACTGCGCAATGAGACTTCGTATAGGATGCGGCCTGGGGCTGGTTGCCCGGTGTGCGGGCAGGGTGGGGTGGGGCGGTGCAGGGGTGGACGGTTGCGACCTTGCGAGTTATTTGAAACATACTTCAGGACAAGACACAATGACCCGTGACCCATTTACCGCCACGAGTGAACAGGAAGCGCGGATGGAGCGATACTACCAGTTCCATGCCCGCTTGTATGATGCTACGCGCTGGAGCTTTTTGTTTGGCCGCAGTACCATCCTGCAACAGAC
>JADJUV010000158.1 GCA_016716885.1 Candidatus Trichofilum aggregatum | reverse complement strand
GGAAACCTTGACTTATTCAACTCTGCTGACGGTAACGATATGACGGTTAACATTGGTGGCGTGTTTAATCAGACAGGTGGCAGTCTAACGTCAGGCAATACCACATCTGCATCCATCATTAATTTTACCGGTGCGACTGGTCAATTCACCCAATCTGGCGGCACTCTCACCACCACCAACATCAACTTCAATGTGAACAATGGCGCTACATTGCTCTTAAATAATAATCTCTCTGTGTCTTCAGGGCGCACATTCTCCGTACTAAATGGTGGCACCCTCAACACAGGAACGAATATCATTTCAAGGTGCAGGAACGTTTTCTCTGGCTTCAGGGGGTACGCTTGGTATTGGTTCAGCCGATGGTGTTGCTTCATCAGGGGCCACCGGTAACATCCAAACAAATACACGGACGTTTAATGCGGGTGGGAATTATGTATACAACGGTACGGTCAATCAGAATACTGGCACGGGTTTCCCCAATAACCTCACCGGTGATTTGATCATCAATAACCTGGCAATACCGTAACCCTGAATGCCGCGAAACCATCGCCGGTGGGGATTGTTAAGCCTGACCGCTGGGACATTGGCGGCGGAACAAACCTGACAATGGCATCCACATCCACCATTAATCGCAGTGAAGGAAGCATGACCGGTACACCACAAGGGGGTGGTGTATACGATGTCAATTACACAGGCAATGCCAAAACCACAGGTACAGAGTTGGCCGGTAGCGGGACTACGCGCCGTGACGGTCAATCTTACTGCCGGTCAGACTTTAACCATGGATGCCAATAGAGCACCTGATGGCAACCTGAACGTTACAGCCGGGACTTTCGACCTGTCAACTTTTACTATCAACCGCTCGGGGGCGGGAGGGGCCTTAACGGTGAGCAACGGGGCCACCCTCAGAATTGGCGGCACAAACTCCTTCCCTGCGAACTACAACACACATACTATCGGGGCCACCAGTACAGTTAGTGCGCTGGACAGATCAGGGTCAGTAGTGGTTCAAAATAGTGGCGGCACGACTTATGGGCATCTCATCATCAGCGGCAGTGGGACGAAAACATTAGCTGGCACAGAAACGGTTGCCGGTAATCTCACGATTAACGGTGGAACGTTTGATCTAACCACTTTCACTATTAGCCGTTCCTCTGCCGGGGGAACATTGACCGTAGCCGATGGAGCTACCCTCAAGATTGGCGGCACGAACACCATCCCTGCGAACTATTCTGCTCATGCGATAGGAGCCACCAGCACGATTGAATTCGCAGGCACGGCTCAGAGTATCCCGGTTCTGAATAGCTCACAAAGTTATGGTCATCTAACAACAAGTGGGAGTGGCAATAAAACGCTGGCGGCCGCGATTTCTGTGCGTGGCAATTGGACCAACAATGGGGGTACGATTGTCCCTGGAGCCGGAATCGTCACCTTCAATGGAACGACGACGCAAACGATTTCTGGTAATGTAACCCCCTTCAACAATCTGACGATCAATACCAACGCTATCGTTGTCATTCCTGCTACCAACATTCCAACCGTAGCAGGAACAATGACGAACAATGGGACACTCCAACAAACGCTTAACGTTGATAACAGTGCTCCAGTTTCCTTTTTGACCATCAGTACGGATAAATATCGTGGGGTAGACATTGATACTACGGGTACTGGTGCGAATTTGGGAGCAGTCACTGTCACGGTGCGGAGTACAGCTGTGTTTGACTGCCCCAATGCAGGGGGAGTAACGCCGATTTATGCACGGCGTTGCTTTGATATTACACCAACCAACCAGGGCGCGGCCGCAGTTACCCTGTGGGTTTTGAATAGTGAACTAGGTGCTATCCCTTCTGATCGATTGTGCCGTACCGCTTTACAAGAGGATCGGACAGCAATAACTACCATTTCACGCAAGGCACTACCCCAGGATTTTCTAGCTTCCTGGTTGGACAGGCGGGTTTTACCCCCACAGCGATTACGCTAGAGCAAGTTGGGGTCGTTCAGGGGATGAGTTGGTTGTGGGTGGTTCTAACCGGGTTGCTTCTGCTGGTAAGCGCAGCCTGGTGGGTGAAGAGAGCAGCCAGTAATCAGTGACACAGTAACTATTGAATAGTCACCGACCTGACGCAACACGCACCACGTAACACGCATCCCATCAAAAGACCTCTGAGCCTCATTCTGGTTCAGAGGTCTTTTTTGTGGCCTCAGTGTAAGCCAGACGCAGAAAATGCCAATGGTTGCGGTTGGCTCGCACCGTAACAAAACGAAAATCAGGCAGTACGAGGCCGGTCAGAGACAACCCATGATAAACACTGGTGTCCAGACCAAAAACACGATCTTCATTAACAAAGGGTTGTAGCGTGTTGGTGTAGTTGCGATGACCCACGATGACCGGCTTGTCCCGGTCATATAGCTCGTACCAGGGGCGGTCGTAGGTCTGGCGCAAATAATGGTCGCCGCTGATGTGTCCGACCAAAACTTCGGTGCGCTGCTGTTCCAAAGGGACGCCTGGTTCCAGGTAGGCATGAACGAGGATGGCGTCGGGCAGTTCCAGGTAGAGGGGGAAGGTGGACATGAAGTGTGCGGCCGCGTCATAATCCGCTCCCTCTTGTTCATACTGCCACCGGGTAATAATCTGCGACAAAGCCGGGCGTAAGGTTCCCTGATGAGAACGCACATGTTTGCGCTCATGGTTGCCCGCCAGGGAAATGGCGTTGGGGTGGGTACGGAAAAACTCCACCACCTGCACCGGCTCCGGCCCCCGGTCTACAATGTCCCCCAACGCAATGATCTGATCGTCCGCGCCGATGCCCGCCTTGTCTATCAATTCCTGAAACTCAGCATAACAGCCGTGAATATCCCCCACAACCAGTTGCTTCATGTGCGGTTTTGTTCCATCCAGGTCACGGCAAAATCCACCAGCGGCAGCACGCGCACCAGTTCACAATCGGCCAGCCCCACCTTGCCCCGTCGCACCTCACCCCCGGCCTCAGCAAAGGCCGGGCCAATGCGCACAAAATCGCTTTCATCCAGATAAACATTGTCGAAAATAGCCCATTGTCGTTGACCGTTAATCGTCACCGAAGCGCCATTCTGCTCCTGTTTTTTGCCGGGCCAGGTAGCCCGGTATTCCGCCAGGTGGAGCGAGGTGTTATTGCCATGCCCCACCCCCAACAGCAAAATCCAGCCGTCGTATTCGTAGAGACGGGCCAGGGGTGAGGTCTCGCCCAGGCTATTGTCGAGAGGGTGAGGGTGCAGGATCGCGGCCGCGTGCTGTCCCCAGGCCGCAAAAGAATGTTGTGGGTGTTCACTCCGTTGTACCCCCTCTTGTTTACGGAACGTTTCCGGGATCGTGCCCACGCCTATCGCCGGTGTCAAATCCGGGTCATAAGCGGGCATCGTCTCCCGAATCGTCTCCCACCAAACTTCGGGCACGGGCGGGTTTTGCCACAAAGCCGGATCGGACACCCCGCTGGTATGGGTGGGCATGACCAACGTGCCCGACGGGGTCAGCACTTCTTCCAGCGCTAAAATGACCGCTACCGGCCCCCCATTGACCCAACCCATGCGGCTCATGGAGGAATGGACGATCAGGGTCATGCCGGGCATAACCCCCAGGCTAATCAGATCACGCGCAATTCGGGCGGTTGTCATTGGACCATCCGGTGTAGGTGTGTTATTCACGACAGTTGCTTCGTTCATGGTAGGTTAGGGCCTTGTCTTGGCTTTGTCGATCTCTGGTCAAACGTTTCTTACTGTTCCGCCGAGATAGACAGATAAACGTTGCTAATGGAAGCCGGATCCGCCGTGAAGAAGCGGCCGCCGGTCACACGGGCCATGCGCGACAAAACCGTTTCGTCAGCCGATTCGCCAAAAGCAATGGGGAAAATCTTCACCCCATCGGCCTCGGCATCTGTGGGCAGGCAGGTGTTGAACATCTGCCCTTCTGTCACCAGCCCCACCGTATCTTCCCCATCCGATAACAACACGATGCCATAAAGCCGGGTTTCGCCATTGGCTAAATCTGTCTCACGCTGACTGTTAATCAACTCGGTGGCCTGGCAAACGGCGGCATATAGAGCCGTATTACCTTCGGCCACCAGGGTTGTCACCCGGCTGGTCAGCCCTTCCACAACATCCCCCACCCGGCTGGGTTCGGCTAATGTCACCACGTCGTTGCTAAAAATAAGAATCGCCACTTCGTCGTTGGGGTCCAGGCGGCTAAGGAATTCGGCCGTGGCGGTAGTGGCCGTGCGGATAGGATCCCCCTGCATACTACCAGAGACATCCAGCACCAAAACGATGGTGGCTTTGCGTTTGGTCAGTTGGAACAGGTCAATAACCGCTTCGCTTAACTGGGCTGACGGGCTGGGCAAGGCGGGAATGGTATTGATGTTGGCGTTGGGATCCGTGCCGTTAGCCAGGGTGAGGGGATCACGCAAGGGGATGCTGGTATCCAGCGGCCGCAAAAAATTATCCATCGCCATTTCCTGCTGCTCTTTCGCCAGCAAATAATCCAGGAAAATCTGCGCCCCCTCAGCCTGTTCGGGTGTGACCCATTCGGCGTTGTCCAGAATGCAGTAAGGATGATCCGCCCAAATGGTACCGCCAGAGGGGAAGATGAAGGCCAGGGGAAAGGCCAGCTCGTCCCCCCGTTCGATGTTGAAACGGACGGCATCGGATTCGGGAACCGCGGCCGCGTGCAGATACGATGGCCCTTCCTGCGCCATAAGCTCCAACAAGGCCGGGGCCTGTCGCCCATATTTGGCCGTGTTCTGTTCCAGGGTGCGCATGGCCGCTTCAATTTCCGGGCTGTACACCTGAGCGGCAGTTAGTTCGTCCGCCTGCCCGGCAATGCCGTAGACAAAACTGGTCATGGCTAACAGGCCGGAGTTGGCATAAGCCGGGTGGGTATGTCCAAAACGGAATTGACCCCATTCCGGGCGGCCATAGGTGGCCCAGCCGTTGGGATCGGCGGCCAGTTCTACGATGTCATCCCAGCCGATGGGTTGTTCCGGCCAGCCCAGGGTTTCGGCCATGGGCCGCCACATAACGAAGCCGATGGGGGCATAGACGGTGGGCTGGCAGGTTTGGCTGGCGATGGGTTTGTTGGTGCGGCCGCGCCAGGCCTCATTCGCCTGATCCACCCAAGATTGATCCCCAGGACTCCAGGCCACCGGCTGCAAACGCCCTTCCAAAATCCCATTCATGGCATCACCCGAGGTGCCGTGCACAACCTCAACCACAATGAGATCACCCGCTTCGGTTTGGTGTTGCTCCCCATTAAACTGGTTGACCACCTGCGTCAACCAGTTCTGTTTGGTGTTTGATGATTCCAATGTGACCAAAACCGTGCCCGCGGGCAGCGCGGTACTGGCAACTTCACCTTCCGTCCTGGTCGCCGTACCACCCCCACTCGACAGGGAGCGTATGACGGTGATCAAGCCCACACACAAAACGGCGGCCATCGCCACGCCAATAATGACAAAAAAGGTGATACGGGTACGGGATAAATCAGACATATTTCTCCTGAAAAAACAAGTTGCGAGTAGCGAGTTTGCGAGTGGCGAGTAAATGCCCACTCGCAAACTCGCTACTCGCCCACTAGAGAACGCAAAGAATAATCGGTGGTAATCGGCGAAATCTGTGGTTAACTCATTTTCTTGATGCGTTAATCGGAAATATAACACAGAACCAGGGTCAGGTATATTCTTACAGAAGCCTTACCTGCACCTGATTTTTCTCTGGGCGTAACCGCCATGTAAGGAAATAGCGTACAATCGGTGAGTACTTTCCAAGTCAATTTCTTGGGCAGTGGGCCAGAAGAGTAGCCACGAATTGAACCCAATAACTCACGCAAAGGCGCCAATGACGCAAATTGAAGAGAGACAATTTCGTGCTAATTCGTGAAATTCGTGGCAAAAACACTTCGATTCTGGCTTGGTAATTCGCATTATCTGTTTCAATTCCATGGGGGGGGGGGCGCGGGCCCCGGGGGGGGGGGGGGGGGAACCCCCCCCCCCCCCCCCCCCCCCCCCCCCCCCGGGCCCCCCCGGGGGGGGGGGGGGGGGGGGGGGGGGGGGCCCCCCCTGCCCTCCCCCCCCCCCCCCGCCCGCCCCCACGCCTGGTTCGTCCTTTAAGGTTTGAAAGGTGGTCATGAACGAGACAGATGAAATTTTGGTGGTAGACGATGAGGCCTCGGTGGGGGAGGTGGTGAGCCTGTATTTGAAGCGGGAGGGGTACCAGGTACGCATTGCCCGTGATGGGCGGCAGGCGTTAGCCGAGATTGAACGGCGCAAACCAGCCCTGGTGATCCTCGATTTGATGCTTCCCCACGTAGATGGCCTGGAAATCATGCGTCGCCTGCGCCTGGACGGTAAATCGGATGTGCCGGTCATTATGCTAACGGCTCGCCGCCAGGAAACAGACCGCATTTATGGCCTGGAATTGGGGGCAGATGATTATGTGACCAAACCGTTTTCCCCCGCCGAGCTAGTAGCGCGGGTGAAAGCGGTTTTACGACGCACCAAAGGCAGTTCACCTGCCGGGCGCAAGGAAGAAAAGAAGCTGGAATTTAACCAGCTTTCGATTGATCCCATGACGCGGCTGGTCACGGTGCGGGGTGAAACGATTGACCTGACGGCCACGGAGTTTAATTTGCTCTATTTTCTGGGCAGTCATCCACGGCAGGTATTTAGCCGGGACCAACTGCTAGAAAATGTGTGGGGGTTCTCCGAGTATGTAGACCCCAGCACAGTCACAGTCCACATCCGCCGCCTGCGCGAAAAAGTAGAAGAAAACCCCAGCCAACCCGGCCACTTGTTGACGGTGTGGGGGGTAGGGTACAAGTTTGAACCAGGTCTGTAGTACCTTCCAAGTCCACTTCTTGACCAGTTAGCCAGAAGTTTAACCGCAGATTTTGGGGATTAACGCAGATTCTTTAATCAGCGAAAATCGGCGTTAATCTGCGGATAAATTTTCTGGTTTATCCATGTTAGGAGTTATCAGTGAGCAGTGAGCAGTGAAAGAACCTTTCTTACTGCCAGCAACCAGCGGCTAACGGCCAGCCGCCAATGCAACGTTATGGAAAATACACCATTGAGTAAAAAAACGTTTACCGAATCATCCTGGTGGGTAATTGCGGTGGGGGTCGCGGCCGCGTTGCTTTTAGCCGGTGGTCTGATGACCTGGATGATGCAACCCCCGTGGGAAGACCTGATGCAACTGGTCTATACCCTCACCTTCACCTCGGTGATCTCCTTGTTAGTGGGGTATCTGTTGTTCCGCCGCGGCCGCGTCCATTCCCCCTCCCTCAGTTGGACCCTGCTTTTCACCTATGGCTGGGGCGCTTTACTTAACCTCATCAACATCTGGGCCATCGCCAAACTGATGTTTGCCAGCCCCCACGACCTGGCTCTGGTGCTGATTCTGCTCCTCTTCGCCTTCGTCATCGCTACCACCTTTGGCGTTTTGGTGGCCCGGCATATCGCTAACGGCATGAAACAGTTAGCCAGCAACGCCCAACGGGTAGCGGGGGGAGATTTGAGTGCCAGGGTGGAACTTTCCGGGCAAGATGAGGTGGCCCAGGCGGCCCTGTCTTTCAACCAGATGGCCCAACAATTACAGCACGCGGCCGCGCAACGGCAGGAAGTGGAAAAACTCCGTCGGGACCTCATTGCCTGGACATCCCACGATTTGCGCACCCCCCTCACCAGCATCCGGGCCATGGTCGAAGCCCTGCACGATGGTGTCGTCACCGATGAAAAGACCGTGCAGCGCTACTACCACACCATGCGCGCCGACATCATCGCCCTGAATAACCTGATAGACGACCTGTTTGAACTGGCCCAACTCGATACCGGTAGCCTCAAATTAGATATGTTTTCCCACTCGCTCCACGACCTCATTTCTGACACCCTGGAGAGTTTTCAGGCGTTGGCCCAACAAAAAAGCATCACCCTGTGCGGCAAGGTGGCTGAGGATGTAGACCCGTGACCCTGAACGCCCAGAAAATTGGCCGGGTGTTGAGCAATCTCATCAGCAACGCCCTGCAATATACGCCAGCAGGGGGGACGGTGCGCGTGTCGGCTACCCGCCAGCCTGAGGGTGTGGTCGTGCAGGTGCAGGATACGGGCATAGGGTTTGATCCCAAGGATTTACCGCGTGTGTTTGAGCAGTTTTATCGGGGGGAAGAGGCCAGAACGCGCACCACGGGCGGAGCCGGGTTGGGTTTAGCCATTGCCAGAGGGGTGATTGAGGCCCACCGCGGCCGCATCTGGGCCGAGAATGTGCCCACCGGGGGGGCGCAGGTCTCTTTTTTGTTGCCAGACAACAGGGAATAAGGATGAA
>JADJUV010000157.1 GCA_016716885.1 Candidatus Trichofilum aggregatum | reverse complement strand
ATCAAGGATTAAATAATCTACGGAACTGAGACGAGAGACTCGTACAACTTTACCTAAACCCTTCGTAGATTTAGTCGGAAGGCCATCCCCCTTCCCCCAGGGAAGAGGATGGATATCTTCCGGCGACTCGCTCAAAGGAGGAGTGCTGGTCATAAAAACGCCAGTCTGACTTTCGTGAAGAGGTACTCGTTTCCGGTCTCCTATAAGTTATTTACTTCTCGTTCCCAAGGATTCGGCTGAGCGCATCCAGGAGTCGGTACACATTCTCTGGCTGGCTGTTGACCCCCATCAGACCAACCCGCCACACCTTACCCGCCAACTCACCCAGGCCACCGGCAATCTCAATATTGAACTCGTTAAGCAAACGACCCACCACGGCTTTGCCATCTACCCCTTCAGGGATGCGGACCGTGGTCAGGCTAGGCAGACGATGTTCCGGGGCTACATGGCATTCCAGCCCTATTTCGGCCAGGCCCGCCCAGAATAGTTCCGCCGTAGCCTGATGGCGTGCCCACCGCTGGGCCAGCCCTTCTTCGGCTACCAGGCGCAGAGCTTCACGCAAACCATAGTTCATGTTGATGGGCGCCGTGTGGTGATAGGTGCGACTCTCGCCCCAATAGTTACTGATGAGACTCATGTCCAGATACCAGTTGGCGACCTTACTACGGCGCGTTTTTAACTTTTGCACCGCCCGCTCCCCCAGAGTAAGGGGAGCCAATCCCGGCGGGCAATTGAGGCATTTCTGGGTGCCACTATAGGCCACATCCACCAGCCATTCGTCCAGGAATAGGGGCACACCACCCAGACTGGTCACGCTGTCCACAAGGAACAGACAATCATTGGCCCGGCAAAGTTCGCCGACCCCTTCCAGCGATTGCCGTGCGCCGGTGGATGTTTCGGCATGAACCAGGGCCAGAACGGCGGGCTGATGTTCGGTTATCGCGGCGTGCAGTTCATCCAGGCTGAAAACCTGTCCCCATGGTTTCTGGATGATACGCACATCTGCGCCGTACCGTCCGGCCATATCGGCCAGGCGCAGGCCAAAGTAGCCGTTGACGCCGATGAGAACCACGTCACCCGGCTCAATGGTATTCGCCAAAGCCGCTTCCATACCCGCACTGCCTGTGCCACTGACGGGAATCGTCAATTTGTTATCCGTTTGCCAGGCATAGCGCAGGAGTTCCTGAATTTCGTTCATCAGGTGGATGAAACGGGGGTCGAGGTGGCCGATAGTAGGCAGGCTCATGGCCTGTAAGATGCGGGGTGGGGTGTTGGATGGGCCGGGGCCAAGTAATAGCCGGTTGGGCACATCTAATTGGGCGGTGGTGATTCGATGAGCTTCGTTGAGGGAAGGGTTGTTGGTCATGGTTTACCTCGGTGAGAAAAGCCACAGATGGCAGGATAGGGACAAGAATGGGTAGATAAATTCACTTGGATGAAGAACGACGGATGAAGGGAACACTGATGGACAAACAGAGGAGCGGTCAAGTTCCCAGAGTTCCTAGAGTTCCCACAAGATTCTTGAGCTAATTGTGCCCACCCAGGATCATACTCCTCTGCTCACGTTTCACAAAACCTAACAGTCCTATGACGCAGTGCATCTTCTCTTGACGGGATCGGGTGGTCTGGTAACATTCGCCACCATAAAACATTTGTGCGAATAAGAGAAGGCATGTTATGAACGAAGTAATTGGTTACATTGTTGGCGGTGGGCTAAAAGAAGGGTTCCGCATCCGGTTGACGGTTCCGGCGGAGACGGTGCAGGAAGGCAGTTTTATTGTCTGTGACAGCGGCCGCAACCGTTATTATGGTCTCGTCACCGACCTGCAACTGGGGGCTACCGACCCCCGCTTTGCCGATGAACAACCCACCCGCCTGCAACCAGCCATCAGCCAGGCCCTCTTGGGCAAAACCCTCTACACCACCCTGAATGTGTATGCCACGCTCATGCTGGATACCGGGCCAGCCCTGGGCACACAGGAACGGCTGGAATGGGAGCAACGCATAGACCAGGGCATCGAGAACCCTGGCCCCAAACCGGTCAAAACCGTGCCTTCCCATCATGCCCCGGTACGCACAGCCGATGCGGGTGATGTGGCGGAGATTTTCGGGCAAGAAGGCAAGGGGATGTTTGTTGTCGGTAACACCATTGAGCAGGGGCATCCCATCCGGCTGGATTTGAACAAATTTGTGAAGCGGTCTAGTGGCATTTTTGGGGCCACAGGCACGGGCAAGAGCTTCCTGACGCGTATGGTGTTGGCGGGGCTGATGAAAGAAAATGTTGCATCAGCTTTAGTATTCGACATGCACAATGAATACTCTTTTGATGTGCAAGATTCCGACAAGGATGGATATGTCAAAGGTTTGAAGTCCCTTTTTGGTTCACGAGTTCAAGTGGTTGTCCTGGGAAAAGAGCAAATAAGAGGACAATCTTCAGATTTAAATATGTTGATAGGATATGACAAGATCACAGAGCAAGACATTTTACTTTTATCAAAGATACTCAATCTTAGAGAAACAACCCCTGTTGTAATAGGCGCATTGGTTAACAGCTTTGGGCGGAATTGGTTTTCTGAGTTTATGAAGCTTCTGCCTGGTAAAACAGAGGAAATTGAAACCGATTCAGGTCGGATAAAAAAAGTTCCCTCACCGGATTCCCTTGAGTTTTGGGCCGATAAGAATAATGTACATCCTGCGGCCGCAAGTGCTTTACATGGTAAGCTGATTACTATCTTTCGAAAAGAGTATATGGTTGAACATTCACCGATAGAAACCGTAAACACATTAATAGACAACTTGGAAAATGGTCGTCATGTTATTCCCAGTTTTGGTAAGTACGATAATGAACTCGACTATTTATTGGTATGCAACATTCTGACTCGACGATTGCGTAAGCATTGGGTGGAGAAAACTGAAAAAGCGTATATAGCTGGAACT
This sequence comes from Candidatus Trichofilum aggregatum, assembly GCA_016716885.1. Classification (GTDB taxonomy): domain Bacteria; phylum Chloroflexota; class Anaerolineae; order Promineifilales; family Promineifilaceae; genus Trichofilum; species Trichofilum aggregatum. The sequence goes on along the minus strand of JADJUV010000157.1, from coordinate 1,211 downwards.
TCTAATCCCCGGGCGTTATTAATAGCAATAGAAGAGGCCCATAAATTATTGAGCCCAGAAATCTCTCATCAAACTGCTTTCGGCACTATTGCTCGTGAATTGCGGAAATACTTTATAACATTATTGGTAATAGACCAACGCCCATCAGGTATTGATGATGAAATAATGTCACAATTAGGGACGCGAATTACGGGTTGGCTTGGGGATGAAGACGATATTCGTGCCGTATTAAGTGGTTTAGCGGGTAGGGAACAATTACGCGGCATGTTAGCTCGGTTGCAGGAAAAGCAAGAAGTGTTATTGCTGGGCTGGGGCGTCAAGATGCCTATTCCCATCCGCTCCCGCCGCTACGACGACAAATTCTATGCCGAGATCAACCCACGGCCCGGCGGCCTCAGCGACCTCACCGATGCCGAAATCAACAGCGACCTTGGATTTGGCTAACACCCGACTTGACCAACAATGATGAACAAAACAGTTATCAAAAATACAAAAATTGACGAAGCTCCCAGCGATTTTGCTTACTGGCAAAAGTCGCCCTTATATCGAGCGAATGAAGGCGCTAGAAGCCATTCGGGAAGAACATATCCGGTGGCGATATGGTACACCGCCACCTTTTCAGAGGGTCTATAGAATCGTTAAACATGAGTGATATGCTATTATTCTTGTCAAGGGTGTCACGTCGTAACCTCTGCCGATGAAATTTCAAGTTAATAAATTAAGGCTAAATTTTTTCAACGCGAACGAACCCACAAACATTCAAGAAAGTTTAATTACCGAAGAGTTGGAGCCATATTATGAGTGATCTACTGATAGATGATGAGATAGAGTTAGATGAACCAGGGAAAATACGTTGGCTAATATCATGTGATGAGTCTGGAGTTGGTGGTGCTAGCTATTATGGATTTGGTAGTTTATGGATGAGTTGGCAAAGAAGAGGCGATTTTTCCAGCGATTTTCGCGAATTACGTGAGAAACACAAATACGAATTTGAATGCAAATGGAATAAGTGTCATAAGCAGTACACTCCAGTTTTTCTTAGATGTCGTGGACTACTTCTTTAGTCGCTCTTGGCTTGCATTTCATTGCTTAATTGTTCGTAAGGGCGTTGTCGATAAAAGTTTTCATAGCGGTGACTTTGATTTAGCTAGACGTAAACACTTCACTATGCTGTTGACAAAAAGATTCACCAATTCATACAGTTACAACCG
>JADJUV010000156.1 GCA_016716885.1 Candidatus Trichofilum aggregatum | reverse complement strand
GCGGCCTTTACTTTGTCACTGGCCCCACACTGGGCCAATTATTTTTCTTTCGGGCTGAGAGTGCGACTTGGCTCAATTAGAGTCAAGGAGAACTCGTGAATTTCGAACAATTCAATCTAGACCCACGCCTGAACACCGCCATTAAAGCGGTCGGCTACACGACCCCCACCCCTATCCAACAACAAGCCATCCCCGTTGTCCTGCAAGGCAAGGACGTTTTAGGGCTGGCCCAAACCGGAACCGGCAAAACGGCGGCCTTTATTCTGCCTATTTTGCAACGGTTGCTCACCGGGCCAACCCGCCAGACCCGCGCCCTCATCGTCGCCCCCACCCGTGAACTGGCGGAACAAATTTACCAGACCACCATTGGGCTGAGTCGGCAGACGAAGATTCGCAGTACGGCCATTTATGGCGGCGTCGGCAAGGGACCACAGGTCGCGGCCGCGCAACGGGGCACCGAAATCATCATTGCCTGTCCGGGTCGCCTGCTCGACCTGATCAACGAACGACAGGTGGACCTCTCCAAAGTGGAAGTCCTGGTGCTGGACGAGGCTGACCGCATGTGTGACATGGGCTTTTTGCCCGACATTCGTCGCCTGCTTCGGCACGTCCCGGCGCAACGGCAAACCCTCTTCTTCTCGGCCACCATGCCCGAAGACATCCGGGTGTTGGCCAATGACATCCTGAAAAACCCCACGCGGGTGCAGGTGGACATCATCGCCCCGGCCAAGACGGTTTCCCACGCCCTGTTCCCGGTCAATGACAACCTCAAAACGAAGTTAGCCATGACCATGCTGGAAACGATGGGCATGGGGCGGGTGCTGATCTTTACCCGCACCAAACATCGTGCCCGTAATCTGGCCGGACATCTCATCAAACAAGGGTATCGCGCCTCGGCTTTGCAAGGGAATATGTCGCAAAACAAGCGGCAGGAAGCCTTGAACGGCTTCAAAGAGGGCAAATACGACATCCTGGTGGCGACGGATATTGCCGCACGCGGGATTGATGTGACGGAAATCAGCCATGTCATCAACTTTGACATGCCCGATACCGTGGATGCCTACACCCATCGCATTGGCCGGACAGGCCGCGCCCAACAGACAGGTGAAGCCTTTACCTTCACCTCGCCTGCGGATGAGCCGATGGTACGGGATATTGAGCGGGTGTTGGGGGGGAAAATTGAGCGACGGCGACTGCCTGATTTCGATTACACCAGTGCGCCGCCCCCGGTGCAGTTACCGCAACGCCAACATAATGCCCCGCGGCCGCAACCTTCTCACCACAACCCGAACCACAACAACAGCTACGGCTCCCGTCCCCCCAGCCGACCTGGTCAGGGACGACCCGGCCAAACCCGTAACCCGGCTGGCAGCGGGAGTTACACCGAGGCTGAACGGCCCAGAGATAGGAGCTAAAGAGGGGGTTTTACTGGATTTAGAGGGGGACTAGACGGGAAGACACCGACCGATTCCCATTCACAGAGAAAAGACAGGTTGGTTTAAACCTCTGTGGTTCTCTGTGCCTTCTCTGTGAGTCTCTGTGTTCCTCTTCACCCCTTGTTGACAGTCCGGCAGGCCCCATGCTATACTGCCGCCCACAATTTAACCGACAACGGCGATGAAGGGACCATGTTACGGTGGTTGGTTGATTTACAGAGAGCGGTCACGGCTGAGAATACCGCAATGAACACCCCGTAATGACACCCCTGAGCCGACCAGGAAACTGGCCCCGGTTGATGCCCGTTAACGCATCAGGTTCGTGACGAACCCACAAAGGTCTACAGCAGTAGACAAATGGCGGTGGTACCACGTGCGGCATTTAGACGCTCGTCCTCCAATTTGGCGGATGGGCGTTTTTTATTTGGCCCTTCATCAACACCACGTCACGAACCGGTAGAGGTAAAACGACTCGTATCGTTTTACGAAGGTAATGAGCACCATGAAGAGCACGTTATTCCCTTTCTTCCGCCTTCGTCCATTAGCCTATTCACGAACAGGTAGAGGGTAAATTATTTCTGTTTCAGGGAATTGAGGTTAGAGCTTAGAGCTAGAGCTAGAGGATTTTCCAGAGGGGCTCCCTCTAGCTCTACCCTCTGGCTCTAAACTCCGGTTAAGGAGCATAAATCATGAAAACGATACGAACGAGTGAGGCCAAAGAGCATGTTGGTGAGCGGGTGGCGTTGCGCGGCTGGATGCAAAATCTGCGCCGTATGGGGGGGATCACCTTCCTGGTTTTGCGCGATGGGTATGGCACGATTCAGGCGGTGACAGAGACGGAAAGCGACCTGGAAGCGGTTTTATCGGCTGGGCTGGAGTCGGTGATAGGCTTGGAAGGGGTGGTGGTCGCTTCGGCACAGGCCCCTGGTGGGGGGTGGAGATTCATCAGCCACGAGCGGTGCTGATTACGCCGGTTGAAGCTACGCCGCCCGCTCCCTTACACAAAAAGCAGATGAAGGCGACCGTGCCCACCTTGCTGGATCATGCGGTGGTGCTGAACCGGCATCCACAACGACGGGCTATTTTTAAGCTGTCCGTTACGCGATGATGGATCGCGCCACCCAACGGCCAGGGGTTTACCGAAATCCAGACACCCAAAATTGTGGCCTCAGCCACCGAGGGTGGGGCCAATGTGTTCAAAATTGGTTACTTTGGCCGTGAGGCGTATTTGGCGCAAAGCCCCCAATTTTACAAACAGATGATGGTGGGGGTATTTGAGCGGGTGTTTGAGGTGGGGCCTGTTTTCCGAGCCGAACCGCATAACACCACCCGTCACCTGAACCAGTATGTCAGCATGGACGTGGAGTTTGGTTTTATCGAGAATCATTTTACGGTGATGGCGATGGTGCGGGAAGTGATGGCGGGCATTATAGCCAACCTGGAACAGCAAGGAAGCACCGAATTGGCTTTGCTGGAAGCGCGACTGCCGGTTGTGCCCGCGGAGATACCCCATATTCATTTCGCGGCCGCGCAAGACCTCATTCTGGAACTTCACGGCGTAGACGTGCGGGGCGAGCCGGACCTGTCCCCGCAAGATGAACGCTGGCTGGGTGAATGGGCGCAACAAACCTATGGCAGTGACTTTTTGTTTGTTACCGGTTATCCCATGAGCAAACGGCCTTTTTATACCCATAGTGACCCGACGCGGCCGCAATATTCCAACTCCTTTGACCTGCTCTTTCGGGGGTTGGAATTGATCACCGGCGGTCAACGCCTGCACCGGTATGAGGATTATCTGGCCGCCTTAAGTAACGCCAACTTGCCAGTTGAACCCTTTGAGACCTATCTGGAAGCGTTTAAGTATGGCATGCCGCCTCATGGTGGGTTTGCCATTGGTCTGGAGCGGCTGCTCATGCAGTTATTGGATTTGCCCAACGAAGCTGGCAACCCTGTTCCCCCGCGATATGCAACGGGTAACGCCATAAGATATAAGTTACACAGAGGGCACAGAGGAGACACAGAGATTCACAGAGGTTTTAAAACCCGTCCGGTTTTTTCTCTGTGAATCTCTCTCTTCCTCTCTGTGTGCTCTGTGTAACTTCTTTCTGGTTCTCCCCCTACTGTTTGAGCAGGAGGGGCAAGAAGAGACCGGGGCTGGCGGGGGGTGGGGCGGGGGGAATTAGCCGGATGATAAGGCCGGTGCTGTCCTCGCTGACGAAGAAAGAGCCATCAGGAGCCGGTTGTACATCTTCAATGGTCTGGAAACCGGAGCAAAAATCGGTAGCTGCCCCGTTACTGGCAATGATTGTCAGCCAACCATCCCCATTCCCCAAATCTTCTTCCACCACGTAGAGCGGGAAATTGCCATCTGGGGCAAAGCGCACGCCCTCTGGTGAGGTCAGCCCTTCGACGAAGACGTTTTGCCCGACGGTCGTCGGGTTGAGGGTGAGAATGCTGTCGGTGGTGGTGAGGATGAAGGGGGGCTGGCTCACTTCTATGCCCGCGGTTTCGTTGCTCAGGTAGAGCCAGCCATTCGGCCCCCAGGTGATCCCGGCATAGCTGATGAAGGAAACATAAGGAAAGCTGATTTGAGGCGTCCGCCGTAATCAGTCGATCTTTGTGCCATTGAGTTGGACGGATGTGACCCAGGAACGCGCATCGAAGGGATCGGTAATGTATTCAACGTTGGATTCGGTGACGTGCAGGGGTGTGCCGCTGGCTGACCAGGCGACGCTCTCGGCCCCAACCAGACCGGTGGTGATGGTGATGAGCGTGCCGTTGGCTTGCCGTTGGAGCAGGCGACCACCGTTGGCATCTTCGACGATGTACAGGTTGCCGCTACTGTCCAGGGCCAGTCCTTCGGGGTTGTTCAAGCCGGTGACAAGCGGGGTGACGAGGCCAGTAGCGCCTATCTGACTGACCTCACCACTGCCTTCTTCGGCTACGTATAACAGGCCATTGGTGGCCAGAGCGAGGCCATCGGGGCTGGCGAGGTTTTCGGCGTAGATGGTGGCGGTGTAGTTACCGGTGCAGGAGATGCGGGGTAGGGGATCACCAGGGGTGAACGCGGCCGCGTTCACCCTTACCTCTGCTGGCTGGCCCAACAAACCCATCACCACCGCCAACGACAGCAGTGCCAGCGTCAACACCAAGCCTAAGCGGTAAAACCGTTTGCTCATCATCCACAACCTCACGTTAAACTTTACGGCTCCGCCAGATTCAGACGGAGTGAATGTGGAGTCGAAGCTTTAGCCGGAGACGTTCCGACTAAAGTCTCCACTCCCCAAGAAATCATCCGCAGATTTCGCAGATTAACGCCGAATCTTTAATCGGCGAAAATCGGCGTTAATCGGCGGATAAATTTTCTGGTTTATCCAGGTTAGGGCTGATACTCGAATATTTCAACCAGTTCCATGATATCGGCAGGAACAAGCGGTTCCTCAGGTGTGCGGATGGTGATGGCACTAAGCACATCATCCCCTTCGATTAGTTCACCAAAGATGGTATGGAGTCCATTGAGCCAGTCGGTGGTGGTGAAGGTAATGAAAAACTGGCTGCCATTGGTGGCCGGGCCGGAATTAGCCATAGCCAACAACCCCCTTCGGTCGAAGAGCACCTCAGGATCAACTTCATCCACGAAGGCGTAACCAGGGCCACCAGAGCCAGTGCCGGTAGGATCCCCACCCTGGGCCATGAAGTTATCCATAACCCGGTGGAATTCCGTGCCATCATAGAAGCCCTGGGAAGCCAGGAAAACGAAATTGTTGACCGTTATCGGAGCCACCTGCTCAAACAGGCGCAGACGCATTTCCCCCTTGGCTGTGGAGATGACGGCTTCATAACAGTTATCGGTGTCAATGATGGTTTCCGGGGGGGCGCTGTAATAATCGTTACGGCTGGCCGGGGGAATAGCCGCCAGCGGCCGCGTGCCATCGCCGAACGGTTGCCCTGTGCCTTCACAGGCCCCCACGAGTTGTTCCCCAGGGGCGGAACTGCTGGCATTACTGGCGCGGATAATTTGCCAGATAATAAAAACCACTACGACAACCGCTAACGCGGCCGCGACATAGGTAATGGTTTTGTTGCCTTCCTCGTGCCGCTGACGCGATTCACGTGTCCGTTGTACGTCTGATTTTGTTTGTGGTCGTTTGGCCATAGATTTTCTCCTCAAATTTGCAAGATAGTTGTGACTAACCCCCCTGCCTCCTGGGAGAGGGACGCCTCCTCCCGCTTTGGGAGAGGCAGGTGAGGGTAAATAGTTGATTTTACTATGCTACGTCATGCCGATTACGCATTACGCCTTATAGTTTCGGTCTAGTCGCCAGAGCACATAAGCGGCCGCGGCCGCGACTGCTCCACCGACGAAGTAACCTTCCCCTAAATTGGCTTGGGTGACAAAAATGGCTGTCATGCCAAAGACGCCTGTCATCAAGTAAAGGGTCAAAACTGCCTCACGTTGGCTGAAACCCCGGTCTACCAGCCGATGACTGGTGTGATCTTTGCCGGCCGTGAGTGGGCTGATACCCCGTCGGAGCCGGGAAAAGACCACCAACGAGGTGTCAAAGATGGGTAAACCCATGATCAACACCGGAACCATCCAGGTGACGGCGTTGCTGTTATCTGGGAAACGGAGTTGAATGCCCAGAATCGCCAGCAGAAAACCCAAGAACAATGCACCCACATCGCCCATGAAGATTTGGGCCGGTTTGAAATTGTAACGAAGAAAACCGAGACACGCGCCCAGCACCGCGGCCGCTAAACCCGAAACTAAAATTTGCCCATTCAGTGCCCCTAGTAGCATGACGAAAGCGGCACAAATGCCACTCACCCCCGCACTCAGTCCATCCATGTTGTCCAAAAAGTTAATGGCATTGGTGATGCCCGTCACCCAGACAAAGGTGATGACGTAGTTGAGCCACAGCGGTATGGGAAGTTTCACATAAACATCAAATAGCACCAGAATGGCAAAACCAGCGATTTGGCCGGAAAATTTAGCCCACGGGGGCAGATGAACTCTGTCATCAATGAGACCTGTGAGAGCCACCACGGCACAGGCCAGGAAAATCCCCTGCACTTCCGGACTTTGGAAGGGGCGAACCCGCAAAACGGCTAATACCAGGGCCAGGATAGAACTCCCAAAGATCGCCACCCCCCCCATCAATGGCATAGGGGTGCTGTGGAGTTTGCGTTGGGCCGGAGCATCCACAAAACCAATGGCAATCGCCAGCCGCCGCACAAAAGGGGTGCTGACCAGGGTCACGGCCAAAGCGATGATGAAGATAAGAATGACGCTACTCATGGGGATAGGGACATAGCCCACTTATGACATAAAACGATAACTTCCTGGTGTAGACCTGACAGGTTTTCGGAAACCTGTCAGGTCTCACCTCTGGTCCAAGGTTATTAGGGGTTGTCGAATTCGTAGATGTCCACACGCAAAATAGCGTCCCCTGTTGGATCATTCGTGACTGGTATCGGCGGAACGGGGGGTGAGGGCTTGCAAGACATCTAGCCCTCGATCACTTCACCGAAGATGGTGTAACGACCGTTCAAGACCAGTGGCTGGAACCATGGTAATGAAAAATTGACTGCCGTTTTGGTCGGGTTGTTGGTTGGCCAGGGCCAATAAACCAGGGCGACTAAACACAAGCCCATTGCTCATCTCGTCGGCAAAGACATAACCGGGGCCACCCTGTCCCGAGCCAGTGGGATCGCCGCCTTGAGCGATGTAGTCCACCAGTACGTTATGGAAGGTCAGGCCGTCATAAAACCCCTGTGTCGCCAGGAAAACAAAGCTGTTGACGGCTAGCGGAGCCAGTTCCGCATAGAGGCGCAAACGAATTTCCCCTTGTTCGGTGATGATGACGGCGTCGTACCGTTTGTCTGGGGTAATGATCATTTGGGGGTAGGCTGTGTAGTAGTTGCTGCGAGCGGTGGGGGTGATGACAGCCAGCGGCCGCGGTTCACCCGCCCCTATGAGTTGCCCTTCACTCAGCGGGATGGCCTCGCCGCCAAATTGGGCTAAAAAGGTAACTATCTCGCCACTGGACTCCGGCGGGGCTTCAGCGAGGGCCTGTTCGGCTAAGCGCTGAGCTTGTGTTTCGTCCCCCTCGGCAAAGTAAAGTGAGGCTAAACGCAAATCTACCGTCCAGGTAGGCACGACCGTGTTCGCTCGGGCGCGTGCTTCTTCGTAGGCGGTTATGGCATCATGAAACCGTTCCGGCTTGTTGGTAAAGCTGCCCCAACTGGAGCCAGAGGGCGGGATCATTATTGGCTGTGTCCAGAGCGCTTTCCAGGGTAGCAACAATGCTGTCTTTTTCTGCTTCACTCAACGAATCGGCGCAGAAAGAGTAAGTTTGGGTTAAGGCGCTGCGGGTTTCCGCATAGTACGGGTCTACCCGGATGGAATCCTGAAAATGTCCAGTGCTCGTTGGCAATCATTGTCCTAAGGATAAGACCAGCCGGCCATATTCGTTGCGGATGACGGCATTTTGCGGACTGAAGGCCAGGGCATCTTCGTAATAACCTTCGGCTAGGCCGAGGAGTTCTGCTGGCGTGCCTCGCTAGTGTCCCGGCCCAACGCGCATAAAGGCGAGCCAGATTGGCCGTGTGATCGGTGTTAAGGGGGTTGATGGCCTGGGCGGCTTTGAGTTCGGCCTCAGCAATGCCTAGCAGGGTATCTCGTTCGGCAGTTTCCTGAATGAGACCTGACTTTTCCAGATAAGCCCGACCTAACCAGAGGTAGTAAAAATCCTCGTTGGGGGTTAACTCGATGGCGCGTTGGTAGATGCCAATGCTGTTGTCCCAATAGTCCGGGTTACGTTCACGGATAGCGGCGGTGTCCCAGGGTCGGGCGCGTTTGTAGATGATGTCGGCATGGATGACCCGGACGTTGGTCAGGTTGATGACGACGAAGGCCAGGGGGATGAGTAGAACCAGGGAAAGGGCACCGGGCGTAGAGGCCAGTTCGCGGCCGCGGCCCATCTTATCGTAGGCCACCGCCGTGCCAAACAGCAAAAGCGTGGAGAAAACAAAGGTGTAGAACAGGTCCAAAAAGTTGGTCGAGTTTTCCGCTTCAATAATACGTCTTTGTACTTCGGTAAGCTGCTCCACACCGGCTGGCGCATAGAAGGCAAAATGTAACTGGGTGGCCTGTAAATAGCTGACCACTAATCCCAGAACAAGCGAAAACAAAGAAAGCGCGATGATGGGCACAAAAAAGCCCTGCCAATTTTTGTCCCATAGCAAGTAAAGGAGTACGCCACAGACGACGAGGAGCGTCAGAGCCGCCAGCGCGGAACCAGCCACCAGCAGGGGCACAATCATGAGGTAGCCAGCGAAGGCTATGGCTGTACCAATAAACTGGGCGCGGGGCTGATTGAGTAGCAGGCTTAACATGCCCCACAAACTCAGTCCCCCGCCCATAAGGAGAAGCCCTTGCCCCAACGCCTGGGACGATGATCCGGTGAGGGCGGTTGTTCTTTGCACGATATAGACGACAAAACTTAACACAAAAAGCCCACCAAAGATGAAGGCGGCCACCCGTTGACGATCCGGCTTTAGCTTGGCGGCGGGGGTGGGTGGGGTGATTAGCCCTTGTTTAATCATTTCGCTGAAACCGATCAGCGCACCTAGCACCCAGGAAAAGATGATGATGAGGAAGATATAAGGGGACTCGGTAAAACCCTGGTCAGGGTTGATGAACAGGGCGCGGCGTAGGATTTCCGCGGCCGCGGGGATATCTTCCACGCTCTGGATTTGTTCACCGGGGGCGGCGATGAAGTTCATAAACTCAAACCCCATCGTGCCCACGATGAGGGCCATGATGAAGGTCACGGTAGCCATGGGTGTGAGCCAGCCGATGTCAGCCGGGCGGGTGGGGGTTGATTTGATCACGCGACGACGGCCAGGTTTGCGGCCGCTGATCTCTTCCGGTTGCACTTCTTCTGGTGTTACCGTGTGCGTTTCTTCAAAAACGGTCTCTTCGCCAATCTGGTGCAGGCGGTAGCCCAGCATAAACATGAGGCCCGCAAAAACGAAGAAGTGCAGGCGTGTGGCGGCGATGGCGATACCAAAATGAATCTCGACAAAGTGCCCCAATACGGCAGATACCAGGGCAATCATCAGCAGGCGGTCAATGTGGAACGGGTTGCTGTTTTCCTGGCTCTCTTGGGCGCGGGCAAACAGGGCGTAATAGATGAGGTAGAGCACCAGCCCGGTTATGTTGCCGAACGGGAAAGCCACCCCAAAAAATTCCGGCCCCTGCCAACTTACAAAAATGGCGGTCAAAACGGCCCCCATGAGAAACCATAAACCCAGGAGCAGGTTCCGCTCAAAGGCCGTACGCACAACGCCTAACCAGCGGAAGCCGTAGTAAAAGATGCTGAGATACAGAAACTGCCAGGCCAAAAAGCCGGCCAGACCGGTAATAACCAGGGCATCAAAGGTTTCGTTGTGGGAACGGTCGGGCGAGGCGTTGCGGGCTTCGATGGTGGCGAGTTCGGGGATATAGAAACCATTGTAGGCCACGTACATGGATTCCGGGCCATAACCGATTAGGGGACGGAGAAAGTTGAAGGGATCATCTGTACCGTCCGGGAAAGCCAGCGGTTGATGGGGGGTGATGAGGTCTAAGGCCCCTTGCCATATCCAGACACGCACTTTGGCGGTACGGGATTCGGTGTCCAGCATTTGCCCGAAACGACCGACGGCGGGCAATTGTTGCCATTCGGCCAGGGCGGTGCTGGTACGGCCCAGGAGAGAGGTGGGTGGGTTCGCGGCCGCGATCTCATCAGCCACATTAAATAAAGTAAGCCACCCGGCCACAAACACCGCCACCAGAATCCAGGCCATCCACAGCCAGCGCCAACCGCGCCGGGCCGCCATGAGGACAAAAATGCCCAGCACATTCAGGCCGATAGCGGCCACAAAAGCAGTGAACGAACCCATCGCTCCGGCGATTGATTCGATGCGGCCGCTTAAGGCCCCCACAATCGCCTGCAAAAGCATAAAACCAGCCAGGATGCCCACGAACACGTACAGCAAGGCCACGGCAATATCACGCAGGCTGAGTCGCCCTTTGTCTAATGAAGCATTGCGTAAGGCCACCAACAAAATAAGCACGAAGGCAAAAATGCTGACACCCAGACCCACCGTTGGCCCACGGGAGCTTGTCCAGTAGATAGCAATCAGTTGAATGGCGACGGTGAATATATAAATAGAAGAACGAATGACATCGGCAACATCCAGGTCTTCATCACTCAGGATGTGGGTAAAGGCGTCGAGGATGCGGGCCAGGGTGAAGGGCACGACCAGGATGAGATAGGCGGCCACAAAAATGGCGTTACCCATGTGTCCGGCCACCCGAAGTTGGGTCTCGCCCCCCCAGGGCAAGGGATCGAGGCCAAAATGTTGCAGCATGGCGTACAGCGAGACGGGAATGCTGGTGATGATGACGGTGGTGATGATACGATCCAGTTGCGGCCGCTCCCGAATCGTGGCTACCATCAGAGCAAAAATGGTGATGTAGGCCAGGGTGCTATAAGTTCCCTGGAGCCGCTGATAGGAGCCAGCCCAACTGACGCTTGGCGTGACGGAGAAGAGGGTGGAGAGGAAATAAACAATGACAATGAGAACGATGGGCAACACAAAAGGCATCCGCCAGAGTGAGCCTTTATCTCGCCAGCGGAGCCAGTTGAGACGTTCCCAGCCCCGTTGATCGATAAACTTGATTGCCCAAAGCGCCAGCATAAAAACTGCGAGTGAGCGCAAGAGGGTGAGTTTATCGGGTTCAAAAACGCGGTCGGAATGGATGTTGAAGAAGAGTGGGATAAGAACGATGGCGGCCAACCAGCTTACTTCCAGCAGGCCATCACACCAACGGGCTAATTTTGAGTTCATACTGTACGTCCCTAAGTGGTATTTTCCGTGTCAGTCTGGGCAACTGTCAAAACAGCCAAGTCACGGCTCAATCAAACCGACTGTGAATGTTATCGCAACGGGCATGGGGGGGCAAACCACAGCGAGGTATCGGGTACAAGCATGGTTGGTTCATGGGCTGACTCCCTCACTTCTACAAAAACGTCTTGTTCCGCAAGACGTTTTTTTTTGCCCCTTGAGGGCTGTGCTACACTTCAGTGAATTCCGCTAACCCAATAACTAATACACTTATGACTCAATCCACATCCACCCCTGACGTTCTCATCATTGGCGCTGGCATTTATGGCCTCGCGGCCGCGCACGAACTCCATGCCCGTGGTTATCAGCACATCACCGTGGTTGACCCCGGCCCCATCCCGCACCCCCTGGCCGCCAGCACCGACATCAGCAAGGTGGTGCGGCTGGAATGGGGCGGATGAGGAATATATGTTGCTCGCGGCCGCGGCCATAGACGGCTGGTTACGCTGGAACGACGAATGGGGCCAAACCCTCTACCACGAGTGGGGTGTCACCATGCTTACCCACGAACCGATGGCTCCCGGTGGGTATGAACATGACAGCTATTTTCTGGCTCTCAAAAATGGGTTCAACCCGGAACGGCTGGATGCTGACGAAATCAGCCGCCGTTTCCCGGCCTGGCGAGCGGGGCGGTATGTGGATGGGTATTATCATGCAAAGGGGGGTTGGGCGGAAAGCGGCCGCGTCGTGGAAATGTTAGCCCAAACGGCGGTCAGTAAGGGGATCACCCTGTTGCCGTATCATACGGTTAGTGAGATTGTGAAGGAACGCGGCCGCGTGACGGGTGTTCGTACGCTTGAAGGGCATGACCTTGCGGCCGCGGAAATCGTCGTTTGTGCCGGAACCTGGACCCCGCTTCTCGTCCCCGAACTGCAACCCGTCATGAAAACCACCGGCCATCCCGTCTTCCATCTCCAACCCACCGATCCAACCTTCTTCCAAACCCCCAACTTTACCGTCTTTACGGCTGATATTAGCCACAGCGGTTGGTACGGCTTCCCCTGGCATCCCCAGGCCCAGGTGGTCAAAATTGCCAACCACGGCATCGGTCAGGCACTTCACCCCACCAACGATGAACGCGTCGTCACGACTACCGATGAAGCCAACCTGCGGGCTTTCCTGGCCGACACCTTTCCCGCCCTGGTTGATGCGCCCATCGTCTACACCCGCCGTTGCTGTTACAGCGATACCCTGGACGGCCATTTTTGGATTGATCGCCACCCGGAAGTCGCCGGGCTAACCGTCGCCGCTGGGGGTAGTGGGCACGCCTTCAAATTTGGCCCCGTCCTGGGTGGCCTTATCGCTGATGCATTAGAAAATAAAACCAACACCTACAGCCACAAATTCCGCTGGCGCACCCTGGCCCACAACGCTCAACAAGAAGAAGCTTCCCGGCATAAGTAACCGTTTTCCCCTTGATGAGGTGTGACTGACCTGTTGGCCTGTCTATTAGTCTGTAGCAGACAAGGTGGGATCGGCCTGACGCAGATAGTCCCAGGTGTAGATGCCGGTGTAGTGACCATCGCTCCAGTTGAATTGAATGGCGTAAGTGCCCACGGCCTGCACCTGCTCCAGGTTTAAATCGGGGTCAATGGCCGTGCGAACCTTTTCCACATCCGGGGGTTGGCCCATGTTGGCGTGACCCCCTTTGCACTCCACACAAGGGCACACTGCCCGCAACCCGGCAAACGGGTAACGGCTCTCCCGCCCATCACTCCACTTGATAATTAAAACCCGTTCATTTCTATCCGCGGTCACACCCGTCGGCTGAATGTTAGTCATGATGGTCGTTCTCACTAAATCTCAAGCTTTCCCTGAGCAATCAATTATGTAGTCTGTTTCGGTAAGGGGTTCATACGAATACGCCGATCATCTACCACTAAAAGTCCAGACCAATCGGTTCGACTGGACAACGTAGCCACAACAACATTGGCGACATGTTTAGATGTTGGTGCAAAAAAGAGAACAACACCTGCAGCTGGCAATTTGCCTTAAAAGCGAGTTCACCAAAACCTTATCAAAAGTCAGTAAAATTGCCTTTCGGTCTGGGCGCGAGCCAATGTGATCAGAGATTCCGGGAGCATCTACACGTATCCAGGCAACATCATACCTGCTGTCGCAAGGCTTCTACAGCGTCAAGGGAAATTCTCATTGAAACCGCATTTTAGGCCACCATCATCAAGGGGTAAACCTTCTCAGCGCGTAATGTATCACCAGAGGCCAGACAGGCGGATTCTTCGGTTGTGATGCCTGGATAATTGCGTAGCAATTCTCCCTCAGGCCAGCCCTGTGCTAACAGGTCAATGATAAAATCCACCGCCAGGCGTGTTCCTTAATGACCGGTTTACCTACTAAAATTGTGGATCAATGATAATTCGGTCTTGCCAATTCATGTCTGCCCCCTTTTCGTCCTACAGTTCTGGTAAAGATTATAGCAGAGGGTGAAAGGTCTATAGAACACGGATTTACAGGATTACCGAATGGATAGGCTTGAGAAATAATCCGTAAATCCTGCTGAATCTGTTTTTTCCCCTATTCGTGTATCGGTGATTTACGAATTCAACGATTGCAAACGCTCAGATACCTGGGCGTGACTGGCCTGGAGTTGGGCCAGTTTTTCTTTTTCCTTTTGCACCACATCGGCCGGGGCGCGTTGGGCGAAGGGGCTGTTGAGCAGTTTGCTGACCCGTTCCATCTGCCCGTGCAGGTCAGCCAGCTCTTTCGTGAGCCGTTCGCGTTCGGCACTCAGGTCTACTAACCCGGCCAGGGGCAGGTAGACGGTGATGTCACCCAAAGGAATGGTGAGGGCATTGTCAGGCGCGGCCGCACTCTCCACCACTTCCAACTCCCCTTCATCCAACCGGGCCAAAAACGCCAACACCTCGCGCTGACTCTCCACAAACCTGGCCATCCCCCCGGCCACAATCACCGCCGGGATTTTCTTGCCCGCGTCCACGTTGCTCTCGGCACGGGTGGCCCGGATACGGGTCACCAGATCGCGCATCCGTTCAAACGCGGCCGCAACCTCAGCCGAATAGAGTTGTTGCGGCCGCGGCCAATCGGCAATCATCAACGCTTCCGCCCAGCCTTCAACGGGCGAGATACCCACAGGTTGGAAAGCCTGTTTGACCTGTTGCCAGGTTTCCTCGGTCACATAGGGGATGAAGGGGTGAAGCAGGCGCAGGCTTGTGTCGAGTACATGGAATAATACCGAGACGGTTGACCACGCGGCCGCGCCACCCGCCCGCAATTGCACCTTCGAGATTTCCACATACCAGTCGGCAAATTCGCCCCACAGGAACTCATACGCCTGTCGCCCGGCTTCACCATACTGGTAGCTGTCCATCAACCGATTAACGGTGCTGACCACCTCGTCCAGCCGGTACAGAATCCAGGTGTCGGCGGCCGTGTAGGTGGGGGATTCTGGCTTGTCGGCCTGGTTTAACCCATCCAATGAGCGCACCGTGTAGCGAGCGGCGTTCCAGATTTTGTTGGCGAAGTTGCGGTTGCTGGCAACTTTCGCCAGCGACAGGTTCAAATCGTTGCCCGGTGTGCCGCTGGTCAGCAGGGTGAAGCGCAGGGCGTCCGTGCCCATCTCTTCCATGACGTGGATGGGGTCTACCACGTTGCCGATGGTTTTGCTCATCTTGCGCCCCTGCTCGTCGCGCACCAGCCCGTGCAGATAAATGGTGTGGAACGGGATGTCGTTGGTGAACATGAGGCCGGTCATCACCATGCGGGCTACCCAGAAGAAGAGGATGTCGTAGCCCGTTTCTAGCACGTCGGTGGGGTAGAACCGTTGGAGATCAGGGGTGTTTTCCGGCCAGCCCAGGGTGCTGAACGGCCACAAGGCACTGGAGAACCAGGTGTCCAACACATCAGGGTCTTGCTCCAGATGTACGTCCGGGCCGAATTGGGCGTAGGCTTTCTGGTAGGCCTCGGCTTCGTTGCGGGCGACAATGTGCTGGTCGTCGCGGCCGCTGACATACCACACCGGGATGCGATGCCCCCACCACAACTGGCGGCTGATGCACCAGGGGCGGATGTTGGTGAGCCAGTTTTCCCATACTTTGTTGAACCGTTCGGGGATGATCTGGACGCGGCCGCTACGCACCGCTTCCAACCCCATTTTCGCCATCGGTTCCGCATCCACAAACCATTGTTTGCTCACCATCGGCTCGATAATTTCGCCCCCCCGCTGACTGCGCGGCACATTCAGGGTGTATGGCTCCTTCTTGATGGTCAATGCGGCCGCGTCCATATCTGCCCACAGTTTCTCGCGGCAGGCAAAGCGATCCAGGCCACTGTACGGGCCAGCCGCCTCGCTCATCGTGGCGTCCCGGTTCATCACATTCACAATCGCCAGATTGTGCCGCTTACCGATTTCAAAGTCGTTGGGGTCGTGGCCGGGGGTCACTTTCAACGCGCCCGTGCCAAAACTCATCTCCACGTAGCTATCGGCGATGATGGGGATTTCCCGGTTGAGCATGGGAACCAGGGCGGTCTGGCCGATATATTGTTGGTAACGCTCATCGTCCGGGTGGACGGCGACAGCAGTATCCCCCAGAATGGTCTCCGGGCGGGTGGTGGCGACGGGCAGGAAACCGCCCCCCTTGACCGGGTATTGGAAATGGTAGAGGAAACCCGGCTCTTCGCTGTACTCCACTTCCAGGTCGGAGACGGCGGTTTGTAAACCGGGCGACCAGTTGACCAGGTATTCACTGCGGTAGATGAGACCCATCCGATGCAGGCGCACGAATGACTCAACCACCGCTTTATTTAGCCCTTCATCCAGGGTAAACCGCTCCCGATCCCAGTCGCAAGACGCGCCCAGGCGGCGCAACTGTTGGGTGATGTAGCCGCCGTATTTTTCTTTCCAGGCCCAGGCCCGCTCTAAAAACGCCTCGCGCCCAATCTGCTGGCGGCTGGACCCTTCTTTGGCTAACGCTTTTTCGACCTGGAGTTGGGTGGCAATGCCCGCGTGATCTGTGCCCGGAACCCACAAGGCGGCCAACCCTTTCATGCGGGCGTGCCGAATCATCAAATCTTCCAGGGCCACGAACATGGCGTGCCCCATGTGTAGTTCGCCGGTGACGTTGGGGGGTGGGATGGAGATGACGAATGGTTTGGCGTCTTGCGGCCGCACTTCGGGTTTGAACCAGCCGTTGCTCTCCCACCACTGGTAGAGCCGCTGTTCGGTGGCGTTGTAATCGTAGGCTTTGGGCATTTCGGACATGGGAGACCTCGTAGGAAAGAGATTGAGAGACTGAGAGATTGAGAGACTGAGAGACTGGAGATTAGTCAATCTCTAGTCACTCATCACGGTAAAGTCATTGCTGAATGGATTTTGAGCACAAAAAAACCCTCTGATCCGATCAAGGACGAGAGGGCGACTCACGCGGTACCACCTTGTTTCTTTGTAGCTATCAGCCTGTCAGCCATCAGCTACAAAACACTCACTGGCTGTAACGGGCTGACCCGTCTGCGCTTACTGTGGTTCAGCGCAGAAACTCCTGGGTGACGTTCGGCGGGGCGGGGCCGTGTTGTTTTCAGCCTGGGACAACACTTTCTGGGGGTTCGCGGCCGCGTACTCTTCCCAATCACTGTTTTTCTCTGTTAAACTTAGCCCAAGTATACCGCCAACAATAGGGTGGGCAAAATTCGGCAGGAACTCGTAGGAACTTAACATGCGTAACTTAACAAAGCGTCACCACCTCGTCATCTTTGCCCTGAGTTTGATGCTAGTGGTTGTTGTCATTAACTTGCTAACGCCTGGTCATCCTGTTTCCTGTACTGTTGCAGGTGGGCGATGGGGATGGTACGGTTTTGGCGTGCCTCAATGTAACAAGCAGACGACAGATGCAGGAACCATTTGTTATAGTTCGCTAGAATGCGAAAGTATATGCGTCACGAGTTTGGAACTACCATCTGGTACACCAACATCAGGCACTTGTTATGATTGGACTATCCAAGTTGGCTATATCATTCAGGTCGAAAATGGTAAAGCCAGACCAACCTTCGGAGATTAGCCAATCCTTACTGCTACAACGCGCAAGTTCTAGACTTTGTGCGGATTGTCTGGCGAAAACGGCACCTGGGGGTGCCTACTCCTCTTTACCCGCCCAATTTCGTCGAGTGTCCGTCGCGGCCGCGGCACCCCTCGACCCCTGAACGGCGGTTGACTGTTAGGTTTCCCTTGTTATAATTCCACACGACCTTGCCACCCTAGCTCAACGGCAGAGCATTCGCTTCGTAAGCGAGAGGTTAAGGGTTCAAATCCCTTGGGTGGCTCTTTTCCATACGAACCCTGGCCCGGCCAGGGTTTTTTGTTTGTGGGAGAGGTGGGGGAACTCAGAGGAATTCTGGGAACTCTAGGAACTTGTGAAACTTACGCACCACGCAACACGTGACACGAATCGCTTATGACAAAACCTAAACCAATCGTATTCGGTGTGGCGGGGGGAACGGCCTCTGGCAAAACGACTGTCGCCAGGGCTATTCTGGAAGATGTGGGGGCGGAGCGCATCGCTTATTTGCCGCATGATGCTTATTACCGTGACAATAGTCACCTTTCGTTTGAGGAACGCACCCAGATCAACTATGATCACCCCGATTCGTTGGAAACAAAGTTGCTCATTCGACACATCAAACAGCTACTGGAATGGCAACCAGTACAGATGCCGGTCTACGATTTTATGCAGCATCGGCGTACGGAAGAGACGGTTTTGGTGGAACCTAGCCCGATCATTCTGGTGGATGGCATCCTTATTTTCACCTGGCGAAAACTGCGCGAATTAATGGACATTAAGGTGTTTGTGGATACGGATGCGGATGTGCGTTTTATTCGTCGGTTGGAACGAGATACACAGGAACGCGGCCGCAGCCATGAATCGGTCATCCATCAATATTTAGAAACCGTCCGGCCCATGCACCTCAAATTTGTCGAACCCAGCAAACGGCACGCCGACGTGATTATTCCCAACGGCGGTCTAAATCGTGTAGCCCGCGAAATGGTAGTTGCAAGGTTGTTCCGTATGCTTCCTCATAGAGAAGAAGAGATTGAGCGACTAAGAGACTGAGAGACTGGACACTCAATCTCTTCGTCTCTCAATCTCTCAGTCTCCAAATCTTTAGTACGAGGAAAATATGTCTCACCCCAATGTTCGTATTCACCCCACCGAGAAGTATCCCCCAGGCCGAAATCGGCGCAGGAACCAGCATCTGGCATCAGGCCCAGGTGCGGGAACGGGCCAAAATCGGCCAAAAATGTATTTTAGGTAAAGGAAGCTACGTAGATTTTGACGTGACGCTGGGCGACCATTGTAAATTACAGAATGGTGAACTGGGTGTATCACCCGGCTACGGTAGAAGATGGTGTCTTTTTAGGGCCAGGCGTCATCATTACTAATGACAAGCGGCCGCGAGCCGTCAACCCGGATATGTCGCTCAAAGTGATAGTGACTGGAAGTAAGCCCGGTTTATATTGAGAAAGGCGCAGCGTTAGGTGCGGGGGCTATTGTTCTACCCGGTGTGCGTATCGGCCAGTGGGCCATGGTTGGCTCCGGGGCGGTGGTCACAAGGATGTGCCCGCGTATGGCCTGGTTGTGGGCAATCCGGCGCGGCTGGTGGGCTATGTGTGCCCCGCACAAACTGACCCAACAATCAGGTGATGAATATGTGTGTGAGGATGCATGCGTTATCAATATAGCTGAAGTTTAGAGCGAGAGGATAGAGCGTGAACAAGATGGGGCAGGTTTTGCCCTACCGCTCCAACTCTAAACACTCAAAAACACGGCACCATCGGATGGATGAATCAGGAGCGATGCTTAGCCGGTTTGAGACGTTCCAACTAAAGTCCCACTCCCGATAGGCCAGTAAGGCCAAAGATATCTGCCCATGCGTGCAATTCTTGACTTTCTCCTCTTGACACTCATCATTCTTCTGGTGCGTCGTCAGTCTGGCGATTGCTGTTGGTTGGTTGTTGGGCTTTGGTTGGGTGCCGAGCCGTTGGCTGCCACTTTCCTGGCTGAAGGAGCCATCCTGGTGGGGTTAGGCAGTGGGCTGGCTTTGCTCATCTGGTTCCAGGTATTGGACTGGATCAGGAATGTGACTGCGCCGGGTTCAGCTATGAACCCCGATCTCAGCGATGACTGAAATTTGGGAAGGTGAGGATTATCCCATCCCGCCGCAACGCTGCCATGGCCCAACATGAGCGCACCGCCGAAAATTGGCTTCGTTACGATTTTTGTAACGAATAGGCTTTGGCTATCGAGAATTCACCCCAGCCAAAGGGCTGATGAATGACAAACAGGTGCATGAGTTAGCCATTCGTCTCAGTGACATGATCGTGCAGATGGTCAAAGAAAACTCAGCCTCAGCTTCTCGCTTTACGCTCGTCGCCCTCAAAGGGAGAATGACCAAATGGGGCTGTCCCCTTACGATGATGCCATTCTCCAGGTAGCTCTCAGAACCTGGAATGAAGAGCTGAGTTGGCGAAGAAGTGCGTGACATTATCAACAATAAGCTGTGGCTTGCCGTGGGGTAAGGGGTGGGTTTCAGGTTTCAGGTTTCAGGTTACAAATTCATTGTCGTCCATAAGTTAACATAAATAATGATTCCCGGTGTCAAAGCCATATTGGCGAAGAAGAAAA
>JADJUV010000155.1 GCA_016716885.1 Candidatus Trichofilum aggregatum | reverse complement strand
ACAACTCCAATTTGCCTGCTTCCATTTTGGACAGGTCGAGAATGTCATTGATAAGGGAGAGGAGATGATGCCCACTGGTTTGAATGGTGTGCAGAGAATCGAGTTGGCGCTCATTGAGGGGACCACGAATTTGCTCAATGAGCACTTCGGTTAAGATCAAAATGCCGTTCAGAGGCGTCCGAAGTTCATGGCTCATATTGGCCAGAAACTCATCTTTAGCCCGCACTACTTTGCCCAACTCAGCGTTAGCGTGACTCAGGTCGGCGGTGCGCTCAGCCACCCGTCGCTCTAACTGGGCGTTGAGTTGGCGCACTTCGGCGGTGCGTTCTTCAACATGTTGCTCTAATGTTTCTGAATAGTGTTTCATGGTGTCAATGAAGTCACTGTTTTCCAGAAACATGGCGCTTTGTTGGGCGATGAGCATCACTACACTGAGATCGTCTTCAATAAACAAGGAACCGTGTTTCATGAACACCAGCAGGAGACCCCAATTACGTTCCGCGGCCGCGATGGCTGAAACCAGCAAGGTATCAGCATCCACCATGGCCAACAGGCGACGGTCGCCTGCACTCAACTCGGACAAGGTGCGGATGAAATCAGGCGTATGATCGCGCAGAACCCGACGAATAATGCCCTCATGTTCGAGGTAAGGATCAACAAATTCCTCTTGCCCAGCGACGGGATGTAATCTCCAGCGCCCGGTGTCTGCATCTTCCTGGGCAACAGCGGTGATGTATCCACCTGTGGCTCGACTGACCACCTGACACAACTCATCCAGGCTCTCGGCCACATTCAGCCGCTCCGCCATGCGTTTAGTGTTTATCTGTAACAGGTAGTCGCGAAGTTCGGCCAGTTGCCAGGCCCGACGCAACCAGCGGGGTGGTGAAAACCCTACCGTGTAACTCAAGGCGGAGGCAATAGCGGCCACGAACACCAGCGAAGTAAGCCCTTCTTGGATAGACGGTGCGGCGGATGCAAGCCCCAGCATGAACAAAGCCAGAGCAAAAAACCCAGACCCTGCCGCAGCCAAACGCATCCGTTGTTGTACTACGCCTGAACGCACCCAGGCTCCCTGGACAAAAATAATCATGGCATAGGCGTTGACGATCACAAAATAAGTGACTACAACCAATCTGGCTACGACGAGTAAGGCTGGTGATAAAACATCAGCCGAGACCGTGGTCACCATTGAAACAATCATGGCGATAAAAACAACACGCCGGACGAGGTTGGAAATCAGGTGAAAGTGGTGAGTCAGGTTTAATAGTAAATAGGGCTGGGTGAACAGACTCAAAGCGCCGAGAACATTGAGCCACTCAGTCTGTATATCCGTAGCAAGCTCCAAAAGCTGAATGAAAAAGGAAATCGCTAAGATTCCCGACATCAAGGCAATATCGCGGCGTGTTTTGCCCCCGAAACGCAAGTAATTAGCGGTTGTAACAAAACCAAGCAGGACAAAAAATAATTGTGTTAGCAGGCGTAATGAGTCATTGGTATTCATATTGACGTAGCCTCGCCCTGGTCTACATGGAGTCTGCATGGATCCAGGTAGTAATCAGTGATTAGTATGGCTGGCCACAAAACATCGGTGACAGCCGCATGGGGTTATCGTTTGCGGTTGTTCCCGGTCGGCTCAAGGCATCCCGGCATACTACTGGATGAGGGTAAGAGTACGACTGTTAAAACGATGTAACCGTGAACCACTTCTGGTTAAGGAACATTGAGTCGAGGGGGGCCAGATTCCACTGAACTTTGATTTACATGGAATTTGAAGTGTAAGATTGATTGCCTTGAAATACTATAGACTAGAATACGACTTAAAACAATCACATCAATTTATAAATACCGAACTATCTGATTCGTGCCCGGATAACCAAAGGAGACTAATACACAAATACAGCAGATTTTGTGCATATCAAAGAATCTTGATACAAATATAGTTGGCAAATCCAACCAATGAGAATCTGAGGGAAGAATGTGAGAGTTTGGGAGCGTTCAGTAGAAGCTTGCGAAAGTGGTAAATAGCTTTTGTTAAACCCTAATAGCATAAGCGAAAAACCGGGTTTTTGACCCAGTTTTTTGTTTTTGTTTGCACGCAAACACCCTCGCGGCCGCAAATCGTATATCCGCCCTCAATCGTATTTCCCCCATGTTTAACTGAGAAACCCGCTCCCCTACCCCCTCTTAGCCCTCGGCCGAGCTATGCGATTACCTGTGCGGGCGGGTGGACACATTCCTTCAATCACCAGAATGATCGAGAATTGTCAGGTCGCCCTGTCCGCTTCCCTCGTTGGCGTGCCAATAACTAACACCCGAAGCAGGCTATCCCCACCACAGCAAAGTAGCCTATCACCAGTAAAATCACGATGACACAGAGCATGTCCAGTATCCTGATCAATCCTCTGAATTGCCTCATGTCACCCGCTCCCGCCCCAGGTTGTTGACCACTTCCGTCACCACCGGCCATTCTTCCAGGTACAACATGGCATACACTTTTAGCATACGGCGCGGCGAAGCCTACTTGCTTTCGCTTTAGCCGTGTGAGCCGATAACCCTTCTGCTCTAGTATTTCTCCTCGCTCCTTCGTCAATTCCAGGGCACGCGGCCGCAACGTCAAATCCACAACGGTTATTACCAGCGGTTCGGTGTCACCTGCGGCCGCATTTTGGGACGCAATACAATAAACAGGACAAGGCTCTGACACGACCTCAATTCATAATGCCTTTCGCTGACGGAGCGAGAGGCATTTTTATTTGCAATTCGGGGGTGATGGGAAAAAGAAAGCAGTTGTGAAGCTTCTCCAACCATGTCCCTAACGGGACAAACCGGGTGAATGAATCACTTTCAGGAGATGCTTTATGACCATCACTCGGTTTATCCGCACCACCCATGAAAATGGTACGTTTCGTTCTTTTCCGCCGGAAGCCCTCGAGTTTTGGCGCACGCAGGGCGTGATTGTTGGTGAGGTAATACGTTCTGAATGTGCGATGACTTTTGCTGAGATCGCGGCCGCGTGCCAGGAAATAGCCCTCGAATACCCTGAAGATCAAAAACTTCTGCCTCTGGGTGAAATGTACATTGCCTGGATCCTGGTCAAGTTGCTGGAATATGGAATGGTAGGGATGACTGCCGGTCCATCCTGCGAATCTTGGGCCGAGCCACCATAGATACTCCACTAACTCCTTACTTTTCGTAACTTCAAACCCTATACCCACTCTTCTCATAAATCAGCCGATGCCTTTGTGGCGCTAACGCGCCTCACTTCTTGACTTTCATATCTTTCAGTTGAGAAGGTGCATTATGCTCATTTATCGTGCCTACAAGACGGAACTGAAGCTCAATAATCGTGAACGCACCCTGTTGGTCGGTTGTGCTGGAGCCGCTCGCTTTGCCTACAATTGGGGGCTACGCCAGAAAATCGACGAATACGCGGCAACTGGAAAAAGCCCCAACTATTACGAGTTGCATCGTCGCTTGAATGTCCTTAAGAAGAGTGAACTGGCCTGGTTCTATGAATATTCCAAGGCAATTCCCCAAGAAGCCCTGCGGGATTTGGAACAGGCCTTTCAGAATTTCTTCCGCCGGGTCAAGAACGGTGAGAAACCAGGCTTCCCGCGCTTTAAGTCGCGCAAACGAGGCATCGGCAGTTTTCGGTTGCACGGTAGCATTCGCGTCGAGGCAGGAAGGATCAAGTTACCCCGGATTGGCTGGTTGCGTTTGCAGGAAAAGGGTTATCTGCCGACATCAGGCGTGAAGATTCTCTCGGCTACCCTTTCCGAACGTGCCGGACGGTGGTTTATCGCTCTGCAAGTCGAAGAAGGAGATACCCGACCGAATAGCGACCGGCCCAGTTGTTGGTGTGGATTTGGGGATCAAGAACCTGGCGGTCACATCCAGTGGTGAGGTGCATGAGAACCCCAAAGCGTTGCGCCACGCTTTGAAACGGTTGGCCCGTCTACAACGTGAGTTAGCCCGTCGCCAGAAAGGCAGTCACAACCGGGCCAAAACCCGCGCCAAGATTGCCCGACTGCATGATCGCATCGCCTGTCTGCGACAAAATGCCATCCACCAGGCCACCAGCCGCATCGTGGCGAAAACCAAGCCCGATGGAGAGCGACCGGCTCTGGTGGTGATGGAAGATTTGAATGTGGCCGGTATGATGCAAAATGGGAAGTTGGCGCGAGCCGTCGCCGATGTGGGGATGGGGGAGTTTGGTCGGCAGATGGCTTACAAATGTGCCTGGAACGGCACGAAACTGGTCAAAGCCGACCGCTGGTTTCCGTCCAGCAAACAGTGCAGTCGCTGTGGTCAGGTCAAGACAACCCTGGCACTCGCCGAGCGAGTTTATCGCTGTGAGGCCTGTGGTTTGGCGATAGACCGAGACCATAATGCGGCTCGTAATTTGATGCAGTTAGGTACCGCTCGTTCAGCGGGAGACGATGGCCTGGCTATCGTGCAAGCCTGTGGAGAACTCGCGTGGGCGGGTCTGTGAAGCAGGAAGGGAGTGCCAGATGTCCCGACTCTGGGATATTTGGGTAATTCTTTCAGAACGGAAGGTTACCTGTCGCACATGGGTCAGCAGCAATATGATGAGCAGCAGGCACAGAGCCAGAGCGACAAAAAGGTAGAGCGTATGGAAGCAAGGCTAGACGGGCATGACTGTTCGTGCGGGTTTGAAGCCATTGACAGCGATGCCACGCCTTTTCAGTTTTCAGCCAGGTGATGAGGTATTTGAGCCAAGTGGTTTTTTGGGATGCCGGGTATCTGTTTGTGAGCCATAACAATTTGATGAACTGCGGCCGCGGGTCACATAGACCAGAAACGACTTTAATCACTGCCCTACTCACCTGATACTCTCGCGGCCGCAGCAGCCAAGATCAAGCTTTGCAAAAAACAGAGCCACGGATAAAGAAAACACCGACTGATATGTTCAGTGTTCTTCCCATCCGTGGCTCAAAAAACGTTTGATACCACCCCTCTATTTATTGAGGAAGCACTTTCCATCAGTCTTGATTCACCCGGAGCCTGCCATGACCCCATCCTCATCTCCCGTGACCTTCCTGGCCCGTGACGCGGCCGCGAACACCTTCAGCCTCGCCATCAACGGCCAGGAACATATCTACCCCAACAGTAAAGACGGCAAACGACAGGCCATCGTGGATGGTCTGCAAGCTATCCAACTCCTGAAAGTGGGCGACAACACCTACCTGCCTAGCAACCTGGCCCTGGAAGTGGTGGCGGTGGTGATGTACCCGGATGGCGTGCCCAACGAAGCCGCCTTCAAGACCCTCGCTGATGTGACCGAGAAAGCCTGTGCCCATATCGGCTATGGCGAAGAGGTGGAACTCACCCCACCTCATGTGCCCTTCACATCACGAGGTTCCTACCGCCCCCAGTTTGCCCCCATCCGCCTTGACCTCATCCGGGACGAACTGGCGCAGGTACGCTTGAGTTTCGGCGCACCCTGTTATGAGGTGGCGGCGTCCGTGGTCTGGAACCGGGTGGCCCAGGAACGGCACAAGAAGATGCTGGGCCAACTGCCGGATGGCCAACAGAAGGCCATTGCCACTCGAGTGGATGCTCTAGTGACTCAACCGGACTGGCACATCGAGAGCCGGGAGACGGAAGTGTGGTATGTGCGTCAGGCCGTGCCTGATTTCGTTCAGGCGCGGCAGATGGGGAGTGCTTATCTGGCCCGGATGGAAGGGCTGGTCTGCCCGGCGGCTTATCTGCGGGAGCAGTTATTTCTTGGTGCGTATGGTCGTCGCTATTACACCGTTGATTTGGGGCCAGCGTTGCAGGCCCTGTTTGACGAACTGTTGGTTGAGTATGGCTATAGCTGTACTCCTGGTGATGACTAGCTGGGCCGCGGCCGGTAGACATTCCAGCCGAACAGGAACCAACGCTCCATCACGCCCTGACCCAACTCTCCCCCATCCTTACTCTCCACGGCCCGGCCTTGCGTGTGAGTGACATCATCAAGACCATCCAACAGACACTGGGCTATCCCCCCATTAGTCCATTGGCGGGTACAGCGAGTTCTGAGTGAGAACCCGCTTGCCGGTTGGTTACAGCAAATGGGGTATCAGACCGAGATAACCCACTTCCGCGGCGACCAGTTGCAACCACCAGGTGGGCGTGGGCAGTACGAGCAAGTGCTGCTCAAGACCATCCGGGTGAAACAAGACAGCAACAAACGGCTGGCTCTGGCTGATAAACTCTCGGTGCTGGCGCCGGTCTTGACCATTGATGACGAGGACAAGTCACTGGTTTATCTGGAGATGGTAGGGGCCAAACAGGCGGTCAAAGCCAACTGGGCGGCTCTGGTGGGTGGGGGAAAACAGCATTACCTGGACGGGCGCACCATCATGCTGGATGGGATGAAGCGGCATGTACGGATTCAGAAAACACTGCCCTGTGGCTGGGTGGACTGGATTCTCCTGCACAAACAGGCGAGTTTGAAAGAGATGAACCCTGACCAACCCTTCTACCTGCTTGATGACGGCACTCCAACCCCAACCCCCTTGTTCTACCCCCATGCTGAACCGGTGTCTGGCCGTGCCTTCTTGCCGGAATGGAGCGTGTATCTGTGGGTTTGCGGCCGCGAACGAGACCTTATCACCTTACTGAGCAAGGGAGAAGGACAGGGGTATGCGGCCTGGAAGGTAAAACCCGATGCCGAGAGTTGGGAGCAGATTGTCGGCGAGGGCTTACGACAACAACGACTGACGTTTGGTAAAGATCCCGTCGTACTGGAACAGCCAACGGCGTAACCAGGAGAAACCACTCGGCCCGACGCCCGAAGAAGGCAGAATCCGGGGTCATACTCCTACACGGCTCAGGTCGTGGTCACTTATACGCCACTCGGACTGGTTAATCACCTGAAAGTCCGTCGCCATGATGGCAGAACCAATCACCTAACCTGGGACGAACTGATGATGATCAAAAACGAAATGTTAGGCGAAGATGCGCTTGCCGTGGAAATCTTTCCTCATGACTGCGATGTGGT
>JADJUV010000154.1 GCA_016716885.1 Candidatus Trichofilum aggregatum | reverse complement strand
TCATTGCTACCTGTTTTCCGTTATGCTAGAATTGTGAAAAGTTACACGAATGAAACCCACACACACAAGGATCGTGACCGTGTCAGAGGAAATACCCGATATTGTCATTGGGCGGCTGCCGGTTTATTTACGCGCCCTCACCAACATGGCCGAGAGCGGTCACAAACTCACCACATCATCCCACGAACTAGGCGAACGCCGAGAATGGCCGGTCGCGGTTATCGGAGCCGGGTACATCGGTCATGCCCTCGCCAGTTACAACGGCTTCAAACATCGCGGCTTTCGGATTGCCTGGATATTTGACAACGATCCCCAAAAGATCGGCACCAAAATCGGCGACCTGACCGTGCAACCTATTGATGAGATGGTGGATACCCTGAACCGTGAAAAAACACAGGTTGTTATTCTGGCCGTTCCCGCCCCCGTTGCCCAACAAACCGCTGATGCCGTGGCGCAAACCTATGTGCGTTCCATCCTCAACTATGCCCCCGTGCATCTCAACGTCCCCGCCCACATCCACGTCCGCCACAACGACCCCGTCATCCAGATGCAGCGCATGACCTTCTACCTCGACCCCGACCTCAGCTAAGGGGGTAGGGCGATTTTGTAAATCGCCCCGCCGGTAAAGGACGATTTACAAAATCGTCCTACAAAATTTTCCTACCAATAAAAAAGCCCGTTCAACATGTGAACGGACTTTTTTGATCCCACTGGTAAGCGTTCAGTTATCCCGCCCGGTGGTCAAAACCACCGGGCTAAATTTACGAAGCCCTACGGGCTAAAACCCCAGGCCAGCGGCCTTTGTAACCATAGCCCGGTCGTTTTACGTCCGGGCGGGCCTGACCGATTACTGCCTACTCCCCTCTATATCAGGAATACTACGTTGCAAAATCGGTAACTCCGCCAGCGCCTTCCCTGCGCCCAAGGCCGTACAGGCGATGGGATTATCCGCTACATAGGCCGGGACACCCGTTTCCTTGGTCAGCAGCGTATCCATCTCCCGCAGCAGCGCACCCCCACCGGTCAACGCCACCCCCCGATCAATGATGTCCGAAGAAAGTTCCGGGGGTGTTTTTGCCAGCACTGCCCGCACCACGTTCACCATGGCGCTGAGCGGTTCGCTGATGGCCTCAGCCACCTCACTGGATGAAATGGTAATGGTACGCGGCAACCCGGCCACCTGATCCCGCCCCTGCACCTGCATTTCCAACGGTACATCCAGCGGTAGAGCCGCGCCAATTTTGATTTTTATCTCTTCGGCGGTGGGTTCACCAATGATGAGGTTGTATTTACGGCGCACATAAGCCATGATGGCTTCATCCAGGCGTACCCCCCCCACCCGCACCGATTCGGCACAGACAATGCCATTCATGGAGACGACAGCCGCTTCGGTGGAACCACCGCCCAGGTCAACGACCATGTTCCCCGTGGGTGTGCCCACGGGCAGACCAGCCCCAATCGCGGCCGCGAGCGGTTCATGGATCAAATGAACTTCCCGCGCCCCGGCTGTCAGACAGGCTTCACGCACGGCCCGCTTCTCCACACTCGTCACCCCATAGGGAACCGTCACCATCACTATCGGGCGGCGCAAATGGATACGGCCAGACACCTTATCAATGAAATAGCGCAGCATGGCCTCGGTGACAAAATAGTCCGCGATAACGCCTTCACGCAGCGGCCGCATCACTTCAATCTCTTCCGGTGTACGCCCATACATCTCACGAGCCGCCCGCCCCACTTCCACAATCACCGTGCGTATGCCATCATCCCGAATAGCGACCACGGATGGCTCTTGCAGAACCACGCCGCGCCCCTGTAGGTGAACCAACACACTCACCGTACCTAAATCAATTGCAATATGTGGCGTAAAAAGTGCCATAAGCTAAAGGTTGTTTAGGATGGAGCAGAGCGAGAGAAAGGCCTTCATTGCGATCTGATCACCTGGCTAAAAAGAAAAGACCAAAGACGACGGACAAAGATAAAAACATATCTCGTCATTCGTCTTTGGTCAACCGTTAAACGTCGCGGCCGCGATACTGGCACAGAATACTTATTATTGATCACCCGATAAATAAGGCATTGTTCGTCGGTGTTGCCGTTTACGCGCCACATCCATACGAATTTGCGCCTTCTGCAAAGCGACCTGAATTTGTTGATACCGTACCGGATCAGTCGGCACACCTTCTTTCATCATCTGTTCTGCCTGTTGCCGTGCCTTCAGCGCCCGATCAATATCGATCTCTTCTGCCTGTTCCGCCGAATCCGCTAAAACAGTAATATGGTCGGGCTGGATTTCGGCAAAACCACCACCCACGGCAAAATATTCCTCTTTGCCCTGGTGGCGTACCATCACTTCCCCAAAAGCCAGCGCCGTCAACATGGCCGAATGGTTGGGCAAAACACCCATAACCCCTTCGGTACCGGGCAGACTCACATAATCTACGTTGTTGTTAAAAACAACACGTTCCTGGGTCACAATTTCACAACGAAAGGGCATAGTCGCACCTAAACTCGAAACTCAGAACTCGAAACTCAGAACTCGAAACTCAGCCCGCCTACGCGGCCGCGCGCAATGTCTCCGCCTTCTCTACCGCATGGTCAATCGTTCCCACCATGTAGAATGCCTGCTCCGGCAAATCATCATGTTGGCCATCCAAAATCTCCCGGAACCCACGCACCGTTTCCTGCGTCGAAACATATTGCCCCTTCAGCCCGTGGAACTTCTCCGCCACGAACATCGGCTGGCCCAAGAAACGTTCCACCTTACGGGCACGCGCTACCAGGAGTTTGTCATCTTCGCTCAATTCATCAATACCCAAAATGGCAATGATGTCCTGCAATTCCTTATATTTCTGGAGCACCTGCTTCACCTGGCGGGCAGTGCGATAATGCTCCTCACCCACCACATCAGGCTGGAGCGCCCGGCTAGAAGAAGCCAACGGGTCTACCGCCGGGAAAATACCTTTGGCGAACACACTGCGATCCAGCGTCAAAATAGCATCCAGATGGGAGAAGGTCGCCACCGGAGCCGGGTCAGAATAGTCGTCAGCCGGCACATAAATCGCCTGCATCGAAGTGATAGAACCCAGTTTGGTGGAGGTAATGCGCTCTTGTAACGCTCCCATTTCTGCCGCCAATGTGGGCTGATAACCAACCGCACTGGGCATCCGGCCTAACAAAGCCGACATTTCCGAACCCGCCAACACGTAACGGAAGATGTTGTCAATGAAGAGGAGCACGTCACGGCCTTCGTCACGGAAATATTCAGCCATCGCCAATCCGGTCAGGGCCACACGCAAACGCACCCCAGGCGGCTCATTCATCTGCCCAAACACCATAACAACCGATTGTCCCACGCCGTACTCTTCCATTTCGTAATAGAAGTCTGTCCCTTCACGGGTACGTTCACCCACCCCAGCGAAAACAGAATAGCCTTCATGGACACTGGCCACAGAACGGACCAGCTCAGCGATGGTGACAGTTTTACCCACACCCGCCCCACCATAGATACCGGTTTTACCACCCTTAATAAAGGGGGAAATAAGGTCAACGACCTTCATGCCGGTCTCAAAGGTTTCGATTTTTGTGCTTTGCGCCTGGAAATTCGGGGCATCACGGTGAATGGGGTAATAGGTATCCGCCTTGGGCGTCGGTTTACCATCAATAGCCTCACCCACGACATTAAAGATACGTCCCAGGGTTGGTGGGCCTACGGGAACCATAATCGGACCACCCGTGGCCTTAACGTTAGCTCCACGCGCCAAACCTTCCGTGGCATCCATGGCTACGGTACGGAGCAAACCACCGCCTAAATGTTGTTGGACTTCTAGTACAATGCGCCCAACGGGGCCTTGCACTTCTAATGCTTCATAAATCCCCGGCAAATTTTCTTCGGGGAAATCCACGTCTACCACGACGCCACGAATCGCTACAATTTTGCCTGTCGCCATGATGCCTCCAGAAAATGAATGATGAAAAAGCAAAGATGAATGATGCCAAGAACGGCTAACTTCATCATTCTCAATTCATAATTTTTAGCCTTTCACTGCTGCCTCTGCACCGCCCACAATATCCAGAATTTCGTTCGTGATACTGGTCTGGCGAGCTTTGTTACGTTCAAGGGTAAGAATGTCAATCAATTCGCCTGCATTGTCGGTAGCATTGTTCATGGCCACCATACGGGCGCTATGTTCGCTGGCTAATGCCTCTAGCACCGATTGGAAAATCTGCAATTCGGTGAAACGCGGCAATACAATGCTCAGCAGGGCCGAAGGATCGGGTTCATAACTGTAAACACGCTCGGCCACACCGGTCAGGTCAACCTTACTCACATATTCAGAGACGGCCATACCTTCAAAATCCAGCGGTTTGAGCGGTAAAAGTTGTTTTACGCGGGGGATACGGGTGAGCAGGTTAACAAAATCAGTGTAACCAATGAAAACCTGGTCTACTTTGCCAGACAGGAAATCGGCCGTCACGATCTTGGCGATAGCGGTTATGTCCAAAATCGAGGGGGGGTCGGGCATTTTTTCAAAGGTAGCCACGACATTGTAACCGCGGCGAATCATCAAATCGCGCCCTTTACGGCCTACGGTGATGAGCTGAACTGGCCCGTTCATGGCCCGGATGAAAGCTTCTGCTCGGGAGACCATGCTGGCATTGTAGGCTCCAGCCAACCCCCGGTCACCCGTAACCATAACAAGAGCGGTGTTTTTGATCTGCGGCCGCACCGTCAACAACGGATGCGCGTTATCACCCACACCCGGCTGAGAAGCCAGGTTATGCAAAATCTCAAACGCCTTGCCCGCATAGGCCCGCGTCGCTTCCACCTGCTTCTGGGCACGGCTGGCCTTAGAAGCCGATACCGCCGCCAGTGCGCTGGTCACCTGAGAAATATTCTTAACACTACGGATTCGCTTATTTAACTCGCGTTCACTTGCCACGAGATGCTCCTTAGAGTGTGTGGGTCGGTGAGTAGGCGGGTTTGTGAATTATAGTTACTCACGTCCTCGCTCACTCACCATCTCGTTTACTTAGCTGCTCCAACTGGCGTTGAAATCCTGAATCGCCTGCTTTAAC
The DNA here is from genome assembly GCA_016716885.1 of Candidatus Trichofilum aggregatum. Taxonomy (GTDB): domain Bacteria; phylum Chloroflexota; class Anaerolineae; order Promineifilales; family Promineifilaceae; genus Trichofilum; species Trichofilum aggregatum. Next base: position 8,190 of record JADJUV010000154.1, on the reverse strand, counting down.
TGGCCTTCGATATCATCATTCCAGGCCCCGGTTTCCAGGATGGGTCTACCCACATGCCCCTGCGCCGTGTCCATGTAACGCACAAATGCCTGACGCCACTCATCCACCTTATTCACGGCGACATTGTCCAGATACCCACGCGACACGGCATAAATGAGCATAACCTGATGATCCAACCGCCACGGTTTGTATTGGGGCTGTTTAATCATTTCCATCGTGCGCTCACCACGGGACAGTTGTCGCTGGGTAGACGCATCCAGGTCAGAACCAAACTGAGCAAACGCGGCCAATTCCCGGTATTGGGACAAGTCCGCCTTCAAACCCCCAGACACCTTACTCATGGCCCGTTTTTGCGCCGCCGAACCCACGCGGGAGACAGACAAACCGGTGCTGATAGCTGGGCGCTGACCCGCATTGAAGAGGTCTGTTTCCAGGTAGATCTGGCCGTCAGTAATGGAGATAACATTGGTGGGGATGTAGGCCGACACGTCGCCTAGCAGCGTTTCAATAATGGGCAGAGCGGTCAGCGAACCACCGGACCCAGGTACTTTCTTAACTTCGTACTTGTCCGGATCATCCATCTGCTTGAGGTCTTCTTTAATATGATCTTCGGCCAGGTTGCCAAAGTACAGTTTGCCATTAACACCCGTCTTGGTATCAGCGGTAACTTCCGTGCCTTTGGCGACAATGACAAATTCGTCACGCAGACGCACGGAGCGTTCGAGCAAACGGCTATGCAGGGAGAAAATGTCACCCGGATACGCCTCACGACCAGGGGGGCGGCGCAGAATCAGGGACATCTGGCGATAAGCCCAGGCATGTTTGGAGAGGTCGTCATAGATAACCAGGGCATCACGTCCCTGCATCATAAACTCTTCCCCGATGGCACAGCCCGCAAAGGGAGCAAAATATTGCATGGGAGCGGGGTCGGAAGCACCAGCCACAACGACTACGGTGTAATCCATCGCCCCGTATTTTTCCAGCGTGGAGACGACCTGGGCCACCTGTCCCACACGTTGACCCACCGCGACATAGATACAAACCATGTCGCCCCCTTTTTGGTTAATGATGGTGTCCAGGCATATGGCCGTCTTGCCTGTCTGACGGTCGCCAATGATGAGTTCGCGCTGGCCTCGGCCAATGGCGAACATGGCGTCAATGGCGATGATACCCGTCTGGACGGGGGTATCCACCCCTTTACGCTCGATAACCCCAGGGGCAATACGCTCTAGCGGCATCGTTCGGGTTGTGCGAATGGGACCTTTGCCATCAATGGGATTACCCAACGCATCAACGACACGGCCAATCATGGCATCCCCGACAGGTACGGAAGCGATACGCCCGGTGGCGCGTACTTCATCACCTACGGCAATGCCGGAATAGTCACCCATGACCACAATACCGACATTATCTGGTTCCAGGTTCAAAGCCAGTCCGGCTACGCCGTTACTGAACTCAACCAATTCCATAGATTTTACGTCGGCCAGACCATCGGCCAGGGCGATACCGTCATAAACAGAAATCACGGTTCCGACGCTCTGAGTTGCCAGAGTGGGTTGAAAGTCCTGAATCTGTTTTAGGAAGGATTCGGCAATATTGGTAAATTCGGGGGCAATTGACGCCATGCACCAACCTCCTATGAGGGAATTATGAAGGATGAAAGATAAAGGATGAAACCGTTACCCAATGCGTGACCCACGGTTGGAGACGTAATGAGCATTCATTACGATTTATGCTGTACGCATCACTTGTGGTTCATCCTGCGTTTGTGAAATTTAGGCAGGTGTAACGGGTCAGACACCGCCTGTTCGTCTTGCTGATATTACCTTAGCGTTGTTCTTTTGTCCAACAATTCACAAACAGGACAGGGGGTAGGGTGAGATGATTTGGGAAAGAACCACGAGTGTGTTTGTGCATTTTATCACAAGGAAAATAGTGGGGCAAAGCAGGAGGAGTGAGCAGTAAGCAGTAAGCAGTAAGCAGTGAGCAGTAATCAGTTCGTTGACAGTGAGCAGTTGGCCGCCGGACAATGCCTATTGACCCTAACCTTGCACCCCCTTGTCACCTCACCTGTCACCTTGTCACCTTGTCACCTAGTAAGACTGGCTGATAGGGCGTTGGGCTACAATTTTGGGCTTATGGCTGAGATGCCAAAGGGTCCTGCGCGTGGGGGGCTGGGGTTGGTGCTGCTAGGTTATCTACTTATTACCATGGGGTATGGGGTGGTGAAGCCACTTTTTGAGGCCCCGGATGAGAATTGGCACTATTTTACGGTGCAGTACATCGCCGATACGGTGGCAGTTGCCTGTGGTAGAGGCAGATTATGATCCGTTTTTTTGAGCCAGGAAGCAGCGCAGCCACCGCTTTATTATTTAGTGGGGGCGGTGTTGATAACGCCGTTTGATACGAGCGGGGCCAGGGAGCAGGTGTGGCCGAACCGCTTTGCCTGGGCAGGGGACGCGGCCGCGCTCGCCAATTACAACCAGTTTATCCACTCAGCCCAGGAAGATTGGCCCTGGCAAGGGTACGCCCTGGCGGCCCATGTTTTGCGGTTTTTCTCAACGCTGCTCGGTCTGGGAACGCTTATCTGTATTTACAAGTGCCAAATTATTGTTTGGGGTATCACAGCCAGAAAATAACGATTGATGGATGCAGCAACCAGGGCCAACAATCCCCCTGCTGGCAACCGCCCTGGTCGCCTTTTTGCCTCAGTTCAACTTTCTCCATGCCTCGGTGACGAATGATGCGTTGATTACGTTTTTGAGCGCGGCCGCGTTGTGGCAGTTGGTGAAGGTGTGGGAACTGGTAGGAACTCGAGGAACTCAGTACTCGGGATAGCACTCAGCACTTGAGGCGGTTGTTGGTGTTGGGGTGACCATCGCGGCCGCGATCCTGACCAAAAACGCGGGCACACTGTTGCTTGTCTATGCATGGGTTTTATCACGGTGCTGGCGTGGCGGGTGCAGTGGGGGGTGAAGCGGTGGGTCGCGGCCGCGGCCGCCATCGTCATCCCGGTTCTACTCCTCAGTGGCTGGCTCTGGTGGCGCAACTGGACGCTATACGGTGACCCCACCGCCGCCACCGTGTTTGTGCGCCTGGCCGGAGGAGACCGCCACTACACCCTCTGGCAAGTGCTGGCCGAAACCCCCAGCTTATGGACTTCTTTCTTCGCCGTGTTTGGCTGGTTTAACGTACGCGCCCCGGATTGGGTGGTTGCGGTGTGGAATGGCGTTGTGGGGGTATCGGTGTTGGGGTGGATGAGCAGGTTAGTGAGCAGTTATCAGTTATCAGTTAGCAGTGACCAGTTAGCAGTGACCAGTGACCGGTCAAAAGGGCAAAAACTGATGACTGATCACTGCTTACTGCTCACTCTCCTCGCCGGTTGGGTGCTGCTGGTGTATGCGGGGCTGGTGTCGTTTATGTTGCAGACGCCAACAACACAAGGGCGGTTGTTGTTTCCGGCGTTGATACCGTTGGTCGTAGGTGTGGTTTCAGGTTTTAGGTTTCAGGTTTCAGGTTGGGCAGCACACATTTGGCGTCACGTCTTACGCATCATCCCGGTACTGGCCTTGTTGACGACGCTTTACTGTTTGTTTGTTGTGATTCCGCAGGCGTATGCGCGGCCGCAAACCGTAGACCATATGCCGGACGCGGCCGCGTTCCCGCCCGTGGCCCTCAACGATGATCTTCACCTGTTGGGGGCCGCAATGGAAACGACGACGGCTCAACCGGGAGAGCCGGTCTGGTTCACGTTGTACTGGCAGGCGGAGCGGCAACCCACTATACCCCCGGAACAGGTGGTGGAGTTTTTTGGGTTGGATTTGGATGTGCCGGTGGGGCGGCTGCACAGCTATCATGGCCGGGGCCTGTATCCGGCCACGTTGTGGCCGGTGGGGGAAATCGTGGCGGATCACTTTGCGGTGCGGCTGAATGAGGCTGTTGACGCGCCCGTTCTGGCAACGGGGTATGTGCGAATTGTGCGGCAAGGTGATGGGGTTCCTTTTGGGACGGTGAAGATTGTGCCGGAAAGTGGGCCGCCTGCCCCGATACAATATTGGCAAGATTGGGTGAAGGTATTGAACTGCGACAGATAAACGTAACGCCGTCGCCGGTCAGACCGGGGGATGTGGTGACGGTTGAGGTGGTGTGGTGGTCGCGGCCGCGCCGTCAGGCACATTCACTACCTTCGTTCACCTGGGTGATCCTACGCAGCCACCGCTGGCAACCGGTGATGATCAGCCGCGACAGGGGCATTACCCCACGACGGTGTGGGCAGCGGGTGAGGTGATTCAGGATGTGTACACGCTGGTGATCCCGGCGGATACCCCTGTCGGCAACTACCCGTTGTGGCTGGGGATGTACGACGCGGCCGCGAATACCCGTCTATCTCTCACCGTCAACAGCCAACCCCAGGCGAATAATGCGTATGCCATCGGGATGGTTGAGGTGGTAGAGTGACAAGGTGGCAAGGTGGCAAGGTGGCAGGGTGGCAAGGTGAAGGTGACAGGGTGAATAAGTTTTTACGCAACATGGAACACCGAACACGCAGCATTTTGTTACTGCTTATCTTATTGCTTGCTTTGTTGCTGCGTGTTCACGACCTGGACGGCGCTTCTTTTTGGAGTGACGAAGGGCTGAGTTTGTACCGGGCGCAACAGCCGGTGGATGTCATCCTGGCAAATACGATCACCATTGACGGTGTAGACACCACCGATACCAATCCGCCGCTTTATTTTTTGCTGCTGCACGGCTGGCGCACGCTGACGGGTGAAGCAGTTTGGACACTGCGTTACCTGGGGGTGCTGCTAGGGGTGCTGAATGTGGCGGTGATGGTTCCGGTGGCGAGGGGGTTGTTTGGCCGTTGGCGGCTGGCGGCTGGTGGTGAGCAGTTAGCAGTGAGCAGTGAGCAGTTAGCAGTGAGCAGTGAGCAGTTAGCAGTGAGCAGTGAGCAGTTAGCAGTGAGCAGTGACCAGTCATCAGTTACCAGTCATCAGTCACAAGTCTCTCAATCTCTCAGTCTCTCAGTCTCTCACCCGCTCATCCCCCTCGCGGCCGCGTTCCTGCTGGCCTCTCCCCTTTCCACATCTGGTACAGCCAGGAACTACGCAATTACACCTTGCTCCTGCTGTGTAATCTGGTGGCAACTTACGGTTTATGGGAGTTCGTGCGGCACGTTACAACTTCCAGGCAGAAGCCTACACCCCACGCATTACGCACCACGTTATCTTTTCTCCTCTGGGCGGTTGCCAGTCTGGCCGGATTGGCGGCGCATTATTTCAGCTTTTTTGTGCTGGCGGCGCAAGGGGGGGTGTTACTGGTATGGCTGGTGTGGCGGTGGGGGAAGCTGCCGAGATGGGTGTGGGCCGCGGCCGCGCTCTTTGCCCTTCTTCTCACGCCCGTTTTTTTACTGGGGCTGACCCGCTGGCAGAACGAACACCAGATTGATTTCGTCTACGTGCCCATCCACCACATGCTTTCCCATGCCTTCAGCGCGTTTGCTGCCGGTGTGCGCCCGACGTTTGTTGCGCCGCTGTGGCAGACGGGGCCGCTGGTGGGGTTAGCTCTGGTAGGTGCGTGGTGCGTGGTGCGTTCCTTCGGCAAGAGTGCGAGGCGTACCCTCACGAGTCATGTATCACACATGACACCTTTGTTGCTTATCGCCTGGTTATTCATCCCTATCCTCAGCCTCAACCTGCTCTCTGGTCAACCCCATCTACAACGGGCCACGCCACCTGATGATGAGCCTGCCGCCCTTTTTGCTGCTCGCGGCCGCAAGCCTATTGGCGATTACCCCTCACTCTTCACGCACCCCGCACCCCGCACCTCGCCCCATGCCTCGTGCACCACGCCTCTTCATCCCCATCCTCTTTCTCGCCCTCATCCCCATCCAGGCTCACCAACTTTCCCTTCAGTTCAACGACGAAGCGTGGCGACGCGATGACATCCGGGCGCGGCCGCGTATCTGACCCAGGTAGCCACGGCCGACGATGTGATTGTGGTGGCGACGCCATCATCCAATCGTTGTTTGATTATTATTGTAAAGGCGCGGCCGCCGTCGTCATCATTCCCCCGTTGTATGAGCAGGATGTCAGCCGGGCGATAACACAGTTGCAGGACGCGGCCGCGAACCATCACCGCCTCTGGTTTCTCACCGACCCCACCCCCCGCACCGGCTTTCCGCGCACGGCCCTCAGCGCGTGGGCGGACGCCCATTGGCCGCGCCAGTTTAGCCAACGCTTCCCTGCCATCCATTTGCCCGTCAACGTCACCCTTTACACCCCAGAACCCGTTGTCACCTCAGCCCCGGTGACAGCATTGGACGCTGCGTTTGGGGATGCGTTACGGCTGGAAGGGGTCATCGTTCCAGAGGTGGCCCAGGCGGGGGGTTACTGGCAACCCACGTTTTATTGGTCTGCGGCCGCGACTGCCAGCCAATACACCTCCTTGCGCTTCTCGACCCTCAGGTGTGCAATGGGCACAGATAGATACCCCCCTTTGGGCCAATTACCCCCCGGCCGATTGGCCTGCGGGGGAACTTATCCGTTACCAGACGCCCCTACCACTTCCCCCCGGAATGCCCCCCGGCCCTTACCAGGTCATTTTGCGCCTGCTCCGCCAAAGCGATGAACAACCGGTTGCGGCCGCGGATGGTATGATTGATCACACCTTAACCGAACATTTAATCCTCAGCCCTCAGCATTCAGCCCGCAGTCCTCAGCCCGCAGCCCTTCGTTTTAGCAATGGCGTTGATTTGTTCGATTACACCTTGCCCGATGTGGTATATCGTCCCGGTCATCTGGTTCCGGTGACGGTGTACTGGCAGGTGCGTGAGACACCCCCGGTTGAGATGCAACTGCGCCTGCAACTTCTGGATGGAGAGGGACAATTGGTGAGTGAAACCCTGGGGCCGCCCACCCGTGCCGATTATCCGGCGTCGCAATGGCAACCGGGCCAATTCCTGATGGGACAGGCTGCCCTGACGGTTCCGGCGTTGGTGGATAAACCACCGTACACGGTACAACTGGCACTGCTGACTCCGGCAGGGGAGCCGGTTCGGGCCGGATGGCGTCGCACCGTGACATTGGGGGAGATCACCCCCGTACCCTGGCCGCTGGTGACAGAATTACCCCCCCTCGCTACGCCGTTTGTGGCCGAATTTGGGGAGCCGGTGTTGGCAACGCTACATGGCTATGAATTATCTGCGACAGAGGGAAGGCCGGGTGAGGTGTTGGAGTTGGAACTGGTGGGGTGTGGCAAGCGACATTACCCGCCAATTACACCATTTTTGTCCACCTGGTGGACGGGGCTGAACAGTTTGCCGGGCAAGGGGATAGTGCCCCGTTAGGCGGATTGCGCCCCACCACCGGCTGGCGGCCCGGCGAAATCCTGACCGATGCCCACGTCATCCCCATTCAACCCGATACGCCCCCGAACCTACCACCTGTTCATCGGCTTCTACGATCCGGACACGGCCCAACGCCTGCCTACCTTTCAGGACGGCGCCCCCCAACCCGACCAACGCCTCTGGCTGACAGACATCACCATTCTGCCTTGAAGCTCCTGCGAAAATAGCCACTGATAAAGGAAACACGGATAGGAAAAAACACGGTAGGCTTCGCCGCGCCGCAGGCTAAAGAATGGAAATCTGCGTTAATCCCCAAAATCTGCGGATAGATTTTCATCCATCCCTTCGGCAAGTTTTAGACGGGCTTGGTGAGCATTTGCTCATGGGGAACCCTATGAAAATGACAAGGTGACAAGGTGACAAGATCTCTGAGTGTAGCTGAAGAGTAAGTCTCTATATCTTTCCAAGACTCTGCTTGGAAAAAGGTGTTTACACGGATAGGCAGAACACGGATAAAAGCCAAATCCATCGGTGTTTCTCCTATCCGTGTAGACAAGATTTCCAAAGCCTTCCCATTTTATCAAGAAGATCGACAAATTTTTGCCGCTGGTGGTAAGTGCCCAGAGTTCCTACAAGTTCCCGGCCTTTTCATCCATCTTGGGGTATGGCACGTTCATGGATAATGCTATAGGCATAGAAACTGAGATGAGCGCATCTCCAGTTTCTAGCCCATATTGCCAGACAACACCTCAAATCAGGGTTTGTCAGCACATGAAGTGATCAGTTTACATCCCATCCGGGGCTTCTTCACGAATTTCTACATCAACCTCAATGACGCCTGCTTT
>JADJUV010000153.1 GCA_016716885.1 Candidatus Trichofilum aggregatum | reverse complement strand
GCAACACCAACAAGCTGATCTGAAACGTGGCCTGTACATTCTCCAAAGCCCAGGCTTCACCCAAAAGCTGATTGAATAACTCGCGGGACATCAAAGTACCCCGCGGAACTTTATCGGGTATTTGCAGGACTTCAGGCAAAAAGGTGAAAAAGAACCGGGTAAAGAGGAGCAGTCCGGCGGCCACAAAAAAGCCAGGCAAGGCCCAAATCCACGGTCGGTGTTTTTCATCACGGGGAGATTGGGCCAGTTTCCGTATTTGTTGGATGGCGAGATAGACAAAAACAATGGCCGCCCAGAAGCCTAAAACGTACGCCAGGTTATCTATCGCCTTGACGTAGTTACCCAGGCCATCATACCGGCCCACAATTTTATTGAGGCCGGTTAGTAGACTTTGATAAGCTGAAAAGGCCAGGGGGAAGAGGCCAAAAACAAAGATGATGAGGAAAGCCGGGAACAAAAGGGCGTAGGCGGTAAGGGTCTCTTTGAGTCTGCGGCCGCGTCGTCCAATAAAAAGACGTTCCATTGCCGATGAACCGGTCATTGGCGGGCGGGTCGTTGTCTCGGGAGGAACAGAGATATCGCTCATCGGTCGGTTCTCCACGGAAGTAATTACATCTCAGGGTCAATAACAGGCTAACGTATCCATAGCCACAAAAACATTATATCATGGCAGGAGGTAGGGGCAAGGTAAACGGTCTTAGTTGTGTAAACGATTGGTTAAGGCTCCGTTACGGTCTAAATAAAAAGGGTGTAGTCGAGTGACTGCACCCTTTTTATGGTGACTTAAGGAGTCAAGGCTTTCCGACTAAAGTCTCCACTCCGGTTGTTGTTTCCCGCTATAACCGGTGGGGCCGACTTTATTCATTAGCGGCGTTTACGTTTGCTGTTGCCAGTCTGCGGCCGCGTGCCCATCCCCTTCCCTGCGCCCATACCAGCCGCCAGCCGGGCATTTTCCGCCTGCAACTTAGCCACGGTTGCTTGCAACTCCGTCATAGTCGGTTGATTATGCAGGTGCACCGGTTCTACCTGTTTACGCACACGAATGTTGACAATCTCCACGATGAATGAGAAAGCCATCGCAAAGTAAGCATAATTCTTCAAATGGAGTTCATGAGCGGCTTCAGGGTTCCACCCTTCAATTACCAACAAGGCTCCAATCAAGATGAGGAAGGCCAGGGCCAGGATTTTGGTGGTGGGATGTTTCTCAACAAAGCGGCTAATGGTTCCGGCAAAGAGAACCATAACAACCGCCGCGGCCAAAATCGCCGTTATCATGACCCACATTACCCCGGAAATACCAACCGCCGTAATGACAGAGTCCAGCGAGAAAACCATATCCACAATCATGACCTGAATGAGAACCGAGGCCATTGTCGCGGCCGCTTTAGCCGCACCGCCATGCCCTTTTTCTTCCCCTTCCAGCTTATTGTGAATCTCATGGGTGCTCTTACCAATCAGGAACATCCCACCGATTAACAAAACCACATCCTTCCCTGATATAGCATTGTTAGCTATCGTAAACCAGGTTTCGGTGGCCTGCTGTACCCAGTTAATGGCAAACAACAAGATAATGCGGGTGATCACCGCCAACCCAATTCCCAGGCGGCGGGCGCGTTCCTGCTGTTCTGCGGGTAGCTTGGCGGCCAGGATCGCCAGGAAAATGACGTTGTCAATTCCTAAAACGACCTCCAGTATAAACAATGTCCCTAAAGCAATCAGATTTTGTGTAAGTTCCGGATCCATACGGCAACTCCTTTTCCTTGAGAGTATTCATCCATCGGCAGGGGAATTTATCTGAATTCGGCCTTGCCCGCAATAGGGTATTTCCCCTCAGGGCCAGGCACAGGGCAGAAAAGTCTGATCAAGGCTAGACACGTCGCCCTCGCCAGGAATAGGCGATCTCGGCCGCCAGGCACGGGCAGAAAAGCAGTTCTCAGGAGCTTTCCGCCCCGTGCCTGGCACTACTTGCTAATGTTTTTCTGACATGGCACCAATCTTCATCTGACATAACCGGAGTATGTTTGGTAGCATGAATAAAAGTTTCAGGTTTGGATCTTCAGGTTTCAGGCGAGTAACTTGAAACTGAAACCTGAAACCCCTGAAACCTGAAACCATTTTTCGGAGGCACCATGAATCTCAATAAATTTACGCAAAAAGCCCAAGAGGCGGTGTTAAAGGCGCAAGGGCTGGCGGAAGAACTCAATCACAGCCAGATTGAACCGCTGCACCTGCTTTCGGCTTTGTTACGACAAGAAGAGGGGGTTGTGCCCCAACTGGTAAACCGCATCGGTACGCCCAACCACCCTTTACTGACGCGGGTGGATGCGGAACTGAAGAAGTTGCCCCGTGCCTATGGGACAACGGTGAATGTGGGAGTTTCCCAGGAGTTGAGCAATATTGTGCGGCAGGCGGAACGGGACGCGGCCGCAATGAAGGACGATTACACCAGCACCGAACACCTCTTCCTGGCCCTGGTGGATAGCCCCAGCCGCTCCCTGGCCTTCCTCAAGGAGATGGGGCTGACGCGAGATACCGTGTTGCAGGCGTTGTCGGCGGTGCGCGGCCGCAATCGGGTCACCACCCAAAACCCCGAAGCCACCTACGACGCCCTGGGCAAATATGGCCGCGACCTCACCCAACTGGCTCGCCTGGGCAAACTCGATCCCGTCATTGGCCGCGACGAAGAAATCCGGCGCGTCATCCAGGTACTCAGCCGCCGCACCAAGAACAACCCGGTGCTGATTGGCGAGGCAGGGGTGGGCAAAACCGCCATCGCCGAAGGGTTGGCCCAGCGCATCACCCGCGGCGACGTGCCCGAAGGCATGAAAAACAAACGGCTCATCACTTTGGATTTAGCCAGCCTGGTGGCCGGGGCCAAATTCCGGGGGGAGTTTGAGGAGCGGCTCAAGGCGGTGTTGCAAGAGGTGAGCGACAGCGCGGGGCAGGTTATCCTGTTCATTGACGAGTTGCACACCGTCGTGGGCGCGGGTGCGGCCGAGGGGTCAATGGATGCCAGCAACATGCTCAAACCGATGCTGGCGCGGGGCGAACTGCGTACCGTGGGCGCGACCACACTGGACGAATACCGCAAACATATCGAGAAGGATGCGGCGTTGGAGCGTCGTTTCCAGCCGGTATTTATTGATGAGCCGACGGTTGAGGATACCATCTCCATTTTGCGCGGGCTGAAAGAGCGGTATGAGGTGCATCATGGGGTGCGAATTCAGGATAGTGCGGTCATCGCGGCCGCGACCCTTTCCCAGCGCTACATCACCGACCGCCAGCTTCCCGACAAGGCCATTGACCTGATTGACGAAGCGGGCAGCCGCCTCAAAATGGCGATTGACTCCAAACCAGCGGAGTTAGACCGGGTGGATCGGCAAATCTTACAGCTAGAAATTGAGCGGGAATCGTTGAAAAAGGAGCGCGACAAAGCCTCGAAGGAACGGCTTGAGGTGATCGAAAAGGAGATTGCCGGGCTGAAAGAGCAGGGGAACGCCCTGCGTGCCCAGTGGGAGACGGAAAAAGCGGCCATTGAGGAAATCCGGGCCACCAAATCAGAGATGGATGGCCTCAAGACCCAAATCGAACAGGCGGAACGAGAGGCGAATCTGGAAGCGGCCGCGCGTCTGCGTTACGGCACGATGGTGGAGTTAGAGCGGCAGTTAGCCACCCAGGAATTGCGCCTGGCCGACCTGCAAAAGGGGGGTTCTCTGCTCAAAGAAGAGGTAGACGCCGAAGACATCGCCGCCATCGTGGCCCATTGGACGGGTATCCCGGTGAGCAAATTGCTGGAAGGGGAAGTGGAGAAGCTGCTCAAGATGGAAAATCGGCTGCACCGGCGCGTCATCGGGCAGGATACCGCCATCAAAGCCGTCAGCAACGCCATCCGCCGCTCCCGCGCTGGCTTGCAAGACCGCAACCGGCCCATCGGCTCCTTCATCTTCCTGGGGCCGACCGGCGTGGGTAAGACCGAATTGGCCCGCGCCCTGGCCGAATTCCTCTTTGACGATGAGGATGCCCTGGTGCGGATTGACATGAGCGAGTACCAGGAACGGCACACCGTTAGCCGCCTGCTGGGTGCGCCGCCCGGTTACATCGGTTATGACGAAGGCGGACAACTGACCGAAGCGGTGCGCCGTCGCCCGTATAGCGTGGTGCTGTTTGACGAAATCGAGAAGGCGCACCCGGATGTGTTCAACACGCTTCTGCAACTGCTGGACGATGGTCGCCTGACGGATGCCCAGGGGCGGGTGGTGAACTTCAAGAACACCGTCGTCATTATGACCAGCAACATCGGCAGTCAGTTCTTGCTGGGTGAGGCATACAACCCGGAGCAGGCGTTGCAGGCGTTACGGACGCAATTCCGGCCGGAATTCCTCAACCGGGTGGATGAGATTATCTCCTTCAGCAGTCTGACGCGGGGCGATTTGGGCGAAATCGTGACGATTCAACTGAACCGTCTGCGGGCGATGCTGGCGGAGCGCAACTTGAAGCTGGAAGTGAGCGAGGCGGCTCTCTCGTACCTGGCGGATGAGGGGTATGACCCGGCGTATGGAGCGCGGCCGCTGAAACGTACCATCCAGCACCTCGTCGCCGACCCGTTGGCCCTGGCGATTCTGGAAGGGCAGTTCCACGAGGGGGATACGATTTATGTGGATGTGGTGCAGGA
>JADJUV010000152.1 GCA_016716885.1 Candidatus Trichofilum aggregatum | reverse complement strand
CCCAGATGCGAACGGGTCGGCATCCTTCGGTGAACTCAGGACAAGTTCTGGAGATGCTTTTCTCCTCTAACTCATTTGAAACACACCCTTTACCAAAACGTCCTACAAATTTTCATCCATCAAGGATCTATGCCAAGCTCAAAAAATGCGTAAATTTTGTGCATCTGCTGTTTAAGGATATATCATGACTTCACCCACTGCCGCCCGTCTGGGCAAACTCAAACAACCGATGACTATCCGCCAGATGGTCCAACAAACCTGGGATGTCATCATCGTCGGGGCCGGACACAACGGCTCACCTGCGCTGGCCTACCTGGCCCGTGCGGGTGCAAAAAGCACTCGTCCTGGAAGCACGTGAGCGGGTGGGTGGAGCCAATACCCTGGACGAACCGTGGCCCGGCTACCGTGTTTCCCCTTGCGCCTACGTTGCCGGACTCCTGCACCCGCTCGTCACCCAAGAACTGCAACTGGTAGAGCGGGGTTTCCAATGGCAACCCGCCCTCGGTGGGCTGTTTGTGCCATTTGACGATGGCAGTAGTGTCCAGCTTTGGGATGACGAAGAAAAATGCGCGGCCGAAATTCGCCAAATTTCCCCGCCCGATGTGGCTGGCTGGCACGAACTACATAGCCTGATGGAACGGGTCGCCGATGCCATTCGCCCGCCAGATGAGCGTGATATGTGGATCGGGCCAGCCCCCAGCCGTGAGCAAATCGCCGAGCGTCTTAACTATGATGAGGATGGCCTGAATTTGCTGTTCAACTGGTCTATGGTGGAGTTGGTAGAGCGCTATTTGCAGGATGAACGCCTGCAACTGGCTCTGTTAGGGCAAGGGGTCATCGGCACCGATGCCAGCCCTTATGATCCGGGTACAGCGTCTATTTACTTTCATCATTTCTGCGGCCGCATGTCCCCCAACCATCTCGGCGCGTGGGGCTATGTCAAGGGGGGAATGGGCATGATCTCCTTCCTCATCTGTGATGCGGCTCTGGAAGCGGGTGTCACCGTTGTAACCGACACACCCGTGGCCCGAATTTTGCCCGGTGAAGGGGTTGAATTGACCGGGGGTGAACGCATTCACGCCCCTATCGTCGTGGCTAATGCCGACCCTGCTGTCGCCTTGCACCTGCTCGGCGCGGCCGCCGATCCGGGCTGGCAGACCCAGGTCGAGCGTATCCCCCGGCAGGGTGTCGCTTTTAAGGTCAACCTGGCCCTGAGCGAACTGCCCAACTTCCTCTGCCGCCCTGGCCTCAACCAGCCCCCACCACCTGGCAACCATCAACACCCCCCTCAGCAAAAGCCAGTGGCAACTCAGCTACGATCAGATGAAAGCCGGGCGTGTACCCGATCACATCTGGACCGAGATCTATCTGCAAACAGCCTACGATCCGGACATCGCCCCGCCGGGTAAACATGTGATGAGCATGTTCTGTCATTACGCGCCGTACACCTTCGCCGAAGGGGATTGGGACAGTCATCGTCGCACCATTGGGCAACGGGCGGTAGATGCGCTAGGCCGTTTTTGTAGCAACCTGCCCGACGCCATTTTGAGAATGGAAGTGCTCGGTCCGCCCGACATTGAACAGCGGGTGGGGTTGACCGGTGGGCACATTTTCAGGGCGAATGTTTGCCTGATTATATGTGGGACAAACGGCTTTCTCCCCGCACCCCCATGCCCGGCGTCTTTTTGTGTGGCGCGGGGACCCACCCTGGTGGTAGTGTCATCGGCATCAACGGGCGCAACGCGGCTATGGAGATTTTGCGGGGATGGTAAGGGTCGGCGTTTGGAGCTTGTGTCCGTCAAACTCCTGGCAGGCAAAATCACCAGCCTCAGCGACCTGCTGGGCGTCCACCGCACCTACGCCCCGGAATACCGCCACCTCAGCCACCAACTCACCACCACCTTGATTGACCAGATTGTGTATCAGTTGTATGGTTTGACGGATGAAGAGATAGCTTTGGTAGAAGGAGTTCCGGCTTAGGGCCCTGGCACTGAATGAACGTAGCCACCCCTTCACCTCACTAGGCCCCTCTCCCGCGACGGGCGAGGAGAGTTGGTTCCCTCTCCCTGGGGAGAGGGTTAGGGTGAGGGGCTGTATAGTTACAATTTGAGACCATTCGTAGGGGCGGGACAGGTGGGCCAGGATGTGACAGGAACGGGAAGCCTACCTTCCCACCTGTCTCGCCCTCTTGTGAGCCGCCATGATAAGAGGGCGAGACGACGCGGAAAGATCATACCCGGCTCATCCTTATTGAACCCGCGTCGTCCCGCCCCTACTATCATTGGGTGTCAAATTGAGAATTGCTGAGATAAGATGGACATGCCGAACCTGAAGGCAGGAAAATGGTACAATCAAATGAAAAAAGGCGCAGGAAAAGAGAGGCACAAAATGGCTGAACAAAATGATCTCGGTTCGTCTACCTGACCGTCACCTATCGCCGTTTGAAACATGCGGCAGGGATAACACATCGTTCGTTCGACGATCTATTGCTGGATGTCATGAATGTCGCCCTCAGCTTCCCGGTTGAACTACCAGAAGAAATTACCGATGATTTGGCCGCGATGAGCATTTTTAGTGATGCAGCTTTATGGGCGGCCAGCGAATCATCTTTCTCATTAGCCCAACAAAGACGTTTACAACAATTAAATCGTGCGGGTGGGTCGCGGCCGCTAACTCTGGCAGAAAAGAGCGAACAAGCAGAACTCTTGGAGCTATATGATCGTTCTGTATTGCGTCGTTCCAGAGCTTTAGCTCTTTTGTCTCTACGGGGATATGCATTACCCCAACGAAACGACTGGACTTCTGAAATAAACCATGACCCAGAAATCCACTAAGCCCCTATCTCGTCAAGTTAGAGAACGAGCCAGGCATCGTTGTGAATATTGCCTGGCTTCTGAGTGGCTGACCGGTCAATCACACGAAGTGGATCATATCTTTCCCCGAATCAACGGGGGACAAACAATACTAGAGAACCTCGCTCTGGCATGTTCTGCTTGCAATGGGTACAAACATGACAAAGTAGAAGCCATTGATCCAGTCTCAAACCAGTCCGTTGCCCTATATAATCCGCGAGAACAAAGATGGCCCGACCATTTTGCCTGGAGTGAAGACGCGCTTTCAATCGTTGGCTTGACGGCTTGCGGCCGCGCCACAATCTATGTATTACGAATGAACCGTCCTTTGGCCATGGCCGCTCGTTCAATTTGGGTTATGGTAAAGCGGCATCCACCTAAAACATAAACAGCGTTTACCCTCAGCCAGCCCCTCTCCCAAAGCGGGAGAGGGGAGTTGGTTCCCTCTCCCTGGGGAGAGGGCTAGGTGAGGGGCTGTATAGTTACAACACCGTAGTAAGCGCGGAGGGCGTTATGACTACAACAGGGCCAAAAAGCACCCCTGCCCCCACCCCAACCCTAACCACCAAACCGGCCCTCAGCCATGAGCAGAGTCGGGCCACCGCTCTGCGCCTGCTGTCTTATATCCTGCCCTTCCGGCGGGGGTGGCTGTTGGTCATGGTGACCATTTTTTTCTCCACGCTGGCCAGCTCCCTCACCCTGCGCCTCATCCCCAAACTGCTCGACGAAGATTTACCCCTGGCTCTGGAACTGGCCACCCGCGCTGAAGGCCAACAAGCCATCTGGGTGACATTGCTGTTTATGATCATCACCACCATGACCGGGGTTTTGCTCATGCGGCAGGCGCGGTCACTTATCGCCCGGCTGTCCCAGAGGATGATGGTTAACATCCGCACCGATTATTACCGCAGTCTGACCCGGCAAAGTCTCAATTTCTACCGGCAACATCCGGTAGGTTCCCTGACTAATGTGGCGACCAGTGATGCCGAAACGATTGGCTTTTTCTTTACCCAACAGGCCCCTTTGTTGTTGATTAACGCCGGGCAACTGGTGTTGGCCCTCTTTTTCATGTTCACCCTGAGCTGGCAATTGACCCTGCTCAGCCTCTTGCTGGTGATTGTGCTCCAGGGAATGAGCCTGGTGGTGGTGTTACCGTGGGTGCAGAAGCTCGCGGCCGCGTACCGGGACAAACTCAACCAACTGGCCGCCCACCTCACCGAAAACCTCACCGGGATGCGGGAAATCCAGATTTTCACCCAGGAAGAGCGGTCAGTGAGTGAGTTTCGCGGCCGCTTAGAACGACTGGCCCAAATCAACATCAGCAACGTTACCCTAACCGCTTCCAATGTGGCGATTTTTTATGCTCTGAACGGGTTGGGGCTGGCCCTGGTCTATGGTCTGGGGGCGTTGCGCGTCATCAGCGGAACCGTGGGGGTGGGCGATCTGGTCAGCTTTGCCAGCTTCTTCGGCCAGTTTATCAGCCCCATCACCGTTTTCAGTACCACCCTGGTCAGCATCCAATCAGTGCTCATCGCCGCCCAACGGCTCTTTGCTCTGGTAGATACCCCGCCGCTAGTCAACGACAATCCCGAAGGGGTCAATCCGGGCCGTTTGCAGGGGCATCTTCGTTTTGAGGATGTCACTTTTGCTTATCAGCCTGATGATGACAACGCCTGGCGCGTGACTCACATCAACCTGGAGATTCAGCCGGGTGAAAAATAGCCTTTGTGGGTGGTTCCGGCACGGGCAAAACAACGCTCCTGGATTTGGTAGCCCGATTTTATGGATGAAACCCACCCTGTTTTCAGGCACTCTGGCCGATAATTTGCGCTTTGGGCACCCAGCGGCCAGTGAGGAATTGGTGCAGAACGCGGCCGCCATCGCTCAGATAGACCAGTTTGCCCAGAGTTTAGCCGATGGTTACAACACCCTCATCGGCAGTGGCGGGCAGGGCCTCAGTGGCGGACAGATGCAACGGGTAAGCATTGCCCGTGCCCTGGTTCCCGACCCGCCCATCCTCATTTTGGATGAAGCCACCTCGGCCCTGGACACCCGCACGGAACGAATGGTGGCTAAGGCCCTGGATGCGGCCGCGGCCGGGCGCACCACCCTCGTCATCGCCCATCGCCTTACCACCATCACCAACGCCGACCGCATCGTCGTCATGGGCACCAACGACAAAGGGTTTGGCCTGATCAAGGCGGTGGGAACCCACCAGGAACTGCTGGAAACTTCCTCTGGATTATGCTCTGCTCTACGAAAAACAGGCCCGGCGCAAAGTGATCCTCATGCCCATCGGCCCCAACTACAACACCACTCCGGTTCTGCCGACGGTGGTGGGGTTATCGCGTTCGTACAACAACGCGCCGGTTTATGTGCTGGATTTTGGGGCCATCTCGGAGACGGACAAAATCGTGGGGGAGCGGTTTGGCATTCAGATGAACAGTCAGGCAACGACCTGGATCGATCAGGCCAATGTGTCCCACAAACGGCGGGTACGGCGGCTGATGGCTTTGTTTGAGGAAGAGGGGGTGAATGCCTTTTTGATCGCGGCGGAGAAGCGGGATTCCTGGATTGAAGCGACGATTGTAGCGGTGGAGCAATCCGGGGCCACCCATCTGGTCGCGCTAGACAATCCGTTGGTTCCACTGGAGCAACTGCGAAACGATATTCGCCAGATTGAGCGGGAAGCGGATGTGGAGTATATCCTGGTAGACCCACTTAAATCGGGCCAGATAGACGCAACGTAGGGGAAGTTTACCGTCCGCCGGATTAGCACGGATTTCACGGATGAAGAGAAAAAATCCGTGTTCATCCGTGAAATCCGTGTCCTCATTTATTTCTTGAACGCGGCCGCGACGATTTCTTGGGCTTCCTGTTGAATTTGCTGGAGATGCTCGCGGCCGCGGAAACTCTCCGCGTATATCTTGTAAATCTCTTCCGTACCAGAGGGGCGGGCCGCAAACCAGCCATTCTCTGTCACCACCTTCAGCCCGCCAATGGCCGCCCCATTAGCTGGGGCATGGGTCAATTTAGCGATGATTGGCTCACCCGCCAGCGTCGTCGCCTGAACCCGCTCCGGCGACAGGTCTTGTAGAATGGCCTTTTGGGCCGTCGTAGCCGGAGCATCCATACGCTCGTAAACCGGCGACCCAAACCGCTCGGTAAGCGCCTGATAATGCTCACCAGGGTCTTGACCCGTAATAGCTGTTATTTCCGCGGCCAATAAGTCCAACAAAATCCCATCTTTATCCGTTGTCCAGACCGTACCATCGCGGCGCAGGAACGAGGCCCCGGCACTCTCTTCGCCACCAAAACCAAACGAGCCATCCAGCAACCCATCGACAAAATATTTGAAACCCACGGGCACTTCGGCGAGACGGCGATTGAGCGCGGCCGCGACCCGGTCAATCATGGAGCTAGAGACCAGCGTTTTGCCTACCGCCGCATCGGCCCGCCAACCAGGGCGATTTTGATACAAGTAATGAATCGCCACCGCCAGATAATGATTGGGATTCATTAACCCCTGGCTTCGCGTTACGATGCCATGGCGATCCGTATCCGGGTCATTACCAAAGGCGATGTCGAACTGATCTTTCAGCCCAATGAGGCTAGCCATAGCGTAGGGCGAGGAGCAATCCATACGAATTTTGCCATCTTTATCCACCGTCATGAAGCGAAAAGTTGGGTCTACTTCCCGGTTGACCAGAGTGAGGTTCAGGCCATAACAGGCGGCGATGGGTTCCCAATAAGCTAGCCCCGCCCCGCCCATGGGGTCAACGCCAATTTTCAGCCCGGTATCGGCAATGGCGGCCATTTCAATAACACTCCGCAGATCATCCACATAGGGGTGACGAAATCATGGGCATGGGTGGTCGCCGCTTTCAGGGCCTGGTTCAAGGGCAGGCGACGCACGCCTTTCAGACCGGTACGGAGCAGTTCGTTGGCCCGGTTCTCGATCCATCGGGTGGTGCTGGTATCGGCGGGGCCACCGGAGGGCGGGTTATACTTGAAACCACCGTCGTTGGGGGGATTATGCGATGGGGTAATGACGATACCATCGGCCTGGCTGACGTTGTTGCGGCCGCGGTTGTAACTCAAAATAGCGTGCGAAATAACCGGTGTGGGGGTATATCCGCCATCCCTCTGAATAAAAAGCTCTACCTCATTGGCCGCCAACACCTCAATCGTGGTGCGATGAGCCGGTTCTGATAGGCCATGGGTATCCATACCCAGATAAAGAGGCCCACGAATCCCCTCTTTCAGTCGCCACTCCACCACCGCCTGGCAAATAGCCTGGATGTGTTCCTGGTTAAATTCACCTTGTAGTGAAGAGCCACGATGCCCCGATGTGCCAAAGGCCACCCGCTGTTTCGGGTTTTCCGGGTCTGGGGGGTTGGTGTAATAAGCAGAAATCAACTGAGGAATATTGACCAACATCTCAGGGATCGCCGGAAGCCCGGCCAGTGGGTGTATGCTCATGATGGATCCTTTCGCTTGCGTTTTACTTTTATGTTTTTTGATATGACCTCTGGTTAGGGGTGAATGGGTTATGAACCGTTTCCATCATACCCTCTAGCGCACAACAAGGATGGGCCGGTTCACGTGGGTGATAATCTGATGGGATAGATCATCGAGCAAGAGGCTTTGCCAGCCTGCGTCTCGATGTGCCCCAATGACCACCAGATCGTAACCATCGGTACGGGCCTCGGCTACAATTTCATCGACGACCAGACCATGCCGCACTTTGGGGCGGCAGGTGATGTTGTACTTCTGCAAAATTGCCAGATCACGCTCCAGCAATTCCCCTTCTGGTGCGTGGGCCGTAATCAGCTCTTCAGCCGTTGCCCGTAGTTGACTCCCGGGAATACCCGGCGCGGCCCCGATTTGTGACATGACGTGCAAAACGGTGACTTCTTCCTCTTGTCTGAGCAAACGGGGCAACTGCCGGATGAGTCGGGATAACAAGGATGGGTCGGAGATGCCGCTGTCGCACAACAAAAGGCGGCGTAACGGGCCAACCTGCCCTTTGGCAATTAAGACAGGGCAAGGGGCATGAGCGACAACCCGTTCGGCGGTTGAACCCAAAATGAACCGGGTCACCAGGTCGTGTTGTTCTCGTTCACCCACAACAATCAGATTATACTGGCCCTGCTCGGCCTCGCGGACGATTTCTTCGGCGGGGTGGCCGATGCGGAGCCGGGTTTTGCTCTGGTAGATGTGGGGTGGCAGGATGGTGAGGGCACGGGTAAGGATACTCTCGCCTTGCGGCCGCAGACGTTCTTGTTTAACCACCGTCACAATCGTCACGGTTCCTTCCGTTTTTTGGGCCAGTTCTGCCGTAAATTGTAAAGCTTTTTCCGAATGGGGTGCGCCACCCGTCGCTACCAAAATCTTCATCATACCGCCACTCCTCATCCTCACTACATTTAATCTATTATATCTGGACACAGTAGACACCGAGAACACCAGGGAAATCTGTGAAGCCTATTGAAAAAACTCACATAAAGGTCAAAAATTGACTCGTTAGGGTGTAACCGTTCAGCCTTCCGAAGGTTTGTTCCACTGGTCAATAACTCTAACGAAACCTTCGGAAGGTTGTTTCACCAGAGGGACTGAACGCTTACCGTTAGGGTAGGCGTTCAGTCGGATTCGTTTATCTGTCCAGGCCGCCCGGTCGTAAAACGGACCGGGCTATGGCTACGAAGGCCGTTG
>JADJUV010000151.1 GCA_016716885.1 Candidatus Trichofilum aggregatum | reverse complement strand
TAAGCAGGCAAGGCGATTCGCAACATCCAATCGCCGATCGTAGAGATGAGGCCACCAAACCAAAGCAAGCCAAAATTACGTTGGCGTAAAAGCGCAAACATGATCAACTCCCCAGGAGCGTTCTTAGCTCCTGTTATAATAAAGTTGTTGTCGTTTGTGAGGATGTTTGTAGCCAAAACCAGGTGTAGTGAACCTTTTCACGGCGGAACGCCGATGCAGGCGGGTAGGGCGCGTTGATTGTTCTGGATAAACCGTAGCATACAAAATTTGCGGCGAATTGTCAAATAATTTGCATTTCATGTCAATTATTTTGGTCAATTGCAGATATTGGCCCAATAATTTTGTTTGCGAAAAACGGGAGATAATGAAAACCATCTCCTAATTCCGTTCCGCTTGTAGTTTAAAAAACACTCAGGTAACACGGCTGCCCTACCCCTAACTCCCCTCTTTGCTCCCAAAACTACCACGTACCCCCAAACAAATCGGATTTCTCGCAGAAACCCGATTGCTTCCCCCTGCCATCCCATTTGCTCCGCAGGTGTTATAATCAGGCCGAGTATTCCTTGCCTACGCCACGAAACATTCGTGACCCAACAAAAACCTGATGACACAACACCTTACTTTGCGCCTGTTGGGTGAAGCGACCATCGAGTGGGAGGGGCAGACGCTCACCACCCTCCCCTCACGCACCGCCGAAGCCCTGCTCTTTTATCTGGTCTGCCACGACCGCCCCCTGGCACGAGAAACGTTGGCCGAACTGCTCTGGGAAGAACGCCCAGCCAACCAGGCCCTCGCCAACCTGCGCTCCATCCTCTCCAGCCTGCGCCAGGTGGTCGGGGATTTTCTCCTGGTGACGCGCAACACGGTGGCTTTTAACCATGATAGCGATTACTGGCTGGACGCGGCCGCGTTCCAACACCAGCTCACCCCTCTCCTCAAAGAACCAACCCTCACCCCCGCCCAGGCGCAACAACTCAACGACGCCCTCAGCCTGTATCGCGGCCACTTTTTGGCCGGTTTCCACCTGCGCGAGAGCCGCGCCTTTGAAGAATGGGTGCTCTTGCAACAAGAACGGTGGCAGCGGCTGGCCCACGACGGGCTGATCCGGCTGGTGGATTATTACCTCAGCAACGGCCAATACGCCGCCGGTATCCCCTGGGCGGAAAAGCTGTTGGCCCTCGACCCGTATGATGAACAGGCCCGCCGCCAACTGATGTGGCTCCTGGCCCGGCACGGCCAACGCAACGCCGCGCTCCAGGTGTACGAAAGCGGCCGCGCCCTGCTCTGGGCTGACTTAGGTGTCGAACCGACCGCCGCGACCCAGGCCGTTTATGATCGGTTACGCGCCCTCTCCCTGCCCCCGCCGCACCGCCTGCCCCCGGAACCGACCCCTCTGGTGGGGCGCGAAGAGGAGTTGGCCCACCTGGCGCACCATCTGGCCGACCCGTCGTGCCGGTTGGTGACGATTACCGGAGCCGGGGGGATTGGTAAGACCCGATTGGCCCTCGCGGCCGCGCAACAAATCCTCAGCCACCACCCCGGCCAATTCCTGCACGGCCTCTTCTTCGTCCCCCTGGCCGGTGTCATCCAGACCCATTACCTGCCCACCGCCATCGCCGAGGCGATTGGCGCACCCCTGCAAGGCGCAACCCACCCCGAACAACAACTCCTGGCCCACCTCAAAGAGCGGGAACTCCTGCTCATCCTCGACAATGTGGAACACCTGTTGAGCCTGGATGACAGCCTCATCACCTTTCTCGACCACCTGTTGCAAGACGCGCCCCAGGTCAAGCTCCTGCTCACCTCGCGGGAGCCGCTCAATCTGCGCGAGGAACTGTTATTCGATGTGACCGGTTTGCCCTTCCCCACCGAGCCGGACGCGGCCGCAACCAACAGCCAATACAGTGCCGTCGCCTTGTTCTGGCAGAATGCCCGCCGGGTGCAACGCCATTTCCAACCCGATGCCGTAGAACAGCAGGCCATCAACCGCATCTGTGCCCTGCTGGAAGGCACGCCGCTGGCGATTGAACTGGCTTCGGCGGCGGTGCGGCACACCGATTGCCCGACTATCTGGCAAAAGCTACGCCATAACCTGGATTACCTGGAGACGGCCTGGCGCAATGTACCCTCGCGCCATCGTAGTTTGCGGGCCAGTTATGATTACTCCTGGCAACTGCTCACCCCGGATGAACAGGCGGCTTTGACCCGGTTGGCGGTGTTCCAGG
Organism: Candidatus Trichofilum aggregatum; assembly: GCA_016716885.1. GTDB lineage: Bacteria > Chloroflexota > Anaerolineae > Promineifilales > Promineifilaceae > Trichofilum > Trichofilum aggregatum. The sequence goes on along the minus strand of JADJUV010000151.1, from coordinate 2,063 downwards.
GTGGCTTCACGACGGCAGCGGCGCAGGCGGTCGCGGCCGCAACCCCAGCCACCCTCATCACCTTAGCCGACAAATCACTCCTGCGCCGCACCGAAACCGACCGGTACGACATGCACCCCCTCATCCGCCAGTTCGCCGCCGAACATCTGGGGGAAGACGCGGCCGCGTTGACCCGGCACAGCCATTATTACCTGACCCTGCTGGCCCACCAGGAGATGCGTCTCCGCACCCCGGAGCAGGGCGACGCCTTCGCCCTGATAGGCCAGGAAATCGAAAATGTGCGCCAGGCGTGGGAACGGGCCATCAGCCAGGCGGATGTGACCCATCTGGAGCAGGGTGGCCCGGCCTTGTACCGCTTTTATGACACCCGGGGCTGGTTAAACGAAGGGGAAACGGCGTTTCGTAAGGCCGCGGCCGCATTACAAACCCATTTTGACGCTGAGGCCACGATGCCGGACGCGGCCGCGTTCACTATCGCCTGGTTGTGGGGGCGGGTGGCCTGGTTCCGCTATCAGGTGGGGCAGGTGGCTGAGGCCAAACAGTTGGCCGAACAAAGCCTGGCGACGTTCGTCCGGCTGGACGCCCGCACCGAACAGGCCCGCCTGCTGAGTGATCTGGCCGTGTATGCCCGCCGCGCCGGGGAGTACCACGAGGCACGCAAACTGTTTGAAGCGTCGTTGCAATGGCGGCGTGAGTTGGGGGATGAATGGGAAACGGCGCGTACCCTGTCGAACATGGCGAATACGGTGCGGCTGTTGGGTGAGTTCGCGGCCGCGCGTGAACTTCTGCTGGAAAGTGTGTCCATTCTACGGGCACAGGGGGATCAGCTCATGCTGGCGAACAGCCTCAACAACCTGGGGCTGGTAGCCCGTGCCATAGACAATCTGGCCGAGGCTCGTGTTTATTACGAAGAATGCCTGGCGTTGCGTCGCGCCTTGGGCGACAAAATCGGGTTGGGTGGGGTGTTAAGCAACTTGAGCAGCCTGGCTCACGCTCAGGGGGATTATGCCAGTGCGCGGCGGTTCGCTCAGGAGAGCATCACGCTTCTGTATGAAATTGGCAACATCCGTTATGTGGCGTATCCGCTGAGTGTGCTGGCACGAGTGGCACGGGATGAGAAGGATTTCGCGGCCGCGCAAAACTATTTCCGCGAAGCGTTACAGCTAACCTGGGGGCTGTCGTACATCCCCAAAGTCGTAGACATCATCTTTGAATTGTCTACGGTCAAGCAGGCGATGGGCCAACCGGCTGAGGCGGCCATGCTGTTGGCCTTTGTCCTGGCGTATGAGAAGCTAAACGAGGAAACGCGTGCGGCCGCGCAAGAGGTTTGGGTAAAGGTGGTAGCCGGGTTGTCACCAAAAGAGGTGAGGGAAGCGCAGGAACGCGGCCGCGGGCTGACGCTGCCAACCATCGTCCCCAATTACTCTATTCACTAAACCAGCCCTGACCTCGCCTTCAAAACCGCTTTAGCTGCAAAGACGCCACACATACCATGCACACCGCCCCCGGGTGGTGTAGCTGAGGAACACCGGTTGCAACGTGGCCGTCCAGCGACTCCAGATAACGCACCAGGGTGTTGGCGATTTGTTGCGTGCCCCTTGGGCATGGGCCAGCCGACATCAAATTTGCCCATAGGAATTATGAGTTATGAAGTTGATCTTTTTCATAATTCATACTTCAGTCATTACGGCCCCGCTGCAAGGGCCAGTAGGAAAGCCACGATGGATAACGACTGTCTGGATTTTCCGCTCCGGACAGGATTTGGCTGAACTGGTGACAATTGAACCAGCACGAGGCGTAACTGAGTGTCCTATGAACAGTAAAGCTATTGCCTTATTGGATACCATCATTACTACCACGAACTTTCCTGACTATCAGGTATTGGCGGGTGATTTAGGCACGATTGTAGAAATTTACACCACCCCTTTCCTGGCTTATGAGGTGGAGTTTGTCAACCCTGACGGAACAACGCGTGCCCTATTCACTGTTTGCCCCGACCAGATACGACGTTTATCTTCGTTAGATGTTCTAACAACACGCCAAATGCCTCTGGCGGTTTAACG
>JADJUV010000150.1 GCA_016716885.1 Candidatus Trichofilum aggregatum | reverse complement strand
CAACAAGGGGGAGTGCCTTAAAGCATGGGGGGGATGACAATAAGCCAACATTTTTTGGCTCCGTGTCATGGGGTAGCGCGATCCTAGTAATGCCCAAAGGCCCCGTTTCGCATTACATTTGTCACCATTTGTCGCCAAATGAAGGAGCCGACCACGAGTAACACAACACTTTGTATTATCAGACCAAAAACATCGGTCCAAGACACCTGTCCAACCAATAATTTTTGCTGGATAAGATGAACTCCCCACCCTATTGGTATGAAGCGAATAAGCGGTGAAGATGTGACCGAAGGTGCGAACACATGGGCAAAAAGAAGTATCAGATATTGCAGGAGTCCAAGAATCCCCTCAATGGCCTTAAACCTCATAAAGAGGCCCAAAGCAAACATGGTAAAACCAAGCGTGCCAACTACCGTCAATAAAATAATACCCATAACTGGCATTACAACGACGGGAGCCTGTAACACAAAGGATAAAACGAGAAACATGATCCCAGTCTCAGGTAGCAAATAAAAAGCAACGACCACTGCTCGTATGAGCATGAGCCAAGTCATGGAGGGACTGACCACCCACAGTGTCGCCAATGAGCCGGTATTAACATCGTCTGCTAGGCCTTCAATCGTTTCGGTTGTGATACGCATACACCAGTACCAGAGGCAAAATGTGAGAATAATAGTACTGAGAGATGTGGGAGATGTGTATGCTTGGGGCGATAAATCCCGCAAAATTAACATCATTACTGGCATAACAGCCCCATGCAGGGCTAAAGACAGGAAAGTTTTTGCCCTTTCGGCATACAAGAACCAACCATAACGCCTAATTTCAGCCAGTAACATAACGTCCTCGGTTTCTCAAATATGGCTTAATTGGCCGGTACGACGGGCTGTATTATAGGAGAACTGCACAACCATAAGGCCTGTTACAACATAAACCAGCGAGTTCAAAACCGTATACCAGAAAACCAGACTGTATCCATCTGTAGATATGCCAGGGTTCAATAACAAGTTCCGCATCAATTCAATCCCTGGCCCAAATGGTAGAACATAACTTAAGGTACGCCACACGGGAATGTCAGCTACCGAGTAAATGGCCCCGGAAAGGAACAAGAGTAGCGTTGCGATTGTTGTTGTCACTCGATAAGACCCTGGATAGCTTATGTCGCAAGCAACAATAATGAGGCTAACCCCAAATGCACCTACCATGACCCACACAAAACTGGCTATTAATGCCACAAACATCAGACTATTAATTGACAAATTCAATCTCAGCAAAAAAAGGAGTATCACTCCCATTACGACAACACGGACGGTGTAATAAAAAAAGGACGCCAGAAAGCGGCTAAATAGAACCGTCTTAAAACCAATTTGTGTCAGACAAATCTGCGACCAGACACCCCATTGTCGTTCATCAGCCATTTGGCCGGTTAAATCGATCATACAACCACCAGCTACTCGCCAGGTCAGATACCCTAACAAAGACCCAATCAGCTTTTGCTGTAATACGGTTTGATCTTTGGCTACAGATTCAAACAAGCCTGACAAAAGCAGGAAACCAACAATAAAAAAGACCTGGTCTATGAGAACCGTGACTCGATAGGACCAGGCTATTTGCCAACGTTTACGCATTTCTGCTAACGTCCAATGTAGAAATTGTTTAGGTCTCATGTGTCAGTTGAATGAACACCTCTTCTAATGTCAACGGTCTTTTCTTTATAGATGCAACTGGACAACCTCGTTCATCCAGTTGTTGCAGAATAGCGACCAGCTGTTGATTGTTCCCTCCTGATACATCTTCCTGCCATCTCAAGACCGTTTCCCCAGATGACAATAGTTCTGATTGAATGCCCGGCATAATAAATGTTGTTTCTTGGGGGATAATCGGTATGGGGAGAATCACCTCAACCACATGCTGACGGGTGAATTGGCTAATCAAGGCACGTGTGGGCTTGTAAGCCAGAAGCCTGCACTTAATGATCGCCACCGTATCCGCCAATCGCTCAACCAGATCCATAGAGTGCGTCGTAATTAGGATGCCTTTCCCTTGCTCTTTGGCTAATTGCTGAATTTCTTGTTCTACCTCACGGGCAATGGCTACATCTAATCCCAAAGTTGGCTCATCTAGGAGCAGGATGTCCGGCTGATGAAGCAAGGCGATGGCAATACCCAACTTCTGTTTCATACCTGTACTAAGTTGTTGTACCTCACGATCAGGTAATTTCAGCCAGTTTGTTAATTCGGTCACTCGTTGTTGGAGTTGCATTCCGGACAGGCCCTGCAAAGCCCCAAAATAACTCAGGTTTTGACGGGGTGTGAGCTTCCAGTAGCTACTACGAGCCCCCTCAAGCAGAACGCCCAACCGACCGCGAATCTGTATATCACCCGCATCGGGTAATAGAAGTTGAGAAACGCAACGGATAAAAGTTGTTTTACCAGCCCCGTTTGGCCCCAACAATCCTAGTATTTCTCCAGGCTGTAGCTGAAGCGAAATATTTTCTATTGCGGGCCGTTTTTGCCCTGGATAGGATTTAGTGACATTCGTGGCGAGTAAATAAGGGGAATTCATTTCTGAAAACTTTAGCTCACACCAGGAAAAACAAAAGAAACGATGGTTCCACGCCTTTGAGTATTCTGATTTACTGTGAGCTTTCCACCCACACGCTGTGCCCTGGAAAACATGCCAAACAAACCAAGATGCTGTTGAACGACGAGATCAATCATGGATATGTTGTCTGGGATGCCTAGACCATCATCAATAACTTCAAGATGAAAGAATGGATCGGCATGGGCCACACGGATTACCACATGGCTTGCCGCAGCATGTTTGACAATGTTATTTGTTGCCTCAATCAGCACGTGGTAGAACGCGGCCGCAATTTCTGTTGGTAAAGTGCAGTCAGGATCCAGTAGATGTATTTCTGGATTCACATGCAAATTAGGATCTCGGGATTTGAGCTTCTGCACCGCATCATCCACCATCATCTGAATGCCATAATCAATAACCGGGGGATGAAGCCCCATACAGATACGGCGTAACTCTCCGGCTACCTGGCGCAACTGTGTTGTAACCCCTTGGATATTGTTGTCCTGATAAGTCTCTAGCCTAGTCAAAACATGGCTAATAACTTGCAGAGGATGATCATGGATGTCCGATGCCAGACGCGTCCGCTCTTCTTCCTGAATCGCTATCAACTCTGCCGAAATCCGGTGTGAGGAAGCCAGCACAGCCATAGACTGAACACCCATAGCAATCACCGCCATTAATCGGCGCAGAAGATCAACCTGAATGCTGGTAAATTGTCCTGTGGGGGGCACAGATAGCCAGAGAATTCCGATTTGTTCTGTACCAATATTTATTGGCAAGGCTAATTCAGCCCAGGGGCAATCCACAAAGACCCCGGCTTGAGATTGTTTCAGAACAGGTTCGGCAAATTGAGGAATGGGGACATTGGCCCAGTTTCCCTCGGATATACCGGTACTGGCAACAAAGTTGGTTTCTTCATCTTGAACGATAAGAAGTGCTTTTTCGACCTGTAATTGAAGTGTAGTTTCTTGTAACAGACGGCGCATCGTTTGCCATTCAGGCCGACGGGAGAGCATGATCGCTAATTCATTCACATCATGCTCTGTGAACTGGTTCCTGCCATAGATAATGCTATTGATCAACTGTGTCACCGGCCGATTACTCAACATTGCCAGAAACAAGAGGGGAAAGATAAGCGTGGCCGCCCGCGATGGCGTACTCAATACATTTTGCGTGGCGTACAAGATGGCCGCACTAACCGCAAATAGCCCCAACCCCATCAAAACAAAGGTGATAATTCGCACGTAGAGCATATCCAGATACAGATATCCACGACGGTTGATAATAAAGAAATAGCCAGCAGGTATGAACACCAAAAGCAAAATGCCAATGGGGAACGGCAAGAACTCTACCCCAAATAGAACCGCCGGCAGAATAGTCATGCCGACAGTAGGCAGCACCCCCAACGCAATGAAAAACAACAGGAGTCGTATCGTCTCCTGTTCGTACCGTGATATCCGATAAGCCAATCGGTAGAGCAAAATAACCACTGTGGCGAGTAGAAAACCAGCGGTAAGCACCATCGCCAATGCATCAAGACTCAAACCGGTCAGCCCATCAATGCTCGTATTTGCCACAAGCATGAGGCCCAGATCAACAAAGCCAACAATAGCTAGAAGAACCCCCATAAAGACGAGAAAACGAACAAGTTTCTGCCCCAGCCCATATAACTCCCCTTCCGCACGCGGTATAAACCCTAACTCAGTCCAGATGGCTGGCAAGAAAAAGAGGAAGGGGTGCGCCAGAAAAACCGCACCAGGCACGCCAGCCAGATCGCCTTGCAAAGCAACAATTAACAAGCCCGCAAAAATGAAAAATCCGCCAACCTTACGGGATTCGCGGCCGCGGCCCCAATGCAAACTCAACACACCTACTAACCACCCCGCAAAACCCACTAGCAGGGCTGGCAGGCGTGACGAGAGTATGAACCAGTTTAATTGGATGGGAAAAGGCACTGTTACTGTGAGGGTTTGGCTATCTCGAATAACAGTAAACTCATGACTATGTGTTTGTCCGGGTGGATATACGGGTCCAACACGGCGTACCAATGAACCATCAATGGCTATGATAACATCATCAGGATAAAGCAAACCCTCGGCCGCTGTTCCTTCTGTATCCAGAACAATAATTTGATGATCAGGATCCCAGGCCGTCCAAAATTCCTCATAGGGCGTGAGGATGAGAAAATAGAAAGCCATATATCCTATGAGTAAGCCAGATATTCCGGTCAAAACAAACTTATATCGCTGTAAGGCTGTATCTATTTTCATAAATCACTCTAAGGGGTTTTGCAGGTATTGTTGTAGGCAAGTAGTATCAGGTAAACCACTTACCGACTCCAAGGCACTACCGTAAAACACGCCTGCTGTTGTCCGCGCATAATCTAATGCTCCGGTGCGTTTGATAGCTCGCTCTAATTGACGGATGCTGTCTTTGCGGGCCGGGGAAACCATCAAATGTGGTAGAAGAGTCTGGTCATTTTGTGTTGCATAAATGATAGGCAGCGTGAACACACCCCGCTCCAAATCTATCCTGATATTGCCGCAGTCATCAATAATTTGGCCCCCAATACCAGCATTGATACCGTACTGCATTAAGCAGTTCAGCACCTGCTCATCGCAGGTATGTAATCGCCCTCCCATCCAGGCCCCTAAACCAAACACGACACCTGTTTTGCCAGTTATGTTATCAAAGTATTGAGGCAGAGTAACTTGCTGATGGCGCCGTGTAGCTGATTTAAGTTCGGCCTGGGCGGCAAAAGCAATAGCACGACCAAAGGCATCGTTAATAACTACGATAAGTTCCCCGTCCAGTGACATCCGAGAGACGATTGTCTGGGCCACTCCCAGAAAAAACAACCCCGTAGGTAGAGCGTGTAAAGCATCCAACAGGCACATAACCGGCAAACATCTTCGCGCCTTGCCGATTCATCTAGTCTGCCCCCGCTAGCACAGTAGGCTAAGGCTGGCAATATATCGGTGTAGTTTTTTTTCTGAAGACGGCGTTTTTGCCGGGTATGGATATAACGAGCGACTTTACCAGGGGCAAATTGCTTTAGGTGGTCCAAGACCAGTTGGTAGGTTTCCAACAACAGGCGTTGCTGGGCTGAATCATTGAACAAACCAACTTTCTCCTTTCAACTGAACGATTAACCCCAAACCCGGTCTTCTGCACCAACCTGACCCAGGAGCGATTGAGATAATCGTTTTTTGTTTACACGGCGTGACTTACGCAATGCTTGTCCAACAATCTTTTTGATACCGTTAGCGTTTATCATTTACTGTTCTCCTATGGTCAACATTCTTTAATGTGGCCAATACTTTTCTTCCCCCCCCAGTTTTCGATGATCGATCGGGACTTTCCTCGGGGTGGTGGCTAAACCAATAGCCTGCTGAACAATACGGCGGATACTACGAGCCGATACATTGCATGATGGATTGCGCTTTGTTGTGGCATTCATGATATCTGCCTTCTTGTCCTCCAATATGCGAACATGATCAGGGCCATCAGGCAAAAGCCTATAATGAGCATGATAATGCTCCCAAAAATACCTACATTAATCAGTTTCTCTACGGTCAATCCCAGGGAATCCAGCAAAGGAAGTTGTGGTCCGTATCCGAGCATAGTGATGTCTCCTCAAGTTGATTTGAACTCAGATGACATCTACCATACCCTCGCCATGAATTACTGCCATGTGCCTGCTGTCACTATTTTCCGAGCTTTTTTTGTGCTCATTGTCATGTTCAACATTAGAATCAGAGGGTGCCGTACCTTTTCGCATGGCCTTCGCATTTACGTTTGTTGATTAGACCCCAGTCAATTCATGCTGTTGACGCAGAGTCTGGATATCCAATACACCAATTTCCATCGCTCTGATGATTGCTGCCGTCATGTTACTCACATCCAGAGCTCGAAATAACCGACCAATATGATTACGAAGTGTACCTTCAGAAATATTCAGAATGCTGGCATGGTATTCATATGAATGGTCAGGGTACCGGGCAACAGTTTGCAGAATTTCCAGATGCCGGGCTGATAGATCAACATCCTGCATACTGGAAGAACCCAGATATTGACGCGTAGCAGTTTCGCTCAAGTAAAGGCCTTTGGCGGCAACAACCCGAATACCCGCACATATGGTGACCGACAGATTATCTGACTTGACCAGGAAACCTTTGGCTCCTCGGCTCATCACCCCGGTGATAACCGGTTTGGCATCTTGCTGTGATAAGACAATGACCCTGGTCTTAGTTTCCGTCGTGATACGTCGAATCTCACCGAGTACAGAAAACTTGGGATCAACAGGTAGATTCAAATCGAGAATGGCAACATCGGGTTCAAGTTTTTTGATTAGCAAAGGGATGTCGTACCCCGTACTTCCTTCACCAACCAGTTCTATATCTGTTTCTTTTTCAATCAGGGATTTGACCGCCTCCCGGATTAGGGGATGGTCATCTACACATATAACGGTGATCATACATGGGTTCTCCTGTAGCAAGATGAAACCCCAGCGTTAAAAGGTGACACATACCAGATAACAGCATGGGGTTAGTGGCAAAAAGAGCAACCTAAATTGTTGAGTTTTGTAGTACCGCAGTACCAATGCGGATCATAACAACAATCTTTTTTGAGAGCAACACGACTAATGTTATTTGTAAAACATAGGGGTAGAAATAAAAACTCGACCACCTTCTGCTGAAAGTGGTCGAGTTGCATTGACCGATCAAACAACCGAATTCATAGCATTACGTTAGGTACTTTTTAGTATTAGCAAACCTTGTTCAACCTGGGCGAACGGGCTACAACCCCAAGACAATTTTGATGGTGACACCCCCAATGAGTTCAAGGATGATCGCCACCAAGACTTGCTGGGCAATTTTGTCCAGTTGTTTTAACTGTTCTTCATTCAGGTGTATTGGCGTAAAAACATTACCGAGCCAGTTTACCAAGCCGATGTCTATAAGCATGTTTCTTGCCCAGTAGACAATCGGTGTTACGAGAAGTAATAACGCACAAGTCAGCGGCAATTTGTAAAAACCCCAGTTGTACAACAGTGCCCCTCCTATAAGGGAAATATAGAGTCCGCAAAGATACAACCACGCTGGGAAATGCCATTTGTAACGTGACAATCCGACGATCACTGAACACGCTGTCTGAATGACCAGGAAAATCATAGGGATTGTTCCTGGCAATGTACGATACACATAAACATAGGTGATTGCACAAACCCAGAGTAACCCTGTGGAAGGGGACAATAGGGGCAAACAACGATTAGTCGGAGGGAGAAGATGGACGAAGAAAAATGGCAAGAGGCATTTGTCCAAGTTAGTCACAACGCACGGCAATGGCGAGACCAACATCGGCGAGCCAGTCTAAACGACATCGAGGATATGGTGGATAGGGAATTGGCCCAGGTACGAACCCAAATGGTCGAGGACATAGCCCAAGCCAGCCCGATGGCAGACATTCGCCATCTTGCGACCAAGGACCGAGCGGTATGCCCGGTGTGTGGGGGGAAAGTACAAGCCAATGGGTATCAACGGCGTAGCTTGGTTAGTCAGAATGAGCAGGTGGTAAAGTTGAGACGCAGTAAAGCCAAGTGTCGAGAGTGTGGGACAAGTTTTTTCCCTCTGGATGAGGAATTGGGGCTGTTGCCAGGGAAATACACGCCGAAACTGCAAGCGGCCTTGAGCCGATGGGGGGCGAAACTGCCTTTTCGGGAAGCGGTGGAAGAGATAGCCTACGGTTATGGGACACAGGTTGGTGAAGCCACCCTGCGGCGGGTAACCTACGAAACCGGTCGGGCGGCGGAGCAACTGGAACAGGCCGTTGTTAATGATTTAGAAGCTGGGATAGAGGTGACAGAGGTCAACCCGGCGGCACAACTGGTGTTCAGTGTGGATGGGTCGTTCATTCATTTGACCAATGGTGAATGGCGTGAAGTCAAGAGTGTGGCGATGGGTGAGTTTGGGTCGCACTGGTCAGCCAAAGAACGGCGGTGGCAGACCCGCACCACCAAGTTGAGCTACTTCAGCCGTAGCTATGCGGTGCGGCAGTTTGAGCGCGGGGCGACGGCAGAACTGATGCGACGGGGTTTAGCCACTGCCAGAGAGGTCGTCACCGTCAACGATGGCGCAGAGTGGATTCAACAATTCGTGGATTATCAAGCCCCCAAGGCGGTGCGGATTCTCGACTTCTCTCATGCCCTGGCTCGTGTCGCCACTGCCGGTAAACTGATTTGGGGTGAGGGGAGCGAAGCGTTCCATAACTGGTTTGGCCGCGTTCGCCAGCAGTTCCAGCAACAGCCACCCCAGCGCACCCTGGCTGATTTGTACCTCTTGCGTCCCAAGTGCCGCTCAGACGAAGAAAGGGCACAAATAGACCCGCACCCTTTTCTACCTGGAATCTCGTTTACCCCACATTGATTACCCCCATTTTCGCTATCGTCACTACCCCATTGGTTCTGGCTCTGTCGAGAGTGGGCATAAAGTCGTCGTCCAACGTCGCTTCAAACAAGCGGGCATGCGTTGGGAAGCCTCTCATGTTGACCCGCTCCTGGCTCTACGCGATGTCCTTTGTAATGACCGCTGGCCACAAACCTGGCCCAAGACGGTTACTTGGCGGCAACAACAGCGTTGGCACTTCCGACGCACCCAACTCCCTGGCAAGAATGTTTCCCCACCACTCAATTTATCCCTACTCAAACCCGTCCCTTCGGCCTCTGCCCCTTCCTCGAACCAGACTTCTCAGCCTTATCGTCCTCCGAACAATCATCCATGGAAGCAAGGTTTTTGGCCTACCCGTTTTGCTTGGCGTTGGCATCCACAAAACTGACGCACACCCATTTTGCTTTTGCCTTGCTAAGGACCTACGACTGATTCTCCTCTGTATCTATATTTATGCCCCGTTTTATACCTTGACATCTGGTCTGGTGCGGCTCGGCGCTCTAAGGTTGATTGCTACGATTGGCGTCACTTCAGGGACAACTTTACGAAAGTACGACGTCTCAGTTTCTACGACAAATCACCATTTGCTCTGTCGCCGGAACCCGCCCAAATTTTCTCCAACCCCGCACCCAGGGCGGAATTTTCGGGGCCTTCGCCCCGAAAAACTGGCGTTGGAAGAGTTCCTTTCCGGGGAAGGGGTCAGGGAGAGATGGATCTTCCGACCAAACCGGCTAAGGACCTGTGTAAGCTGCATGAAACCCCAGCCCTCCCTCTGCGGAGAGGAACAGACCCCCCTTCTCCCGGTGCGGGAAGGGCTGGATGAGGTGCCACAATTGACGCTTTTAAGCATGAATGCATGTTACCGCTTCCTTCATATAAACAAGCGGCCGCAAAAGGAGTCAACATGAGAAACATCAAATTTATGCTCAGATTCTGGTTGCTGGGGGTCATCCTCATCCTCTTGGCCGGATGTGACGATAACAACAAGAGCAACCCCACAACCCAGGTCAATCAAGACCTGCCACGCAAGAACCAAGCAACACCCTCTGGGGATAATGGGAGCCTCAATACGTGGTTGCAACAGATAAACAACGGTGAACGCGAAACCATCAGTCGTGATCAAGGTCGTCTGGGGCTGGGGTATCTGGGTCTACTACGGCTCCGTAGAAACAACCGTGCTCCATAGCTGCCCATTCATAATGCCCTGAAGTGCACTCGGTGCTTAGACACGGGCGAAGTGGTCGCAGAATGATCCTCAGTCTGAATCAGCAGAATCTTCTCAGCCCACAGACGGAATTAAGCTTACAGTTCTGGACGTTGATTTAACTCGAACAAGTGCTGCAACGCCTGACGTTCGCGAAGCGATCCTGGCTAAGATCAGCCAAAATCGTAGCAAACTCTTTCACCTGATGAAGCCCTCGATTCTAATGAGAGGTTTACATCATTGCGCCACCTGTGCCAGAGGCGATTGGCGGCAAATATCTGAAGGTCATACCCAGGAAACGCCTGATGACGACTCCCCGTCTTCCAGGGGTAGTCATGGCGACGGACGCTGCCAGCACTGAGGCTTCAAGCGAAACTTATAGCTTCCGGGCTGGGGAAGACCTTGCCCATGTTAGGAGATGCGGCTGGCCCGTTCTGGAACAATCTGCCGGCTGGTGTTTCTGGTGATCGCAGCAACACGAATGAGGGCAGACCGGGCGTGTTGCTCATCAGCGAGGAGACGTACCGAGAAATCGCGCAGGGTAATTTCCAGCAATTAATATCCACTTGTATTCGACAGGTTTTTAGAAACTCGCCAGCTCTTTTTTGATCGTTTATTTTTGACTGTTAATGCGCTATTCCCCCACCCCCAAAAAGTGTTTATACTCAGGTGTAACACAGTTCAATCTAGAGATGATTTTGTAAGGCACTCTCAATTTGACATCCAACATGCAGGGGCGGGACGATGCGGGTTCAATGTGGATAAACTGAGCCATGATTCTTCCGCATCGTCTCGCCCTCTTACCATTGTGGCTCACAAGAGAAGGAGACAGGTGGGAAGTTAGGCTTCCTGTTCAAATCCTTACCACCTGTCCTGCCCCTACGCGTGGTCTCAAATTGAGAATTGCTGGATTTTGTACCCTTTACTTGACATCAACGGGTTTTCGTAAAGGAACGAATTAAATACCTTGTAAAGTAAATTTCTTGGCCCTGTCATGCCGACGAGTCTTCGAGGATGAATCCTTCACGATGGCTGGGGGAAAGATTTCTCGCTCCGAAGACTGCGCTCGAAATGACAAAACCTTACTTTACGCAGTACTAAATGCGGCCGCGAGAAAATCCACTTTCCCCTTAATCCGTTGCTGTAACCCACTGAACGATTACTTACCTTGGTAGCATTTCTTTCATTTCCAACCCGCTAAATTGACCAATTTTTGCCGGGAAACCCAA
>JADJUV010000149.1 GCA_016716885.1 Candidatus Trichofilum aggregatum | reverse complement strand
AGGGAATTTAATCGCCCTCAAACGGGGACTGGGCGATGAGCCGCGGCCGCGTGTCCTTTTAGCCGCCCACATGGACGAAATCGCCCTGCTGGTAACCAACATCATCCCCTACCCCGACGAAAACGGGTATGGTTTCCTTAAGGTCCACAAAATCGGCGGTGTTGATACGCGGCAAACCCTGGCCCAACAAGTCACTGTGCACGGCCAACGAGATTTGCCCGGCATCATTGGTTGCCTGCCCGCGCATCTCATTCCCGAAAACCGCCGTAACAAACCCTTTGAGTACGACGATTTAGTGGTAGATGTGGGCCTGCCTTTCCAGGAACTTAAGACGCTCGTCTCCATAGGCGACTTCATCTCTTTCCGGCAGTCTTTGCGGGAACTAAACAATGGCCGCGTGGCGGGCAAATCGTTGGACAACCGGGCCTCGGTAGCCGCCGTGACGGTGTGCCTGGATTTACTGCGCGGCCGCGACCATACCTGGGATGTTTTGGCCGTCGCCACCACCCAAGAAGAAATTGGCTTGCGCGGCGCCATGGCCGTAGCCGGTGGTCAACAACCAGACCTGGCCATCGCCTTGGATGTCACCTGGGCCAAGGGGCCACTCGCCAAAGATGGGGGTCTGACCTTTGAATTAGGCGAAGGTCCTACCCTGGGGTATGGCCCCAACGTCCACCCGGGTGTGTTCAAGGCGCTCAAGGCCGCGGCCGCGGCCATCGAACTCAATGCCACGCCTGAAGGCCATGCCAACCAGAGCGGCACCGACACCGCCGGTTTACAAATCGCCCAGGCAGGCATTCCCACCGGCCTGATCTCCATTCCTCAACGGTACATGCACACCATGGTCGAGTGCATGGACGTGATGGATATTGAACGGGCCGGACGATTACTGGCCGAACTGATCACCCGCCTGGATGAGAATTTTCTGGGTGACCTGACCAAACATTTAATGGATGAGTAAAGCGTGGCTAAACCATGAACAAACTACTACAACAACTCACTCAAGCCGTCGGTGTTTCCGGCGAAGAAAAAGAAGTCCGGCGACTCATTCGTGATCTCATTGTTGATCATGTGGACGAATGGCGGGTGGACTCTTTGGGCAACCTCATCGCCCTTAAAAAAGGCAGTGGCGAATCTGACCTGCGGGTCATGGTAGACGCCCACATGGACGAAGTGGGGTTGATGGTCATTGACATTGACAGCGACGGCACCCTTCGTTTTGAAAAAGTGGGGGGCATTGATGATCGCGCCTTGCTGGGCAAGGTTGTCCAGGTGGGGCCGAAGAAAATCACCGGCGTCATCGGCGGTCGCCCGGTGCATCTCTCTTCCGCCGCCGAACGAGAAACCGTGGTCAAGCACAAAGATATGCGCATTGACATCGGGGCCAAGAAAAAGAGGACGCCGCTGCCAAGGTGAATATTGGTGACCGGGCCGCGTTTGTGACTCAATATGAAGAATGGGGCACAACCGCCATTGGCAAAGCCTTTGACAACCGGGCCGCCTGTGCCGCTCTCGTAGAATTATTACGCGGCGAACCATTTCCCTTTGATCTGTACGCCGTTTTTACGGTGCAAGAGGAAGTGGGGTTGCGCGGAGCCAGGGTAGTTAGCCACGGCGTGAAACCGGACATGGCGCTGGTGCTGGAATCTACACCGGCTCATGATTTGCCCAAAAAAGAGGACATTAGCTCCAATGTGATGCTGAGTAAAGGGCCAGCGGTCTATGTCATGGATGCCCGTACCATCCAGCACCCCAAATTTGTGGCCCACATTATGCAGGTCGCGGCCGCGAACGATATTCCCTACCAAATTCGCCAGCCCGGTGGCGGCGGAACCAACGCGGGAGCTATTCAGCCAGCCCACGGTGGTATCCCGGTGGCAACTTTGGCTGTGCCAGGTCGTTATGCCCACACCCCTAACATGATGATCAACCTGGATGATTACAGCAATCTGGTCAAACTAGCCTCGGCTACCTTGCACAGCCTGAAACCGGGCCTGTTTAACCAGGCTTGAGGTTAGAGGTCAGAGCGAGAGCTAGAGGTAAATACCAAACAGCCCCTCATCTCTGTCCTTCTCCCTTATTGGGATAAGGACAGGGATGAGGGGGAATAGTTATAAAACAGAGGCTATGATGAATGATTTAATCAAGAAACTTGTGGAAGCCTATGGTCCGTCGGGCTTTGAAGATCAGGTGCGGGAGTTGATCCGTGAGGAAATTGCTCCTTATGCCGATGAGATGCGTGTGGATGCGTTGGGCAACCTTATCGCCCTCAAAAACGGGGATGGGAGTGGCAAACGGGTGCTGATTTCGGCCCACATGGACGAAATTGGGGTGATGGTGTCCCACATCACCGAACACGGTTTTTTGCGTTTTACCAACATTGGGGGGGTGTTTCCGGCTAATTTGTTAGGCGGCCGCGTGCGTTTTGCCAACGGTTTACAAGGCGTCATCTATGCCGACAAATTTGAAGACCGCACCAAACTCCATCCGCTCAGCAAATATTACATTGACGTGGGCGCCACCAGTAAGGCGGATTGCCCTGTACAAGTGGGAGACGCAGCCGGTTTCTATCGGCCGTTGTTGGTGCAGGGAACCCGGTTGGCGGCCAAGAGCATGGATGATCGGATTGGCTGTGTGGTGGGTGTAGAAGCGATGAAACGGCTGCAAAACTCACCCCATGAGGTTTATTTTGTCTTTTCGGTGCAGGAAGAGGTGGGGCTACGAGGCGCGGCCGCGGCCGCGAACGGTCTCCACGCGGATGTCAGCATCGCCCTGGATGTAACCGGAACCGGCGACACCCCGGAATGTCATCCTATGTCCGTCAGTTTGGGCCAGGGGGCCGCCATCAAGGTTAAGGATGGCGGTATGATTGCCCACGCCGGGCTGGTGCGCCTCATGCGCCAACGGGCCGAAGCAGCAGGCATTCCTCATCAGTTGGAAGTATTAGAAGGGGGTACAACGGATGCTTATGCCATGCAAGTAGCCGGGCCAGGCTCCATCTCCGGGTGTATCTCCATCCCCAGCCGTTACATTCACTCCCCCAGCGAAATGGTAGACAGCAACGATGTGGAAAGCTGTATCCAACTTCTGGTAGAGATTCTGAGCCAGCCGGGGGGGCCGGAAGGTTTTTCCCCCCCCAGCCCCCCGGGGCCCCCCCCTTTTTTTTTGGTAAGGACCACCACCACCGCCCCGGGGGGGGGGGGGGTGGTCTTTGTTGTTTCCCCCCCCCCCATTAATTGAGTTAGAAGCCCCGACCCCCTTCCCGATGGGAAGGGGGCCCGAAAACCGCGCCTATCCCCGCCCTGGGGGCGGGGTTAGGGTGGGGGTTTCCGGCGACAAACCGAGGGGAAGCGGGTCATAAAAACGTAGGTCTGACTTTCGTCACTCGTCCCCACTCTCCTGAGTTATCTGATTCTCATTCCTTAGCGGGAAGACTTTAATCGGAACGACAGCCAAAGCCTGACTCCTAATTCACCTCGTCCGATCTGGTAGAACCGTTTTTCGGCGGCCTGGGCATCTGGGCGTTTTTTTTTAGCTAGCGACATAATGAGCCAGGAACGCGGCCGCGACCTCTCCCACATTCCCCTCTATAATCGCCTGGCGCAGGGTTCGCACCAGGTCCAGCAGAAAATGAACGTTGTGGGTGGTCAATAGGACATGACCCAGGATTTCGTTGGCCTTGACCAGATGGCGGATGTAGGCGCGGCTGAAATGGGCACAGGTGTAACAAGTACAATCGGCCGTTAGCGGTTCAGGGTCGCGGCTGTAGCGGGCATTGTTCAGATTAAGCCGCCCCCCTTTGACCAACGCCGCCCCATGCCGCGCCAGCCGGGTAGGTAACACACAATCAAAAATATCTACCCCCCGCAGAACCCCATTGACCACATCTTCCGGTGCCCCTACCCCCATCAAATAACGTGGTTTGTCCCAGGGTAAAATCGGGGCCAGCACATCCAACATGGCGGCCATCTGCTCTTTGGTTTCCCCTACCGCCAACCCACCAATCGCATACCCCGGCAAATCCAAATCGAGCATGAAACGGGCACTCTCCTCGCGCAAATCGGGGAAGATGCCCCCCTGGACAATGCCAAACAACGCCTGATCAGAGCGGGTTTTGGCTTCCAGGGAACGGAGCAACCAGGGATGTGTCCGAGTCAGCGATTGTTTGACATAAGCATAATCGGTCGGCGGGGGACATTCATCAAAGGCCATGATGATATCCGCGCCCAGATTTTCCTGAATGGCGATGCTGCGCTCTGGGGTGAAGCGGTGCATAGAGCCATCAATGTGCGATTTAAAGGTGACACCTTCGTTGTCAATTTTGCGCAGTCCACCCAGGCTGAACACCTGGAAACCGCCGCTATCGGTGAGGATGGGGCCATCCCAGGCCATGAATTTGTGCAAACCGCCCAAATCACGCACGATTTCGTCGCCGGGGCGCAGGTATAGGTGGTAGGTGTTGCTGAGAACCAGCGACGCCCCCAGCCGCTGCAAATCATCCGGTTTGAGGGCCTTGACGGTGGCTTGTGTGCCTACCGGGGCAAAGATGGGGGTAGGGATGGGGCCGTGTGGGGTGTGGAAGAGGCCAGCGCGGGCGTTGGAGCCGGTCGCGGCCGCGAGCAATTCAAACTTAAAACTCATGCCGCCGATTATACCGTCTTGTGCATCCGGCGTGAAACAAACGCAAAACGAGAGCGAGAGTCACCCACTTTTATCTCTTGGTCATCCACGGCTTTTCCGCAGTCCGATTTTTTAGCGCTGTGCCATTATGTCGGGTATTTTCCCCCACCCCTAACCCCGCCCCCAGGGGCGGGGAATGTTATATCGTGTCGTTTTTTTGAGGGCATACGCCCTCAAAAAACGACACGATCCCCCTTCCGGAAGGGGTTAGGGGGATGGGCCTTCCGACTAACCCTGCTAAGGGGTTGTGTAAAGCTGTACTAGTTGACTTTGGAAAAGCCCTGTCTCGCTCATCCCTCATGCTCTGAACGATACACTCAAGTATGGTACAATCTGGCTCGCATACGAAAAGACCGGGGGTCAACGATCCCTGGTTTTGATTTTCCCCAACCTAATTTTGAAGGAGAACAACATGGCACAACAATGGGCGACAGCCCCGGCAATGCAAATTAATGCCAAAGGCATTTACAAAATTGAGATGGAAACCAACAAGGGAACCATTGAAATCCAGCTTTTCCCCCAGTATGCTCCCAAAACGGTCAACAACTTTGTGTTTTTGGCGAAAGAGGGATTTTACGATGGGGTACTTTTCCACCGGGTCATCAGCAACTTTATGGTGCAGGGTGGCGACCCAACCGGCACAGGACGGGGCGGCCCTGGTTATCGCTTTGAGGATGAGTTCTCTGGCAACCCTCTGCGCCACGAAACTGGTGTGCTTTCCATGGCCAATGCCGGGCCGGGAACCAACGGCAGTCAGTTTTTCATTACCCATGCCCCCCAGCCCCACCTGGACAACAAACACACCGTGTTTGGCAAGGTGACGAAAGGGATGGATGTGGTGAATGCGATTCGCCAGGGGGATAAGATGGTGGCGGTGCGGGTGGTGGAGAGTTAGGTTGGTAATAGTGCCCGGCACAGGTTACAAGAATCTTTTCGGTTTTAAACCCGTGCCGGGCACTATAATGAGCCAGATTTTGTTTGTAGTGACTGCTTTAGGCTGGCGCCAGCCCGCTAAAGCAATCACTACAAACCGAAGCCCTCACTGATTATCAATTACTCAATTTCGCGGCCGCAGGCTTCCGCAATCAGCCGCATTTCCCGCACCAGTTTGGCAAACGCTTCCGGGCGCAAAGATTGTGCCCCATCAGAGAGGGCCTTCTCCGGGTTACAATGGACTTCAATGATGAGGCCATCGGCTCCGGCGGCGACACTGGCTTTGGCCGCGGCCGCGACATATTCCGATTTGCCCGTAGCATGGCTGGGGTCGGCAATAATGGGCAGGTGGGACAACTGTTTCACCACCGGAATGGCGTTAATGTCGAAGGTGTTGCGGGTGTACTTCTCGAAAGTGCGAATCCCCCGCTCGCACAACATCACCCGCTTGTTGCCGTGACTGAGAATGTACTCGGCACACATCAGCCACTCTTCCATCAGGCTACTCATGCCCCGTTTGAGCATCACCGGATGTTGCGCCTTGCCCACCGCATGGAGCAGGGCATAGTTTTGCATATTCCGCGCCCCAATCTGCAAAATATCAGCATACTCACAGACCAAATCCACCAGGCCCGGCTCCATCACCTCAGTGATGATAGGCAGACCGGTGATCTCACGGGCTTCGGCCAGGTATTTCAGCCCTTCTTCGCCCAGGCCCTGGAAGGCATAAGGGGATGAGCGGGGTTTGAACGCCCCACCCCGGAGCACATGCGCCCCCGCTTCTTTACAGGCAATCGCCGTCTCAATAATCTGGTTGCGATCCTCAACGGAGCAGGGGCCAGCCATAATCAACAGCCCTTTGCCGCCCACCGTATGGTTGCCGATGGGGAAAACGGTGTTTTCCGGCTGGAATTCGCGACTGGCAAGTTTGAATGGGTGTTTGACCGGTACAACGCGTTCGACGCCGGGCAGGAGCCGAATTTGTTCCCAGTCTCCCTGGCCCTCACCGACAATGCCGATGATGGTATGGGCGTCGTTTTGCGACAGGTGGGCGGTAAAACCCCAATCCTCGACGCGGGCAATAACCGTGGAAATATCTTTCATGGTGGCGTCGGCTTTCATGATCGCCAGGTTCATAGACCACTCCTTAACATGATGATAGGCTGGGGCCGGATGATGGCCGTTGCGATAGGTGGTAGGCGGACGGGTGATGGGGGTGGCTAACATGGCCGCACCTCTTCACCCACAAGTTGGCTTTCTTCAGCTACGGGCCAATGGTGCCGGTCGGGGCGCAGGGCGAGGGCCTCACGCAGATAACAATGGCGGATTTCCTGGGCTGTTTTGCGGGTATTCCAGTGCAGAAGAACCCGGATAATGCCTGTCATGCCCCCTGGTACGTCCATCTCATGGCCGCAGAGCATGGCTACATCATACCAGCCAAGTTGCCGCACTGCCAATGCCGGATAGGTGGCTGTGACATCGGTGGTGGTGGTGAAAAAAATGCTGGCGATGTCGTCGGGTTGGATACCGTTCGCGGCCGCGAGCACGCTCATCAACTCTTTCGTCGCCGCCACAATGGCTTCAACACTGTTCTCCGAGACGGAAATCGCCCCCCGCACCCCCCGACACATCAGCGGCCGCGTTTCCACGCTGTGATGTCCATTAACCCCGTTCGTCCCTGTGTGACTCATGACTGCCTCCTGTTAGACCTGTTAGTCTCCAGTCCCTAGTCTCTCAGTCTCTTAGTCTCCTTGAGACTGGAGACTAAGAGATTGAGAGACTAAGAGATTGAGAGACCATTGGTAGGCGTCAGTCGCGTCTTAAAACAAAAAAGACGCGGTTGTGACGCCGCGTCTTTTGCTAATTTGTGTTTGTCGGGTGCTCCTTTCAGTTATCCAAGCCAGACAAACCCACTTCGCTGTTGCGCGACGTCGGTTGATTTCCCGGATAAAAATAAAAGTAGCAGGACCCTTTTAACATGGTCTCACGATGCTAACATCGGGCAGGGGTGAAGTCAAGGAAACAATTTGTCCAAAGAAAGGGGGGATGGGTTGTGCAGGTTGTATGGAGGGCGTGGAGCGTGGAGCGTGGAGCGTGGAGCGTGGAGCGTGGAGCGTGGAGCGTGGAGCGTGGAGCGTGGAGCGTGGAGCGTGGAGCGTGGAGCGTGGAGCGCGTAAATAATAAACTGCTTACCTGCCGTGTCAAGCAACTCCCGAAAGTCTCTCAGTCTCTCAGTCTCTCACTCTCCCAATTCCCCTGCGGCTGACTGGCGGCGGGGTAAGAGCCGAGAACTTTGAGGAAAGATGAGCGTTTGAGGATGCCTAACAGGGCGGCCTGAACCGGGGGATCGTCTTCGTGGCCGTCGAAGTCTACGTAGAAGAGGTAATGCCAGGGGCGGTTGCGCCGCGGCCGCGACTCAATCTTCGTCAAGTTAATCCCCCGCTGGGCCAACTCACCCATGATCTCATACAACGCACCCGGCACATGGCGCGTCGTGAACACAATCGAGGTTTTGCTAGGATCGCGCCGCTCTGGGGCCATCAGCCCCAGGACAAAAAAGCGGGTGTAATTGTGGGGCATGTCCTCGGTGCCCCGGAGCAAAATGGTCAGGCCATACGTTTCGGCGGCCAGGGCGCTGGCGATGGCTGCCGTGCCCGGCTCAGGGTTGAGGGCCAGATCACGGGCGGCTCCGGCGGTATCGTAATGGGTGACCGGCTCAATACCCAACCGGGCCAAGGTTTGCTCACATTGGGCCAGAGCCTGGGGGTGGGACAAGGCCCGTTTGACTTGCTCCAGGGCTGTACCCGCTGGGGCCATGAGGCAATGTTCGACTTTGACCAGTTCTTCCCCCTTGAATACGCAGGTCATGATCGAGCAATTGGTCATAAGCCGGGATGACGGTTCCGGCCAGAGAATTTTCGACAGGGAGCATGG
Organism: Candidatus Trichofilum aggregatum; assembly: GCA_016716885.1. Taxonomy (GTDB): domain Bacteria; phylum Chloroflexota; class Anaerolineae; order Promineifilales; family Promineifilaceae; genus Trichofilum; species Trichofilum aggregatum. The sequence continues at coordinate 3,896 of JADJUV010000149.1, read as the reverse complement.
CCTGGGTGGCCTGACCCAGTTGCACGGCCTGGAGAATGTCGGCAAAGGAGCGGCAAGGCAGCGTCGCGGCCGCGTTACCAAAAAACTGCCGCACCGCCTGTTCGGAGTACGCCCCTTTTTCTCCTTGAAAAGCAACAAGTGGGGAGGTGTTCATAGGTGGAAGGAGGAGATTGAGAGACTGAGAGATTGAGAGACTGGGAGACGGCCAGCCGCCAGCGGCTAACAGCCTCCCGCCAACCGCCCCTCTACGTCGGGTTTTCCAGCCAGACCATCATTTTCAACAGGGTAGCCGGGTCAATCTGGGGCACACGGACGAGTTTGCGGGGTTCCAGGGCGGTCTGGTAGAGGATGCTCAACTCTTCGCTATCTTCAGGACGATGCGGCCGCTCAGTCACCACAAACATAGCCGGACGGGGCGCAATGTTGTACACATGTTTGGCTAACATAAAAACATAAGGATTATCCTGGCTGAAGATGTGCCAGGGTTTGAAGGCAATTTGGGCCCGGCCAATGGCAATGAGGCCACGAATCATATCAACATTCGCCGACAGGAGAATCCCCAAACCGGCTGATACCGGTTGGGCGACGACAAAAGCCGGTTCACCAATCGAGCGCAGAAAGGCACGCCAATCGCTCCAGATGATAGGGGGGGTAAGGCGTTCGCGAGAGGCGGCGTGCAGCAGGTAACGCAAGGGATCCAGGCCATAAACAGGATAACCAGCCCGGCTCAGGGCGGTACACAAGGCATCATCCATCTGGCTGAACAAGCTGAAGGTGGAGAGGTAAATAACGGGTGAGCGGGCTGGCTCGCCCTCCACAACTTGGGGTGGATAAAAGTAGTTTTCCATCACGACCCCAGGGCGAACTGGATTGAAGTTAACACGACCCACTTTGGAATCAGGAATACCCAAAAAGCCGACGTTTATGTTGCCAAATCGTTCACTGGCCCAGGCTTTGATGCCCATCAGGTCCATCTGAAAATTGCGATCACGGGGACTGCCTTCGCTTTCACCCGTCCCCCGTAAATCAAATACCATGTGCGCAATGTTGCCATCAACACCCATCGCGTTTACTTCCTGGCGGGCACAGGTAACGAGCGTGGACTTGGCCAACGGGTGACGAGGAACCCACACGCGAAGGGCTTTGAGTTGGTCGTCGGTGCTGTTTTTGGGCCGCACCAACAGGCAATCCAGATAGACATCATCATCGGTGAGAATGCCGAAACTCTCTTCGATATAGTTGGGGTCGAGGGTGATGGGTTCCATGCGTGGGTGAGTTAGGTGGTTAAATAGACGATTGGTTATGCTTGAGTTCAGAGCGAGAGCTAGAGGATTTTCTAGAGTAATTCCCTCTAGCTCTTTCCTCTAGCTCTAAACTCCAGATATGGGTGTGTTGGTTAAATTCTACCGCCGGAAGGGTGTGGCGGTAGGGGTTGGTTCCAATTCGATAGTGTAGGCGTAATTGGGAATGAGGGCAATTATGCGCTTGTACCCTTCGATGACGGCGACGCTGGTGTTGAAGTAACCACTGAGCATTTCCTGGAGCAGGATGGAGAAAAGTTTGCCCTCGTAAAGGTCGGTGATGAGTTGACCCTGCCCCTGGCGAAACCCCCAGCGAGTGGAATCGGCGACGTTCTGGCTGAGCGCGGCCGCGACCTCATCACCAAATAGCTCCACCATCGTTGGCCCATTCTCCACCAGAGGGAAGGTGCGCCAGGCGTCTATATACTGAGTGGGTTCAGCCGGTGTGCCCAAACGCAGGGGAACCTTTTGCTCCGGGTTGACGGCCAACCAGTGCAGGTAGCCTTCATTGAACCAATAGTTAGCAAAGAGCGCGGCCGCGGCCGCATTCGCATTCGTGGTGATGCCCAGGTAGGTCAACTCACTAAACGACCCCGTCTCAGCAAACTGGCTACGCCCCTGAATAGAGGTGAGGATGCCACTGTTTTGGGCCAGATAATCGGCGCTGGTGCATTCGGCGCAGGTGGGGCGACGGGCCGGGTCCACCCCGCCAATAATGGGCAGAACGGACGGCGAAGCGATGATCAGGCTGGTCTGCCCGTTCAGGTAGGCATTGAGGGCACTGATGTCGGTCTGAACGTCGCTGGGGCTAAACTGGTTGATGATTTCACGGTAAAAGTCCAGGGTGTCCAGGCAGGCCGGATGCAAAAAGAACACTTCCCCTTTGGTGTCTACCAGATCACAACCATTGGCCATGGCCAACATCTCAAAAATTTGCTGGGTGGTGATGAGGTCGGATTCGGTGGGTACAACAAGGCCGGATTGTAAGGTTTCCGCATTGTAGAACGCGGCCGCGCCCGCCAGCATAGCTTCAAAGTTGTCCGGTGCAGCCAACCCCTGGGCGGCATAACGGTCGGCCCGGTAGAGGATGATCTGTTTCCAGCCATAAGCCGGGAGGGCGGCATAGAGGTTGTCACGAGCGACAAATTCCAGCGCGGCCGCGTCAAACGTTTCCGCTCCCAGTTCGTTTAATACCGCCGTGGCCGCGTCACTATCCAAAACCCCTGCCTCAGCCCAGCCCACGGTGTACTCCACCGGATGCAGGATCAGGTCGGGCAAGGTAGCCGACAACACGGCCGAAGCCACCAGATCAGGCAAGAGGTCAGGCATGACCATCTGGAATTGCACCTGGATTTGGTGTTGAGCCACGAACTCATCGGCCATGTTTTGCAACGCGGCCGCGTGCTCGGGCGAGGTTTCATTGACCCAAACGGTCAGCGTGTCAAAAGTTTCGCCGGTAATCGTTTCGACCTGACTGCCCGGCAAAGGTGTGGGTGTTTCCACCTTTAGCACCAGCGGGGCCGGGGTGAGGGTCGGCGTGGCCTCGGCCTGGGCGGTCAGGGTAATCATGCGCGGTGTCTCTGGGGTGCAGCCCACGAGGAGCGTGGCCAGTAACCAGTAACCAGTGAGCAGTAAAAGAATGGGCGCGAACGGGCGTAGTCTGTGATTTTTCATACTTGTTTTTCGCTGATCAGACGTAGACCCGTGAGGGTAAGCCAGGGATCAACGTGGTCAATGACGGTGGTGTGGGGGGTGATGATGTGGATCAGCCCGCCCGTGCCAATCACTTTGGTGTTCGGTTCGTTGAGTTCGGCCATGAGCCGTTTGACCAGCCCTTCGACCAGCCCCACGTAGCCAAAAACGATGCCGGATTGTAGCGCGTGGACGGTGTTTTTGCCGATGGCCTGGGGTGGGGCTTCCAGGGCCACCCCGCTCAGACGGGCGGCGCGACTGACCAAAGCCTCGGCGGCGACGGCGGGGCCAGGGGCGATGGCGACGCCCACCAGTTCACCTCGCCCGGAAACGACGTCGAAGGTGGTGGCGGTTCCCAGGTCTATGACGATGCTGGGGCCGGGGTAAAGGTGAAAGGCCGCGGCCGCGTTCACCAACCGGTCTGCCCCTACTTCGACCGGGTTGTCTGTTTTCACCTGAATACCCAGAGGGATGTCGTGGCGTACCTGTAAGGCCGTTTGCCCCAGGTAGAGCTGGCACAGGGTTAAAAATGTGCCGGTTAAGGTGGGCACCACACTGGCTAAAATCACCCGATCCACGGCCCCGGACAGGCCCGATTCGCGCAGAAGGGTTTTGAGCTGAATGCCGTACTCATCGGCGGTTTTTTCACGCACTGTGCGTAGTCGCCACTGGAGCCGCCACTTTTGTCCATCCCACAAACCCAGGGTCACGTTGGTATTGCCGATGTCTATCGCCAGGAGCATGGTAGCCTCGTTGAGTTTCAAGTTTCAGGTTTCAAGTTTCAGGTTTCAGGTGGGTTCAACTTGAAACCTGAAACCTGGGACCTGAAACCCATTTCGGGCAAGGGAAGATTGTATAAGGGGGAAAACGGCGGGGCAAACGGGGTGTGGGGATGTTAATGTT
>JADJUV010000148.1 GCA_016716885.1 Candidatus Trichofilum aggregatum | reverse complement strand
CCAAAATATTGTATCTCCACCGGCGTACCGGGCACGGCGTACTCCACCGGCAGGTAGCCGTAGACGATGTGCTGGCCCACGCTGTAGCCAAAATCACTGCTCGTCACATACCCCAACACCTGCTCCCCCACCAGGATCGGCTCCTTGCCCAACACCACCGCCCCCGGCTCCGTCAACGTCAGGCAACACAACTGCCGCCGGATGCCCTGTTCGCGTACCTTGAGCAACGCTTCCCGCCCCAGGAAATCCCCCTTCTTGAGCCGTACCGCCCAGCCCAAACCGGCCTCAAACGGGTTGTACTCGGTGTGGATGTCACTGCCCCAGGCGCGATACCCTTTCTCCAGGCGCAGGGAGTTGAACGCCCCGGCCCCCACCGCCACCAGCCCGGACGGTTGCCCCGCTTCCCACAACACGTCCCACAGCCGCAGACCCATCTCCATCGGCGCGTAAATCTCCCAGCCCAGCTCCCCGGCGTAGGAGAGGCGCAGGGCAAAGGCGGGGATGGAGTCTATGGTCAGCGGCCGCGACGTAAAATAAGGAAACGCCTCGTTACTCACATCATCCGGCGTCACCCGTGCCAACACTTCACGCGCCAACGGCCCCCACAACCCCACCGCCGCATAGCGTGAGGTCACATCCTCGATCATCACCGAGCCATCCGTCGGGGCGTGTTGGCGCAACCAGGCCACGTCCTGCGGCCCACCCCCGGCCCCGGTCAACACCATAAATTTTGTCTCACTGAGGCGGGTGATGGTCAAATCGGCCTTGATCCCCCCCGCCTGATTGAGCAGGGTCGTGTACACCACCTTGCCCACCGGCTGATCCACCTGATTGGCGGCCATAAAGTTGAGGAAGGCCATCGCCCCCGGCCCGCTCACCTCGATTTTGGTGAATTGGGTCAGGTTGAACAGCCCGGCCCGCTCCCGTGTCGCCAGATGTTCCGCCCCCTGAATGCGTGACCAGTTCATGGCCGCCCAACCGGTGCGTTCGGGCACGCGATTCCCCAAATTCGGCCAACAACCCTTCATTCGCCTCGTACCATTGGGCCACTTCCCAGCCGCTGTTCTCAAAAAAGACCCCTTTCTGGGCCACCAATCGCTCGTGGTACGGGCTGAGGCGCAACTGGCGCGGATTTTCCATCTGTTGCAGGGGGTGGATGATGTCGTACACCTCGCGGTATTGTTGGGCACAGCGCAAGGCCACATATTTGGGCGCGGTGTGGTGGCGGTGGAAGCGGTCAATGCTGGCCTCACGGATGTCCCATTCGGTTGTGCCGTGGGTCATCAACTCGGCGATGGTTTTGCCCGCCCCGCCGCTGTGCGTCACCCAAATACCGATGGCCGACCACAACCCTTTGGTCTGGCTTTCGCCCAAGACGGGGTAGCCGTCAATGGTGAAGGCGAACATGCCGTTGAAGCGGGTGACGTATTCCCGCCCCTTGAGCGCGGGCAACAAAATGTCGGTGGCCTCACGGGCTTCGTCGAAATCGTCGGGCGTGAACGGGTGAATGGCCGATTTTTGCAAAGCATACGGGCTGACGAGGCGCGGTTCGTGGCAATAACTGCCGATGCCGTAAGCGTCGCCGTGTTGGCGGAAATACATCCGTTTGTCTTGATGGCGCAATATGGGATGGGTCACGAAGCGATCCCGGTCTTGGGCCAGTTCGGGCAGGGGTTCGCTGATGAGGTATTGGTGTTCGACGGCGTAGAGCGGCAGGGGCAGGCCCAGTTTGTCCCCCAGCACTGGCCCCCAGATGTTGGTGCAGAGGAGAACAGATTCGCAGGCCACGCGGCCGCGATCCGTCATCACGCCTGTCACCCGCCCGTTTTCTACCAGGACATCCAGCACCTTCGTCTCCCCCTGGAAGGCCACCCCACCGGTAGACATGGCGAGTTGGGCGAGGGACGCGGCCGCGAACCACCCCCGCGCATCCCCATCCGACGGCACATGATACCCCGCCAGAATCGCCCCCTCATCCAGGATGGGGATCATCCCCTTCACCTCAGCGGGCGAGATGATATGACCGGGTAAGTTGTACGCGGCCGCGAGTCCCTGCTTCCGGTACAACTCCGCCACCCGCTCCGCCGTCGTCGCCACCTCAATACTGCCCACCGGGTAGAAACAAGGGGTTAGTGCTGAGTGCTGAGTGCTGAGTGCTGAGTTCCCAGAGTTCCCAGAGTTCCTACGAGTTCCCCTGAGTTCCCTTCCTCATAAGTCAGCCCCCAACACCCCCACCGTATACTGCGCCATCTTACACATCAGCCGCGAGCCATTGGTCTGGAAAATCAGGCCGGGGGCATGGGATGTCGAGCCGCCCGTTTCAAACAGCGGCCCCTGATCCAGCACCAAAATATCGCGCCAGCCCAGCTTTGCCAGATGGTACGCCGCACTACACCCCACAATCCCCGCTCCCACAATGACCAAACGTGCCTGATCTTGCATCTTTCTCTCCTGATTATTCCTCTTCGTTTTCTTTATTTTGGGTCTTTTCAATCTGCTCTAGTGTCAGCTCAAAATACCAATCGTCGCCAAAATCGAAGTTAAAGAACAATGCGTCGCCTACAGCCAAGGCCCCCCACAACTAAGTGACTTGCCATCTTCGAAAGGTGTTGTGTTGATTTCATTCCTTTTAATAAACCGACAAGCCTCAAATCTATGTTTACCTTGCACTGAACTTGCCCGTGTTTGTGACGTCCTGTGAGGATTAATAACGGTTTAATTTGCCTAATAGGGTAGGGTAAGCTGATTTCCTTCCAGAGGTGGTAAACTAGTGCTTTCCGCAAAATCCGTTGTATGCTAAAAAGCTTGCACTGGCACCCAAGATTTGACCACTTTCTGGCTCGGTAACGTTCAACCGGATCAGTTTCCGATCCAGAATCAGTTGGGGTTTGTTTTGTCGTTTGACAATCTTGTGCCCGGAATACAAACCAGCAACATTGGAAGATTTGAGTCCACGAGGCCATGTTGATAGGAGTAGCGATTATTTCTTAAAGCGACCGCATCTCGCCCGCTAAGTGTCTGCAACTGGTCGTTCAGATAGCTCCTAACTCCGTTTCCGTTAAATCGTGGTGCAGTCGCCCGCTTACCAAATGGTGGTTTCCCGTATGTGTGCCGCAATTCGGGTTCTGCCAAAACCGGTCTCTGGGATGCGACGTGGCGCTGTCGTCGCCCCCGGCAACCCACCGCCATGTGCCCCGCATGGAGCGCACTCACCTGCCCCGTAAACCGGGCCAGATTAAACAGGCTGATGTCGTGGCGCGTATCCCCCCGCTCGGCCAGGTCGGCCAGGATTTCGCCGATGACGCTGGCAAATTTGTACCCATGCCCGGAAAAACCGGCGGCAAACGACACCTGCGGATAATCCGGGTGCAAATCCATGATGAAATGCCCATCCGGCGAGTTGGTGAACATACACGCCTTCAACGACATCACCGGCCCTGCCCCCAACGGAAAATAACGGGCGGCAAACTCACGCAGCATCTCCTCATCATCCCAACGCGGCTCAAAATCTATCTGATCGGCTGGCCCTTGTTCTTCAAAATGGTGGTATTTGCCAAACTTGAACCCCGGCACCCCAAACACCGGGAAGCCGTAATATCGCCCTTCGTTCACCAGGCAGTTAAACACCGGGAACCGCTCCGGGCGGAACAGTTCGGGGCGTTCCGGTTGCAACCAGGCCAACACCTGTCGCTCCGGCACGGCCAACCCGCGCAAAAAGGGCAGAACATTCTGGTTCCACGATCCGGCGGTGATGACTAGTCGGTCGGCGGTGTATTCGCCCCGGTCGGTGAAGACGCGCACCCCCCCTTCTGACGTAGGCCGCCACTCTAGCATCTCTTCGCGGCCGCGAATCTCCGCCCCCATCGCCTGCGCCGCCTCAACAAAGGCCACCGTCGCCTGTTCGGGAACCAGGAAACCACCATCCGGTTGCAGAACCGCCAGATGGTCGTAGGGCAGGTTGTAGCCGGGGAACCGGTCGTGTAGCTCTTTGCCGGTCAGGACTTCATGGGGCAAATCATGTTCCACACACGATTGCAGTGACCCTTTGAACACCCAGCTATCGGCCGGGCCAGCGTCAATCGAGCCGACTTTGTGGAGCAGTTTTGTGCTGGTACGCCGCTCAATCTCTTCCCACAGTTCGTAGGAACGTCTGAGGAGCATCACGTAGGACGGGTGCTCGTAATAGGCCAGCCGGATGATGCGCGTATACCCATGCGACGAGCCGAGGTCGTGGGGAATGTCGTACTTCTCAATCCCCAACACCCGCTTGCCCCGCCGTGCCAACTGGTAACACGTCGCGCTTCCCATGCCCCCAACCCCAACAACGATCACGTTGAAATGTTTAGAATAGCCAATCATTCTGGTTTTGCCTCAGAGCTACTTCAGTAGCATTGAAAGATGCTGGTTGTTTGCCCACAGCTAAAACAAAAGAACACGTAGATCATGCCCACATCTCCGAACATGTATACCTGTCTTGATAATTCATTTTTTGATACTGCGTTATAGTCAATCGAATCAATTTGAGCCACGAATACCATAGGCCATCCACATGTTGGGCATGAAGGCGTTTCATCATGCTGAATCCAGTCTGGGCTTCCACCTAGTTTTGTTGCCTGACCAAGCGGGATTTCGTCCTCTACTTCCTTTTCTTTAATGTTTGTCTCGTACAAAATTACTCTGACTTCCCGCAAAGGAACCCGATGAATTAATATTTTGGCTTGTAGAACATTATTCGCTCGTTTGTCATACAGATGGGCAAGAGGCATTTTGCCAAATGCAACGTTTTTATTTAGAAAATCGGGAAACATGCCTCTTAATTCCCAAGATGTGTCACTATGAAAATAATTTTGTTTCTCTTGAGTCTGTGCAGACATATCGAGTAAAAGGTAATCTTCAGGTTCCTGGATCATGTGTAAAGCACTCTCCAAGAACGTTTCGTTAGCTATCCCTCGCAATGGCAGTTGTTTCTCCTGGTAAACAAAGATCATTGACTTCTCCGGAGCATCCAAAATCATCTCCTGAAGTGCTTTCATGGAGGTAATGAGGGCGTATTGATTCCGATCAATGGCGAAATCCCCCTGAATAACAACGAAAAGTTCACCTTGTTCATGCAACCATCCTTCAACCTGGTTAAGGAATGTTTCTTCATGTGCATACATAAAACTTATACTCACCTGTAACGAATCAGCTTAATTTGTTAATCTACGACAATTCATTGATTCTGAGGAGTGAGCACCCCCAGGTGCGAACGGGTCTATGGGGACGGCACGTGGGCGTGCCTTACTCCTCGATGGTCGATCTATAGGTTATTGATCTTTCGAGAACCAGTGGCCCGCAAGCGGATGCCTTGTGGGTCGAAGAAGGGAGTTGTGGTGACGGTGGCAAGGATGCCGCGGCCGCTAACATTCACCATCACCCTCGCTCCCGGCCAGGAGTGGGTTACATCCAGGTACGCCAGGGCCAACATCTTGCCCACGCTGTGCCCCTTGGTGCTGGATGTCACCATACCGATGGGTTGTCCGGCGGTTTCCAGGTCAAACGAGGCCCCCGCCTCACTGCCGCTGAACATTTTCTGCTTCACCGTGCTGATGTCGGCGATGCTGTAGACCGAATCACCGTTATTGGCTGGGATGTCGCTCTCCAGCACCAGCCCCGTCCAGCGTTGATCCAGCCCCATGTCTTGCACGCGGAGCAACGCTTCTCGCCCCACAAACTCCCGCTTGTCGAACCGAATCCAGCGGTTCAACCCCACATGGAACGGGGTTTGTGAGCCGTCAATGTCCGGGCCGTAGAGAGGTAACGCCTTTTCGATGCGCAGGCTTTGCATGGCCTGGACGCCGTAGGGGAGCAGGCCGAATTCTTTGCCCTGCGCGAGGAGATGGTTCCAGATTGCGGCCGCTTCCTCAGCCGGTACATATAGTTCATACCCCAACTCCCCCGTATACCCCGACCGGGAGATGAGCAGTTCCGTGCCGTTGATGACCGCCGGGGTAAACCAGAAAAAGCGCAAGTTTTCCAGGTCAGCCCCTTCCACCAGCGACAGCAGAAAATCCCGCGAGCGTGGCCCCTGCACTGAAATGAGGGCAATCGCGCCGGTCAGGTCGGTGGCGTAGGCACTGGCCCCCACCGCATGGTCGGCGATCCAGCGGTAGCTCTCTTTGCGCGGCCCGGAGCTGGTGACGACCATAAAATGCTCTTCGCTAAACTTATACACGGTGATGTCGTCCAGGATGAGGCCATCTTCGTTGCACATGGTCGAGTAGCGCACCTGACCGGGGTGCAGGTCGCGGATGTCGTTGACGAGCAGGCGGTTGATGAGTCGTTCCGCCCCTGGCCCTTTCACATCTACCTCACCCATGGTGGACAAATCCTGCATGCCCACGTTGGTGCGGGTGTTCAGGTGTTCTTCCATCGGGGCAGTGTAGGAGAACGGGAACATAAAACCACCACCACCGGGGATCATTTTGGCGGCCGCGCGGGCATGAATGTCATACAACGGTGTCCGCCGTTCAACGGGGGTGGCGGGTGTTACCGGACGGGCAGGAGAAGGCCGACGGGTTCGTTTGTCTTGGGTCATAGGGCAACCTGTTGAGGGAACGAGAGTAGGATGGGGATGATTATAGCGTAAAAGACTATACTAATTCAGCGTACAAGATGCTGATGACAAGGAGTATGGTATGACAGTAGCTCCAGTGACATTTGATAATGTATTAGCTCTGGCAAGGCGATTACCGATTAGAGACCAGGCACGACTTATCGCACGATTAGCCCCATCACTAGAACAAGCGATTCCCACTGAGATGGAGCAAACGCGGCCGCGACTGCGTGGTTTGTTAGCTCATCTTGGCCCGGCCCTTCTGCTGAGGACATTGATGAAGTACGGCGAGAAATGGTCCTCGTTTGAAAAGACCTGGAGACAATATGACGATTGGTTATGTGGTAGATACTCATGCGCTCATCTGG
>JADJUV010000147.1 GCA_016716885.1 Candidatus Trichofilum aggregatum | reverse complement strand
CCGCATGCACAGGTTGTTGCATGACAGTAGGGTAAGGGAAACTGCCATGTTTGCATCCTATCCACGCGCATAGTCTGGCCTACCTGACAGGATAGTCCTGGGAGAAATGCATAGTACGGTGGTACCGAACGAGCGGGGTTTACAAACTCATTCCTGGCGCAATGTTAAAGCACAGGAGAGGGGGAAATGTTGATTATGTTCTGCGATAAACTATGTAAGGGTCCGCTAAAGATTGTTGCGCACGGTCAGAGACCGGCCACAGCAAACCCTAAGTTATTTACGATCGAACCCACGGAGTTAATTATCGCCGGTGCTATCTAGATAATGGAGAGAACCAGTTCATGGCGGGTGGCTAATGTAGGCGCTCCATTATCTGTTTGATGGTATTTAACGGTGTTTTCGCTGATGTGAAGATGTTCACCGATCTGTTTATTGGTCGCGCCTTGCGCCACATAGACGAGTATAGCTTGTTGGCGTTCCGTGAGCAGATGATCTCAGCCGCTGTTTCCACCGTTGGTGTTCTCGGAATCAAATCATCTTGTTGGGCCAAGGCCATTAAAACTTGGGTCGCCAGGGTAGACGCAACAATCGTTCTTCCCGCTATCACCTCATCGAGCAAAGATAGAAATTCAGGTGCAGGCAGGTTTTTAAGCAAGTAGCCCGGATGCCCCGTATTTAAGGGGCTTGCAAGAGTAGGATTCATCTTCAGCCATTGTCAGCATAACGATTTTGATGTGCGGGTATTGTTGTTTCCAGACGGCGTTAGCTGTTTCTAAACCATCCTGCTCTAGCATATGGATGTCCATGAGGATGAGGTCAGGCTGTAAGGTGGTGATGGCGGCTTTCAGCTTCTTTGCCGTCCGCGGCCGCGCCGACAATTTGATGCCGTGTGGGCGCAACATGTTGCCCAAACTTTCACGGTACAGGGCATGGTCATCCACGAGTAACGCACGCTAGGGGTATTTTTGTCCGTTGATAGCTGTGCACCGAGAGGAATCTAAGGTGCAGGGAAGTTGCAGATGCAATTGGGGTTCCTGGCCGGGTACAGAGGTGATATGGAAACGGCCGTTTACACTCTCAGCCCGTTCTGCATAATTTGTAAAACCAAAAATGGTCGCCAGCAACAACAGGTATCATCAAGGGTAAAACCTTGCCCATCGTCTTTCAGGAGCAGTGTCAACCACTCGTCAGCCACTGTCAAAAACAGGCCACACGGGTAGCGCGAGCATGTTTGGCCAGCATTGGTAATGCCTTCCTGAACAATGCGAAACAGTTGCGTCTCCACTTGGGGTGTCAGCCGTAAAATGGGAAAGGAGTTGTGATCGGCTGTTAACTCCATCACTAAACCATAACGCTTTCCTGCCAACACCAGATACTCAGCTAACGCCGTCCCCAAAATCAGTCAGGCGTATAGGCTGGTTGACCGGTGCGAATGCCCAAAATATAGTGTCTTACTCGGCTGTGGGCTTCTTGGGCAACCCGATCCACTTCGGCCAAAATCGCTTGTGCTTGCTCCATTTCGTTGCGCCGTAGCCGCGCCATCGTTGCCTCAACCTGCATGTGTACATATCCCATGACCTGCCCTAAATCATCATGGATTTCGCGGCCAATTCGTTCTCGTTCCTCTAGTGCCCCTAACTGCTGATTGCTTTCGGCCAACTCCAGGGTGCGTTTCTCAATTTCCGTCTCCAATACCCGCGACACATCGCGCACCGCGCTTACCATCTGGTTAAAAGCATGGGTGACAGTGCCAATCTCGTCTTCGTACTGAACTGGCACCACCACTTCCAGATTGCCCATTTCTACCTGACGTACACCATACACCAGCTTTTGGAGTGGGTTGACCAAAATGGCCCGAAACAAAAGGGGAAAGCCAATAATGCTCAATAAGCCAAAAACAAGAACCAGCCCCACCAGCGGAACCATCAAGACATGTCCGGCTTGCTGTTGCAAAATCGTGTAGTCGGTGAGGAGACCATCGGCGGCAATGGCTGTTCCCCTGTATACCCCATTCGGGTCAAATTCAGTAAAGGCTGTGCCGCCCGTGCCTGACTGGAAGCCAATTCGGTTGAGGTTGCGGCCGCTGAATGGGGGATAGGTGAGTTGAAAACGGCCGTCGGCCCATAACACCGCCTGCACCCCATCCGTTATCCCCTCTAGCTGCCAGGTAATGGTAACGTGATCGGGTTGGCTGTTGAGGTAGCTACGGCCCTTTTCGGCCTATCCCCTACATAAGCCGTGATCGCTGGCAGATAATTATAGGCATACAACACCTCCGACCAATCACCAAAAGCCACCGCGCCCGGTTCTGTCAGGTTCACTTCTGACCAACTTTTAGAGCCAAAAGGAAAGGTGAAGGGCAACGGCACAATCGGCTCGGTAATCAGATCGCCCCAATCTGTTTCTGGTTGGGGGGGTCGTGTGGTGGCCTGGTAGCGGCCAGATGCAGTTGGGGTGAATTGGATGGTTTGGGCAGGGATGGTTAGTGGTCGTATCGAAACCACTTTACTAAATCTTTCCGAAGCGACAACACCTACCAGCCCCAAAACCAAAAAAATAACTAACAACGTCGTGCCCACAATCCGCACCATAAAGGTGGTTTGGCCAACCTTAAACTTCATGTAGCTGATGGACATCATAAAAAGAAAGAGTAGCAAGCCCGTGGCACGGATAGTCTCTTGCCATTGATGGGGCAAAAGGCCAGCACCGACCAACATGACAATGGCATTCATCCCTAGCAAAAAAAGCAAAACGCTCACCAGGTCATACAAATTTCGTCCAGCTGGTTGTGTTTACCGGCCACTGCCGCCAATGCCAGCGTCGTGGTGTAAATTGATTAGCTAATGACCACAATCGCCGCAGGAAGACGGCCATGTGCCAGTAGAGTACCAGTCCAATGCTCACCTCAAACAACCGGGTGTCAACGACAGCTTTACCCGCTACTTTTAACTGGCCCCATTGATAGATACTCATGGCCGTACAGCCTGACAAAAGAAGGATGTGAATGAATATGACTAGTCGCAACTCTCGTCTTCGCTGGGAAGTAAATGGATCATCAGGAATCACGGGGAAGTGGTAGACAATAAATGTACCAGCCAGTAGGCCTATATACAGTAGGGGAAAGCGCAGATGGAAAAAGTAAAATTGGCGGTCCCAAACGGCTGTTGACCCTATCAATTCCACCCCGGCATACAAAGCCATGGCGAAAAAAAAAAGGACGGTTGCCCACACACGACGAATATCCGCAGTTAACCTAAGCAAATAAAAGAGCATCACCAGTGCGAGAACAAACTGGGTCAAGAAACTAAGCGCATATTCGTCAAAATATAGACCGCGCAGGTTGTTCATTCGTTAGATATTGCGTAGGTCTGGCATCATTGTCACGTGTTTAGCGTGATAATAATGAGCCGTTATTGGGTTCTATTGGGAAATTGAGAAACACTCTGTCTGGAGAACTGCTCAGAGTGAGCAATAACAACCAAACATTGATATACATTGTCTCAAAAAGGAACAGCTTACACCAGTGCCCTAATATTCAGGAGCAAAGGTGATCAAAACCCTGATTTTGGGGTGGAACGCAACTATGATCTTAGACAAGGAAAAAAGAATCTCTGAGAGTCGCGGCCGCGTTCCCCTGTATTAAACTGGGATTGTTTGAGTCAGTTCGGGAATATGAGAGAGGAAAAGCTCACAGAGGATAGTGCGGTAATTGCCGCCCGGATGTGCCCAGATAACAGGGCAACCTTGCCAGTTATACTCAGTAAGGGCATAAATTGACATTCCTGCCAGAGAGAAAAAATGTCAGTTTATGGTCTTTGGCAGTTTACATGATGGGAAAGCCCATCACTCGTTCACCACCCGCAGTCGTAGCCACCCCTCTCTTTCGAGGCTCACCCATCTTCTCCCCTCTAAACCCCCGCAACTCCGTTCCACCCCTCACACCACCTCCTCCATCACCCACCACAGCACCACCTCCTGCCCCTTCTTCCCCGGCCAATACACTGGCCCGCGGCCGCGTTTCCCCCACCCCTTCCCCGCTTCAGCCCCATTCTCAAAATACCGCCGCACCACCCCACCCTTCTGCCCGTTCCCCGCGTCCCCTTTGTGTCGCAGGTCTGCCAGTTGGCGATTATGATGACGCCCGCGACTGACCCTCGCTCTACCATCACAACGACAACCAGGCCCCAAGCCGCATCCTATACGAAGCTATATTTACCCAGTACGCGTCACAACCCCCTCTTTCCCCCACCCCTTACAGACCCCAGTAACCGCGTCGCGGCCGCAGACCCCACACCGGACGTTACCCGCGGCCGCGATCACCAGCGATCACCACCACGCCCATTCGAGCCATGTGCCCAAACCCCAGGCCAGCCAGGTTTCGCCTGGTGGTAAAAGAGTCACTGGAGAAATCTGTTGCGGGATGTGCCTCTGACACGCGGCCGCGAGTTCAGCAAAGGTTAGGGCACATTCGGGCGTAATATCTTGCCAATATGGTTTTTGAGTTTGAAGTTGCGGCCGCGTTTCGGGGTTCAGGGGCGCTACTTTTTAGTTGGAAAGGGGCGTGGAATAGAAGGTATCGGGTGTTGACCAGGGAGGTGAGTGTTGTATACTGCCCAATAACGTATATGTGCTATGCCAACTGGCTTCCAAGTGAATAAGAAACTGATGGCGGTTTGCGGCCGCGGGACGGTATGGTCAGAAGACCGGCCATAACAAGCTGGCGAATACTTCAACTTGGCAAAGGAAACGCAATTAATCTTGTGTTCCAATCTCAAACGCTGACGGAACTGCGCGATTGGCTTGTCTTTGTCAATCGAAAAGTGGATTTCCCGCGCTTTATGTGAAAGTAGGAAGTAGCATCCGAAATAAAGATAATCGGTGAGCAAAGCAGGTGTGAGGAAAAATGCTTGCCACAATCTTGTTTCCCAAAACGGAGCCACCGGACTGGCTAGCGCCGATAGACATTGTCTTACTATATTAATTGTGTAAAGGTGCAAACAATGTTAAATAAAGTTTCCAGACGTGAATTTTTGAAACGGAAGATATGGCGGCTATAGCAACATTAGATACAAAAACCAGCAGCTTCTTTAACCATCGTGACCCTAAAATGGTGAGGTGGTTGGGCGAGAGAAACTAGATGTTGAATCAATGAGCACAGAGGTTGCCAAGCAAGGCGATTTGAAAAGGAATAGAAGAAATGGAAATCAAACGAAATAGTTCACATCCTTCCGCCAAAGCCCGGCGGACTGGTATACCGGCGTGGTACGCCTTGATCCGCTTTAGCAGGCCACGGATCCGGCGTCAGGCTCGTACAGCTTTACCTAAGCCCTTCGTAAATTGAGTCAGAAGACCCATCCCCCTAACGATTCCCGGGGGAAGGGGGAACCCTGGTGGCGCGGTTTTCGGGCCTTTGCCCCGAAAACCGCGCCTAGAAAAGTTCCCCGCCCCTGGGCGTGGGGTTAGGGGTGGGGGTTTCCGGCGGCAAACCGAGGGTAAGACTGGTCATAAAAACGTCAGTCTGACTTTCGTAATGAGGGACTCGTTTCCCGTCTCCTGTAAGTTATTTAATTCTCGTTCCTTAATGACCTGGGCTGCGCGGCCGCGAACCCTACCCGTTCATGTAAAAAGAGCCAACAGCACCGACTCGCTGACCACAGCCAGCACCGTGGACAACAAAATGGCGGTCGAGAGCGGGGCAACACCCACCTGATACTTGTGGGCAAAAATAGTAGCATTCACCCCAATGGGCATTCCGGCGGCCATGACGGCTACAGCGGCCCACAGTGGGTCCAGGTGAAACACGCCAAACACCAATAACCCCACCAGGAGCGGCTGTAACACCATTTTCAAACCAATCATCACCCAGGCTTCGCGAAAATGCCCGGCGATTTTGTACGCCTTGAGCGAGGCACCCAGGACAAACAAGGCACAAGGCAAGGTAGCATCACTGAAAATGTCCAGGGTATCTTTCACCACTTGGGGCAAAGGAATCGCCAGCAGGTTGAATAATAACCCCAATAACAAGCTCAAGATAATGGGGTTGCGAGCCAGGTTTTTGCCGGTTTGTGTAGCAATTTTCCGGGCGGAATGACCTTGCCCGTTGCCCCGTTCAACCAGCAGGGTCACGATAAAAAACAGGATGGCGCTATGCACCGACACTAGCATGAACAGGGGCAGTAGGGCTTCCTCACCCAATCCGGCGGAGATGATGCGCAGGCCCACCAGGATAAGGTTGGAATACGACGCACCCAGACCAAAGATGCCCTGCTCCTGGGGTGAATGGGCAAACCAGCGCTGGCTGGCCCACAAACCCAGCCCAAAAATGAACAGGGCGACGCTGTAGTAGGAGAGCATAAATTGCCAGTTGATGTGGTGGGGTAGCTCGATGTGGGCCAGAGAGTTGAAGAGTAAAACGGGGATAGCAATGTTAAAAACGAAACGGGAGATACCTTCAATATCGCGGCCGCGTAAAACGTTAAAATGAGCGATCAAATAACCAAACAGGGCCATCGCCAGGATGGGAAAATAACGACCACGATGCTCATGGCCTGACCCGGTACAACATTTCGCCCGCTTTGGGAACGTACAAAACACCTTCATCTTCGCGGTTTTGCCACGCGGCCGCGTCCACTTCATCCGGGTTCAGGTAGCCTAATGCCAACTGGTCACAATCGGCGCGGGAGAGCCGGGTCGCCAGGGTAACGCTGGCTCTGGGATATTCGATGCCATCGGCAAAGACACCATCGCCACGCACATGGGTACTGTGCGCCAACACCCCCAAGGGAATGTGTTTAAATTTGTCCCACTGCTGTAAAAAATAGGGCAAAACATGGTAACCAATCTCATAAATGTACTTACCATGCACATGGCTGACCCCATCCAGATGGGGCGCGTAAATGATCAGTTCCCCGCCTTCGGCCAGGGCGGGTTCTAGCTTGTACATAGCCTTACCCGCTGTCCATAACTCGTCGTACATGGGCGGGGCGCAGGAGAGCACCCGCTGGAATGGTTTGTCTACCCAAATGATATGCCGCTCTGAGGAGAGGTCCGCGGCCGCAGACCAGGCTTCCTCATAATCCCCCACAAACAGGCCCGCCAACCCCTGCCCCACCACCACCAGAGCGATGAGGGTTGAGGGAGTAGGGATATGTTTCGCGGCCGCGTGAATCATGTCCCGCACCGGTGTCTCCTTAATGCCAATCGTGCCGCGCACCCCGGCCAACGCCCCCAACCAGTGCGTCACGTTAATCATGTCCGGGCCGGAGATGCCGGGGAAAAAATATTTGGCCCCACCGGAAAATCCCACCACCTCATGGGGGAAGGTTGGCCCCAAAATGAGAATGTGATCATACGCCAAAACCGCCCGGTTGATATTGACCGCCACATCTCCACCCAATGTGGGATGCCACCGCTCACCGACAATTTCTCGTATTTGCTCTTGCGGCATGACCGCCAACGTCGTCAGCGTGTCCGGCGAATCCCAGGCATGATTGAGCAAGCCAATGTGCCGAAAAGTCGTTTCATGTTCCTCGGCGGTAATGCCGACTAACTTATGGAGATGCTCCGGCGACAAAGCTGGATGAGTCCCCAGAGCCACCATAAAATCAAGCTGGCGCGTGTCATGCAGAATTTCAACCAGATAACGGAACAGTTGCGGCAGGGGAATGGTGCGGGTGTGGTCGGGGATGAGAACGAGCAGTTTTTGACCCCTGTGCTGGCCTGACAACGCGGCCGCGAGCATTTCCCGAATCGTATCGGCATCAAGGAGTTCGTTTTGAGGGGCAACGACTTGTTTCATAGGTTTCAAGTTTCAAGTTTTTCAGGTTTCAGGCCGGCTTGAGACCTGAAACATGGAACTTGAAACTCACACCCCACTGTAGGCTGAAAAACCCCCATCCACGGGCACAACAATGCCGGTCACAAAGGCTGAGGCCGGTGACAGTAGCCACAGCACCGTGCCTAGCAAATCTTCCGGCTGACCGAATCGGCCCATGGGGGTGTGGTCAGTGATTTTGCGGCCGCGTGCCGTCAATTCGCCTGTTTGTTCCTCGGTCAGCAAAAAGCGGTTCTGCTTGGTCAAGAAAAACCCCGGCGCGACCGCATTAACACGAATATGGGGACTGTATTCCTGAGCCATGTGAACGGCCAGCCATTGCGTGAAGTTACTTACCCCCGCCTTGGCCGCCGAGTAGGCCGGGATGCGCGTCAGCGGGGTGAAGGCACTCATGGAAGTCAGGTTGAGAATGACCCCGTGGCCCTGTGCCGCCATCGCCTGACCAAAAGCCTGACTGGGTAATATCGTTCCGACCAGGTTCAAATCAAACACAAAATCCAGCGCCTCACGCGGCAAATCAAAAAAGGACCGTTCCAGGTTAGTCGTCGCCTGGGGATGATTGCCACCGGCCCCGTTCACCAGAATATGCACAGCGCCGAAAGCTTCTTCAATGGTTTGTCGCGCCGTTTCCAGCAGAGTGCGATCAAACACATCGGCGTAAGTGACCATATATTGGCCCGGCCCGGCGTCCATCGGCTTTTTCAAAGCATCGGGCAGGTTGGGATTACGATCCAGCACCACCACATTGGCCCCACAGCCTACCAGGGCACAGGCAATTTCACCCCCCAACACACCCGTGCCCCCGGTGATGACGGCCGTTTTGCCGCTGAAGTCCTAGAGTTGCGTCAGTTCGTTCAGGTTCATGAGTAAATGTTGGGCAAGTTGGTAAAGGGTGTGCTGCTAATGAGTTGAAATGGTTAATGGCACGGGGAGGCATCGTAACCATTAACAGATTCGTCTGCCCATTGCCAGTTACTATTAACTAGGCCAACCGAAATGAAACACACCCTTGTAAATCGCCCAGATAGACGATTTACCAAATCGTCTATCTGGTAGCAAATGGTGTCAGGTGTTTGACGAAATGTTTTTCAAGGGCTGACCGGTAATCCGCTTCGTGTTGAGCGATGAATGACGGTAATTCTAGCCCAAACTCATCCAGAATGGAGCCGAAGGTGACGTGCAATACCTGTCGTGGATCAAACTGATCGAGCAATTCAGGCAGAGTCTCGTCCGGCAAGTCTTCGCTGCCAGGAACGCGGCTGAGTTGGGCGTCCAGAAAGTAACTCTTGCGGTCTTTCTCGAAGCGGCCGCAAGCCAGTTCCAACATGCGCCGGAATAATTCTGGCTTGTACCGGGCCACAACCCGCAACGCTTCCAGGTAACTCGTGCCCGCGGTTTTGACATGCACCCGGTTCCCCGTGTGCCGGGCAATCGCCGGGTAAATGGTGAATTTGTCTGAACCGGTGTGAATACTCAGTTTGTATGAGCCGAAATGGTGCATGATGACCGTGTGCTTGATCAACTCGCTTTCAAATTCGGCCAGGTCGCCGATGTAATCCACCCCTTTCTGGAACTTACCCACAAAGCGGGGCGCGACACTGACCACGGGCACACCACAGCGTGTCAGTTCATTGACGATGAAAAAATGTTCGTGAATTGAGGTGGGTGTGTCCGTTTCATCCACTGACATCTCCAGATCATACGGTTTACCGCCCATTTGTTGCGTCAACGCCTGGGCGATGGTGATGGTGTGCGCCAGGGCATGACCATATTTCGCCAGGGCGCGACGCAGGATGGTCTCATCGTAGGTCAAGATCAGGCCATCCAGAACGATGGGTTGTTGGCAGTAGCGGCCGCGTATCTCCTCATCGTTACTTGACAACACATCCCAGGGTAAATCGCCACTCTTACTGCGCAACAGTTCCAGCGAATCGGTTTGAGCAGCGTTGTCTACGTGATCACTGGGGTCAATGGTGTAGAAGGTGTAACCCGCGGCCGCGAACGGGGCTAAATCCGCCACAACCTTCACATGGTCAGCATCCGCACCCCACGGGGCACGCCACCCTTCCTGAAACACCCCCCACAAGGCATCATCCATCACCTGCTGGGGGGTGCGGCCCGTGCGTGTGTTTTCCCGCACCGACTGCTGGGCGAAGATGGGGGCGATGTGACCGTTTGGGTCGGCGCCACGTAAGGCCTGAATGTGCCCCGGCGTGGCCGTGCCCATCCGGTCGCCAAAACCAAACGAGGTTTTCAGCCCCAGGGGCACGGGCTTGAGCCAGGGGAGACGCGCCCGGAGCGCGGCCGCGTTGCCCGCTGTTAACGCACACACCACGCCTTGTTCACTGGATTCACCCTGGAACGCGGCCGCGTCCCCCTGCACCACCAGCCGCTTTTCGCCCCCAGCCAGCCGCACCAGGCAATACGTCGTGCCCCCATGTGTCACAACCGATTGTTGATAGACTTCCCTTGAAAGGCAGAACGCCATAAATAACTCCAATCGTGGAATTGAAATTGATGAACTAAATCCATAATTCCCCCCATCCTTCATTCATAATTTGTACGCTTTCTTCGCCAGCCCGTAGGCCAATTCATGCACCATCTCTTGCCCCTCAACCTCATCCACAATATGGCGCACCACCAGACCGGCAACCCAGTCCGCGGCCGCACGTCGCCATAGTTGATGTCGAGCCGGAATGGAAGGAAAGGCGCGAGTATCGTCGTTGAATCCGGCGGTGTTGTACAGTCCGGCGGTTTCCATAATCTGATCAAAATAACGGCGCATCCCGTTCAGGCTGTCGAAAAACCACCAGGGCGGCCCCAGTTTGATGGCCGGATAGTGTCCGGCCAGAGGGGCCAGTTCCCGGCTGTATGTGGTCTCATCCAGATTGAACAAAATCAGCGTAAATTCTTTGTGGTTGCCGAAACGGTTGAGAAGCGGCCGCAAATTCTGGGTAAACTCACTGGCGATGGGCATATCCGCCCCCATGTCCCGGCCAAACCGTTGGAAAATCAACTCGTTGTGATTGCGATACGCCCCCACGTGAAGTTGCATCACCAGACCATCTTCGACACTCATCCGGGCCATCTCCATGAGCATGTGGCCCGTAAATTCAGCCGCATCACCGGGTGTACTCTCACCTCGTAAAGCGCGTTGAAAGATGGTTTCGGCGTTACGGGTAGAAAGTGTTGTGGTGTAAGCGGTCAGGGCGGCATGGTCGGTGGCTTTGGCCCCCATTGCCTTGAAGAAAGTTCGGCGTTGCTCTAGTGCCTGGATAAAACGTTGGTAATTCACCACCTCAATGCCCGACACCTCGCTCAAGGCGGTGATGTGTTGGCGCCAGTTTTCCGTGTCCAGGTTGACGACCGCATCGGGGCGGAAGGTGGGCAGAACGCGGCCGCGCCAGCCCGACTGTTGGATGGTTTGATGATGGATGAGCGGGTCCGCGGCCGCGTCCGTCGTACACAGCACCTCAATGTTAAACTGCTCAAACATCAGGCGCGGGTTAAACACCAGCGTCGGCAACCGGGCCGCCATCTCATCATAAAGGGCTTGGGCGTTCTGACTATTCAGGGTTTCGCTGAGGCCGAAAAGTTGGGCAAACTCTTCACGCAGCCACAAACCAGTGGGCGTGCCACGAAACAGGTAAAAATGATCGGCAAAAACCTGCCAGGCCCGGCGATGATCCGTTTCCGTCGCTCCGCCATCCCGCCGGGGAATGGCTAAATCTTCCAGGGGTATACCTTGTGAGTACAACATGCGGAAGATGTAATGGTCTGGAATGAGGAACAGCTCAGTGGGAGAGCCAAAGGTGTAGTTGGGGTCGGCAAAAAGGCGTGGATCAACATGCCCATGCGGACAGACGAGCGGCAAAGCGGCGACATGCTCATACAACTGCCGGGCTATCTGCCGCTGGGCCGGATCAGGAGTGAAAAAACGATCAGGGGATAAAGTCATGGCATTCACCACGCATCACGCACGCATCACGCATCACGCATCACGCATCACGCATCATCGAAGATAACGGGAACAGATCGTCAATACACACTATCTGCCCGGTTTGCATAGCCTGGTTGGCGGCGATGCCCACCAGCACCGAGGCCGCTCCGTCCACATGGGACGCCGCCCGATTATATGGGTCTGGTGGGGGCGTAGGTGAAAAAACCTGCTCCAACATCACCGGATCAGCCCCGCCATGTCCCCCCGCTCCGACGGGCACGTCTACTTCATAGCCCTGGCCGAACATCGGGAAAACCCGCATCCGCGCTTGTTTAAATGGCCCTTTGCTAGAGGCGACCTGCCCGTCACCCAGTAAATGGGTGATACTTTCCTCTATGTCCATCTCGATGCGGCCTTTAGTGCCGGTAATAGCTACGCGCAATCCTTCCCAGGGACAATAGGCTATGAGGCAGTAGGAAAGAATGACGCCGTTATGATAACGGGCAGTGACGGCCATAGTATCTTCGATGGTGATGGGTTCACCAAACACGTTGCGGTCACGGATGTAGCCAGTTTCGGCTTCGGCGTCCAGATATAACGCTTTGAGAGCCTCTTTGGATGTCAGGGAAAGGGCAAAGGGATCGGTTTTGGCTTCGGGGACTCCGGTGTAACGTTGGTAAGGGTATTGTTCACCGCGCGCGGCCGCGTTCTCACGCCCATAAAAGTTTAACGCCCTCAGAGCAAAAACCTGAGTGGGGTAGCTATCAATCCACCAGTTGACCAGATCGAAGTGATGGGTGGCCTTGTGAACCAGCAGACCACCACTGTTTTCTTTTTCCCGATGCCAGCGACGAAAATAATCGGCCCCATGACTGGTGTCTAACATCCAGGAAAAATCTACCGCCAAAGGCCTCCCCACCGCCCCATCCAGCACCAGTTGCCGAAATTGGGTATAGGCTGGGGCATAACGATAGTTAAAAGTCACACGCAAAGAGCGTCCAGTTTGCTCAATGGTGGCAAAAATGGCCTGTAACTTGGTCAAATCGGTCGTCATCGGTTTTTCGCTGATGACATCACAGCCGAGTTCCATGGCCCGGGTGATGTACTGGTGGTGGGTGCTGTCCACGGTGGTGACGATGACGGTATGGGGCTGGGTGTCGGCGATCATCTGGTCAAACTGCGCGGCCGCGTAAGTGGGTAGTGGCGCATAATCCACCAATTTGGCGAGTTGTTGGTTATGCCAATTCATCCGCACCTGGCTATGGTCACAGAAAGCCACCAGTTCAGCCACATCAGCATAGATGGTAGCGATGGCGTTGATAAACATGCTGGCGCGGCTACCCGTGCCAACCAAGGCATATCGTTTGCGCTGTTTCATAGCAGTACCTTACGAGTCAAATACTTGAACCGCAAGAGACACAGAGAGCGCAGAGATGAAGACACAGATCCGAAAACAGTTAAACTCTGTGCTCGCAAAGAAAGTCAAATTGCTAAAATGTGGTCATTAACGGCTTAACCAACCCCCATCAACCGGCACGATGGTTCCGTGCATATAATCAGAGGCACGTGAGGCCAGGAAAATCACGGCCCCTTTGAGATCATCGGGTGTGCCCCAACGCTTCGCGGGATACGTTCCAGAATGGCCCGGTTGCGTTCCGGGTCAGCCTGGAGAACGGCGGTGTTGTCGGTGGCCATGTAGCCGGGGGCGATGGCGTTGACGTTGATGTGGTGGGCGGCCCACTCGTTGGCCTGGGCGCGGGTTAGACCGGCGAGGCCACTTTTCGCGGCCGCGTAGGAGATAACCCGCACGCCCCCCTGGAAGGAGAGCATCGAGGCGACGTGAATAATTTTGCCACCACCCTGCGTTTTCATCTGGTTCGCGGCCGCTTGCGAGAGAAAAAAGGCCGCTTTCAGGTTGACCTGGAGCACATCGTCCCAGTCCGTTTCGCTAAATTCCAGGGCTGGCCCTCGGCGGATGATGCCCGCGTTGTTGACGAGGATGTCGAGTCGTCCCATTTGGGTGACAACCTGAGTGATGACATTTTGGAGGGTGGCGGGGGACGCGGCCGCGAGGTCACAGTTGATATGGGCAAACCGTCTTCCCAGAGCCGTTATCTGTGCTCCGGTCTCATCGCCCGGCCGGCGCCCCAGCGATACCACATCCGCGCCCGCTTCGGCCAGAGCCACGGCCATCCCCTGCCCCAGCCCCGCCGTCGCCCCCGTCACCAACGCTACCTTCTCGTCCAGGCGGAATAAATTGATTGACATTGTGATTCCTCTAAAAACAAGTTGCAGAGTTGCAGAGTAGAGAATGCTCACTTTGCCGCTCTGCGACTCTGCCACTCTGCTGGAATTTTCCACTGATTTCAATGTCCCAGGTCGCGCAACATGGGCACGGTGCGGCCCACCCAACCGACATTCGGATCATCCACCACCGCTTGCACCCGGTGATGCCCGGCCAGGAACCACAGGTAGTAGGTGGTGTAACCCGGCGCACTGACGACGGTGTGATAGCCATGTGGAATCATCAAAATGGTGTTGTTCCGTACCACAAAACTCGTGTCAATCTCATCCGTGTAGAAGCGGGCCAGGCCAAAACCATCGGGTGCGTTCACCTTGAAGAAATACATTTCCTCGTGGTACGCCTCACGGGGCAGGTTATCCGTTTCGTGTTTGTGCGGCGGGTAGGTGCTCCAGTTGCCCGATGGGGTATAGGTTTCGCCTACGATAAGCCGGGCGGCAGGCAAGTCTGGTTGACCGACCTATGTGAGTATCTGATGGAAGTTGCGCGTAAAGTTGGCCGCTCCCCATACCCCAGAGGTGACTTGGGGTGTGATGACATACGGCTCAATCACCTGATCGCTGGGGGCACTACATAACCCAACTTCCAGTGAACCGTGGGCCGTGATGGTGTAATCAGCCTGGCAGGGGATGTAAACGGAATGGGGTTTGCCAGAAAAGACGTTGCCGCGGCCGCCAACTTTGGCAAAGCGGTGCTCATTGACCTGGAACGTGCCTTTGCCCTTTAGAATAACGGCGAGAACCTCACGATCCCCGGTCGCGGCCGCGTAACTTTGCCCATCGGCTAGAGAGAGCAGGTGAAAATCCAGGAGTTGGCAGGGATTGCTGGGCAATTGGTTCAGCCCATTTTCATTGGGTACAGCTTCAAAGTAAGTCATAATTTTGTGCTTGTTGAGCCACGGATGAAAGAAACACGGATGTTAGATTATCTGTGTTTCCCCCATCAGGGACTTATGGTGATGGGCCAAACAGCTTTCCAATTCAACAGTAGCGTTGAGGAAGGCCCCAACGCCGTGCAGGTTATTGGTGATAATGGGTTCACCCACATAATACTCGAAGGAGCCATCCCGGTAGGGTATGCCCCCTAACCCGGCCGTGGAGCAGATGCCGTGCAGATCAACCCGCCCTTCATCATCTACGGTCACCAAGTGTTTGAGTAACCCCTCAAACCCCCGTGTCGCTACGGGGAGCCAGCTTGTATCCAGGTAACCATGGCGCACCCCTTTGGCAATGGCGTAGATGAACATGCTCGTACCAGAGGCTTCCAGATAATTACCGGCCCGGTCGCCCTGATCCAGGATTTGCCACCACAGGCCGGTGGCTTCATCCTGAAAACGAGCCACAGCCGAGAGGGTGCGGTTTAAGATAGTGATAAATTCGTGGCGGGCATGATGCTCCAGCGGAAAAAAGTCTAACACATCGTTCAGAGCCATGACGTACCAGCCAATGGCCCGCCCCCAGAAATAGGCCGAACAGCCAGTGACCGGATCGGCCCAGGGCATTTGTCGGCTTTCGTCCCAGCCGTGGTAAAGCAGGCCGGTGTGGGGGTCACGGGTATGTTTTTCCAGGGTGCGGATTTGAAAAGCCACATCATCAAAAATGGCTGGTTCGTCAAAGGTAGCCGCGAATTCAGCGTAGAAGGGAGAACCCATATAAATGCCATCCAGCCACATCTGGTAGGGATAGATTTTTTTGTGCCAGAAACCCCCTTCGTGGGTACGTGGATGGTGGCGCAACTGTTCACGCAATAACCAGATGGCCTGGCGATACTTCTCGGCGCCGGTCAGCCGGTAGAGCGGAAAGAGGAGTTTGCCGGGGTTGATCTGGTCAATATTATACTCGTCGGGCCGATAGGAGCTTATCTGGCCCGACGCATCCACAAAACAATCCACATAGCTGACCAAATTTTGCCAGTAACGATCATCACCCGTGAGTTGCCATAGCTGGAAGATGCCCTTGAAAAGCAAGCCATCGGTGTAGTGCCAGCGGGCTTCCGCGAGGGGATACCGGCTGAGGGCGGACAGGGCGATGCGTGAGGACCAGGGTGTGGTAACGACCGCGGCCGCGGGGCTGATGACGCTCTGTTGCATGGCAATGTGGCTCCTTCTGGTGACGTACGGGTGAGGAATGCCGGAACAGTCTCTAGCCTCCAGTCTCTTAGTCTCCTTTGACGTGAGACGAGAGACTGGAGACTTTGATTTCAATCGTTACTCGTCCAGAGACCCGCATCAACCAGGTTTTGTTTGGCTGAAGCTTCGTACTCCGCAGCCCCCAGGCTATCAAGGCCAGCCAGGTAAGCAGCCCAGGTGTCGTCGTCCAGTTCTACCTGCCCCAACACAAACTGGAGCAACCCTTCACTGTAGAAGCGATCAAAGTCGGCGGCGTTTTCAGGGGGCAAGATGACTTGAATACCCCGACCATCTACCCAGGGTTGGCTCTGGAAGAAGCCCAGGAAATCCATCGGGTACATGGTACGACCATTAACCGTCTGGTAAGTGGGATAACGGGCACTGATCTCCTGCTCGGAGTTGTAGAAGATCAACTGGTTACGCATCTGGGTGAACGGTTGCCGTTCCGGGGCCGTGTAGGCTTGGGTTTCGTCCAGACCCTCAGTGGAGATGTTGCCATCTGCGTCTATCACATAATTCACTCCTTCCTCACCGAAACCAAGCAGGTAATAGCCATCGGTGGCCATCCACTCTAGCAGGCGGGCAATCGCTTCACCCTTACCGGCATCGGCGGCCTGTTGCGACACAGCAAAGATGTTGCCACGCCCAGTGTAGACACCGTAATAAGCGTCGCCGTTGGGGCCGGTGGGGGCGGGCAAGGTAATCCATTCGGCGTCGGGGAAGTTCTCATCGAAGGGGGCGTAGTTGGATTGGTTGGTCAGGGCGGCGAAATCTTCCCACATGATGCCAAACAGGCCTTGTTTCCAGCGGGCGCGGAATTCGTCACGGCTGAGGGTAGGCCAGTCAGGATCAATCACCCCGCATCTACCAGACTCGTCATATAAGCCAGCGCTTCGGGGTATTGGTCGTTACGGACATTCAAAGTACCATCAGCAAAATTCCAGACACCGGGCACGCCGTAAGCTCCCAAAATCCAGTCAAAACGGTTGCCGATACCTTGACCGTTGATGAAGCCACCAATGCCATAGGTGTCATTCTGGCCGTTGCCATCAGGGTCTTGTTCCGTGAAAGCGACGGCTATTTCATAAACTTCTTCGATGGTGGTGGGGGCGGCCAGGCCGAGCGCATCCAGCCAATCTTTGCGGATGACCAGACCTTCTCGTTTGGGGAGAGGCGGCGGTTCGGGCAGGCCGTATTGTTGACCATCAAATGTCACCAGGTCAAGGGCGAGCGGATCGTTGTAATGGAGTTCGGTGCGTTGGGGCATAAGGGGCATCAAATCATCAACGGGCGCAACCAGACCGAGGTCAACCATACGGAGTAAGGCTCCACGAACGTCGTTGCTGGTACTGACGAGCTGGAAAAGATCAGGGAGATCGTTGGGCGCGGCCGCGGCGTTGAGTTTCGCCTCGCCATCTCCACCGGTGGGAATGATGGTGTAGGTGAGGTTGATGTTCAGCTCATCCTTGATAATCTGGTAAGCAATCCAATCACCAGGGGGCGGGCCAGCTTCGGTGACGGTGGCCTGCGCCCAGAGTTCGATGTCTACCGGGATGGCGGCCAGTTCGGCTTCGGCGGTAGCCTGGGCGTCGGCAGCGGCCGCGGCCGCAGCTTCGGCTTCAGAAACGGCGCTTTCAGCTTCACCCAGGGCGGCTTGTGCGGCCGCGAGTTCGGCTTCTAAAGTGGCCCGGGCGGCTTCATCACCATCGGCGGCCGCTTCCAGAGCGGCCTGGGCAGCTTCGGCGGTAGCTTGCGCGTCTGCGGCCGCGGCCTGAGCCGCATCCAACGCCGCCGTATCCACCGTGGGCGCAACCACCTCTGCCCCGCCCGTAGAACAGGCGGTAAACAGTAAAACACACAACACCAGCAAAAGCGTAACCAACCGTGAACGATTCTTGTGTTTCATCTTCCTTATCTCCTTTTGTGAATCGGAATCAGAGAATACGACAATACCCAAGCTCTCAATCTCTTAGTCTCTCAACCTCCCATTTCTCCGTACCCAAGAGATTGAGAGACCAGGAGACTTGCTCCCCCACCCTATTCTTTGACCCCCCCAACAACGTCCCTTTGGTGAAATAACGTTGAATCCAGGGGTAAACCAACAGCATCGGCAACATCGTCAGCAACACCCCGGCCGATTTCAGCGACTCAATGGATGTAGAGCTAAAGGCGTTGAACTCCACATATTCATTAAAACTGGCCGAAATGAGGATGTTGCGAAGAAGCACTGGGAGTGGCATGAGGTTGTTATCATTCAGATACAAAATCGGCGTAAAAAACTCGTTCCAGAAATAAACGGCATAAAACAGACCAATGGTGAGAATAATCGGTTTGGAAAGAGGCAAAACGACGCGCCACAACACCTGTATCTCGTTGGCCCCATCTATCCGCGCCGCCTCTTTTAGTTCATCGGGTAATCCCTCAAAAAAGCTCATCATCACCAGTGGTGTTGACACACTGATAGCTGGCGGCATGATGATCGCCAGGAAGTTGTCGGTCAGGTTCAACTTTGTCACCAGCAGGTAAGTAGG
>JADJUV010000146.1 GCA_016716885.1 Candidatus Trichofilum aggregatum | reverse complement strand
AAACCGTTATGCAAACACAGGAAATAATTCCGGTCTGAAACCCTGGTGTCTTTCTCAAAACGCAACGCTGGCTCGATACGCAGTTGGTTCCTTTGCATAATAAAGAAGGAGAAACCATTGCCGTCATGGGTGTTTCCCGCGATATTACGGATCGCAAAATAACTGAAGAAGCCTTAAACCAGAACAACAGAGACTTACAAGAATTCGCCTATGTAGCATCCCATGATTTGGAGAACCTTTGCGCAAGATTCAAGCCTTTGGTGACCGATTAGAGAAAAAATATGCAGATGCACTTGACGAAACTGGCCGCGACTACCTGCAGCGCATGCAAAATGCCAGTCAGCGCATGCAATCCTTGCTAAACGATCTATTGGCTCTCTCACGCGTTACCACACATACCCAATCTTTCACTGAAACAGACTTGAAAATCATAGTCCAAGGTGTATGCTTTGATCTCGAAGACCAGATCAGACGCAACAACGCTCATGTGGAGATCGGCGAACTGCCCACCATCCAGGCCGATGCGTCCCAAATAGAGCAGTTATTGAAAACTTGATCAGTAATGCCCTCAAACATCACCCAGAATCGTCCCCAATTATCAAGGTGTCGGCAATCATCCAAGAAGACACCTGCCAGATTTCAGTTGAAGATAATGGCATCGGCTTCGACATGCAGTATCTCGACCGCATCTTCAAACCTTTCCAGCGCCTGCACGGCCGCACAGAATTCGAAGGCAGCGGGATGGGACTGGCCATCTGCCGCCGGATCGTCGAACGTCACGGGGGCAGTATTACCGCAACCAGCACGCCTGACGAAGGGACAACTTTTCTGGTGATCTTACCCCTGCACCAGATCGAGGAGATCAATGATTAACCAACGTAGTATCCAACCGATTATTATTCTGATGGCAGATGATGATGCCGATGATCGTCTTATGGCGAAAGAAGCGTTTGAAGAAGGCCATGTAGCCAACGACTTGCATTTTGTGGAAAACGGCGTTGAACTACTGGAATACCTGAGAAGAGAGG
Organism: Candidatus Trichofilum aggregatum; assembly: GCA_016716885.1. Classification (GTDB taxonomy): domain Bacteria; phylum Chloroflexota; class Anaerolineae; order Promineifilales; family Promineifilaceae; genus Trichofilum; species Trichofilum aggregatum. The sequence continues at coordinate 7,097 of JADJUV010000146.1, read as the reverse complement.
GTGAATATGCAGACTCTGACCATTCCCCCATGCCCGATCTGATCTTGCTTGATTTGAATATGCCGCGAAAAGATGGCCGCGAGGCGTTAAAGGAGATCAAAGCCGATCCAGCTCTGCGCTCTATCCCGGTAGTGGTGCTGACCACCTCCCAGGCCGAACAAGACATCGAGTGCAGTTACGACATCGGTGCGGCCGGTTTTATCAGCAAACCTGTAACCTTCGAGGGGCTGGTGGAGATCGTTAAGAAGCTGGGTGAGTACTGGGTTCAGATCGTCAAATTGCCTCAAAAGAAGGCTGGAGAGCGATGAGGTGATGCGCGAGACAAAACCAATTCCTGACCTGCCAGTGGGAGGTAGCCCTAGTGATAACTGACTCTATCCACATCCTACTCATTGAAGATGACCTGGATGATGTTCTGATATTGAAAGAAGCCCTGGCAGAATCTGCCACACAACAATTCCAGGTTACCCATGCTGGCCGTCTGGACAAGGGGTTGGATTGCATCGCTGTGGAAATGTTTGATGTGATCCTGCTCGATCTCAACTTGCCGGATAGCCGGGGGCTGGATACGCTGAAAACCCTGCTTCAGCATACCTCTCTTATGCCCGTTGTGGTGATGAGCGGACTTGCAGACGAGGCGCTTGCGTTGCAGGCTATTCAGCAGGGCGCAGAGAATTATTTAGTCAAAGGAAGTTTGATGGTCAAATGATCGCCCGCACGTTGCGCTATACCATCGAGCGCCACGGCTTGCATCGGGCTTTGCAAATCAGCGAAACCCGGACGCGTACCATCATCGAAAGCAATATCGATGGCATTACCATTGTGGATGGCAAAGGTGTCGTGCGTTTCGCAAACGTTGTGGCTGAGGCTCTATTTAGTCGTTCGGCAACGCTAGTCGGGGAAGCTTTCGGTTTTCCTATCATTTCGGACATAGCACAAGAGTTAGAGGTTTTGCAATTGGACGACACCGTGTGTTTAGTCGAAATGCGGGCGACAGATATTGACTGGGATGGTCAACCTGCCTACCTGATCTCCCTGCGCGATATAACAAAAAAAAGAAAGGCTGAGGAAGCGCTGCACCAAAGCGAATTGTTAAAAAAAGCCATCGTTGAACGTCACTGATAGCATTGTTACGATCAACCACGAGGCCGAGATTATCGAGTTTAACCCGGCGGCGGGAAAATATTTGTTACACACGAGATGAAGCTATTGGTAAACAGGCTACTGATCTCATCGTTTCAATCACTGATGGCGAAGTTTATGGTCAGAAATTTGTACGTCATCTTCTGACAGTGGGGCGGTTATAAACAAGCGTAATGAGGGTGTTGGCAAACGCGCCGATGGCTCTGGAATTCCCTATCGAATTAAGTATTACTCGTTTACATGTTAACCATCCTGTTTTTACGGCTTATATACGCGATATTACCGAACGTAGGCAGATAGAGCAGAACAGGAGCTTGCAAATGAAGGATGACTTCATTGCTAACGTGTCTCACCAATTACGGACGCCGATCTTTTCCATCAGAGGGTTCCTGGAACTATTACTAAAAGGGAAAGTCAAAGAAGAAGCCGTTCAGCAAGAATTTTTAGGCAGGGCGTATGATGAGTCTAGCCGGTTAATGCTTCTGGTGGACAATTTGCTGATATGTCGCAGTTGGAAAGCGGCCTTTGCATTTAGAAATGAAAGAGTTGGTGTTGAATTCTCTTATCGACGACGTGTTAAAGTCATTGCAACAGTTGGCGGATGACAAGGAGATTTCGCTAACGGCTAGCCGGAGGGCCCTGGGTCGCCGGGTTCCCGGCTGTCCGAGGGCCGCCCTCCCCCCCCGGGTCCAGCCCTTTTACCGACCAGGGCAGCGGACCGCGGAGTCGGGCATGGGTTTATTCATCGCAAAAGGAATTATAGAAGGGCACGGTGGGCGTATCAGCGAAGCTGGGGCAGGGTCTGCTTTTTATTTCACGTTACCTGTACTTGGGAAACGTAACTTGTGCAATCAGAGCCAAAATGGCTCAAAAATGCGAAAAATGAATGTCTTTGAAGAGCGGTAGTGGCAATTGAATCACGCCACTACCCCAACGCAGAGAATGCCCAGCATAACAACTCTGCTCCGTGAACGTTAACAACCAAACATCATCTTGTCTTTGCACCCAGGCTGACGTGTGGGCCGCAACTGTGACCATCTGTTTAGCCGATGGGGTTAAGAACGGCTTGGGTGGTGATTCCTTCAGCAGTTCAAAGGCGGCAAAGCGGACAAAATTAGCCGCAAAACAAGCCATGTGCTCTTGTAACAGCAATGCTTCCTGTGACCGTACCTTCAAATGGTGCATCTGAAAGACATTTTTACCCTCTTTGATGCCCGCTTCGATAGTTTGGCGGCCATTGTAGGTATGAAACCAACCATCCAGGTCATGTGTGACTTCCCTCTGTCCATAATGAAGCAGAGTCGCTCGTTGCGTGCTGTCCTTTGTCTGATAATGAAGCAGACTGACATCTAGCGGATAGGCAAAATAACCATCAACTGTGGTATCTGCCCAGGCTGTCATCAAGGCATTGCGGCCAACCTGCTCCCACTTTGTTTCTGGTGTAACTGTCGCACTCAAGGTATCACGCACCGTCGGGAACCGGCCTCGGGTATACACGTCATAGCCCATTTCAATCAACCAGTAGAGATTCTCCCGGCTGGTGAAACCACCATCGAGACGAAACGTGGCGCGAATGGGGTTGGGGTTGGTCGCATTGTCAGTCAGAAGTTGTTCATAATGGGCTTGCAAACGCTTCACTTCTGCCAGGGTTGTCTCATAATGAGCGTCATGGCGAGCCAGGCGACGTTCCGCGACCCCCAACGCCTTCTGGCAACGGGGCAATCGTTCCCTATAGGTAGCGACCTTCTGTTGCGCTCGGGTTAACTGACAATGCGCTGTGGGTTGTCGGTTTTGCTGTTCATACGTAATGGTCAGGCGATGAACTTCCTGCGTCCACTGCTGGAGTTCCCGTTTTGTCTCCTGTACTTTACCCTGAGCTTCCCGATGACGCTGGTAACTGTCTTCCATTTGCGCCGCCGCTGTTTCCGCATCCGTTTTGGCTTGAGTCAGACGAGTTGTGAGCAGGTCAGTGCGTCGCTGGGGACGACGACCGGTTCTGGATTCTGCCGCTCTGACCAATGCCTCGGTGCGCGTCATGCTCACCGTATCGCCTGGATGTAATTCGTTGGCGAGCCAGAGTCGGCCATAAGTGGGACTGTGGAAACTGACCACGGCTGCCTGATAGCCCAGTTCTATAGTGTCGCCCATGTGACCGAAGGCGGTGTTGGGATAGCTGGTACTGGTGGCCGATATGGGTCGGCCGGTTAAGTCGGCGTCATAAACCAACTCGCCTTTCTTTTCCCAGGCCAACTCAACTTCCCGGTCTATAATCGGCTGGCTAAGGCTATCCATGGTGGCAATCAGTTCATCTACGGCGGCGGCTGTCAGGCCTTGCAGGGTACGACTGACCCCACTGTAATCAGCCCAGGCTGGCTGACCCCAGGCTTGAGCCACCACCTGATCTTGGTCGAGCGGATGGGCTGACCGACTGATGTCCTGAAGATGGGGCAAGCCCGCTAGAATAGCGACTAAGAATTCCAGCACTTTGGTTTGTGGGCTGTGGGTTCGGTTCTTTTGTTTCAGTTTGACCTTTTCAATGGCTTGAACCAAGCCCATGCGTTGGGCATACAGACCCCAAATAACCAGCATGGCATGTTGTGTCAGTTGCTGTGACTGTTCTGGTGATGTTTGGTTTTGACTCATGGCGACCTCGGGTAAGAAAATCGCTATGAGCATCTCTTAATTGAGCAGATTGTAAAGGTGCAACTTTCATTTTTGGCGATTTTTTACGATTCCGTCGCCAATTGCACAAAACTTACGTTATGAACAACGATTTTCTCAGTAGGGCGCGTCAAGACGACCCTTTATCGGTATCCGGTTAAATCGATGTGCGGGGAGGCGCTAGCGGCGGTTGGTTTGGGCTGGTATGGCCTGGAGGGGGATCGCCGTTTTGCCTTTATTCGGGGAGATCAGGCCAACTCTGGTTTTCCCTGGCTGACCGGGCGACAAATTCCGAAACTCAAAGCGCAGCCTGTTCGATAGCCACACTGCCCCTCTCCATCACATGAGCACTGCCGCCGCGCCGACGCCTTGAGCGAATCATCCGGGTTACATGCGGTCGATTTCCCGCCGTTTCGCCAAAACATCATCATCGAAACCTTCTCCAGTCGGCCCTTTGCCGAAGAAAGCTGGCTCCGATGGCGTTCTCACCTTCGGCGACCAGCCTGATGCGCCACGCATTCGCCTTAACAGGCGCATTGAACGGTGTGCCGCGATTAACCTGGACCCGGACGCCAGAAAAACTGGCCACCCTGCTTCGCCACGTGGCTGAAGCCCGTGATAACTGCGTCGGCGTTCACCTCACTCGGAGCATCAGGGCCAATCCGCTTGGGGATGTTGTAAGGTTATGGCTGTGATTTTTGCCCCAAAGGCAACGCCACAAGAACAGTTAGAGACTCTTGAGTGCCAGTCAAGCGATCTTGATTGCGAATCAGGGGTGGGGTGGTTTGCCGGATTGTGCGGACGTGCCAGAAGTTAGGCATTCTTTGCATTATTTGGCCCCGGTGTATTCGGATGCAGATGCCCAGGTGATCAGCATGTACAACTGGCCGACAGAAACCATCAGGATCGGTCTGGCCCCGATCAGTGAATCCCGATACCTGAACATTGAAGCGATTGTAAAGTAGCACCGCCCTCCACGCCGATGCCATCCATCTGGTTTTGGTTTCCTGGCTAAAGCCCGAAAGCGCCTGCCTGCGCCACCACTTTAGGCCTCACCTTCGTGGCCACCCCAGAGGCGATTGAACTCATGGGCAACAAACAGGCCGCAAGAGACAGATGGCGGCTGTGGGTGTGCCCCATCATTCCCGGTGCAGTGGCCAGATCAGTCCGATGAACGGTTTGCAGCTGAGAGCCGCGGATTGGTTGCCCCGTGATGGTAAAGGCGGCTGATGGCGGTAAGGGGCAAGGGGATGCTGCCGGGTGGAAATCTGCCCCTTCCAGACTCGCTCGCGGCGCACCGAAAGCCTCTCCGCCTTTTGGTTCGGCTGAACTCATCCTGGAAAGAGCCGTTTGACGCGGCCGCGACATCCAATTTCTGAATCATTGAGGTTACACAAAGCCTGTCATCCACCTGGGCGAGCAGGAATGTTCCGTACAGCGCCGCCACCAAAAATGATTGAGAAAGTCCTTCACCAGCATTTACTTCCAGTGCGACAGGAAATGGGCGCAGCTAACGGTACCCGTCGGTCAAACCATTCAATATGTCAATGCCAGAACCGTCGAATTTTTGCAGACCGACAATGGGAGATTTGCTTTTGGAGATGAACACCCGTTTGCGGGTGGAGCATCCGAGTGACGAAGATGGTGACAGGCATTGACCTGGTCGCCTGGCAAATCGCGCGCCATCGCCGAAAGGTCAAACGCTACCGCAGCCCAGGCGCAGGGAATGGTTGGCCGGGGCACGCCATCGAGCACGCCTTTACGCGGAGAACCCAGCCAACCAGTTTCTGCCCACTATTGGCGGGGAATCGTTTGTAAGCGAAACCCGGCGGGAGAGAGGTCTGCGGGTGGACAACGGCATTCAAAGCGGTGACACCGTTTCCATTCATTTTGACCCCATGTTAGCCAAACTCATCGCCCGGCCCGGATCGTCCCACCGCTATCCGCAAGTTGGCCCGGCTGATAGAAGAGACATCCCTGTTAGGGTTGGAGCACAATTTATCTTATTTGCGTGAGAGGTGTTTGACCCACCCGGCCCACCTGGCGGGGCCGCTGCACACCGGGTTTTGAGACGAACACTTTTCGGGCTGGCAAGTGCCACCTGGTGATGAGACAGTCGCTTTAATCGCGTAAGCGTTGGTACACTGGCAAACCACCAACCAAGGGTACTGGCACCTTAATCCCAATCAGCCGGAACGGGTGCGTTTTAACCTGGCGGGGAAACCGGTAGAGGTGTGGTTGACGCCACCCGCCCGCATGCGACCTTTCCACCTAAGCCTCTCTACCAACCCTGGCACTTCCTATCAAGTCCAACATCCAGCCATTTTGCCGAAATCATTTTAACTATAGACGGACATCGCCAGAAAGTCCGTGTGGGACAGAGGAAACGGACAACTGGTGGATGCAAAATTCGGACAAATGTGGTAAGGTTAAACGCGTTGGTGTTCTTGCCAGAACCAAAACCACCAGCAAAATTGCAGGTGGTAGTTTGCGTGCTCCCATGCCAGGGGGCGATGATCGAGGAGTTCTGCTCATCCGCAATAGGACAATCCGTAACGGCCGGGGCAAGCCCTTCTCAAACTAGAAGCAATGAAGAAATGGAACATACAATTCGTGCGGCCGCGGTTATGGCGTTGTGGCGGCGATTTACTATCAGCCAGGAGACACGGTACGGAGGCTGATGGTCAACTAATCGCTCTCAAAGATATGAAGTTTAGGCTGAACAATTTAATAATTTGACCGGTTTAAGATGGTTCCGAAGTCGTCTGAAATTTGAGCCAATCCTGATTCAGATTATTTAATTGTCTCCATGGTACCTCAGTCATTTTGGCAAAACAGTCAGGCCACTTTATAATCTGAAAGAGAGTTCACCAGGGTCAGACAAAAAAGCCCCCACCACTTGCCGCAATTATCCCCTTTTATTCACCGGGGAAGTGGAAAAGGTTGATTGAACTCAAGTATTATCTGAGCTGGCGGTGATGAACTGCGGTGTTAGGAGAGCGGGAGGAATGAGTGCCGAAGGCGATTTTTTTATCGAGAACCGATGGGCTGGATTGTTCTGACATCGGCGGAAGAGATTATGAGTGACAAAGGTGGCAACTTTGTTAAACATGAAAGAAGCTGGTCTACAGGAGTATATCAGTAGCTACCCGCCGATAACATGAAAGGATTTCCCTTTTGATCATGTAGCCCGCTTACAAGAAGCGTTTGGTGATATGTACGGACCGCGTGGGGCCAGGGTTTTCTCTACCCGTGCCGGTCGGCAATCTTTGAGGATGGTTTGGCCCGCTTTG
>JADJUV010000145.1 GCA_016716885.1 Candidatus Trichofilum aggregatum | reverse complement strand
TGCGCGTCTCAATATCCGTGGCCGCCGATTTGCCAATCACCGCTTCATCCCCCCAGATGCCCAGAATGTCATCCTTCACCTGGAACGCCAGCCCCAGGTTCAGACCAAACCCGGCAAAATGGTGAATCGTCTCCTCATCCTTACCGGCAATCAGCGCCCCCAGTTCCGCACACAACTCCAGCAAGACGGACGTTTTGCGTTTGATCATCTGGATATATTCTTCCAGGGTCACATCATCCCGGTGTTCAAAACTCATGTCGGCGTACTGCCCTTTAGTCAGCTCAATGCAGGTTTCATCCAGGCGGCGCAGGGCACGGACAACCGTCGCCGGGGCCACGCCCTGTTCAAACAGGCGGCTCATAGCGATGTGGGCATAAGCCAGCATGGCGTCACCACTGTTAATGGCCTGGGGCGACCCCCAAATTTTCCAGACGGTGGCCTTGCCGCGTCGGGTGGGGCTTTGGTCTTGGATGTCGTCGTGGATGAGGCTGAAGCTGTGGAGAAGTTCAACGGCCGCGGCCGCGGGCACTGCCTTCTGCCACTCCCCCCCCGCCGCCATACAGGCCAACAGGCATAACAACGGGCGAATGCGTTTACCACTTTGCCCACTATCAATCGGCGCCAGGTCGGCCCCGACCCAGCCCATGTGATATTGCAACATGCCAAAAAAGGTCGCATCAACCGTCGGTTCAGCGGCGAGGATGGTTTGCATCTCCACCTCAACCGCTTCAATCATCGTTTGGATTATTGTTTCGGGGTTCATAATCTTGGGTATGGTATACAGATGAGTCCATTAAAGGAAGCCACGAATTAGCACGAATTTTTCTTTGGTGGCTTGGCGTCCTCTGCGCCTGGGCGTGAGTTTGCCAGGCGGCTCATCCGTGTCCTAAATGTCTTTGTACAAAGGGGTTTGGCCCAGGGCGGCCAAATCTTTGGCTCCGGCGCAGAGCATGGTGATTTTTAGTTCGGTGGTGATGGTATCGGCCAGTTCCACGACGGCCTCGACACCTTGCACGGCTGCCCGCAGGAACTCACCCGCCAGGCCACCGACATTGGCCCCCAGGGCGATGCACTTGGCAATGTCCAGGCCATTTTTGAGGCCACCGCTGGCGAAGATGGGTAGATGGGGCGCGGCCGCGCGGCAAAATTGGATAGAACTGGCGGTGGGAATACCCCAATCAAGGAACGCGGCCGCGATGCGGGCATGGCGTTTCGTCGGCGCACGGTGCATCTCCACCTGGCTCCACGACGTACCCCCCGCCCCAGCCACATCAATCGCCGCGACTCCGGCATCCACCAACTGCCGCGCCGCCCGCTCCGAAAAGCCCCAACCCACCTCTTTGGCAATCACCGGAACCGGCAAATGTTTACACACCTGCTCAATCTTCGGCAACAAGGCCGCAAAATCAGTATCCCCTTCCGGCTGAACCGCTTCCTGCAACACATTAAAGTGCAAAATCAGCGCATCCGCCTGGCACATATCCACCGCCCGTTGGCATTCAGCCAGGCCATACCCATAGTTAAACTGCACCGCCCCCAAATTCGCCAGTAGCAAAATATCCGGGGCCACATCACGCACCTGGTAGGTATACGCCAAACTATCATCCGCCACCGCCGCCCGTTGCGAACCCAACCCCATCGCCATACCGACATGTTGTGCGGCTTCTGCCAATGTGCGGTTAATCTTTTGGGCGTCTTGCGTGCCACCCGTCATGCTGGAAATGAGTAAGGGTGTATTTAGGATTTTGTTGAAAACGGGGGTGCGGGTATTGATTTCGGCCAGGTTTAGCTCTGGCAGAGCCTGGTGCATAAAACGGTACTTTTCCAGCCCTGTGGTGAGCCGGAAAGCCACATCCTCTTCCAGGTTAATGCGAATGTGATCAGCCTTACGCCGTTCCAGCACCTCCGGGGCATCATTGTCATCCCGGTGGGCGCTCTCGGTTGTAAGAGAAGCCATAAGTGAACTCCCATAAAATACGACGTGTGGTTTTCAGACATCTGACGTTGAGGAAACGTCAGATGTTTGTCTGTCAGGGGCGAGTATACTATGCTCCCTGGTGATTGACGAATGGCTCCAGGTGTTGAATCATCTGCTGATGTCGCTACAATTGCCCACCAGGAATTTAGCCAACTCCCTGGTTATTTGACCCAAGACCAACGACGAACGACGAACAGTTGTCTCCTATTTGTCCTGCGCCATTGGTCTCTTGTCCTTCAACATTACGTGTTCAGCGCGTAAGGTCTACTTTTAATCAAGATCAAAGGTGCATCGTGAAAAAAGATAATTTGCGGGTTCTCATTACGGGCGGAGCCGGTTTTCTCGGCTCCCATTTGTGTGACCGGTTTCTGGCCGAAGGGCATACAGTGGTGGCAATGGATAACTTCATCACCGGCAACCCCGACAATATCGCCCACCTCATCGGCCATGAGCGGTTTAGTTTTATCCGCCACAACGTGTCAAACTATATTTATGTGGAAGGGCCACTGGATGCGGTGCTCCATTTTGCTTCACCCGCCAGTCCAAACGACTACCTGGAGCATCCCATCCCCACGCTCAAGGTGGGTTCGTTGGGTACACTCAACACCCTGGGGTTAGCCAAAGCCAAAGGAGCGCGCTTCTTGTTGGCCTCTACCTCAGAAGTGTATGGCGACCCGGATGTGAACCCGCAACCGGAGACCTATTGGGGCAATGTCAACCCCATCGGCCCACGTGGGGTATATGATGAAGCCAAACGGTTTGCCGAAGCCATGACCATGGCCTATCACCGGTATCATGGGGTAGAGACGCGCATCGTGCGCATTTTTAACACTTACGGCCCGCGGATGCGGCTCAATGATGGCCGCGTTGTGCCCAACTTCATTGCCCAGGCACTGCGCGGCGAACCGCTGACGGTGTACATGGGGGGCCAGCAAACCCGCTCCTTCCAATATATGAGCGACCTGGTGGAAGGTATTTACCGGTTGCTGCATTCCGATGAAGTGTTGCCGGTCAATATTGGTAATCCCCGTGAAATGACCATTCTGGAATTTGCCGAGGCGGTGGTGGAGATGACCCAAAGTGGCTCAGAGATTGTGCATGTAACGCCCACGGATGAGCGCATTAAGGATGATCCTAAACAGCGTCGCCCTGATATTACCAAGGCGCGGGAAATTTTGGGCTGGGAGCCGAAGGTGAATCTGGCGGAAGGGCTGGCGAAGACGATTGATTATTTCCGCGGCCGCGTGTGAGGGGAGTGAGCGAGTGGGCGAGTGGGCAAGTAGGCGAATAGGCGAGTGGGAAAGGGGGTGGCCGGGACCGCTGGTGTGGGTGGGCGCGGCCGCGTTGGGTTTGCTCATCACCTTATTACCGTTGCCGGTTGCGGCCGCGGTTCTCCTTCTGCCCACCATTCTCATTCTCATTTACTTGTATCCTCTGTTTGGGTTGGGGTTGGCCTTGCTGGCTGGGCCATTCGGGGCGGTAGAAAGCGTCATCCTGGGGCCATCGCCGCTGGACAGCGGCCAGATGTTACTCCTGCTAACGTTGGCGATCTGGTTACTGAAGGGGTTGGGTCGCGGCCGCGTCGTCATTCCCGCTACCCCGCTCAATCTGCCCTTACTCCTCTTCATCGGCGTGGCGGCCCTGGCTTCCCTCAATGCCCCGGCCCCCGCCTTCGCCCTGCGTGAACTGCTCAAATGGGTGGAAGTTTTGCTGGTGATGTGGTTGGTGGTGGGGGAGTTTCGAGTTTCGAGTTTCGAGTTTCAAGTTACGCACCACGCACCACGCATCACGCCATCCATTATCCTGACAATCATCCTCATCCCCGCCCTCATCCAGGCCCTTATCGGTATCTGGCAATTTGGGCGAGGTGAGGGGCCGGAGCATTTTCTCATTTTGGGGCGGTTCTACCGGGCCTATGGCACGTTTGAACAGCCCAACCCGTTTGGTGGCTATATGGCCTTGAATGCCAGCCTGGCGCTGGGGGCAGTGGCAGGTGGGCTGGTTCATTTCTGGACGCGGCGATGGGGCGACGCGGCGACACGGGGAAATCCCATCCACTCGAAACTTGAAACTCGAAACTTGAAACTCGAAACTCCTTTTGTCGCTCTGTGCGCGGCCGCGACGGGGTTAGCCCTGGTGATGAGTTGGAGTAGAGGGGCGTGGCTGGGTTTCGCGGCCGCGGTGGGAACACTGGTTCTCTTTTTACCCCGTAAACGGTGGCATGGGCTGTTGCTGGTAGCCCTGGCTGTGGCGGGTTTAGCCATCAGCTTACAACTCAACCTGCTACCCGCTTCCGTGGCCGAGCGGCTCACCAGTTGGCAGGATGATTTCCAGCTAGGGGATGTGCGCGGCGTTGATATCAACGATGCCAACTACGCCGTTCTGGAGCGTCTGGCCCACTGGCAGGCGGCCCTGGATATGGCCCGAGACAATCTGTGGTTAGGCGTCGGTTTTGGCAACTACGAACCCAGTTATCCTGACTATGACCTGCTCAACTGGCCCTATCCCCTGGGCCACGCCCACAATTATTACCTGAACTTGCTGGCCGAAGTGGGCGTTATAGGCTTAATAGCCTACTTAATATTATGGGCAACCATTTTCTGGCAAACCATTCACCTGCTAAAATTGTCCGATTGGCGTTGGCGGGGGGTGGCGCTTGGTTTGCTGGCTGGCTGGACGGCCCTGTCTGTTCATCACCTGTTGGACAAGCTGTATGTCAACAACATCTACATTCACCTGGGCGCATTAGCCGGTTTACTGAGTGTGCTCACCATTGAGGCGGAAAAAGCCCGTCACTTAACGAAGCTAGGTTCAATCTCAGCGATTAAATCAAGCTAAAAACATGACTGAGAAGAGGTTTGTTTATGATTACATTTTTCGCCGCTCAGGCGGAACTGCGTTTTGGTATGAATTACAGAGAAGCTGAACGTTTTCTGAAATTTGCCGTCGTTGGCACCATTGGTTTCATCGTCGATTTCGGTCTTCTTTACATCCTCAAAGAGTTTGTCGGGTTGCCCACCATCATCGCCAATACGCTCTCTTTTTGTGCGGCGGTAGTGAGCAATTTCACCCTCAACCGTTATTGGACCTATCCCGATTCCCGGTCTAAAAAATTAAGCGCTCAACTCATCCAGTTTACCCTGGTCAGCCTGGTGGGTTTACTCATAAACGACATCATTGTTGTCCTTTTAGAGCATCCTTTTCAATCCCTGTTAGATACAGGCCTCTCGTTTTTACCTATTGCGGGCTACATCCCGGCCAAAATCGTCGCTACGGTGGTGGTTCTGTTCTGGAATTTCTTCATTAACCGCCGCTGGACATACAACGACGTGCAATAACATTTGAATCACCAGAAAAACTCACGCCAAGACGCAAAGCACGCCAAGATTTCCTTTGGGCCTTTGCTCCTTTGCGTGAGATATTCCGGGTGACGTGCCCATGAGCCATCCGCCTGTTGACAGACCCCGCATCGGCATAGACGTGACCTCGGCACTCACTCAGGGGGGCGGGATTGGTCGGTATACTCGTGAACTGGTGCAGGCCCTGGCCCTGGTAGACAAGAAGCACGATTACCACCTCTTTTCGGCCAGACCACCTGACACCTTGCCCGTACCCGATCCTTTACCCCCTCACCCTAATTTCCACCACCACCCCGCCCCTATCAGTGAACAATGGCTTTACCGATTCTGGTATCGCTTGAACCTACCCTTGCCCGTGCAATGGTTTACCGGGCCGTTGGCCTTGTTCCATTCACCTGATTTCGTGTTGCCACCCGTGTCTGGTCGCATTCCCACCCTGCTCACGGTGCATGATCTTTCCTTTCACCATTACCCGGAATATTTCACCCCGGCCCTGGTCAATTACCTGAACCGGGTTGTGCCCCGCTCGGTGGCTCGGGCTACCCACATTCTGGCTGACTCCCAGGCCACGAAGGATGATTTGTGTACCATTTGGCAGGTCGCGGCCGCGAAAATTACCGTTCTCTACAGTGGCGTCAGTCCCGCCTTCAAACCCGTACAAAACCCCGATGAACTGACAGCCGTGCGCCAAAAGTATGGCTTAGGGGATTGGCCCTACCTGTTTTCCGTCAGCACCATCCAGCCACGCAAAAATTACCAGATGCTCATCCGGGCCTTCAAATCATTGACCCACTCCTGGCCCCATCATCTAGTCATCGCCGGGGGCAAAGGGTGGCTCTACGAAGAGATATTGGCCGAGGTGGAAAAACAGGGCTTACAAGAGCGGGTTCATTTCCTGGGTTTTGTGGCAGATGCTGATTTGCCCGCGCTTTATACCCAGGCCACCCTTCTCCTTTTTCCCAGTTTCTATGAGGGGTTTGGCCTGCCCCTGTTAGAAGCGATGGCCTGCGGCGTGCCCGTGGTGTCATCCAATGCCTCTTGTTTGCCCGAAGTGGTTGGCGAAGCGGGCCGGTTGTTGTCACCCCACGATGAAACTGGCTGGACGACTACGGTACATAAATTGTTGCTCGATGGGCGGGAACGCGGCCGCATGGTGGCCAACGGTTTTCGGCAGGCCCACCAGTTCACCTGGAAAAAAGCCGCCCGCCAGCTCATAGAGATATATCAGGGACTTTTAACCGCAGAGACGCAGAGAACGCAGAGAAAAGAATAGTCTGGGTTCACTGACAATAACCACAGGCCAATAAAAGATTTCCCTGAGTTCCCCCAGTTCCCTGAGTTCCCCCACTCCTATAAACCAGAGTCCTGTCGTCGCCTTTTTGTGGTTATGTTAAACTAAAGTTTAAATTCACTGGCAGTTCCTTACATACTCAACTTGCACCTTGTCAGCGGCACGGCCTTTTGGCCCATTTTGCGTTACCAATTACCGGTAGGTCCTGTCGAAAAAGAGGGTTTTTCACCGTCACCACCAAAAGATCAGCCAGGAATTGACACGAATTTTTATTTTCCCATTCGTGTAATTCGTGGCAAAACCTCTTTAGCTCTGGCTTGTCCAGGTTAGCGAAGTTCAACTGAAATAAAACACTCCCCTTAGTCATTCCTTTTTTAAGTGAACTCACGGGTTGTTTTTGAATAAGGGTACAGCGATATAAAACATGAAACCGTTACAAATCGGCCACTATGATATTCTTGAGGAGCTAGGCAAAGGGGGATTTGGGACAGTTTACAGGGCACGAGATAATCGGTTTGACCGCGATGTAGCTTTGAAAGTACTCAGCGGCCGCATCACCGAAGACGAATCTTTTGTGCAACGGTTTCGCCTGGAAGCCAACACCGCGGCCGCACTCAACCACCCCCGCATCATCACCGTGCACGACTTTGGCGAGGTCGCAGGGAGCCTCTACATCGTCATGCGCCTCATCCGCGGCCGCGCCCTACGCCAACTCCTCACCGAAAAAGGGCAACTGCAACTAGACGAAGCCCTACCCATCCTCTGGCAACTGGCCGAAGTCCTCGACTATCTGGCCGAACAAAATCTCACCCACCGGGACATTAAACCGGGCAACATCATGCTCGAAGGGCAAGGCCAGGGGCTACACGTCACCCTCACCGATTTTGGCCTCGTGTATGATGGCGATGTCAGCACCGCTGTCACCCCCAGCGGAACCATCATGGGAACCCCCGCTTATCTGGCCCCGGAACAAATTGATTCACGCCAATGGGGCAAAGTTTCCCCCCTTACCGACCTGTATGCCCTGGGGGTTGTCGCTTATGAACTCATCTGCGGCCGCGTCCCCTTTGAAGGTTCCTTCCTGGAAATCATCAACGCCCACGCCACCTACCTGCCCACAACCCCCCTCGTCCTGGACCCACACCTGGGGGCCGACCTCTCCGACGTTCTCATGCGTGGGTTAGCCAAACGACGGAGCGAGCGCTTTCCGCGTGCCCGCGATTTCATCAACGCGCTACAAGTTGTCGCCGACAAATACCGACCTATGTTTCTCCAGGGCAAAAGCCTGCCCGACCTGGACGCTGAAATCAGTAACCACATTACCGTCGGTCAATGGATTGAAGCCATCGAAAAATGCACCCTCATTCTGCGCGTTTATCCTGAACGGGAAGAAACCCAACAATTTCTCAACCAGGCCTACGAACAATGGGGACGCATCACCGAACGGGTCACCCGCGAGCGGTACATTCAACAACAGTACGAAGCCGCCCTGACCGTGTGGGAAAAACAAGATTGGGGTCAGGCCATTGCGCTATTGCGTGATTTGCGCGAACAAGCCCCCCACCATGAAGGCGTTCGCACCCGGCTTTACCAGGCCGAGTTAGAGTATCACCTGGAGCAACAATACAAAAAAGCCCTCACCTGCCACGAGGAAAAACATTGGGATGAAGCGATTCGCATCTGG
Source organism: Candidatus Trichofilum aggregatum (assembly GCA_016716885.1). Lineage (GTDB taxonomy): Bacteria > Chloroflexota > Anaerolineae > Promineifilales > Promineifilaceae > Trichofilum > Trichofilum aggregatum. The sequence continues at coordinate 13,300 of JADJUV010000145.1, read as the reverse complement.
TTGGGGCTTTTGCACCAGCGGCAAGACTATATGGGCGGCGAAGCGCTGCGCCAATTTTCCGAAGCCGTAACCCACCTGCTCCAACGTTACGATGAATTGGTATTGGTATTTCGGCGGCAGCACCAAGACCTGAACCGTGCCCTGACCAAGGTGACGCGCTATGAACAGCTACGGGAAACCTTACAGCTTTACGAAGCGCTTGTTACGGCGATAGACAAACAAGATTATTTCCAGGCCGCTCTCCTGGGTGAAAAATTGCGACAACTGGCCCCGGAACTCAACTACCCCCAAATTTGGTTAGAACAAACACGCAAAGTTCGCCAACCTTATCATCTACTCAGCGAAAATCGTCTACAATGGCAAGCCGATCACAAAGAAATGGTTCGTATTCCGGCCGGGGAGTTTTATTTCACCCCCAACAACAAAACAGTTACCCTGCCCGAATATTGGGTAGACAAAACGGTGGTTACCAACCGCGAGTTTAAACGTTTTATTGATGCGAATCCTACTTACCCTGTACCATATAATGATAGTCACGCGGCCGCGAAACATAATTGGGATCGAAACAACCGCACTTTCCCCAAAGGGCTAGAGCAACACCCCGTCGTGTTAATTAGTTGGCACGACGCCAACGCCTACGCGACCTGGGCGGGCAAACAGTTGCCCTCAGAAGAACAATGGGAAAAAGCGGCCCGTGGCCCCGAAGGCTGGGCTTATCCTTGGGGGGATTTTCCCCCCCACACCGGATTACTGTAACTTCAACAACCTGGAGAGTGGCCCCACGCCGGTTGGTCAATATTCGCCCAAAGGGGACAGCCCTTACGGCTGTGTAGACATGAGTGGCAACGTGGCCGAATGGGTTCTGAGTGAAACCAGCCGCATTGGCCGGATATTGCGGGGCGGGAGTTACCAAAGCAATGCCAAACAAGTAAGTGGAACCGCTCGTTTTAGCTCCACCCTTAGCTACGCCCCCGACATTCGTTATGATGATGTAGGGTTTCGCTGTGTTACTATTTTGACCGAAACATGATGAAAGGTAACGATTCACCCTCATCCCCAGCCCTTCTCCCTGTGAGGGAAAAGGGCGTCTGTCCCCTCTCCCTTGTGGGGAGAGGGTTAGGGTGAGGGCTGTATAAACATGATGAAAGAAAAACAACCCGAACCATTCTTATGGCAGTACGCCGCTAATAGTTCACCTTCCGGGCCTTTATTGCTTTGGGAAAATCAAGCTCTTCTGGGGTCACTTCTCGGGACGAGCATCCCGCTCGCCTGATAGCCTTCACGCTTGATGATGGCCGGGTGTCCTGGCAAAAACAGTTTGACCACACCTTTGTGCATCACCTCGCGGCCGCGCACCAGCACAACATCCCCACCCTCTACACCACCCTCAACAGCCGCGATTTTCTTCAGGGACAGGCCACCCTCATGGCCTGGGATGCCCAAGGTCAAGAGCGATGGCAATGGCAAGCCCCCGGTGGCGCACAAATTTTCTCCCGGCTCGCCATCTACAACAATCATCTCTGGTTCAGCGCCGATTCCAACATCCTCTGGCATGTCAACCCCTTGGATGACCAGGATATTCGGCGCTTTCCGCTCAACCTCAACGTCTCCTGGGAAGCCCCCCTCGTCACCCCCGACATGGTCATCGTACCGGGCAAAAGCCCCCGCTTGCTGGCCCTGAGCAAAAACGGAGACCGTCGCTGGCTGTATGACGCTTCGGCATACACCGCCCATTGGTTAGATCGTACCCCCGTCCTCAGTGACAACTATCTGGTCGCCGCTTTCAGCCGTGGGCTGGTCGCCTGCCTGGATGTACAAACCGGGCGCGAACGTTGGCGTGTCGCCATTGGCCCAGCCGACAAAGAACTCAGTGGCCCCACCACCGACGGTCAACGGGTCTTTGTAGGCACTCGTGATGGCCTTTACGCGCTGTCTCTGGAAGATGGTCGGGTTGATTGGCGCTATCGCATGACACGAAGTGTGGTCGCGCGGCCGCATGTTCACGAAGGGCGGGTCTATGTCGCCGGGCACGATCATTTCATCCACATCCTCGCGGCCGCGACCGGTGAACTCCTCTGGCAATCCGCCGATATGGGGGCACGCCTGGAAGAATCCCCCGTCCTGGGCCAGCAAACCCTTATCGCTGTCAACCGGCGCGGGCAAATAGCCGCCATCAAACCGCCCCTGGACGAAAACGACCTTATTCGCCGGGGCCTGTGGCAAGAAGCCATTGCCTTATTAACCGAACGGGGCGAGGTGCGCCGCATCGCCGAAGTGCGGGAGATGTTCGACCATCCCCTGCACGCCGCCTACGCCTGGGAAAAACTCAGCCAATGGGAACGAGCGGCTATTTTGCATGAAGCAGCCGGAGCCTGGGAGTACGCGGCCGCGCTCTGGCACAAACTCGACCAACCAGACCGTTACGCCGAAGCCTTCCTCAACCACGCCCAAACCGCCTCAACCCGCGCCCTGGGCGAGGAAGAGATGGCTATCCATTGGGAAAAAGCCGCCCTGGCCCTGGAAGCCACCGACCAACGAGAACGGGCCGCCGATTGCTGGCGACAAGTCGCCCGGCATCGCCGCCTACCCATCCTCAAAACCACCGTCGTCCCCGAACGCCCCCTGCTCAAAGGGCAACGCACCCCTCTCACCCTCTACATCCGCAACGAAGGCTTCGGCCCAGCCCTTTTCCCTGCCGTACGCGCCAGTGGGGACCATTTTGCCCAGAGCAAACTCATGTCCACCCGCCATTTTAAGCAGTTGCGTGATTACGACGAGGTGCAAGAGACGATATTTGTTACCCCCACCCAAACCGGCGAAGCCATTCCCCTGCGCTTCACCGTAGAATACCTGGATGAGCAAAAGCAAAATCACCTTTACCGGGAAACGGTTATGGTGGCTGTAACAGAGCAGGCCAACCAGAAAACCGGCCAAACCTTCCTCCTGAATCGCCACGAAACTCAAACCACCGTCGTGCCTCTCACCCAAAACAAACCATCCGCTGAAGGTGAGACAAAAGGCGTGATGCTGCCGCCGCCGTTTCCGGGCAAATTGGAAACCCCCGCCGAACTTTTCCAATATTATGGTTTACCCGCCCAACCCGTAATAACCGCGCCCGCACCGGCTGATGAGCCGCCTGCGGCGCAACCGGTTCCAGCTAGTTCTCCCCTGGCCTTACGGATTGACGCCTCAGCCCCCAAAACGGTGGTGGTGGCCCAACCGTTCCGCCTGGCGGTAGCCCTGCGCCAACCCGATTCGCCCCTGCCTGATCAAAACGCATTTACCCAAATCCATTCGGGTAACGTGGTGGTTTCGCCCCCCCAAGATGGGGATTTTATCCGCTTGAAGCTCCAGGTTAGTTGTCCCGGTTGTCAGTCCTATGGCCCGGAATCCCGCACCATTCGTTACTACCCCAGTAAAGACACGCCGGTCTACTCCTTCCAACTCCTGCCCACGCAGGCTGGCAACCTGAGCATTCTCGTCTCTGTGCTCCAGGAAAATGATTGGCTGGGTGATGCCCATGTCAGCACCATCGCTGAGGTCCAGGCGGGCGGCGGACAAGTAGAGTTCAACATTACCAGTCAACCGGTAGATTCAGCCGTCGAAATCCGGGTATTGCGCCCAGATGAGTCACCCGCTTTCCCTATAGAGATGCGTCTGTTGGATCGTAGCGTCATGACGGAAGGATGGCTCCATTTACATCGGCCTGATCTGATCAAACATGAGCTAAACAGTCATCAATACGGTCAGGTGCTGGGCAAAATGCTGTTTGCCGGGGCGTTGGAATCGAGCTATCGGCAAGCGGTTTCCGTGCTGGAAACGGAAGGTCACCGCCTGCATGTGCGTTTGTGGCTGGATGAGGTTGATTTGCATGACATCCGGTGGGAGCGGCTGTACCAACCCTGGCAAACTACCTGGGACCGGTTGGGCAGTAATGCGCGCACGCCGTTTTCCCGCTTTGTGGCGGCCCAGAATTTCTCGCGGCCGCGGCCCCTGGCGGATCGTCCCATTCGTTTACTGGCTATTCTGGCTTCCCCCGCCAACATCCAACATTACAAGCTGGCTCCCATCTCCACCGAAGAGCGCACCCATTACAAGAGCCTTTGGCAAGAGTTACCCGGTTTGGAAGTCACGGTTCTCGAAAGTGGCACCGCCAACCCACCCACCATGAACGCCATCCGCGAGGCCATTATTCAGGGTTATCACATCATCCATTTCGTCTGTCATGGCGGTGTAGGTCAACAGGGTGTGACTCTGTACCTGGAAAATGAGGCTGGCCAAACGGATCTCGTGACGGCCGAGCGGTTATTGGGATGCGTGCGCGCGGCCGCGACCCCCCCCTTGCTGGTTAACCTGACAACCTGCGAAAGCGGCCGCACCGACGGTTTTTTGCCGCTGGCCCCTCGCCTCGTGGCCGAAGCCGGGGTGCAGGCCGTTCTGGCTATGAACGGCCCCATCCAGATGACGTCCGCCCGCCTTTTTGCCCGCCAATTTTACCGCCGCTTGCTCAAGCATGGGCTGGTAGACCTGGCCGCCAACGAAGCCCGCGCCCAAATTCATGACCAGGCCGATTGGGGTGTGCCCGTGCTGTTCAGTCGCCTCACTGACAATCGGCTGTTTTCGGTCAACCCCTGAATGAAGCACCCCGCAAGTTTATAGCTTATCCAGCAGCAATTCTCAATTTGACATCCAACGGGCGGACGATGCGGTTCGGCGGATAAATCGAGCCACGATCTTCCGCTGCTCGCCCTCTTACCAGCGGCTCACAAGAGGGCGAGACAGGAGTTAGGCTTCCCGCTACGCCCCCTGCCCGCCCCTACGCGGTCTCAAATTGAGAATTGTGCTTATCCAGTGAGCCGGAAGATCAGCCACGAATTTCCGCAATGAGTCCTGAAATAACGGCGCAAACGGGGCCTCTTGGCCCCTTCAAATATGTAGGACGATTTGGCAAATCGTCCAGTAGGCGATTTACCAAAGGGTGTGTTTTATTTCGGTTGACCTTCATCCAGTGCCTGGCACGGGGCAGACGAACCTGGGCTTAACACAATTCGTCTGCCCCGTGCCAGGCACTCATTGCTCAACTCATTTGAAATACGCGATTTACCAAATCGCCCTACATACTATTAAGCACCGTGTGACGACTTTTGAACCATGCCCGAATTTTATTTTTCCCTTCGTCTTAATTCGTGAAATTCGTGGCAAAAACCTCTTTCCAACTCCCTCTCACGTTGTCTCCTCAAAACAAGGTGTTGACTTCCGCTCTTTTTTTGTTTATCATAATCTTAATTATGCACTTAATCGCATAATACAAATTATCCGAATTACTAACCGGCAGAAATGTCGCAGACTCTCTCCACTCAACCCACAAGGAACAATACCCATCATGCCAACCCCCACCGAAGAATTCATCCGCACCACCCCCACCGTACCGGTTAGCGTCGTTTTGGAACCGGCCCTAAACGCCCTCAACAGTTTGATCATCCTGACCAAGAACGAACTGATGCCGGGCACGCCGCCATGGGTAACGGACGCGGCCGCGTTACTCAGCCCGGAACAACTCCGCACCCATCGCCTGGTATTCATCGGTCTTTACCACGCCCTCCCCATCGAAGGGGGTCACACCAGCTTCCTCGACTACGTAAACGCCCTGGCGCGCCGTGATCCGGCTACCCTGTCAGAAAAAATTCTAGACATCTACCTGAACCATCCACCCATCTCCCTGCCCGAAGAGCTGCCCACGCCCAAAAGGGCCGAACTACTGGCCGATGCGCAGTATTTCATAGATTACCTGCGCATCACCTATCCACCCGGCAACATCTTCGAGGACATCGAGCGCCAAGCCCATCACCTGCTCAGCCACCCGGCCCAGCTACAAAGCATCATCGTCAACCACCTGCGCGACATGTGGACTCTGGTGTTATCCAAAGAATGGGCACGGATCGAGCCGATGCTTCAGGAATCGGTCAACGCCTTCCGCCAGGTAGATTTGAGCCAGGTGACTCTGGCCGAAGCAGTGCGGCTGGTAACCGGGCAGGAACCCGGTGAAGGGCTGGAGCATTGGTTAGAAAAAGTTGAGCAGTTGATCTTTGTCCCCTCAGCTCATGTAGGGCCATACCTGGGCAAGTTGGGGGCACCCCACCAGGGGCGCAAAACCCTGTGGCTCTTCTTTGGGGCGCGGTTGCCACAAGGAGTAAAAGCCACGTCCGCCGAACTGAGCCGCTCGGAGCTACTGGTGCGGCTCAATGCCCTGGCCGATGACACCCGTTTGCGCATGTTGAAGCTCATAGCAGACTCCGGAGAGCTATGCGCCCCCGACATCCAGGTGCGGTTAGACATCAGCCAACCCGCCACCTCCCGCCACGTGCGCCAACTCACCGCCACCGGCTACCTGCACGAACGGCGCGTAGAAGGATCAAAGTGTTATAGTCTCAACCGGCTGCGGGTGGATGAGACGGTGCAGGCGATTGAACAGTATTTGTTAGGAGACTAAGAGATTAGGAGATTGAGAGACTGAGAGACTGAGAGATTAACCAGTCTCTTAGTCTCTCAGTCTCTCAGTTTCCCCCCTCAAGGAGAATGGCATGAACAGCGAAACCGTATATACCCGGTTGCAAGAACTTTCTGGAGCGTTCACCCCACTTTATCAGCCCGCCGTACAGGCACACGGCGAAGCGGTCGATTTTGCGGGTGGCTGGTATTGGCTTCTTTATCTACGGATGCGTCAGCCAGAAGGGGCGACGCTGAATGACATCGTTAATTTCAATGTTTATCTATCGGAAGAGCGCAATCGTACCCAACTGAATACCCTGATGGAAAAAGGGCATGTACGCAACGGCAATGGACAATATCGCCTGACGGAACAGGGGCAGCAGGCCATTGAAGGGTTTTTCGCGGCCGCGCAGGGCAGTCTAGGCCAATTGCAACCGGGTAAACCGGTGGAGATGGCCCGGTTAGCCGATTTGTTGGGCAAAGTGGTAAAAGGCACGGCCGCGGCCGCGTTCCCCCTGCCCAAAGAAGCGTTTGCCAGTAGCCGCTGGAGTGATCCCGGCCCCGACCATCCGGCCCCCGTGCGGCTGGATCAATACAGCACTGACCTGATGCACTTTCACTACGATGCCCAGGAAGCGGCGTGGCGGCCGCAAGGCATCACTGGGTTCGCCTGGCGCAATTTCACCCTATTGCACCAACATGGCCCGCAAACTCTGGCCCAATTGGCCGAACGAACCGCCAACGATGGGGTAACAAACCCATCCCCTTATCTGAATGAGCTGTGTGAACGGGGCTGGATCGCCCTGGAAGGTGATGTTTATCAAGTAACCGAAGCCGGGCAGGCCGCCCGTCAACTGGCTGAAGATGAGACCAATCAGCATTTCATCGTGGGCTGGTCGGTTCTCTCCGCCAGCGAACAACAAGAGGCAATGACCCTGATGACTACCATAAAAGATGATTTACGTTTGCAGTTTAAACGAGGCTTGTGGCAGAAGATGAATGGGGCGATGGCCGCGGCCGCGCCGCTCCATCAGCCACAAACCGGGCCAGCCTTTAACGAGTATGGCCTCAACAAACCAGGCTACTTCTTCACCCTGTGGACGGCTCTTTCGCTGGAACCGGGCACGATTTCCACGGCCAAAATTCGCCAGCAGTTCCCTTATACCAGCCCGGCTGTCTATGATGAACGGCTGGCAAATCTGGTTGAAGAAGGCATGATGGCCGCAACCGACAAGCCAGGTGAGTATGCGATGACGGAGAAAGGTCGTCACGCCCTCATCACCGTGGATACCCTCTTTGTCGAAACGTTGGCTGAGATTGAGTTGTTGTCTGCTGAGGAGATGACGCGCCTGAACGAATTGGTCACTCGTCTGTCGGATGCCAGCCTGAAAGCGGAACACCCAAATACAAAATGGGCCTTGCAACGAAGCCACAACCTGCATCGCGGCCGCGAATCCGCCGCCGTCCGTCTCGATGAAGGGCTAGACGATATGAACGCCTTCCGTGACGATGCCCACCTGGCAACCTTCCTGCCCCTGGATGTAAGTGGACCAGCCTGGGAAGCCTTGTCCTACCTCTGGCGTGGGGAACGCAACACCCCGGCTGGTCTGGCAGAGCAGTTACCGTTTCGTGGTTGGGGTGAAGAAGGTTACGCGGCCGCATACAACGAACTGGTCGCCAAAGGCTGGGCCGCTCCCGGTTCCGATGGCTACACGATTACCGAAGCGGGTCGCCAGGTGCGCGAACAGAGCGAAGCCGAAACCAACGACCTGTTCTTCGCTCCCTGGTCGGCCCTCAGCAACGCCGAATTAACCGAACTGGACACGTTACTGACTCGCCTGCGTGAGCGCATCACCAGCCTCTTGCCAGCCGAGTCATAGGAACTCATCGGAACTCTGGGAACTCGTAGGAACTGCTGTTTTAAGTTCCTCTGAGTTCCCCTCAGTTCCCAGGAGTTCCCCTTCTTCAAGGAGCTTCTGATGTTACCTTACGACAAACACACGTTGGTTGAACTGGACCGATTAGCCGAGCAACGGCAATTAGCAGAAGAGAGAGGACGGTTCGCGGCCGCGACAACTCAGCCTCATCCCCTCATCGCCCGCAAACTGGCCGGGTGGGTCGGCCCACTGCTCCACACCTGGGGCCACCAGCTCGAACAATACAGCCACAACTGCCCCTGCCCTGCTGGAGCTAATCTCTCTCAGTCTCCCCAAAGGAGACTAAGAGACTGAGAGACTGAGAGACTCTTTTCCCAAACAACTCCCCATACACAAAAAAGCCAGTCAAGCCGTTCCAGACTGGCTTTTTTGTTTCCCCCCCTTCCCGTATAATTCCGGGAATAACCAGTTCACCAACTTTGCCTAACTCTGCAACTCTGCAACTCCGTGAGCCGTTTAATTTCTTGACCTACCCTGTAAAAGCACCATGAACAAAGTCATCATCTCCGCCGCCCTGACCGGGGCCATCACCACGAGACAACAATCGCCCGCCATCCCGTACACCCCGGCCGAAATCGCCGAAGAAGGTCGCCGCGCCGTCGAAGCGGGAGCCAGCATCCTGCACATCCACGCCCGCCAGGACAGCGGTTTGCCCGCCTATGACGTGGACACCTACCGCCGCATCGGTGAAGAAGTGCGCCAACGTTGCCCCGATGTCCTCATCAACTACTCCACCGGAGCCGTGGGCATCAGCCGCGAGGAGCGCATCGCCCACATCCCGGAACTCCAGCCGGATATGGCCGCGCTCAACATGGGTTCGATGAATTACGCCATCTATTCCGAGAAAAAGAAAAAGTTCTACCACGATTTTGTCTTCCAGAACCCGTTTGGCGACATTCAGTTTTATCTGGAGAAGATGAACGAGGCGGGGGTGCGCCCGGAGATGGAATGTTTTGACCGGGGACATATTCACAATGCGCGGCCGCTGATGGACATGGGCATTCTCAAACCACCCTACCAGTTCAGCCTCATCATGGGGGTGTTGGGTGGGGTTCCCGGCACGACGAAAGAGCTGGTGCAACAGGTGGACGCCCTGCCTGCTGGCTCACACTGGCAGGTGATTGGCATTAGTTTAGAACAATGGGCGCTGGTCGCGGCCGCGATCACCCTCGGTGGCAACATTCGTGTCGGCTTAGAAGACAACCTGTACCTCTCACCCGGCCAACTGGCCCAATCCAACGGCGAACTCGTCGCCAAAGCCGCCACCCTCGTCCGCCTCATCGGTGCCGAAGTCGCCTCCATCAGCGAAACACGGGAGATTCTACAAATTCCGCTTCGCTATTAGAGGAAAATTCAAAAGGGCCTGTGATGCGTGATGCATTTGATCCAGGTTGTATACATCAGGCATTACGCATTACGTTTCAAGTTACGAGTATCTGAAACCGCCCCATCCTTTATGGTACAATGGCGTCATATCTGGAGAATCTGCTTATGACTACCCAAAATGTCGTCTTACCATTACCTGAAAGCCTATACCTGCGTCTACAACAGACGGCCCAGGCTACCCGGCAAACCTTGACCGATGTTTTGCTTCATGCCGTACAAGTGGGGAGTCCACCCAACTGGGAAGAATCGCCCGCCATGTTCCAGGCGGATTTGGCGGCATTAGATCGGTTGGATGATGAGTCCTTATGGCGAGTCGTGCGGCTACATCGTGACGAAACGGAGATGGATCGGCATCAGGAGCTTCTGGACAGAAACAGTGAAGGAACACTGACCGAATCTGAACGTACTGAATTGGTGGCCTTGCGAACTGGAGCCGACCGTCTCATGCTGAGGAAAGCGCACGCGGCCGCGCTTCTGCGCTGGCGTGGTCACACCCTTCCCCCCTCCGATCAACTCTGATTTTTTCCATGAGTACCTATCTCAAGGCTGAATTACGGCAACAGCTACTCGATGCCGATGACCATTGTTGTGTTTATTGTCAAACAACACAGGGAAACTCCGGTTCACCAATGGTTGTCGAACATATCGTGCCACGCCAGAAAGGGGGCGAAACCCGCTTTAATAATTTGTGTTTTGCCTGTCACCGCTGTAACGAGTTCAAGGGTGCCCTAACCGCAATGGTTGATCCGCTCACTGGGCAAATGACACCCCTATTTCACCCACGTCAACAAAATTGGTTTGATCATTTTGCCTGGGACATCACCAGAATTCGCCTTCTCGGTCTCACCGCCACTGGCCGAGTCACGATTATTGCCCTGAACATGAACAACGAAATCATCGTTGATTCACGCAAAAGTGGGTTCAGGCTGGCTGGCATCCACCAAAAATCATCAATCGAAAATCGTAAATCGTAAATCCTATGCCTGCATCTGCTGACTCCTGGCAAATCAAACCACTCCCTGAGCAACACGCCGAACTTGAGGTAGACGGAACCTACACCGCCGACGAGTTCGCCGCCATCCAGCAGGGATTCATTCCCCGCGACATGGACGACAAATGGTTCCTCTACTTCGCCGATGGCTGGCTGAACTTTCCACCGTAGCTGGACGGGAACCTGTGTCTACCGTCTCAACATCGAGCCAGAAAACGACACCTTCCGCGCCACCATCGCCCAGGCCAACCGTGACCCGGAACAATACCGCTTCCAAAGCGACAAATTCGATGTGGAAACAATGGCCTTCCTCATTGACCGGCTCCTGCTCAACCGCTTCGCCACCCTGCCCACCCCCGGCAAAATGGCTCCTACCGAGCAACAAAAGCTAGAACAGCACCTCATGGGGCGGCCCAAAGGAACGATCAGTTTACGTGTTGTGCCAAACGGCCATCATTAGCAACCCTGAAAATAATTAATTGTTGAATTGGTGAATTGTTGAATGATTAACGAATTCACCAATTCGCCAATTCACCCATTAATTATTCGACTCTTCCCATGACTCTCATTCATTCTCTCCTCAACCCCCGCAGTGACGAATACCAGAGCAACCGCCAGGCGATGAGCCGGTTGGTAGCCGAATTAGAAGAACGACAGGCACAGGCACGAGCCGGTGGCGGCGACAAAGGGGTGCAGAAGTTCCGCGAACGGGGCAAACTGCTCCCCCGTGAACGGCTGGAACTCCTGCTCGATCCTGGTTCGCCGTTTTTGGAATTGTCCCCCCTGGCGGCCTGGGGCATGTACAACGGCGAATCCCCCGGTGGCTCCCAGATTACCGGCATTGGTATCGTGAAGGGCACAGAATGTATGGTGTTTGTCAACGATGCCACCGTCAAAGGGGGAGCCGTTTACCCCATGACCCTGGCGAAAACCCTGCGTAGCCAGACCATCGCCCAGGAGAACCGCCTGCCCTGCCTGGCTCTGGTGGAGTCGGCGGGGGCCAATTTGTTGTACCAGGCAGAGATATTTGCGGACAAAGGCGGCCGCAGTTTTGCCAATCAGGCCCGTATGTCCGCGCTGGGCATTCCCCAAATTGCCCTGGTGTTTGGTTCCTCAACGGCGGGCGGGGCGTATGTGCCGGGCATGAGCGATTACGCCGTGCTGGTGCGGAACAAAGCCACCGTCTACCTGGGCGGGCCACCGCTGGTCAAGATGGCGATCAGTGAAGAGACGGACGACGAAACATTAGGCGGGGCGGAGATGCACGCCACCATTTCTGGGCTGGCCGACTTCATCGCCGAAGATGACGCCGACGCCATCCGGTTGGGCCGGGAAATCGTGGGGCGGCTGAACATCCAGAAAGCATTGGCCCATCGCCGCGTCACCCCGGAAGAACCGGCCTACGACCCGGATGAACTGTTGGGCGTCATTCCTGCCAGCGACCGCATCCCGTTTGATATGCGTGAGGTCATCGCCCGCGTGGTGGATGGATCGCGCTTCTTCGAGTTCAAACGGGATTATGGCCCGACGTTGCTGACCGGTTACGCTCATCTGGACGGCTATCCGGTGGGGATCATCGCCAACAACGGCATTTTGTACTCCGAATCGGCCAACAAAGCGGCGCAGTTCATCCAACTGTGTAATCAGTCGCGCACGCCGCTCATTTATTTGCAGAATATCACCGGCTTCATGGTGGGCACGAAGGTGGAGCGGGAAGGGATTATCAAACATGGGGCCAAGATGATCAACGCGGTGTCTACCTCGACCGTGCCCCAGTTTACGGTGATTGTGGGGGGTTCGTATGGGGCAGGGAATTATGCCATGTGCGGCCGCGCCTACGACCCGCGCTTCTTGTGGAGTTGGCCCAATAGCCGGGTGGCGGTCATGGGGGTGAACAGGCCGCCGGGGTATTGGCGATCATCCAGGAAGAGCAGGCCCGCAAACGGGGCGTGGAGCCGGATCGCAACAGCATTGCCATGGTGCAGATGATGACCAAACAGAAAATTGATGAGGAATCATCGCCCTATTACGCCACCGCTCGGCTGTGGGATGATGGCATCATTGACCCCCGTGACACCCGGTCGGGCACTGAGCATTGGCCTTTCCGTCGCGCACAATGTTGATTTTGTCAGCCCCGGTATGCCCAATTACGGCGTTTTTCGGATGTAATAATGAGTAACATTGTATTTCAATCTATCCCAACTTACCTAGAAACACTCCGGCCAGTGTAAAACCGCCTGTTCACACACGACGACAGGTTTTACCTTTTGAACAAATTGGACTGGAAAGATTTTGAGAGACTTTGTCTACGTTTAGCTCGCCTTGAGGCAAAGATTGAGCATTGTCAACTTTTGACGGAGTATCAGGAGACGAACAGGAAGGAATCGATCTATTTGGTCGTAAGCGTTTAGCGCAAAAGTACACTGTCTACCAGTGCAAAAACGAAAAGGGCTTTGGTCCGCAAAGATAAAGAAGGCTATTGACAAATTCCTAACTG
>JADJUV010000144.1 GCA_016716885.1 Candidatus Trichofilum aggregatum | reverse complement strand
GACGGTGGGCATCGTTGTTGACTATACTGCGGGGCTAATCGTGCCCGATGGCCCCAAACGAACAACAACCTTTGTCTATGGGATAAAAAATTGGTAGCTTCCCGACGCCAGAAATTCCTGTCTTACTACAAGCCCTATCTAGGTCTGCTTTTGGCCGACCTGGCCTGTGCGCTGATCGTCTCAGCCACGACTCTGCTCCTCCCCTTGTGCATCCGCTACATCACCAAAAATGTGTTGGCCGACAACACACCTGACGCCCTCAACCAAATCTACCTCATGGGCGTGGTGATGCTGGCCCTGGTGCTCGTGCATACGGTGTGCAACATGTTCGTTTCCTATCAGGGGCACATGATGGGGGCCATGATGGAAAGTGATATGCGGCGCGAGTTATTTGACCATTATCAAAAGCTGTCGTTTGCTTTTTATGATGAACAAAAAACGGGCCAGCTCATGACCCGCATCACCAATGATTCCTTTGACATGTCCGAGTTGTATCATCACGGCCCTGAAGATGTTGCCATTTCCTTCTTAAACTTTGTCGGTGCGTTCATTATCTTGATCAACATCAACGCCCAGCTTACCGTCATCACCCTGCTTTTTTTGCCCATCATGGCGGTTTATGCGTTTCACTTTAACAAAAAGATGAAACTCGCCTTGAGAAGAAGCAAGGACAGAATCGGCGATATCAACGCCCAGGTGGAAGATACGCTTGCGGGCATCCGGGTGGTTAAGTCATTTACCAACGAAGAGATCGAAACGAAGAAGTTTGCCACCGAAAACAATCGGTTTGTGGACAGCCGCAGAGATGGGCATAAAAGTGAGGCCTATTTTTATGAAGGGTTGATCGCCTTCACCCAGATCATGACCATTGCCGTGGTCATCTTTGGCGGCGTCAGCATTGTCAACGGTTCCCTGGACCTGGCCGATTTGCTGACCTTTTTGTTGTACATTGGCATCCTCATTGAACCGATCCAACGATTTGGTAACTTTACCAGGCTGTATCAGGAAGGCATGACGGGATTTGAACGATTTATGGAAATTTTAGAGGTGGAGCCAGATATTGAAGATACACCTGGAGCCACTGAACTCACCCAGGCCCAGGGGCATGTGGAATTTAGAGGCGTCAGTTTCAAGTACAAAGAAGGGCATAATGATGTGCTGAGGAACATCTCGCTGGAGATACAAGCGGGTGAATATATCGCCCTGGTGGGATTTTCGGGCGTCGGTAAAACAACGCTGTGTTCTTTGATACCCCGTTTTTATGAAGTAAACACGGGGGAAATACGGCTCGATGGGCGGGACATCCGGGGTATTCGTTTGCATTCGTTAAGAAGGCACATCGGCATTGTCCAGCAGGATGTCTATCTGTTTGCCGGGACAGTGGCCGACAATATCCGGTATGGGAAGTTGGATGCCAGTCGAGAGGAGATTATCGCGGCCGCGCACAAAGCCAACGCCCACGATTTTATTATGGCCCTGCCCCAGGGGTACGACACCGACATTGGGCAACGGGGCGTCAAACTCTCCGGCGGGCAAAAACAGCGGTTGAGCATCGCCCGCGTTTTCCTGAAAGACCCCCCCATCCTCATTTTTGATGAAGCCACAAGTGCCCTGGACAATGAGAGCGAAAAGGCGGTCAAAGAGTCACTGGAGAAGTTAAGCAACAATCGCACCACCCTTGTCATCGCCCATCGCCTGTCTACCATCCGCAACGCCCAACGGATTGTGGTCTTAACGGATAACGGCATTGGGGAACAGGGCACACATGACGAGCTAATCGTTCTAAACGGAACTTATGCCAATTTGTACAACATGCAAGCCAAGATATGAGCGTAGGAAATGTTCCTGATGGGGTTGCGGCAAATCTGGTACAAAGGAGCGTATGAGATGAATAGCGAACTAACACCCGAAAAGGTCATGGAACTTGGCGAAAAGTGGATTGACATGATCCTGGCGTCGCTTCCCCGAAAAAGTCAATGTGAACCCCCCCCCCCCCCCCCCGCCTGACGCCGAAGAGATAAGCCACTTGCGGAAGCTAAAAACGCAGAAAAAGTGGGCGTCAGATAGAAAGTTAAAAACGCCTGCTTCCCCTCAACTAACAAAAAAGGCGAGACGTGCGTCTCGCCTTTTTCTCCCCAACAAACAACCCACTGGCTAAGGTTGCACAATCGTAAACCCATCTAACACTTCCCCGGCAAAACCGTACAGTGAGCCATCCCAGTACGGGGAGAAGGTGCAGGTGGTGGTACTGCCCAGTGTGCCAGGGGTGCAGATGAAAATATCTGCCCCATCGCCACTTGCCCCCGTCACCGCAAACGCTCCCAGTGTACTTAGATACACCTGACCGGTGCCGGAAACCCAAACCCCGTTCACATCCTCATTGGCATTGGTTGAAAGACCTACGTCTGAGCCATCAAAATACCAGGCCCAGGTTCCCGTGGTGGTTGCGCCCAAGGTGATCGGCGTGAAAACCAGTAAATCCTCGTCCACCGCCGAGACCCCGGTCACAGAAACCGCATCCAGGGTACTGATAACGATGCGCCCATCACTCAAAATATCCAGCGCATCGATATCTTCTCCTGTCGTGGTCAGTCCCACATCCGAGCCATCGAAGTACCAGCTAAACGTCCCGGCGGTGGTGGTCCCGGTTGAGGTGGGGGTAAAGGCGATGATGTCGGCATCGGTAATGGCGCCCACGGTTGCCAGAGTAACAGCGGCATCTACACTAAACAAGAGCGTGCCGTTGGGCATCAGTTCAAAGGCGTCTATGTCTACTGCCGTCAACCCTACATCCGACCCGTCAAAGAACAGGCTCCAGGTGGCGGTGGTGAGGTTGTAAATGAGAATATCTTCATCATCAAAAGCGACACCCCCGGCTGTGCCGTTGGTGGTAGAGCTGGCGTAGATCAGCGTGGGTGCTGTCGTGGCTGTGGGGGTTGGTGGGATAGGTGTATTGGTAGGGGTCGGGGTGGGCGGAACCGACGTATTGGTAGGTGTGGCGGTGGGCGGAACTGGGGTGTTCGTTGGGGTGGCTGTGGGTAGTTCCGGTGTATTCGTGGCGGTGGGTGGTTCCGGGGTGTAGGTGGCGGTCGCCGTGGGTGGGATGGGTGTGTTCGTGGCGGTGGGAGCCGTGCCATTGACCCGGCCCAGGCTAACGCTGTGGAGCAAGGGACTGTTTAGCCCATCCAACGAGCTGAGGGTGAAGCGATATTGCAGGAACTGCCCGACGGGAGCGATGGTACTGCCGGTGCTGGTTGCCGCGGCCGCCCACTCACTCCAGTTCACCCCATCCGCCGAGGTACGTGTTTCGGCGATCAGGCCGGTGTTGGCCGGTTGATCGGCCAGCCAACTGATGGACTGCCAGGTGTAGCCTGCCCCCGCATCTACCACGCAACTGGTGTAAGAACCATTGGCCTGGTAGGGTGGGAACACAGCGGCGGAATCTACGGAGAGCGCGGCCGCGCCGTTGTTGCTCAGGTACAGGTACAAATTCGTCGCCCCGGCACTGGTAACATCAAACTGGGCCTGCAGCAGGCCATCCCGGTAAAAGATGACCCGGTCGGTTGTCCCATCTACGGCTGACCATTCGATGCGATAGCGATGCGGGCCGGTCGGAATTGGCCCCAGGTTTAGCGATTGTTCACTGCCATTGTTGTTGACGCGGGCGTACAGGTTGCCATCTCCGGTGATGGTGCTGAAGATGAAGTAACGGTTGCCGATGAAACCATCGCTGGCAAAACCGATGTGCTGCCAGGCGCCGTTGCCAAATTCGGCAGTGGTTTCCAGGATGGCATGGGTGTAAACGGTTTGGGAGCGCACCCACGCCCCATCCCCTGCGCCGATGGTGAGCAGGCTGTTGTTCAGGGTGGGGTTGTACGCCCCACCGACCCATGTCCCGGCTGACCAGAGGAACGGGTCGAGGCTGGAACTGGTGAAGGTGTCTGAGAACGCGGCCGCGAGCGAAACCGCCCCATCCCCCCTATCCGTCACCTGCGTCGTACCCAACACGGCACAACTGGCCCCAAAATCAGCCACGGTGGTGTGGGTAAGGGAAGCCGGAACCGGGGTGTTGGTCGGTAGCGGCGTATTTGTGGGGGTGAAGGTGGCCGTCGGTACAGGTGTTTCCGTAAACGTCGGGGTGGCGGTGGGTGTGTGCGAGGGGGTGGGGGATGGCCCCACTGTCGCCGTGGCGGTGGGCGTTGGCGGGAGTGGGGTGTTACTGGCGGTGGGTGTGGCCGTGGGTGGCAAGGGGGTATTGGTCGGTGTGGCGGTTGCTAATGTGCCCACGTTGCCACCCCCAAAATCATCGAGCAGGCTGTTGCTGGCATCCACAAACCAAAGACCGATGTACCCACCACCAGTGGCAAACGGCCAGGCGGAGACATCCCGCGTGCCCATCAGATTGCCATTGTGATAGACGGAAACCTGCCCGGTGGCTGTGGCTTTAGCCCCAAACTGATCACCATTGACCAGGGTAACGGGGATATCGGCGCCGCGTTGGCTCCAACCCTGGCTGGGCGCATAGCTCCACACCTGAGCGCGATGGTTGGCGGCATCGTACCACACTTCCAGGATACCGTTACCCCAGTTGGTGGCACTTTGGCCTTTGAGGAGCAGGTCAATCTCGGTCGCGGCCGCGTCAATGTTGCTCAGAGTAACAAAAACTTCCTGCTCCGCCCCAAACGAACTGGCCGACCAGTACACATCACTGCCGCTGCCCACATCCAGCCGGTTGCTGGCAATCGCGTAGCCGCCGGTCGTGCCGTTCCAATTGCTACCCAGAACGCCATTCGCCCGGTTGAAGTTGTCCAGAACGTTGGTCGAAGGGAAGCCGCTGGGGTTGGGGGTGTTGGTGGGGCCAGGGGTGGGTGTGTGGGTGGCCGTGTTGGTGGGCGTCGGGGAAGGGCCAACCGTAGGGGTGTTGCTGGGTGTGGGGGTGGCGGTGTTGGTGGGGGTGTTGGTGGGTGTCGGGGATGGCCCGGCGGTGGGGGTGGCGATGGTCTGGTAGGTGGCGCGGAAGCTGTGATTGCCCGCGGCCGCGTTCACAAACGCCACTTGTGTTCCTTTAATCGTCTGCACAGAGAAGGAAACCGGGTTGTTGTCCACGGTAACAGATTGTAGGGTGCGGCCGCCATAGGTGAGCGGCAGAATGGTGGTGAGGTTGTGGCCGACGGGCGCGGCCGCGGCCAGATCAAACGTTAAGACGCCTGTGCCATTATCCCAGGCAATGTTGCTGTAATTGGCGTCGTGCCGGGTTTCCGTGAAGGTCAACCAGCGATCCGCGTTCCAAATGGGAATGCCGTTGCTCTGGGCATACGCCATTGTGCCTTCGGCCCACACCTGCGGGTCGCCAAAACCATAATAATCAATGTGGAACTGGGTCATGATGGCCGCGTAATCCCCGTTCTGGCTGGCGGCCATCAGTTGTTGCGAGACAGCAACCGCCTGAGATGCACTCAACGCTTCTACGCCCCCTGCCGAGGCAAAAAATTGTTCGTCCACCAGTTGGGTCAACTGCTGGTAATAGGGCAGGATGGTGCCATTGGCCGAGATGAATTTCATGGGCTGACCACTACCGGTGATGTAACCATGCGGCCAACTGTTGTCTGGCTTGCGGAGCCAGGCCCCCCAGTGGTAGAAGTTGGTATCCATAGCCATGCCGTTGGCGACGGCGGTCGCGGCCGCGTCCGTCCACCCCCGCCAATGCACCTGATGATGCCGCACCGTACGCGACCATGTGCTGCTGTACCCCATCGTGTTCCAGAAGGTCTTGATGGCCGTGTACCCTTCGCTCAAATTGGTGACATTGTAGGGCTGATAGCTATCAGGGCGATACCAGTACGGATGCAGACCAAATTCATGCCCCAGTCCGCGCGCACTTTGTATGAACGCATTAGAAACGGGGTTGCCGATGGAGATGTAGATGGTGATGTCGCCGCCGTAACTGTCTACGCTGTTGATCACGTTCTGATACGTGCCCACCGGGTTGGCGTGGGCATCACCCGTCAGGATGAGCATCGTTTTGGCCTGACCAGGGAAGTACCACAGTTGCGGCATAGGCTGGTTCAGCATCGCCTTGACCAGTCGGGCAAAAAGGCGTTGCTGCTCATCCGCCTGGGGCACAGGGATGCGATCCCGGTCTACCCAGGGTGTGCCGCCGCTGCTCTGGAACAGGTCAATGGTGCGTAAAACGCCATCTCCATCTACATCCACATCCCCATTGGCCGGGTTGCCCTGGCGCGTGTAAATAATGTTGCGGGCCAGGTCGTAGGTGAAGGCGACCGCCTGCCCGGTGGAACTGCTGACGACCGCCGGGTAGGCGGTGGCGGTGTTGGCGTTGCTGTACAACGAGGCCAGGGTAACGGCTCCGGGGGCGAGGTTGTAACGGTCGGTGTCGCCGTGGATTTGTAGGGTTTGGGTGGTAAGCCCGGCGGCAGGGAGAGAACCGTTGAGTGCGGCCGCGCTCTGAAAGCGCACATACCCATTACTCTGCACCCCGGCCGAGCCAGCCAGACCAAATAACCCCGCAATCTGGTTGTCCGGCCGCATCGCCATTAAGCGGCCGCCGCCGTTCACAAAATTAGTAAACAGGGTAGCCTGGCCACTTGTCAGGGGCGTCTGAGCCAGAATCACCAGTTGATACTGGTTCAATTCGGCCAGAGTCGCGGTGCTGAGGTTGAGGAAATCGTAGGCGTTTAGCCCTTCTGCCCGCAAAATTTCCCCCAGATAACGGCCAAAAGGAGAAGGCGCGGCATCATTAACGACAACAGCGATGGGCGGCAGGGTGGGATTGGCTTGAGTAGACTGACGAGTCAAAAAACTGAACAGGCTCAGAAGAAGAATCATGAACAGAATTTTTCTTCCAGAAAATAGTGTAGAGCGGGACATTGAAAGCTCCTTTGGCAGGCAAGTGAACACTATTCGCAACAAGTAATAAATCTAATCGCATGTTGGTTAGTTTTTGGGGTTAATAATTTG
The DNA here is from genome assembly GCA_016716885.1 of Candidatus Trichofilum aggregatum. Classification (GTDB taxonomy): domain Bacteria; phylum Chloroflexota; class Anaerolineae; order Promineifilales; family Promineifilaceae; genus Trichofilum; species Trichofilum aggregatum. Next base: position 12,265 of record JADJUV010000144.1, on the reverse strand, counting down.
TTTGTATGGAATAACGTGCAACGACGGCGAGAGTGCTATACCAAACCGTAGTACTATAACAAAGTCTCCTTACAGCAAAAATTACACCGGTCAGAAAAGTGACCCTGAAGTTCAATAAATGAGGAATTGTCTGCAAATAACAGGGGTGGCACGGTCGGGGGACCGGCCACAGTGTGTAAGTCCTGTAAATCACTTGACGTTGGCGTTTCTTATGCTGACCTCTGGAGACTGAGAGACTGAGAGATTTCCAGAGGCGGTCCAAATTTTCGCCAGAGTCGAGTAAATAAAAAAGGCGAGATCGAAATCTCGCCTTTTTATTAGCCGATGCAGGTTGTGCATAAGGGCTTATTAATTGGGTAACGCCACCGGACTGTCCAAAACCCAGCCGGGGTCGGTCGTTTGCACCGCGCCATCCGTTCCTAAAACCCCATGCCGGTTATTCACGGAGCTATCCGTTACGGTCTGGCCGGTTCCGGTATCCAGATGGTAGAGAAGCACCGTGTTGGTTCCGGCGGTTAAGGGGGTGGTGGGTGGGGTGAAGCTGGTGGTATAGACAGCAATGTTGGAGATACGCACTTCGTCTATGCGACCGGCAAAGTATTCGCCATTGAAGGCTCCGGCCCGACCTAATGCCAGCACACCGGTGGAGTTTGTGGGCGCGGCCGCGTTCGTCACCGTAGCGCGTAACACCCCATTTACAAAGAAGCGGAATGTCGCGGCCGCGTCCCGGCTGACGGCGACGTGATACCAGGTGTTCAAGGTGGCCGTCACCCCAGAACAAACTGTCAAACCCGCGGCCGCCTGATAATACGAAAACTGATCCGTTGCCCCGGCACAGTCCACATTACCGCCGTCCACATACAGCGTAAACATTGCCTGCCCGTAACTGCTGTTCGCATCAGACATGAAGGTTTGATACTGGTTGTTATCGCCCGTGCGTTTGACCCACGCTTCATAGGTGAACTGGGTAGAAAGGGGCACATCCACACCCGTTACCCGATCATCTCCGCCGTCAAACTGCAAGCTGTAACCGAACGAAGGCACCGTTGTTGGGGTAGGGGTCAGGGTGGCCGTTGGCGGGGCTGGTGTGTTCGTTGGCGTGGCGGTGGGGGTAGCCGTAGGTGTTGCCGTGTTGGTGGGTGTGGCGGTGGGCGTGAAGGTAGCTGTTGGTGGAGCAGGTGTATCCGTTGGTGTGGCTGTTGGCGTAGCCGTAGGTGTTGCCGTGTCCGTTGGGGTAGCGGTGGGCGTGAAGGTGGGTGTTGGTGGAGCAGGTGTATCCGTTGGCGTGGCTGTTGGCGTAGCCGTAGGTGTTGCCGTGTCCGTTGGGGTGGCGGTGGGCGTGAAGGTAGCCGTTGGTGGTGCAGGGTATCCGTTGGTGTGCTGTTGGCGTAGCCGTGGTGTGTCCGTTGGGGTGGCGGTGGGCGTGAAGGTTGCCGTTGGTGGAGCAGGTGTATCCGTTGGCGTGGCTGTTGGCGTAGCCGTAGGTGTTGTGGTGTTGGTTGGGGTGGGGGTGAGCGTGAAGGTAGGTGTCGCCGTTAGGGTAGGCGTAGGTGTTGCGGTGTTGGTGGGTGTGGCGGTGGGCGTAGAAGTAGCCGTTGGCCCGGATGGGGTGTGGGTCGGGGTTGGTGTGGGCGGTGTCAATGGCACGGTCGAGGCTACCCACACGGGATCGGCGGTATCGCTGTTGGCGGTCGTGCCCAGCGTCAGGTGGCGGTTGTTGCCGGATGAATCCAAAGCGGTCTGGGTGGCGGATTGATCCAGGTGATACAAGGCCAGGGTGTTGGCATCAGGGTTAAAAGCGGCGGTTGGGGGCGTGAAACTGGTGCTGTAACGCAAGCTGTTGGAGAGGCGGATTTCATCGAGTTGGCCGTTGAAGAAGCCGTAACCGGCCAGACCGCCCAGGCGGAACCACGGCCCTTGCGACATGACACCGACGTTCGCGGCCGCGCCCTGATTCCCATTCACATACACCGTCGCACTCTGATTACTGGCATTGTACGTGGCCGCGACATGATACCAGTTCCCGGCGGTCAGCGGCACGTTGCTGTTGCGGGCAAACCGCCACGTGCCACCCGTATCCACCACCCACAACGTCGCCAGCCCATTGTTCAACTCCAACGACCAACCCGCCACATCGTTTGTCGTCAGGGCCATCAGACTGTTTTGGTTGCTGACCTGCGGCCGCACCCACAACTCAATCGTCTGTGTGCTGTTCGTACCCGGAATCTGGGCACCACGAGCCTCGTCGTTAGAGCCATCAAATTGCAGCGCGTTCTGGCTGCCCGGAACCGGCGTAAACGTGGCGGTAGGTACGGGCGTTTGGGTGGGGGTATTGCTGGGTGTCGGTGAAGGGCCAATGGTGGCGGTGTTGGTGGGGGTAGCCGAGGGGCCAGCCGTATTGGTGGCGGTAGGTGTAGCCGAAGGATTGGGCGTATTGGTTGCGGCCGCGGGGCTGGTCGGTGTGGCGGTGGGTGAGGGGCCAGCCGTGGGGGTCGGGCTGGGTGGCAAGACCTGATACGCGGCCGCGAAGCTGTGATTCCCAGCAGGCACGCTCACAAAAGCGACCTGACTGCCTTTGATGGTTTGCACGGTGAAGGAAACCGGTGCGCCATCTACGGTGACACTTTGCAGTGCATTTCCGGCGTGGGTGAGGGGCAGAAGGGTGGTGAGGTTGATGCCGGGGGTTGCGGCCGCGGCCAGATCAAACGTCAATACCCGCGTTGCCGGGTTCCAGGCCACATTACTGTAATTGGCATCATGGCGCGTTTCCGTAAAGCGCAGCCAACGATCCGCGTTCCAGATGGGAATGCCATTGTTTTGGGCATAAGCCATCGTCCCTTCCGCCCACACCTGTGGATCACCAAAACCATAATAATCCACATGGAACTGGGTCATGATGGCGGCATAATCCCCGTTCAGGCTGGCATTCAACAATTGTTGCGAGACCGCAATCGCCTGAGACGCGCTTAATGCCTGCGCCCCTCCCGCCGAAGCAAAATATTGCTCATCTACCAGTTGAGTCAACTGCTGGTAATAGGGCAAAATCGTGCCGTTGGCTGTCATAAACTTCATCGGTTGGCCGCTGCCGGTGATATACCCCTGCGGCCAGGTATTATCCGGCTTTTTGATCCAGGCCCCCCAATGATAAAAGTTCGTATCCAGCACCAGGCCATGATTCACCGCTGTTTGGGCTGCATCTGTCCAGCCGCGCCAATGCACCTGATGATGCCGTACCGTGCGCGACCAGGTACTGCTGTAACCGGCTGTTGTCCAGAATAGTTTGGTGGCGGTATACCCTTCATTCAAGTTGGTGATGTTATAGGGTGGATAGTTATCAGGCCGGTTCCAGTAGGGGTGAAGGCCAAACTCATGCCCCTGGCCTCGTGCCGCCTGCATAAACGCGTTGGAGACGGCGTTGCCAATGGAAATGTAGATGGTGATGTTGCCCCCATATCCATTGACACTGTTGATCAGGGTGGTATAAGCGGAACTGGGATTGGCGTGGGCGTCGCCGGTGAGGACAAGCATCGTTTTGGCCTGATCCGGGAAATACCATAGCTGGGGCACAGGATCGGTCAACATCATTTTGACCAATCGGGCCAAGAGCCGCTGCTGTTCATCCGCCTGAGGCACAGGGATGCGATCCCGGTCTACCCAGGTCGTCCCGCCGCTCCCCTGGAACATGTCAATGGTGCGTAAGACACCATCACCATCTACATCCACATCCCCATTGGCCGGGTTGCCCTGGCGCGTGTAAACCACATTGCGGGCCAAATCATAGGTGAAGGCAACCGTTTGTCCGCTGACCGGGCTAACAACGGCGGGGTAGGGTGTGGCTGTGGTGGCGTTGCTGTACAAAGTTGCCAGGGTGACCGCTCCGGGGGCCAGGGTGTAGCGGCTGCTGGGGCCATGAATTTGTAAGGTTTGGGTGGTGAGGCCAGCCGCCGGGTTTAAGATGCCGCCATTGGCCGAGCCAGTGACGCGTGTCCAGACGCGCCCATCGGTGGAAGTGGCATAACCGATACCCGCCAGCAGGCTGCTATCCGCCGGGCCATCGTAGCCGGAGTACCACATCTTGAAGGTGTTGCCATCTTTCATCACCGACATGTAGGTGACGCCGGAATCATCAAAGCTCCCGGATGGCCCTTCGTCGAGGACGCTGCCACCCGTTTCCAGACCGGGCACCCGTGTCCAGGTGCGACCATCCGGCGAAACAGCGTAGCCAATACGCGGTGTGCCCCATTGGGCGGTTGTGCCGACGTACCACAGGCGATAACAGGTGTTGCCATTGGGGATGCCGGGACAGGGCGCGGCCGCGGACGCTACATCTTTGATCACCACCGGGCTGAAAATCTCGGTCGTATCAAACGTGGTTCCCGTGCCCCCACAGCCGGTTCCCACCAGGCCAAAAACCGCTCCTTGTAAGGACGCATTACAACTGCCGCTGACATGGTTCCAGGGCTGGCGGTTGGGAATCAGGTTGGTTTCTGGTGCGGTGAAAGCAGTGCCCGTAAACAGATCGATCTGGCCGTATTCCAGCACTTCACGCGTATCGAAGGTCTGAACCAGCAAGTCGGTGGGGCTGGTGAGGGGATCGGCGAGGGTAAAGGTGACTTGTTTGACTCCGGCGGGTTCGTTGTTGGTGAGGCGGATGAGCAGGGCACCACGGGTGTTGTTCGCGGCCGCGTAGTCACTCACCGCATGATCATCCTCTTCCAACGTGGCCCCCGCCGCAAAGCCACTCAGCCCCACCGGTGTTATATCGGCCAGAGCCAGTTCCGGGGGGAAGGTGAGCATGATAAACCCGGCACCGGGAATGGCCTGAGCGGTGGTGAAGGTGACAGTGACATTGGCTCCGGTCTGCCGGGAGATGGCCATGGGGTTGCCGGGCGTCATCGCGGCATACCCAAACCGCTGCGAATTGGAAGGGGTGCCGGAGCGGGTGCTGGTGGTGTACCAGATTTTGTACTGGGCATCGTCTTTGATGACCCAATGGCTCCACACATCATCCGGGTTGAAGGTGGAAGGATCGTCGTTGGCGTCATACACCTGTTCGTTGGGGTTGGGGCGCACCCAGTTGATGCCATCCGTAGAAACAACATGGCCGATGGTGTAGTCGTCGCTGAAACTTTTGGCCTCGTACCACATGCGGAACAGGTCGCCATCTTTCATCACGTTGGCGATACCCACGGCGTTGGCATCAAAGCCGTTGCCCCGGCCCAAATTGGAACCGTCGCCCCCATTGCCAGGGATGCGAGTCCAGTTTAAGCCATCGGGTGAGGTGGCGTAGCCGATGCGGAAGAGGTAGCCGGTTGCGGTGTTGACGCCTTCGTACCACATGCGGTAACAGGTTGCGCCGAGGGGAATGCCGGGACAGGGCGCGGCCGCGGTCGCTACATCTTTGATCACGTTGGGCACGTAAGCTTCGTGTTGATCAAAGGAACCCGCCACACCGGACGCCCGGAAGATGCCTTGATGGGGGGTTGCGGCCGCGGTCTCAAAGCGCACATAACCATCCGTCTGGGTTCCGGCGGACGAGGCCAGCCCAAACAACCCGGCAATCTGGGCGTCCGGGCGCATAGCCATGAGCCGCCCACCCCCGCCGACAAAATTGGTGAACATGGCGGCCTGGGTGCTGGTTAGAGGTGTTTCGGCAAGAATGACCAGGCGATATTGGTTCAGTTCAGCCAGCGTGGCCGTGCTCAGGTTGATGAAGGTAAATTCATTTAACCCTTCAGCCCGTAAAATCTCGCCTAAATATCGCCCATAAGGGGAAGGAGCGGCATCATTTACGACAACAGCAATAGGAGGAAGAATGGGGTCGGCCTGGGAAGGTTGTTGCCGCCATAAACTTAACAAACACAGCAAAAACAAAACAAACACGATCTTTGTGCGGGGAAAATAGGATAGGTGACGCATTGCAATGCTCCTGGCAATACAAACAAACCACCTTAAGCAAGTTGTTAATGGTAAGAAGGGGTGGTGACAAAAAATTGTGGCGAAGAAAAAAGAGAACTGTGGTACTAGGAACCCTGGTACTATAAGGTATTTACACAGGAAAAGCAATTACATTTCTGCTTAAGGGTGAAGGGTGTATGTCAATTTATAGATGCCCAGATAGTGGCTGTGGCTGGTCTTTTGACCGCACCGCCATGCTGTTGCTGTACTGTCTCTAAAAGAAAGTGGTTGTTAGCGAGGATTTTTGACGCGCCACACAAGGCCAACTGGGTAGCCGAGCATTTTGGCGACATCACCGACGAGCCGGATGATGGGGATGAAGGCGAAGGCGCGGAGCCGTGAGGGGGGACGCCAACCAGAGGTGGCTGGCCAGAGGCGTCGGGCTGGTTTTAAGCAGTAAGCCAGTAAACCGGCCAGAAAGAGGATCCAGCCGGACCAGCGGCCGCGCCAGATTTGCCGTCCGATGAGGGGTAAGGCGAGCAGGTAGGTGCCGTAGCGAATGGCATGGCGTTTGGGCCAGAGGTTTGCTTTGCCATCACCGCGGGCATAACGATAATACTGCCAGAAAAAGTCGCGCAAGCTATGGCGGGGACGAAAATAAACCACGGCCCGAGGCGTAAAGGGGAAAGGGCCAAACTGTTGTTGGAGTTGCAGATCAAAAATCAGGTCTTCGCTGTAATCCAGCCACTCCGGGTAACCCCCTACGGCAGCCCAGGCGGATTTGAGAAAAGCCACGGAGCGGCTAGAAGGCAGAAAAGTTTGGGGGTTTATATCGCCGCGCTCTGGCAGAACCGTAGCCCCCATAACAACCTCAAAATCGGTGTAAGGGTCTGGCTCGAACCAGCCACTAACGACCTGGGCCTGATTGTGGCGCAAGGGGTGGGTGATTTCTTCTAACCAGCCGGGGGAAAGAATGACACCTGCGTCAGTGGTCGCAATGATGGGGTGGCTCGCGGCCGCGATGGCCGCATTCCGCCCCTGGCTGATGTTGCTCCCAGGGACTTGAATCACTTTTAGGGGTAGCCAGGGCTGATATTCCGCCAGAACCGCCAACGTGTTATCGCTTGAACCCCCATCACAAACAACGACTTCATCCGGGGGTAAGGTTTGGTCCAGGAGAGAATCCAGTAGCGGCCGCAACCCATCCCCTTCATTTTTTACCGTCATGATAACCGAAACAGTCATACGCATTCCTCACTGCTTATTGTAACACCGTCGGGCGGGATAAGTGATGGGAGGGGGAGAGTTCCAAATTTTGAGTTGGGCTAGCCTTCATTCATGGCCCATGTACGCTGCACGGCTTTTCCAAAGTCCGATTTTTTAGCGCTGTGCCATCGTGTTGGGTATTTTCCCCACCTAACCCCGCCCCAGGGGGCGGGGGTTTTGAGGCCGGCGCCCAAAACCGGCACTCCTGGTATTTCCCCCTTCCCGCCGGGAAGGGGGTTAGGGAGATGGGTCTTCCGGCTAACCCTGTTAAGGAGTTGTGTAACGCTGTACTCGTTGACTTTGGAAAAGCCCTGATGTACGTTGCTCCTTCCTTGCTCCACCCTTGTGCCGTGATAGAATCCCTGCTTATGCAGAAGGATTTAACCCTGGTCATCCCCGTCTATAACGAAGTCGAAAATTTGCGGCCGCTGGTTCAAGAAATAGTAACTGCTCTTGATAACCGAGGGCTGGACTATGAAATTCTTTTTGTGGACGATGGTAGTCAAGACGGTAGTTTTGATGTGATTCGAGCGATGCATCGGGATAACCCCCGGGTAATAGGCATCCGGTTTCGGCGTAACTTTGGGCAGACAGCCGCTTTTGCGGCCGGATTTGATCAGGCCCGCGGCCGCGTCGTGGTTACGCTTGATGCCGACCGTCAAAATGACCCTGCCGATATTCCGGCCCTGATCCACAAACTTCAAGAAGGGTACGATGTCGTCAATGGCTGGCGACAAAAACGGCAAGACCCCATTCTTTCCCGCAAACTGCCCTCCAAAATTGCCAATCGCCTCATTGCCCTCTCTACGGGCGTACGCTTACGTGATAGAGGCTGTTCCCTACGCGCCTTTCGCCTTGAAGTCGTGCGCGATCTCCACCTCTATGGTGAAATGCACCGCTTCATTCCTGAACTGGTACACTTTGCCGGGTTTCGTATGGCCGAAGTACCTGTTAACCATCGCCCCCGCATAGCCGGTCAGTCAAAATATGGCCTTTCCCGCACCTTCCGGGTACTACTTGATCTCATTACGGTGGCCTTCTTGCAGCATTATGGCCACCGTCCCATGCATCTATTTGGTGGGGTGGGCATTTTGTCCAGCGGCTTAGGTTTTGCCATCAGCTTACTTTTGGCCTTCAGCAAAATATGGGCGGGGATCACCGGCGGCGAAGAGGCGTTTCGTGCTTATCAGATAGGTGAGCGGCCCATTCTTCTGTTAGGTGTTTTGCTCATAATCCTGGGCGTACAATTCATTATCATGGGGCTGTTAGCTGAACTTTCTGTCCGCACCTACTACGAAAGTCAGAACAAACCAGTTTATTACGTAAAAGAATTGCTGGGGCGTGAGCCATAATCTGGGCCAGCCATAATAAAAACAGCCGCTGAATTGAACGCTTGCGTTGGCCGTACAAGTTGAAACACTCATGAAACTACTTATTATCGGTATAGATGGAGCTACCTTTGATCTGGTAAAACCCTGGGCGGAAGCGGGTTATTTACCTAATCTGGCTCGTCTCATGGATAACGGTGTCTACGCCAATCTGGCATCTACCCTTCCCCCGGTGACCAGCCCAGCCTGGCCTACCTTTATGACGGGTTGCAACCCGGGCAAACATGGTGTTTTTGATTTCATCCAGCCATCCGGGGCCAACTACAGCATGGTTAATTCCACACTTATCCGCCAGCCAACCATTTGGCAACGCCTTTCGGAAGCTGGTTATCGGGTGGGGGTTCTCAATGTGCCCATTACGTATCCGCCGCAGCCCCTCAACGGCTTTCTCGTCAGTGGCATTCCCAGCCCCCTCAGCGGGGAGATATGTTACCCGGCTGATTTGATTAGTCGGTACCAAAAAGAGTTTGGTGAATACCGCACCGCCCCCAACATTCAGTACAAGTCGGGCACGGAAGCTGAGTACATCAAAGATATTTATGATCTGATTCGGGCGCAGGGTGATTGGGCGTTGGGGCTAATGAGTAAAGAGCCGTGGGATGTGTTGATGGTGCATTTTATTGCCCTGGATATTATGAAACACGCCCTGTGGCGGTTTATGGACAAGAACCATCCCCGGCATGAGTCCACTCCTTTTGAACATGCCATTCGTGATGGATACAAATTGGTGGACCAGTATATTGGCCGCATGTTGGCCCGTCTGCCAGAAAAAGCCGTCGTGTTGGTTATGTCGGATCATGGATTTGGGCCGCTCAAGCAGATCGTTAATCTGAATATGTTTTTGTTGGAGAAGGGGTTTTTGCGTTTGAAACGTGATTGGTGGACGAGGCTGAAAGCGGCCGCGTTCAAGCGCGGTCTCACCCCAGCCACAGTCTACCACATGGTGGAAACCATTGGTTTACAAAACCTGGCTACCCGCGTCTCCAAAAACGCCCGCAACAAGGTCGTTGGCAAATTTCTGAGCTTTGACAGCGTGGATTGGAGTCGCACCGTGGCTTATAGCATGGGGCATGTGGGGCAGATTTACCTCAATGTAGCCGGAAGAGAACCTGAAGGGGTGATCAAGCCGGAAAATTATGAGGCCGTGCGGCAACAAATCATTGACGCCTTGCAGGAGTTGAAGGATGAAAGTGGGCGGCCACTGGTTACAAAAGTTATCCTGCGCGAAGAAACGTATCACGGCCCATTTGCCGAAAAAGGGCCAGACATTCACCTGGTCTTGGATGATTACAATCTGATCGCTTTCCCCCTCTTTGCCACCAACGGCAAAATTATCACAGAACAAATTCGAGGCGACTCCGGTTGTCACCGCCGAGAAGGTATTTTTATTGGTCAAGGGACGGGGATAAAAAAGAAGGGCAAACTACCGGAAGCCAATATTCTCGACCTGGCTCCCACCATTATGACAATTATGGGTGAGCCTGTGCCCCAAGTCATGGATGGCAAGGTTTTGAGCGAGATGTTTACCTTTCCACCCACTGTGACTTATAGCGAAGATAGTGAGGATAGTGTGGTTAGGCGCACAGAGCTGAGTGCCTCAGAAGCGGCCCAGGTAGAAGAACGGCTCAAGAGTTTGGGTTATCTTTAGTCAGTCGTTGAAGGTGCTGTGGGTATTGGGCGTCGTGACTATTACAACTCGTTATGGTTATGACGCTGGCTGAACAACAAACGCTCCTTGTGGGCATCAATGCCCGTCTTTTCCCCGCTAACTGGCGACCCGTGCGCCACGAAATTGATTTTGCCCATCAGCATGGCCTACAGGCCATTCAACTACCTGGCCCGGAACAGGGTCTAGGTGCGGAACGGTTGGGTGACTCGTTGGCGGATGTGGCCCGGTTATTGCGTGAGACCGGGGTGCGGGCGGTGATGGAGATGGCGATTCAGGTGAATCTTCGCGGCCGCACCATCAATAATCATTCCCCCCTCGATGTTCTCCAGGCTAACTTGCCCGCTATCACCACCCTCAACATCAATCCTGTCCATTGGCATCTCGTTCTACCCCGCGATACAACCCTGGCGGATGTCGCTAATTTTGAGACCCGTATTCTTGACACGCTGGCCGAGGCGGTGGCCGTGGCCCAGACGCATGGTTTCCAGTTTGGCCTTGAACATAATGGCATAGGGTTCGCGCCGTTTGCCAGCCCGGAGAGTTGCCAGAAAGCGGTTGCGGCCGCGCCCGGTCTCGGTTTTGTCTGGGATTTCAACCACTTTCTGGCCGAACAGCTAGAAGCATACCGCCCCCTCATTCCTCACATGCAAATGCTGCACATCTCCGATTCACCCACCGGGCAAACCAATCACCATTTGCCGTTGGGTCAGGGGGATGTGGATATCGTGGCGTACTGTCAGGCTTTGCGTGAGGGTGGTTTTCGTGGCCCGGCTATTTTGGAGATTGGCGGCACACACCAATCGGGTGGTTTTGGCAAGGATACAGATGAAACGTTACTGGACTCGGCCCGGCAGTTGCGCCAGGCCTGGGGGAAAGGGTTGGCGCACAATTAACCTGGGTGGTCTTTGGTCGAGAGAAGGAACACAGAGGAACACAGAGATTCACAGAGGGGGCACGGAGGTTCACAGAGAATTTTAAAAACTCTGTGTATCTCCGTGTTTTCTCTGTGAATCTCTGTGTAATCTCTTTCTAGTTGACTAAGTTCATGGCGAACCGTTGCTTAACTCCGCTCGTACCAGGGCCGCCCCCGCCCCCAACGCCTTCAACTTGCCCAGAGCGACCTCGCGGGTGAGGGGAACCATGCCGCAGTTGGTGCAGGGGTAGAGATGCTCCGGGGCCACGTAGACCAGAGCTTTGCGAATGGTAGCGGCCACTTCTTCGGGCGTTTCGATGTGATCGGTGGTGACATCAATGGCCCCTACCAGCACATCTTTCCCCTTGAGCAAGCCGATCAGTTCGATGGGAACGTGGGAGTTGTGGCATTCCAACGATACCTGATCAAGAGTGGATGCCTGGAGCATGGGGAACGTTTCTTCGTATTGTCGCCATTCCGCACCCAGGCTCTTTTTCCACTCGGTGTTGGCTTTGATGCCGTAGCCGTAGCAGATGTGGACAGCGGTTTTGCAGGACAGGCCCGCGGCCGCGCGCTCTAGCGTCTTCACCCCCCACTCCCGCACCTCGTCAAAGAACACATTAAAGGCGGGTTCATCAAACTGGATGATGTCTACGCCCGCGGCCGCGAGTTCCTGCGCTTCTTCGTTCAAAATTTCGGCAAAGGCCCAGGCCAGCTTCTCTCGACTGCCATAATGATTGTCGTAGAGCGTGTCCACCATCGTCATGGGGCCGGGCAGGGTGTATTTGATGGGGTGAGAGGTTTCGGCACGTAGGAAACGGGCGTCGTTTACGTAAACTGGTTTAGGGCGAGAGACACGTCCGGTCACAACCGGCACACTGGCGTCATACCGATCCCGAATCCGCACCGTTTTACGCTGTTGGAAATCCACACCATGCAGATGTTCGATGAAGGTGGTGACAAAATGCTGGCGCGTTTGTTCGCCGTCGCCGATGATGTCAATGCCAGCCATCTCCTGGTCGCGCACGGCCAACCGTACTGCATCTCGTTTGGCCTCAAGCAGGGCATCGCCTTCCCACCGCCAGGGTGCCCACAGCTTCACCGGCTCCGCCAGCCAGCCCGGTTTGGGCA
>JADJUV010000143.1 GCA_016716885.1 Candidatus Trichofilum aggregatum | reverse complement strand
CGCAAATAGGTCTGAGTACTGCCTGGCTCCGGCAACATGCCCCACTGTGATGAATACCCACCACCACAAAATCGTTGTTGAAAACGGGCGAACCAGATGAGCCAGGTTCGGTGCTGGTTAGATACTGGATGATGCGGGTGTCGGCAAAGGCCACAAAATTGTTCTGCATGGAGATTTTCTTGTAATGCCCACCGGGTGTTGGATGATGTTGACCCGGTTATCCTTTTGCACTTTTTGTCGTGCCAGTGTCACCGGGGTAACGTCAGTTGGCGCATCCAGGATTTCAACCACGGTTACGTCCAGGTCGGGATTGGTGTAAAACAGGCCATCGGGTTTGGTACGACCGACGCGTAGAGTTGCCGGTTGCAGATTTTTGTCCAACTGGTAATTAAACTGAAAGGCGCAAGGTTGCGCTTCTTGCCGATTATGGAATGACATGGTGGTTGGTCATGATAAGACCCGGCCCCACCAGGAATCCAGAACCCAGACTCTCGGTGGTGACGATACGCACAACGGCGCGAGCGGCTTCCAGCCCCAGTTCCAACATGCGAATATCGCGTAAGGTGTTCTCGCCAATAATCTTCTCTTGTACATCGGTTGGGCGTTCAGAAGCCCGCCAATCCGTGATGCCACGAGTGGCCGTGAGCGTCCTTTGGGATAACGGGTAAAAGGTCATGGAGAAAATCGGCGTCAGCACCACCACTTATATAGGCATGCAATCATTGATAAGAACACCCAACGTCTCCTGTCGGTTCATCTCCTGACCAAACTGGGTCAGGCGGTAATCAGACGCACCGCTGCACCACGGGGTGCGCCATCCAGGGTCGAGTAAACCCAGAATATCGTGCTTACGCGGCGAACCAGTAAAAATATCATCCAGAAAGTCCAGTCTTGTTCCTTTGATCGGAAATTCTGGTAGGGCTGAGTAAATTAACGAGTCGTTCGAAGTCGTCAGACTGTAACCGCCAGCGAGGGGCGGCACCAGATGGTGGGGTCACCACAACCGGTGTCTCGGAATCGGTCAGATGAGGGCGGGCTTTGATGATGGCCTTCTCCAATTCTGATAGTTGTCCTCTCCGGCTCATATAGGTAACAAGCTCGCGAGCTTTATTGGCTTTACCTGAATCGGGCAGATCATCATAATCAACGTTAAGACTCAAACACAATGTCTTGAGTTCTCCTTCATTAAAGTTGGCGTTAAGGGTTGCTGAATCGCTATTAAATCCATGATGTTCTTCCTTCAAAGTTAAAATCACGAAGCCATCGTTGTTTCTGGCTAGCGATCCTGCGCTTCGCGCAGTGTCTGCTACGCTACCGCTGCGCAGACAAAGAGCAGAGGTCAGAGATCGTGAGATGGGGGACGACACACCACCCGGAACCCCACATCGTAGTCACGGGAGTTAGGATGAGCGCGGTCACGGTAAGCGGCACGAGCGGTTAGTCTGATAGGGGTACCACGAACCGCCGCGCAACACGCGCCCGTCGCCACTACCATCCACCTTGCCTTCATTCGGGTCATCATATTTGTTTTGACACCACTCCCATACATTACCACTCAGATCATACAAACCTAATTTCTCATGCGCCCCCTGGAGATACAGCCCAACCGCTGAAGTCTGGTCTATTCTAGCTTGGCCTTCGCGAGTGTTAGCTTTGCTCGCATCAAACTCATTCCCCCAGGGAAATAGTCGGCCATCAGAATAACGAGTCGCCACTTCCCATTCGGCTTCGTGAGGTAACTCTACTGCGTACCCGAGCTTATCGCTCAACCAGCGACAAAAAGCGACCGCCTGATACCAACTGACATTCTCACGGGGGTGGTTACCAAAGGGAAAAGCTTGTTCGCTCCACTCACGTAGGGGGTAAACCGTCCCATACGCTTCTTGTTCCGCTGGCATTCCGTCCCACCACCGTGGGTCATTCACATCAGGAGCCTCGATAAAACAGGCAAACTGGGCATAGGTAATAGGATACCGGGCCAGACGATAAGCCTGCGGAATGGGTACCTGGTGTTGGTCAAAACTTCTAGCCGCATCCTTGTCACCGCCAACCGTGTAAGTGCCAGCCGGTACGGCTTCGCCCCAGGCAAGATCAGGGATTTTCATCCCGTCACGAATCACAATGCCGACACCTGGCCGGTTATCCAGTAGGGTGCCATCGGCCAGGTACACCCGGCCCAACGCCCGGCCCACAGCCGCCCGTGCCCGGATATCTGGCTCTTTTCTCACATCGGTCAGGCGAGTCAGCCAGCGCTCGCGCCATCTTTTTTTTGTTTCGTCAGGGGTATAAGCCCCACTTTCGCTCATACAACGGGCCGCCAGTTCGGGATTAGCTTCAGCCAGCCAGTCTATGACCGGCGTACAATCATTATCGTATAACCCGGCCAGGAGAATGGTGGCTTCTTCCCAATTCGTCGGTTGCCACCACCTATCCGGTCGCCAGATGGCTGGGGCCGATAACCGTGTTTCCCCCGTCACACTCTGCCAGATAGAGCTGACAGATAACCGAGTCTCCCCCGTCGCCGCCTGTCCCTGCAAATAGCTCCGCATGGCCCGGGCGGCAAAATATTCTTGCAAGAGCTGGTGGGTAAAACGCACCTCCGCCCCAACCGTAACCAGATTGGCACTGACAGCCTGATATTGTTGCCCTTCATCCAGATAGGGGCTGGTTTTATCGCGGGATAGGGCGGTCAAAGCTCCGGCACTCGCTTCGTTTTCACCCCGCTGTTTCTGCATGGCCAGGGCCAGGGCCGACAAACGGGCCAGAAGCGTCTCACCTTGGGGTAATTGAACAACGGTATGGGTCTGAGCATCCCAACCTAGAAGCCGTTCACGCACCAACAAGGTTGCCACAAACTGGTCAAACAGTTGCCCCCGATTGGCCGGTAAGACCCGCCCATGCGCCTGGTACACATCCAATAACATAAACAGCAGGTAGGGGTTGAAGGCCAGGAGAAGCAGGCTGGCGGGGTAGGCACGGTCCGGAGCCAATTTCGCCAATAGATATTGTTGTCGTTTGACCAACCCCACTTCAGGTTATCAGGCAAGGTTTGGACCAACCAAAAGGTCGTGAAGGGATCGTCTATCTGCTCACCCTTATCACCAATAAATCGTTGATAGGTCTGCGATGCTTTGGCCCCGGCCAGTTGCCAGAACAAGGCATCCCCTTGGCACCATGAAGTGGATCCAGGTAGTTGTGTATGAACTCATGTACCCGCACCGGGTCCAGGGGGGAGATGGTGACACGATCAAGAGTCAACTGACGGTCAGCCGGATAATCCTGCTCCCGGCAACTCACAACCACTATAAGCTCCGGGAACCGGGCCAGGAACTGATCCAGTTGCCGGTATTTTTGGGCGTGCTGGTGCGCCGGGATTTCGTTTAACCCATCCAGCAGAAGCACCGCCCGGTTCCCACTCAGCCGTGGGGTGTATTGGGCCACATGTTTGAGTTCGGCCAATTTGAGCTGATCCATGTAGACCAGTTCGGCGGCCCGGTGTATTAAGTGGGGATCCAGAGATGTCCAGGATGTGGTAGCAGTAGTGGGGGGAGTAGGCAGACGCTTAAGCAGTTGGGTCAGACTGGCGTCATAATCCGCATAACCCAGAATTGTCGGGATGTCTTCAGGCAGGCAGACCGGCAAGGGGTACGCTCCGACCAGGAAAGGAATGATCTGTTTTCGTTTGTCCAGGGCGGCCAGCAATTCGACCTGCACCCAGCGGTCTTGCCGGGTACGGTTGCCCACCACGACAATAACCGCATACGATTGGCTCAACCCTTCAGCCGTTGCCGCCAGCCATTCATCTTCTTTTTGCCGCGACTGGGCCAGGAAACAGGCATGACCATGCCGGGCCAGGTCGTGGTGTAACCGCTCGGCCGACAACCTATCTTCATCGGCATAACTGATAAACACGGTGGGACGATGATTCCCGCCTGTTTCCATGGTCGATCAATGGGTTGGGGGAAGAAAATGGGGTTGGCGGCTGGTTAGCACATAAGTCGTGTAACGCTATCAGCAGATGGTCTATCGCCGTTCGGGTGGTTTCCCCTTCGCTACGATAAACGGTCATCAGGAGATGTTCCACCAGAGAACAGTCTCGCTCTAGCAAAACCTGCAAGCAATGGGTGGCAAAAATGCTGGCAGAACCATCCACTTCAATTTGATCAAGAATCCAGCGGTTGGCGGTAAAGAACGCTTGCATGAGCAGTTCTTTACGATCTTGGACCGACCAGATGTGGGGAAAGAGGATCGCGGGCTTGCGTGATGAAGGGTGATGGGCGACTCTATTTGGGACATGTTTGTTAGATTCCCCGACAGGCCTTCTGTCGTCACTCACAAATAGAACATCACCTGGCCAAGCCAGGCAGATGACAACAGAAGGTGTATGGTTGAATACTCCCCAAAAGATGGCTGATAGCAAATGCCCCAGAGGCTCTATTCTAAACGGAGTGGGGAATTGGGCAAAAAACAGGTTGGCAGTTACCGGAGAGAAGAGGAAAATAAGCCTATGTCTCCATCAAGTACACCACCTGACAAAGAAGCCGTGACTGCCATCGCCACCCAACTCCAGGAAACAGAACCCGGGGTTCTCGTGCAAATATCACGCATTCTGGAACGAATGGGGGCCGAGTTTGTCCAGACCATCCTGGCCGATACGCTCCGCCTCGAAGCGGAAGGGGGTATGCTCACCGAAGACAAACAACGCCGCCGCACGCCAGGGGGTGTCTTCTTTTACCTGGTTCGCGGCCGCGTTTCCCCCGAAGACCGGAAAGCCTTGTTCCCCATCCCCCGACGCCCGGCTAAACCCGCACTCCCAGCCACCGTCACCCTGAGTGATGCGGAACGGCTGGCCCTTTACAATCAACTAAAAGCCCATCTCGGAGTGGCAACCAACATGAAACTCACCCTCATTGGCCGACCGGCCAAAATCCTCAAACGAGATACGTTCGTGGTTATCACTCTCGCCAGCCGCGAACCCCCGGCCTTACCCAAAGGTCTACCCGAACTCCCCAGCCAGGACCCGACTGTTTATCTCGTCTACATCGCCAGCAAACAGTGGCGCAAAGTGGAAGAGTCCATCCAGAACCCCGAAGATAAACTCATCATTGAGGGCTACCCCTATAACGACAAAAAAATGGGCGTCATTGGGGTATTGACTCAATCCGTGACGACAGTTCACCTACAACGGGCCAAAAAAGAGGCCGACAAAAAAGAAGTCGCCACCTGATTGACGATAAAACTCGACGGCAAAAATAAAACAACGACAAGCTATGTTTTGAACATAGCTTGTCGTTGTTCTTTTTGAGAGCCAATTATGCTGCCAACTTCTGCTTCATGTATGTTCGCAGTTGCGGCCGCGACTGCGGATCGCCCTTCTTCTCCACCAGATACTGCTGGAACGCCGCTACCTCAGCCTCATTCGCTTTATCCACCAGCATCCCATTCCGATAACGCAACGGTTGCTCATCCGATCCATAAAGAGCCTGAGCCATCGCTGTCGCTTTAGGAGACACTTGCTCCGTCTGCTGAACAACACCATTGGGCCGAGAAACCGAAGGGGCAGATGTTACAGAGGCCGCGGCCGCAACTGGCGACTGTCGCTTTGCCAGCGGCGGCATGACAGGAGCCTGATTTGCTGGCGTTGCTTGCTGGCCTGTTCGCCCCGTTGGCCCACGACGGGTGACGGGACGGGTGGGGAGAGGGCCGTTGGCCGCTAGCCGCTGGCTGTTAGCTGTTGGCATGGGTGGTGATGCGGCCGCGTTGGCCGATGAGGTCTGCCCATTGCTTGGGTGTTGTGCCCCGGTCACAGGTTTCTCTCCTGGTAGAGATGTTTTTGTTGTTGGGGTTGTCGCGGCCGCGTTGGTTGGCTTATTCTCCGTAGGGTGCGGTTTCCCGTTTACAGGTTTATTGGGCGAGGGGGTAGTCGGCGATGATGTACTAGAGGCAGTGGTTCGGGTTGGTTGTGCCCGGCCATTGGTCGGTCGGCCATTTACCCCATTCTGGCTCGCAGTCGGCACCAGTTCATACGCCGCCATCTTGCCTAACAGGTTCCGATGGGCCATCAGTCGCAGGATGTCCCAGGCTTGAATGTAAGCCAATACCGTCTGCCCTAACCGCCGGGCTTCGTAGGTCTTGAAAGCCACATTCGCTTCCACCTCAGCTTTACCGTTGGGTGTCACTGCCCCAGTGGGTGTCTTCTTGCCCGGCCCGGCTTTCAATTCCAGATACACCTGGTCGCCTTTGCTCGTCACAGACAGCACCCGGCTGGTCACCTTACCACCAGATTGGGCCGTGCCTTTGTACTCTTTGTAGGTGAAGTTCGGCTCAGCCATCGCCAGGGCGTTAAAGACGACACGAGCATCATCCACATCCATAAAATGATGGGTGTGAACATCCATGCCGTTGCCTTTGCGGTACGTCCCGGCAAACAGACGTAATTTGCCAATAGCCAACGAATCTTCGATGTGTAAAAACTTGGCCTGGGTCACATGGCTACAAATACGCACGCGCATGGGAACGGGGTCTTCGGGGGGTTGTGAAGGTTGCATGATGGCTCCTTTTGGATTGAGATAAGGGAATAAACCAGCCTGGAAAAACGGGCCAACTTTGTCCACCCGGCGCAGGCTGGGAGCGGAACAGCCTGAGTGTAGGTCGAGACGACAAAGCGGGGAATGGGCCGCTGGCGGCTGGCTTGGCCGCTGGCCCTAGGCCAACCAGCTAACGGCTAGCGGCTAACGGCTAACAAACGTGACATCCATCCGATACCCGGCCTGTTTGCACAATGCCCGGTGAATCGTGGGATAGATGCACTCAGTTAACCACTCCTGGGTCAGCCGGTTGGGGACATAGATGGTCAAAACAAGGGGGGTGCTCGTTTCGGGTACGGCAACGGTCCCTTCTAACCAAAATGTGATAGGCTCGTTTGAGGATCTGGCCTTGCAAGGCGGTCAAGGTTGCTCTGCCACAGCTCACAGGCAGAGAAGGGAAATTGGGGCAAAGGCTGGCGCAGGTAAACGGTTAATAACCAGGCCAGGATGTGAGGGCAGTATTGCCCATCCCCCGGTCCGGCACGGCTCTCCGGCGGCCAGTCCGGACAGGTGCAGGCAAAGCCAGTACGGGTGGGAGTGAGACGATGATACGTCGTTATTCCTGGATGAGTGAGTGACTCTTTCTGACACCAGGCCACAATTTGTGGTGTGGCGGGATGGCTGAACAGAGCGTGGTTATCAACAAACGCGGCCGCATCCCTGACCGTTTCAGCTAAGGCGGGCCAGCGGTGGCAGGCATTCTGGATGGCTTGTTGAGGGGTACGGATAAGCGTTGGCGGAAGGGATGGGGAGAACAACGGCAATGGGGGTGGGTGAGTCGTAGGTGCGAATAAGGTCATCGGCAACTCCGGGGAGCGAGAGGATGGAGAGGAAGCTAGAGGATGGAGCTAGAGCTAGAGGATAAAGCCAAACCAGGTAATCTTCCTCTAGCTCTAGCTCTTCACTCTAGCTCAGAAAAGAGAAAGGGTCATGCCGTCGGAAGTATCCGGCCTGGCAGATCGGGACGGTCTGGTTCTTGGGGGCTGTTGGAGCGCACGGTGCATACTTTGTTGTTGCCGGTAGAGGCGATAGGGAGTGGCTCCGAGTTGTGCCAGGCGGTTATTGGCCGCGACAACCAGGAGTGTGGTCGGATGTTTTTGCCTCATGCCTCGCGGCGGGATGCCATCATCCTGGTTAAGGGCTTCCAGGAAAGTGTAGAGCACAGCCTCATCTCCTTCCGCCTCTATCATCTCCAGGGGCAAAACGCGAAGATGTTCGGCTTCCTGCTGGTAACGCAAGGTGGAGTGTGCCCGGTTTTGTAGTTTGTTCCAGGCCACAAGCCACTCGCTAAACAAGACCAGGCCAGGCGTGTCTCTGGGGTGGTGATAATCTGCCCCGGTCGCCACTTGATGGCTCTGCTCTTGACGGCGTTTCTCTTCCATACGCATCTCTTCTATCGTGGTCGCGGGTGTCTTGTCAGAAACCCGCTCCCAACTCATGATGATAGGGCGCCAGGAAATTGGCTCCGCCGGGTAAACGTACCAGGAAACATCCCGGATATGTTTCGGCTATCCAGACGACCCAACCCGAACGAACACGGGGAATCGCGGTGGGTGGTCGTATCAAACGGCCTTTGAAGACATCGCACGCCAGGGAAATGCCAGGAAAAACAACCCGCTCTGCCTCAGTCAGCGGCCGCAGCCCGTAGCGGGCTATCATTTCCTCAATGGGCCAGGGGTAGGGGGGTGTAACCATGACGGTTCTCCTGTAGCGTTAGCAAACACAAACAAAAAAGCCATTCCTCTGGCTAGAGAAATGGCTCTTTGCTCGTTTCGTTCCGTCAGACACCGGGCGTTAGCGACCAGCTAATAAGCGGGTCAGCAGTTGCGGCCGCGGGATGACCACCGGTTTTGGGGCAGGCGCAGAACCAGGCGGCTCATCGGACGGGAGAGCCGGGTCATGGCTGTGCCGTTGGCAAGTGGACTGAGAGTGTTCTTGCCATTGATGGGGGAAAGACCGTTGGTTGGTGCAGATGGGGTCGCTATGCCGTTGGTTGGCGCACTCGATGATGTCAAACCGTTGGCTGATTGTCCCGTTCGCGGCCGCGCCGTTGGTCGGTACGGTTGTCGTGGCAAACAAGGATGGCTGCTGGTGATGACCGTTCCCATTCGTGAACAAGGGTCGCACCGCGTGCCCATTGCCATTGCCAGTGGGGTGGGGGAATGGTGTTGGTTCTACCTGGGTTTCTACCACTTCTGCTTCGACTATCTCGTAACCACCAATCATCTGGTTAGCCTGCCGCAACCCGGCATTGGCTTCAGCAAACGCCTGTTGCAGGCTCTGGGCCGAGACCTGCACCTCGCCGGTGACAATACGGGCCAGGGTGGTCACGATGTCGCCGCCGGATAACTCATCCAACTCCGCCAGGCTATCGTCGGCAATGGTGTCGCCGTTCACCCGCAGCGCGGCCGCGACTTTGGCGGCCACCAGGCGCAGGGCATCTTCTTGTAGCGTTGACTCGTAGGCGTAGAAGTAAACCTTCACCGGTTCGGTCTGGCCGATGCGCCAGGAGCGGCGGCTGGCCTGGAGCACGGTGTAGACGGAGTAATCAACGGCCATCCAGACGATGGTAGGAAAATCAAGGTGGAGTAGGGCACAGGCGAGTTACCATCTACCCGCTGCACCTTTGCTCTCCCATTTCTCCCCCTTGAACCGGAGATGGCCGTTTCCCGACCCGGCTCTGCAATTATCTGCTTCCACTCTGGGTATGCGTGTGCATCTTGACGTGGCAAGATGGGCACATGAATAAAGTCTTGCGACGGCGGCTAACCATGATCTGAACCCGGCGGGAGCCTTTCTTCGCCATTGTTTCGGCATATCAGAATCCGTTGACATGCTGTCCTTCTAGGACTCACCACTTGCTTTACCGCAAAGTTCGCATTGCTCTGCCAGCATCAGCTCGTAACCAGTTCGCTTCTGCTAAGGTTAAGCTCTGCCAATCTCATCCGACATGATGGCACATCTACGATATACCGCCGTTTTAACGGTACACCACCCCATGTAAATATGTATTGCTTACCATTTTCTGCTTTCACAACTTTGACGAACCTGGTAGCTTTACCGTTGACAATCGTTTTGGCGCGAAGCTTTTCATACCCCGACCGGACACGCTTAGCTCACTTCCCGTGAAAAGTTTGAACCAGGCCTGACCATGAATTTGCTTCATGGCATATTTGCGATACACATCAGGCGCGATTTCAGCTAGTTGCTAAGGCTAGCAAGCTGCCGTAACCGTTAGCCGGTTTGTCACTGGCCAGGCTTCTTCAACACTATAAG
This sequence comes from Candidatus Trichofilum aggregatum, assembly GCA_016716885.1. Lineage (GTDB taxonomy): Bacteria > Chloroflexota > Anaerolineae > Promineifilales > Promineifilaceae > Trichofilum > Trichofilum aggregatum. The sequence goes on along the minus strand of JADJUV010000143.1, from coordinate 13,405 downwards.
CCATTGCCTGACTATTCATTCTGGGCTTGCCATCCCGTTGCCATTCCCGGAACAGGTTCTTCTCCATACCAGCAGGCAATACCGCAGTTCAAGACGACCATTGGCACTTTGCCGCTGCGCGTTGCTTTTCCGTGATCTTGTCGGCCAGATTGCCATAAACGCCAATGTCATAGTTGAGAAATCGGGCATACTCGCTTTTTGCGTGTGTAATTCTGCTTTTGCTTGGAGCTGGACTTTAGGTGTAACGATTGGGTCAAAAACGTCTCAATCTCCGCCTGGATTGCCTGGGCTTCGGCTTTGACCCGCAAGAATCCCAACAGGAAGTCATCGGCGTAGCGAACATATTTGAGCCGCAATTGGAACTGGGGTCAACCGATCCTGGCTGGTATTGCCGAATCCGCTTGCAGGCACGCTTTGACCTGCTGCCTTATCTTCGGGCAGCAGGCTCGGCTTTCCGGCTTATCCAGGTCTGGTACTGATACTCAGGATTACCGCCTTTTCTTTGCCCATATTCCACTTGGGTAATAGTCTGTTCTCGACAAAGGTGATCGAGTTCGTTCAGATAGATATTGGCGAGTAGCCAAGCGGTTGTCTTGGATACGCCGAGCCCATATTTTCATGAGCAGGTCATGGTCTATGTTCTCAAAACAGGCATGAATGTCCCCTTCAATGAACCAGACTGTTCCTGTCAATGTGGGTCAATTTCACCGAAGCGGTATGACAGCCCCGGCCTGACCGGTAGCCATGGGAATGAGAGTTAAAGATTGGTTCGTAGTACGCTTCAAGAAGAATCTTGATAACGCCTTCAACCAACTTATCGCTCCAGGTTGGATACCCCAATGGACGCATGATGCCGTCTTGCTCTTGTTCTGTGAACGCGCCGAGCCGGGGAATTCAACGTACCTTTCTGCAGCCATTCTCAGATAATTTGCTGAATCTTGGTCAGAGAGGTGCCATCTATTGTTTCAACAGATGCCCTGGAGTTAAGGCCGCCCATGTTAGCATTAGATGGTCATAAGCAGAAGGTAGAGGTTTGGGTTATACAGCTGGCGATAGACTCTGGTAAGTGGTTCGCCGTTCTTTGACAGTGTCTGCATAACACGGATGACATTTTCGGTCGTTTGCATTGCGCATTCCTCCATGTATCTGTGTTAGAGCTAATCTGCTACCCTTCGCCCTGTAGTTGGTTTTCCCAACCGCCCTGGTGGGTCGTAACACCCACGACTACTACGGTAGCTCCGTTGCCCTAGAACTCGCGTTCCGTAGGCAATCCCATGTTCCGTACATGATTCTTTTTGACTGACTTAGGTGTTCCGTTTGTTCCGTTAAGAGATTGCATTATCCCTGTCTCTAGTGGAGTGTTTCCTTGAGCGACCTACCTACTCAAGTACGCCAGACACTCGTAACAATAGGATTTCGAGAGGGTGGGCCTGACACCGACTGGGAACTAGAATTAAGCAGTATAGCTTTCTACAGGGGTGACTCGCCATTCAGTCGCAGATCTCCTACTCTGACTTATGGCTTTCTTACAGGCTATTGTCCCTTGAGGTTTCCCCGCCAGGTGTCAGTTGGTCGCAACGGTGTGACACTCAACCGTTGGCTTCTTTGAAGCTGAACTCATGTCGTGACATGGCAGAGATCTAAACCTGTTTCCACTTTGCGTGGATGGCTAATCAGGACATCAACACCCTGCCTGCACCTGATGTTCAGTCCACTTTTCGCGTTTGTTGGGTCGGCGCGCAGAATTGCCGTTTTTGATGCGTCGTCTCAACATTTGTTTCCATTCGCCGGTGAATATCCAATGTGTCTGTCTGATTACACAGGAGGAGCACTTTCCGTCCTTGAGCTTTCTCTTTTTGGCACAATTCGATGATGGCCTGTTCCTTTGGTCCAAAGAACTCGTCTGGCAAACCGGGGATAGAAGCAACCGTCTTCTGGGTACGAGGGCAGGTAACAACCTTGCCTCGCCGTGGCGAGTCCGGCCAGAAAAGCAGGGCGTAGAGATAACCGGCCAGGAGTGATTTGTCCCCTCTGACCAGGCGTTCTTTAAGCTCCTCTTTCAACTGTTCTTTAAGAGACTCGTATAGGGTTTCCTGCTCCGGAGCCATAGGCACAGACACAGGAATTTCGGTGTACTCGGGCAGGGGGAAGCCCATGTCACCCAACGAGAGGAACACCGATCGGTTCAAGAGCCAGGGGAGCATCGCCGGACTGCCACCAGGTAACTCTTTAATGCGGGCACTGGAACGGCTATTAGCGGTCTGTTTGCCATCTTCATCAAGCGTTACCGTCTCTACCGATTGCAGGATGCCATAAGCCGACACCCACTCTTTGTGTTTGACTCTTCGCTGTCCGGTGGCATCTCCATCAATGTAGGCATGAGCCATCTCCGGGGAGAGCCGGAAGAGAAGATGGAACAAAGATGAAGCGCGGCCGCCATAAACCGTGCCGGTTAAGGCCACAACTTTAGTGGCCGCCTGCACCAGGTGGTGCATAGCATAGCCCTGGTCTGAGTCAATACTTTTGTATTGATGAAACTCGTCGATCAGAACCAGGTCGAGCCGACCTCTGGCCCGCCGTTTGATATAACTGGCCAAAGGCACTTTGCCATAACCGAACGTGTCGCGGATGGTTGACCCTGTCCACCGCTCCCGTATCGTAAACGGCACTTCTTCACCCCGGTCGGTATATTCCCGAATGAGCTTTTCGCGTTCACTATATAATAGGAAGCTACCGCGCCGTTGACTGGCAGAACGGCTACGGCTGAACTGGTAGAGAGGTGCTCGACAATCCTCATAACAACAGCGCTGGGTGGCCGATTTGAACTCACGCACCGAGAGGGGGACATCCCGGTTCATTTGCTGGCGACCGCAAGTAGGGCAACGAATACCTCGTCCTTGAAGAGTGAGGATTTGCCGTTCGGAGAGAACGCGGCCGCGCCACGTGCGTTCTTCCACCGGTAAATCCAACAACTGGCGGGGGGAGAGGGCACTTCCCCAACTCCGCTCGACCTCGACATAGCCCTTACTGCCATAGTTGTGCGAGGCCGGACCGATGAGGTCGTAGGCATGTTGCCAACCGGAAGCACTGCGCGCCGTGGTTTGTTTGAGAACACCGACGAGAGGGGCCGAATCAGGCTGGTCGGCAAAGAAAGCATCCACATCGCTGATCGTCTCCAGGGCCATCGCCCGGACACCGGGCCAGACAATGCGGGCTTCACGTTGCCATTTATCCACCAGATGGGGCGGGCAAAGGACAAGCGTGCGTTGCGCCTTTCGGCCAGCAGCGATGGCAACCCCAACGGAAGTTTTGCCCACGCCCATCTCCCCAACGACGATACAATCTCTCGCCTTCTCCAATCGCGTCAACGCGGCCGCGGCCGCGTGTTTCTGCGCCGGTAACAAACCTGTCTGCCCGTTCAAACCAGGGATGACGCGGCCGCGGCTCAGGCTGTCGAGCACAGGGCCGTAACCATTGAGATTGAACTGATACACTGGGGGATAGGACTGGGCCACCAGGTCGGTCAGGGGCGTAATCCATTGCTGGAGAAACCCTTCCAGTTCCGGCCCTTTGTAACTCAGAATGTCTCCCTCACCATTGACGCTGGTAATGTCGGTGACGACCTGTTCGGTGTCCAGGTAGGTGATGCGGGTCTGACCACCAGGAAGCGGCTCGGTAAACGAGGATTGACGAATAGTTTTGTAGTTACGCCCTTTGATGAGGAGTTGGTCCCCACCCGCTGTCAGGTGTTGGTTGTTCAGATGCCCGGCCGCAATGACGCTGCTCATGTGCCCGATCTTTAACGGCGTCAGCGGCCGCAAAGGGACATGGTTCGCGTCCGCGTCCAGGTGTTCCTTCCAGGCAGGTGTCGTTCGTGCGCCCTGTTCCCGGACTTCTGCCAATGCCTCATCCGGATCAATCACCCAGGAACGGAAGACGAACTCCTTATCCGGCACTTTAAGCGGGGGTAAGGTATAGGTGGGCGTAGGGGCTGGCGTCAGGACGGGAAGCGGAAACAGGCCCGTGCCCATGAGAGAGAGTTTCTCCACTAACTCAGTTTCCGGTGGAATGGGCCGCGGCCGCAGAACGCCAAACAAGACTACCTGGCGAAACTGGGCATACTCCGGGTCGGGGAAGCGGAATACCTGTACCCGCTCATACCAACCCGCGATGTAGCGGCTGGCCTGGGCGAACTTGAGCAAATGCTGCGGCACCACCCAGATGAGAACACCACCGGGTTGGAGATGGGGGCGGCATTGTTTGAGCCATTGGTATTCCAGGCGACCATCTTCAGCGTCATGATCATAGGGGGGATTGAGGTAGAGCAGGTTGTAGCCGCTCCGTGTGGTGATGAGGTTGAGATAGCTGTCGTGTAGAACGCGCTTATGATGTTGGGGCAAAACAGCCGAACGCGAGGCTTGCAACTGGCGCAGTTGCCACTGTTGCACCGCTTGTTGGGCTGTCTGGGCACGGCCTTCGTGTAGTTCTACACCGAAAGGTTCGAGACTCAGTTTGTCTGCTAACGTAACAAGGGCTGTACCTTCACCGGCGGCAGGGTCCAGCATGCGGCCGCGGTGGGGGGCGACGAGATACGTCAGGATTACATCGGTAACGGGAGGGGGCAGGGGGAAATAGCCAGCCTTCTCCATGTTGGCAAGTCGAGACATAGGGTTACTCCTTTTAAAATGGATAGGGTTTATGGGGATGAGGTAGGATAGAGAAGGGTGGGGGCGATGTTTTCGCCTGGGGAACGAACAGAGGTTACGAAGGGGGATCCAGGGCAATCGTTGCCTCAGTGAATGGCAGTGTGCCGTTAGCTGATTCCGGTTCGGCTACCGTCACACTGTACCAATACGTGCCGTCGCCTAAGGCCCTGAGTAGATGGGTCACGCGCCAGGCATCCTCGGACTCAAAGGCCAGACAGACCAGGCGGTATTGACCTTCGCGTTCCGGTTTGATAGTGACGGGGTCGTCAATATGGTTTGAGGTTTTCAGGTATTCAACAACGGCGTAGTGCAAAGAGGGGGGATCAAAAGGGATACTTATGGGGTTATCTCCAGGTGAGGCAGGGTGGCTTGTAGGATCATACTTTCGCCCGATTGGGCGCGTTAGCGCCTGCTAGAAACCAAAAAAACTACCCTAAAGGATGGTCTTGGTCTCTGTGCCACTGCAATCAGGTGGCGTTTTTCAAACCGGGTAACATCAACTAAAGGGCATGGTTGGATACACCCACCACTGACACCCTTTTCTTGCACGTTTGCTCACAATGTCGACCCATCCAAATCAACTGAACGCTCAAACCACATTTTATTCATTTTGTGTTCGTGATGGAATTTCCCATGCGGTTACGTTCAATTCGATAAGAAGTCGCCTTTGATCCACAACCTAAAATGCAAAACTACAAAATAGCCAGCAAACCATGTGGAGAAGAATTGCTGTAGACCGGTCATTAGCTCTAGCCCGTCAGGCCAAGAATCCGTTCGGGGTAACAAGGTTTTTACGAGCAGGGCAATTGACACCAGGATTAGCCATACCGTAGCCGTTGTACTATGAGCTTGAGCTTTTATGCTTTCCGTAAATTTACTATGGTTCAAAGCAACAAGCTTAACTGGAAACCCACGCTGTGTTCGTCATACGCTTAACCTCATGAGGGTTGAGCGATTCCGTTTGATTGCGCTAACAGAATATTTGAAAATGATTCCTATCAAACTCAAAATCTGTTACACTAAATAAAGTGAGGCACATGTCGCATTCTCTCTGAAAGTCTCTATTCCATCAATCACATAACAACTTAATAAAGAATTCTGCGAGTAAAACAATCTCGTAGACGACACTTCTACCCATCCGTCGAAAGGTTGCCCCGTATATGCTGACCTTTCGCGTTTCTTCAAACCTAGCTGGGGTTTGCGTTCTTTTTCTTTCCTGGCTGTAGTCGCGCCGCTAAAGCAACCAAACACAGCATGGCACAAACAAAAATGCAAGCCAGGGCCACTTTGTTTGACCCGCGGAGGGCCTGTAATGAACAATAAGACAGTCAAGCGTTCTCTCGTCGCACTTGGCACGATTATAGAAGGCCTGATCCTTTTCTCGTTATTGATAACCGTTGCCACACCTAACAGCTCAAAGCTTGATCCATTTGTGGTGGCCTTCGCAGATCCCGGGAGTGAATCTGAAAGGTTCAACCAATTTATCGTTAACAACGGTTGTTTTGACCTATCTCTATTTGCCGCTTATAACGCAGCCTCCCTTTGCCCTGCTCGGGGAAACATCGAGTTAAACCCTGAAAGGGCGATGGGTGTCACAACCTTCGATACAACGCCCACACTTCTTTTAATAATCTCCAATTCACGTTCACACCACAAGAGATGCAGGTTTGGCAGGGTTCTGTCGCACTTACCGAGATCATTTCTTACGCTGTTACAAAGCCAGTAACACTGAATAATCCACCGGTTATTGGTGCCAACGAAATAAACGTGCAATTTTGGCACGGAGCGACGCAGGTAGATAAATCATTCACGCTTTTTTACATACCGAATGGAGATTTTCCGGGAGTAGGCAGCGTCCTACCTGATTGGATCCCCACCAATGTAGGATCAGAAATTGAACTTGAGGATGGCAAATTACGATTGGGAAAAGAGCATGTTTCAAACCCATGCACCAATGCGCCAGTAGGTATGGCAGGTGTCGCTTTAAACATACAATTACCGCCCAATTCGAGCTACTACATCAACATTGCCGGCATTGTTTATACACAGGATCAAAACCCAAGTAACAATAGTACATACGATGCATTTGAGATCCTTATCAATGAGCTTGTGGTAAAGTGGTACAGCAATCAGTATCTGCCAATCGGTTGTGCAGTTGGTCAGCCACCAATGCCGTGGAGAGGCAGAAACCTGTAAATGCTCGGATTCCATTAAACGACTATTCCGGGGTAATGACGTTAAGTTTGGAAAATCATTTGCGCTTCGATAACTACTTTAATACCTATACTGAAATTGATATTGTGTGGATTGATTAGTAACGGCTCAAAAGGAGCGTAATTTGAACCTCAAAAGATTACCCCACGGTCAATTTCTCTACCTCTCAATTGTTGCTTGCCTGCTGTTTCTGGCCGCCTGTTCAATGGCCGTCCCATCAACCAACATCGCCGCGGATCAACATCTAGCTGAAGACCTGCCGACGCAAACGATCACAAGTACCCTCGTACCCATAGCAACCATCAAAGTCAATACAACCATTTCACCAACCATCATGCCTTTGCCAACCGTCATACCAATGGACAGGGCATCAGTCGAACTCATCCTGAAGGGAAATAAGGATTTGAGTAACCGAAACCTGAATGGGGCCGATTTGACGAACCTTGACCTATCCGATGCCTCACTCATCAATACCCTGTTGCTTGGTGCCGACATGAGAGGTGCTGACCTGACAAATGCGGATCTGACCGGAGCCGCATTGACGAATGCTGACCTGAGCAATGCCGACCTGACAGGGACGAAACTAATTAGTGCTACCCTGACCCATACTGTCTTCATGAGTGCTACCCTGACCAATGCCGACCTGACAGGGGCCATCAATCTTACCGATACACAATTGCGAGCAGCCAGCAGCGTTAAAGGCATCATTCTTGTAGGCCAGAACCTGTCAAACTTTAATTTGTCCGGACTTGACTTGTCCGATGCCCACCTCGAAAATGCCAATTTAAGCCATACCATCCTCACGGGGACGAAACTAATTAGGGCTACCCTGACCCATACTGTTTTCATGAGTGCTACCCTGACCAATGCCGACCTGACAGGGGCCATCAATCTTACCGATACACAATTGCGAGCAGCCAGCAGCGTTTCAGGCATCATTCTTGTAGGCCAAGACCTGTCAAACTTTAATTTGTGCGATCTTAACTTATCCGATGCCGACCTATCCCAATCCAATCTTTATAAAGCGGACCCTGACCGAGGCCACCTTAATCGGGGCGAACCTACAAGAAGCCAACTTGACGGGGGTAAAACTGATGGGTGCTAATTTAACTAGGAGCCACGCTAATCGAGGTCAATTTAACGTTAGCCAATCTTAGTACACTTAACGAAAAGGAAAACTGTAACCCTGACGACCGCCGCACCACCCTGGCCTATGCCGATTTGACAGGAGCTTTTATACGGTGCTAAGTTGGCGTGTGCCGATCTGTCTTGGGCCAATTTAACGAAGGCTCAACTAAACGCCCCTGGATTTGCGGTTACCCCTATTGGAGAGACAGGCGGCATAACGGCAACCAACCTGAGTTACGCAACTCTATATGGGCTAACCTCAGCTGGGCAAATCTGGCGGTGCAGATTTGACTGGCGCGAATCTATATTATGCCTTCTCATCAATGCCAACCTGAATGGCACCATCTTAGCGGGAGCTGACTTGACCAAAGCGATATAAGTAGTTACAGCATAAAGACAGCCAAATGTGACAATGACACTCCACTCCCCTTCAATTTTAATGCCGTTGCTACTTACACATGCATACAAAATAGAAATGATTCCCTAAAAAGGAGTTTCCGCACCCGGGTCACAGAAAATTGAGTAAGTGCGGGAATTAATAAATTTACGGACCCAAAGTAATCCAGACCATTTCTTATTCTCTCAGTTGAAACTTCGTTATGGGCATAAACAAACAGGTGCATGAACGACTAACCGGAATACCATCAATCCTTTTTGGGGTTGATGGTTATGTCACCATCTTGAGTATCGTTTCATTTCGTGCTGTGACAATGGAAACAACTGCTCATGGTAAGCAGTTGGCCGCCTTGGTGGCCACACACGCCAGCCAAGTAACGGTTGTCGCGGCCCCGACACAACCAGCCACAACTGTCACTTTCCCCAAATCCCCACGCTTGACAAGAACAAGCCAACTCTCCATCCCATCCTCGGCTGCACACGCATTCACTTCAGTCCCAATCACCATAACTGTTAGCCAGTTGGCCCCTGAGGAAAACAATGATCTGGGAACATTTATCGCCTTATTTCTTGTAGAAGATAGTCGTGCACAGGCGCTTTATACCTTTACATTGGGTTACGGCGACGGGGATGATAACAATGATTCATTTTTATTCCACCATAACCAGTTAATCGCCCACCCCATCGTGGCCACGAATGCCGAACGCGATTTCAGGATCAGGGTTAACGGCGATGAACGATTATGGAGACTCTGTATCTTTTCCGTTGGTGGTAATGATAAAGATCGGGCAACAGGCAGTCCAGGTAGTGCCATGCCAGAGCATGACAATTTTGTTTAGTCAGGCCGTTGTTGTTTATCAAAGTTTTATCTCGTCTATTTTTACCAGAGAAGTTCAATACTGGGAGCCACAAATAGTGGCCTGGTCAAGACAATACGATCTCGACCCAGATATCATCGCCACGATCATGCAGATTGAATCTTGTGGTGATCCACAAGCACGTTCCGCCGCTGGCGCACAAGGCTTATTTCAGGTGATGCCTTACCATTTCGCTTCTGGAGAAGATATGTTTGCCCCCGATACGAACGCTCATCGTGGCCTGACCTATTACACAGCCGGGTTGCGATATCATCAAGACGACATCTTTCTTAGTTTTGCCGGTTACAATGCCGGTCATGGAGTGGCTGCGCTTGATTGGGCCGTATGGCCTACTGAGACGCAACGTTATTATTATTGGAGTACCGGCATTTACACCGAGGCAAAGTCTGGTCTGAATGTCAGCCCAACATGACAAGAAGGGCTACAAACGAATGGAATCAGCCTATGCCAACAGGCCGCCAGCCAACTGGGTTTATGAACCTTGTTCCGGGTACGTCGGTTTTGTAGGCACAGAGTGACAGGGTTGGGAATGAGTCACAGTATCTATTCTGGCACGCCTTTCGTCGTTTTGCCTCGGTTGACCCATCAATTTTAGGGGTGTTGTCTATGCGGGACATTTACGGAATTCTCTGCCCTGATCCGTTAAGCGTCCCCAAACTCTATAAATGAATCTGGAATCTTCGGATTTTGCTCTGAATCTTCATTCCGCAAGCGTTCGGGACAGAGGGAAAATCCGGCTAACGGTCAACAACTTGAGTGATACGCCGCAAACGTATCAAGTTCACGCTCGCCATTGGGGTGATCTGCTGCAATTTGCCCCTGATGAGCAACATATTCAAGTTGCGCCTCATAGTAATTGGGAGGTTGCGATTGAGGTATGGGTGGGAAACAGTCATTGGTGGCAACCGGGTCGGTGGGCCAAAACAGATTACGATTTTGACATTATCGTGGCCAATCCGAATATCAAGAAGCAGGTACGGGCACCTCGCCGCGCCGACGCCCTTTTCTGGCTGACTTTAATTACCACCTTTTTTATTCTACTTGGCGGTCTTATCCTTGGTTCTTTTTACACTCTGGAAAAGCAAATGGTTGGAAATCGTGAAATAGTAGCGGAATATTTGACCGTTCAGGCAGACCAATTAACCACGGAAGCGTATACCGGCGGCGTGATTGAAACCGCCATTGCCTCAGAAAATTTCCCCTTGTCACCAACAAAAGCTCCATTATCAACCGCTGTATTGGAGACACCAGTCCCTATAAATGTCACGATTGTCCTGACAACACCTATCGAGGTGCCTGTGCTCTTCACCCCGACCAGTCAAGTCAGGGCGATACAGATTCCAATAGGTAGTTATTCTCCCAATGAAGATGAGGCCTTTGTCGCTAAACCCTGCTATTAGAAGTATTGCGGATTAACCCCGGGCAAGATCTGAGCCTACGAAATCCCACCCAACCTATTCATGGGGTGTTGACGATCACCAGTAATGGTACCTTCACCTACCGCCCTCACAACGATTATTTCGGGACAGACTACTTTAGTTACCAGGTGTGTGCGATGAGGTGGGATCGTGTGTCATTGGTACGGTGAACTTAATCATAAAATCTGTCAATGATGCCCCTGTTGCCCATGATGAACAGGTGGCGTTTACAGAGGATGATGTGGCACGGGATATTACCGCTCAACTACTGACCAACGATGAGGATAAAGAAACTGCCGTTCTTTCGATTGTGGCGGTTCTGACCGCCACTCCGGAACGGATAATCTTTTCTGAAGGGTTAGGAACCATCCGGTATGATCCAGGTCATGCTTTTGATTACTTAGCCGCAGGAGAAACAGCAACCGATTCATTCCAATATACGATCCAAGATGAAGAAGGTGAGCGCGCTACAGCAACTGTGACCGTACAGATTCAAGGCAGAAATGATGCCCCGGTGGCTCAGAATGACGGCGTGAGTAATAGCCAGGGAGTTTTTGTCGTGGACGAGGATAGTCTAAGTGATGCTCTCACGAGTAGTCTGCTCAGTAACGATTCTGATCTTGATGCGACTCACCAGCCGCTTTTAACGATTTATGCGGTCAATAATGATGGCACGGGTGGGAATGTCAATTTGACAAATGGCCAATGGCGCTACGATCCAGGCGGGGCATATGAAACGCTGACCGAAAATGAAACTGCCGTTGACACCTTCTCCTATTCCATTATTGATCCAGATGGGGTTATCAGTAATCAAGCGACGGTGCAAATGACAATTCTTGGGGTTAATGATGCCCCCAATCTAGCTATCAGCAATCTCACCAGCCCGATTGTGTTTTCGCCAACCGTTGCCACAACTGCCACGGTCAAAATTGCCTCTATCGTTGAGATTGAAGATGTAGACAGTGATAACTTGACCCAGGTCATCATTCAGTTTGCGGGCAATTACGCCCGTCCAGATGGACAAGATGAATTTATCCAACTCACATTTCAGGGCAACATCTACAGCAGTACTGACAATTTTATTATTGTGCAGTCTTTATCTGACCCGATTGAAAGTTATGCGGCTGCACTTCAGTCAACGGTCTATGCCAATACAAAGACACAGCCCACCGCTGGTTGTCGGCAAATTGTGTTTCAGGTTTTTGATGAATTTGGCGAACTATCCAATATTGAAACAATCTATATACAGGTGGGAAATAGCGTTTGCCCTGTATCGGGACAGTCAACTAGCCCTCTGCTCGTAACTTCTTTGAATGCGGTCGCTCTTGAATTTGCTAAAAAAAGGATGTTCAAACGCCCCACCACGCCTTCATTTACATCCACACCGCCATACCAGATAAACCCAGTCATATCTATGTTTGATTCTGCTCGCACCGCAAGGTGTCGAAGGAGATGGGTGTGATAAATCAAAGTAATCTCACACGAAAATTACTCATTTCACTGTTTGTTGTCACAGGTTTGGTGACAACGTGGTTTATCAGGCACAGTCTCGTTTCCAACCAGTCCCAAGCAGAACGCATGGCGGCCAGTTTATTGCCAGACTCCGATCAACCTGTGCAATTGGGGGCATATTTATCTCCGGAAGCCATTGAAATCGGCAACCCAACCACTTTGACGTTGATTCTGCGTAACAATCAAACAACGGTGGTTAAACCGAAATTGACTGTTCAGTTACCACCTTCTTTACGGTTTGAAGAAACTCGACTCGATAGTTCGTTACTCTTCAACGTTGCGGAACAGACACTCTACTGGTATCCCACGTTAGTGGCGAATGGTGGACTTGCCATGCAGGAGTTTCACTTTCTTGCTCTCCAACCGACAAGCGGCGAACAAGGGCGAAACAATAGCAATTCTTTTATTCCATGATGAGGATACGCAATCGCTCACTCTCGCCTTTTAGGCAGGCTTGTCACTAAGGGCAGGTGGCCGCTTTTGAAGTCAGCGATCAAAACGCGGGGGTTGAACAGCAGTTACTATTCAGCAATAAGAGCACTGGCCAGTCACCATTAACCCACCATTGGGATTTTGGCGATGGGCATACGGCGACATCCATCAATCCCTATCATGTTTATGCCGCCTCTGGTGAATATTTGGTAACGCTTGTCGTTCGTAATCGTTTAGGCGAAGCAAGTCACACCATGCCAGTTCATGTGAGCATCGCACCCAATATTCAAATGATGCGGGAGCAAAATGTTTACGCGGGTGTGCCTTTTGTAGTTCAAGCTTTCTCTGATGGCAGCGAAACATCGCTGGTCTGGTCCATGGGCGACGGCACCGAGTACACAGGTTTTTGGATTAATCATACATATGACGCACCCGGTGAATATCTGGTGACTTTGAATATTAGTAATGCTTACGGAAATACGATTATATCTGAGTGGGTGTTGGTGCAGGACAATACGTTGCGGCCAGCTGACGCGGCCGCGTTAGTTGCATCTCCCTTAGCCAAGTTACACCTACACCCGGCTTGATGAATCTCACGATTCAACTGCAAGCCGATCCGTCAGTTGATATCTTACCTCTACCGGATCAAATCTGGGGCTACATCAATGTAGCCCGGCGGCAGGCTGGTCTGGAACCTCTGCTGAAATCTTATCAACTGAGT
>JADJUV010000142.1 GCA_016716885.1 Candidatus Trichofilum aggregatum | reverse complement strand
CTGTTAAAGAACGGCAAGAAATCAGCTCCAATCCCTCTGGCGTTTTGTAGGTGCGTTTGCCGGTCGATCGAGGCACAACACAGCGCTTAAACCCCAATTTTACGGCTTCATTCAGACGCGATTCCAACTGACTGACAGCCCGCAACTCCCCACTCAAACCCACCTCACCAATAAAAGCCATATCCGCCTGGGTTGGTCGATCTTTAACACTGCTGGTCACGGCCATCGCTACAGCCAGATCGGCTGCCGGTTCGTCAATTTGTAGACCACCAATCACGTTGACAAATAAGTCACGTGTGGCCAGAGGCAGATTGACCCGGCGCGACAAAACGGCGGATAACAGAAGTACCCGGTTATAATCTACCCCGTTGGCTGTACGGCGAGGGTTCGTGAAGGCAGTTGGGCTGGCGAGGGCTTGAATTTCCACGAGCAGCGGCCGCGTGCCTTCCATCGTTACCGCAATCGCCGAACCGGGCACATTCACCTGCCGCTCCGCCAAAAACGCCTCAGAGGGATTTAACACTTCCAGCAGCCCCTTCTCCCCCATCTCAAACACCCCTACCTCACTAGTGGCTCCAAAGCGGTTCTTAACGCTCCGCAACAGCCGGTAACGGTGGAACGGATCCCCTTCGAGATACAAAACCGTATCCACAATATGCTCCAATACTCGTGGCCCAGCGATGGCTCCTTCTTTGGTGACATGCCCCACCAGGACGATGCTCACGCCCGTGGATTTAGCTACATCTTGGAAACGGCTGGCGCATTCACGCACCTGGGTCACACTACCCGCTGATGATTCCCGTTGCTCATCATAGGTAGTCTGGATACTGTCAATGATGACCATGTTGGGTTTGACGTTTTCTATGTGCTGTAAAATGGCACTTAGACTGGTTTCGGTTAGGAGAAACAGATCATGGGCTTGCACATCCATGCGATCAGCCCGCATTTTGATTTGGCGGGCACTTTCTTCCCCAGAAATATAGAGGGTGATGCCATGCTCTTGGGCCATGAGGGCAGCCACTTGCAGTAACAGGGTGGATTTGCCAATGCCAGGGTCGCCCCCAACCAAAACGAGCGAACCAGGCACAACCCCCCCACCCAGCACACGCGTAAACTCCACCAGCGGCAGAACTTGACGTTCAACCCCATCGGTCGTGATTTCGGCTAGACGCTGGGGACCCAGGGCCGCGGCCGCGCCCCGGCGCACACTGCCCGGCGCGGGTTCATTAACGACAACCTGCTCCTGCATCGTACCAAATTCACCGCAACGGGGGCACCTACCCATGAAACCAGGCGTAGCGCGGCCGCAGGCCGAACATACATATTGCACCTTTGTTTTCGCCATTTTTGCTTCCTTTTACCTACCAAGGGGTTATTCACAGACTACCGACCTATTGTGGCAATTATAGCCTATGCTATAATCCCTGCCGTGATTGACTGGGTAGCCCTCCTATTTCATATTGCCTGGATTTTAGGTTTAGCAATAATTTTGGCCGTATTTAGTTATCATCATTGGCAAGCCAACCAGGAAAACCAGTCGCTACGCGAACAGATTCGTACCCCTGCCTTCACTATCCCCACACGGATCGGCCTATCTCTCGTCACAATTGGTTTAGCCGGGACCAGTCAGACAATCGGTGAAGCTATCATCTGGCTCATCTTGCTTCTCATTACTCTAATTAGTTTAGGTAAAACCTGGCTCACCGCAAGGAGTTTCCATGGAAATTAAGCATTATTTGGCGCTGGTACGACAATGGCTATGGCTGGTTATCCTAAGCGCCCTTGTCGCCGGGGGCGTCACCTATTTTGTTAGTAGCAACAGCCCCAAAGCCTACAGCGCCAATGCCCGCCTTATCGTCGATGCCGCCCCCGGAGCAACCGCCAGCCAAATTGACCTGGAACAACGCCTCATTACCACCTATTTGCAGGTCATTAAATCCCGTGAAGTTTTAGAAGAAGTCTCGGCGCGACTGAACAGTCCGGTCAGCGGTGGCATGATTGCCGTTTCTAGCCCTGAAGGCACACAGATTATTGATATTCAGGTAGAAGCCAATGAACCCCAATTGGCGGCGGACATTGCCAACACGGTGGGCGAAGTTTTTATTGAGCAAAACCAGGAGCGGGAAACCAGCCGTTATGCCGCTTCTATTACGCGTTATGAAGAGTCAGTAGAACAACTCCGGGATGACCGGGAAAATACGATGATTCAGATTAACGAAATGGGCGAGCCAGAAACAGCGGAAGGCGAAGCCGCACTGGCCCGGTTACAAACACAACTGCGCGAGATCGAAGTTCAACATAATCAAAATTTTAACGATCTAGAGGCATTGCGCATCTCTCAGGCCAGAGAAACCAACAAGATTGTCGTTTTTCAAGCGGCTATCGAAAACCGCAGCCCCATTCGACCCCAGCCCCGCACGAACGCTACCTTAGCCACCACGGTGGGTGCACTCTTAGCCCTGGGTGTCATCTTTCTGATCGAATACCTGGATGACACGGTTAAAAACCCCGAACAAGTGACCGAAGTCACTGGCCTGTCCACCTTAGGCGCGATTGCCTTCATCAAAGGCACGAACCCCAATGACCGCCTGATCACTGTTCATACCCCCCGGGCGCCTGTTTCTGAAGCCTATCGGGTTTTGCGTACCAACCTTAATTTTGCCGCCGTTGATGGGGATCTCAAGGCTTTGCTTGTCACCAGTTCATCTCCCTCTGAGGGAAAATCCACCACTACCGCCAATCTAGCGGTTGTTTTGGCCCAAACAGGCAAAAAGGTGTGCGTCGTGGATGGTGATCTGCGCCGCCCCATGCAACATAAAATTTTTGCGGTAACGAATAATCATGGTCTAACCACGGCCTTACTGGACGCCGCGACGCCGGTTTTGAATCATGTTCAGGCCGGTAAAATGAATGGTCTTAGTATTCTCACCAGCGGCCCCATTCCCCCCAACCCGGCAGAATTACTCAACTCGCACCGAATGTCAAAAGTCTTAGAAGAATTAAAAACGCATTTTGATATTCTCGTGTTTGATTCTCCCCCCACTTTAACCGTCGCTGATGCGTCCATTTTGTCGCCTCAGGTAGATGGGTGTGTGTTGGTTGTTGAAGGGGGCAAAACTCGTGTGGATGCCTTGGTGGATGCCGCTGAGCGTTTAGAGAAGAGTGGCTCCCATACACTAGGGGTGGTGATGAATCAATTGCGTAGCGGCCGCACTGGTTATTACGATTATTACTATTACCGCTACTACTCTTATGATTACTCAAGCCGTCGTAATAATCGCCGGGGTTGGAGTCTGTCTGGTTGGATATCCAGTTTGGGTAAGCGCCCATGAGTGGAATCGCCGGGAAACAGCCAGGGGATCAGCGGGTTTTAGTGTGGTTGGGGATGCTGTGGTTAGGCCTCGCGGCCGCGATCCTTATCACCCAGCTCGTACGCCCCGCCCAAATCCAGTTCGTCTGGCAAACCGAGTCTGAGTTTGAAACGGCTGGCTACAACGTCTATCGCAGCGAATCACCAACTGGGGAATACAGCCGCATCAATGAAACCATGATCCAAAGCGCCCAAGATGCTTTTGCTGGCGGTGAGTACGTCTACACCGACACCCAGATAGAGGCAGGTCGCACCTACTACTACCGACTAGAAGAAGTTGAACTAGATGGCTCAACTAACATCTACGATGCGGACCCTGATGAGCCTATTTCCGGTTCCTTTAACCGCCTGGAATGGTGGGCCATGGTGATTGTGCCTCTCAGTACCCTCGTAGGTATCTTACTCCTCAACCATAGTTTACGCGCAAAAAAAGAATATGAATTCTGAAACTTATGCCCGGCCCATTCCCGGCCTTATCTGGCGCACCCTAGACAATGAAACGGTGCTCATCCTGCCCAACACAGGCCGGTATGTGATCGTCAATGAAGTCGGTACCTACATCTGGGAGCAAGTCAATCAATCCCTCTCCGTAAAAGAAATTGAAAGGCTCATCGTAGAAAATTATGCTATTGCGCCGGAGCAAGCCACAGCAGACATCGGGACATTTCTAAATGATTTGCACCAGAAAGGTCTCATCCACTGGGAAACCATTTCGGGCTGATAACAACACTTCAGGTGTCAGACAGTCATAGGTTTGTTAAACAGGTGAGGCAATCCCTCACCTGTTATTTTTTGGGGCAAACCTGGGTCTGCTATATCCGACGCGGCGACAAAGCGAGGGGACGACAGGGCGAAAAACCTCTGATTATGCCGCGCCAGTGCAGTTAGAAATGGAAGAATCACGTTGTCCAAGTCCTCGCATTTTGGGCTTCTCCGACACGTAACTCACAAACAGAACCACTTTATTTGATGAGTAACGGTTACAAGATTTTTAGAATTTCCGTGTAGACTCAACCTCGTTAAAGCAAAAGTAATATACTTATTTCGTTCCCTTGCCTTATCATCTCAAAATTCATTACTATCGAGGTTTTTTACTTATGAATCAGCACAAAGGATTGAAACGAGGAAGCTTGTTGCTCCTGTTAGGGTTAATTTACCTGGTTAGCCAATGGTCATCCCAACAAATCCGGGCAGAAGAGACGACCGCGGCCGCGATCCAAAATCTCACCCTCAGCGACAATGGCCTTACCTTTAGCCTGCTCACACCTGGTTTTAACCAGGACGAAACCGGCTGGCTCACTGTTCCGGGTCTCGACGCCCGCCCCAACACGCCAGGCGCGCCCGACGTTCCCTTCTATGCCACCACCATCGTTCTGCCCCCAGAAGCTACGCTTCAGGTAAATGTAACCCCGGCTGACCATACCACCCATTCGATAAACGATGTACGTCCCGTGCCCCGCGCCATCTTGCCCACCAGCAGCGATGGTGTCTCGTTAAATACCAGTGTCCTTACGGAAAGCTATGATCGGGATGAGGCCTTTTACCAGAGTAATGCCCCCTACCCAGAGGGGCTTTACACCATATCCGAGCCAATGTACCTACGCGATGTGCGCTTGGTGCGTCTGTTCATTTATCCCCTGCACTACAACGCGGCTGAAAGGAGTCTCAATCACAGCGCCCAAATGGATGTCAGCCTGACCTTCGTCGGGGCGGATTTCAGCCAGGTACAGCCTGCGCCCAGCTACCAGGATAATCACCTACAAATGGTTGAAGGGCTGGCCCTCAACGCCAGCCAGGCCCGGCAATGGCGCAGTTTGCCCCGCGAAATAAATGCGGCCGCAACAGCCTTGCCCGTTGGTCAGACCGCCTACAAAATTGCTGTCAGCCAGGATGGCATTCATGAAGTCACCTATGCTGACCTGGCACTCAGTGGCAGTCATAACCCAGCCACGATTCAGATGCTTTATGATGGTCAATCGGTAGCCTTTACGTTTGTCAACCGGGGGGGCACAGCGAACTTCGACTCAGCCGATGATGCGGTTCGGTTTTATGGCTGGGCCTTTAATGGCTCCCGCCATGACCAACAATATGTGACCGACAATATTTTTTGGTTGTGGGTAGGCGGCGCGGCCGCGAACATCACTACCACACCCAGCCTCAACGGTCTCCCTGTAGCCCCATCCTTCCCCGAAAGCATCACCGCCGAACAAAACAACCGCTTCACCAGCACCTTCGTCCCCGAAGAGTTCTGGTTCGACAACGAGACAGACGCCTGGTACTGGGATTTTTGGACCAAAACCAGTACCCCCATCACCAAAACCTACACCATCGATACACCTAACCCTGTCACCAGCGGCGAAACCATTACCTTTACCACTGAGCTTTTGAGCCGGGGTCTGAATCTATCCCATACAGCCAACACTTACTTAAACTATGGCACATTTGGTGCGACCTACGCGGCAACCTTGACCTGGGCTAATCACCTGAACGTGAATGTGGTAGGCACAGCATTGGACACAGCCCTTAATAATGGTACCAATCAAATCACGATTGGTACCCATAGCAGTGGCACGTCCTCTCGTAATTATCACTTAAACCGACTAACCATTGAGTATCAACGGCAGTTCATCGCCACCAGCGATCAACTCATCTTTAACCATGTCCCTGGCTCTCATCAATACAATATTCAAGGGTACAGCCAGAATAATCCCAGCAACATCCTGATCTGGAACATTACTGACCCTTATCAACCGGTGGCGGTAACCGGTAGCAGCACGAGTGGCAGTGGCCCCTACACCTACTCTTTTGGCAGTAACAATTCAACCAACAGCCGTTTCATTGCCACCACAACCACCAACGTTATTAACGTGCCATCCGGTGATGTTAGTAGCTACTTTGTTACCAACCTTGAGCCAGCTACCGGACAAGTGGATTGGTTAGCCATTAGCTATGCTGATTTCCTACCGGCTATCAATCAATTAGCCACCCACCGGCAAAATGCGCTCTATGGCGACTATCGTACCCATGTGGTAGATGTTCAACACATCGTCAACCAATATGGCTATGGGCTAGAAACACCATCGGCCATCCATGATTATCTGGCTCATGCTCTGGCTGATTGGCAAGTGGCCCCCAGCTATGTCGTGTTGGTCGGCGATGCGAGTGCCGATGTGCGCCACATTTGGGTAGGCAATGGCGCTCCAAGTTACTGGGACGCCAGCCAAGTGTCGTATGTCAACACAGATATGCTGATCATTGACCGCTTTCAGGGGCTTGTGCCAACGGATCATTCTTATGTGCTGTTAGCCGGGGCCGATATTTTGCCTGACATGGCGATTGGGCGACTGGCGGCACAAAGCAATGCTGAAGCGGTTAAGATGGTCAATAAGATTATCCAGTATGAAGAGAACCATATCGCCCATCTAACCAACCCCGGTGCGTACCAATGGTTAGGCAACATTCTGTACGCCGCCGATGATTACGATCCCAATGCCGGTGATTTTTGCTACGAAAACGAAGTGACATCGGCCATGATGCCCGCGTCTTTTACTGTAAATGAACTATGCCTTGATGATTTCCCCTCAGTTGCGGCCATGCGGACGGCCATTAGCCAGACCATTAACACGGATGGCATCACTTTGATGAATTATCGTGGGCATGGTTCCGTTGATAGCTGGGCTGGTGGGCTTCTGACAACCGCGACAGCTAATTTCTGGGACAATGAGAACCGACCCATTGCCCTGCTGAGTATGGACTGCCTGGATAGCCATTTCATCTTCCCCGGTTTTGAAGGGTTGGGGGAAACAGTGTTGGGTCAGCCAGGGGGGACGACGGGTGAAGTGGGCGCGGCCGCGCACTGGTCATCTACCGGCCTTGGCCTCACCTCCGAGCACAACTACCTGGCCCATGGCTTTTACGAAGGGCTGTTTGAGGTGGGTGTTACCGCCATCGGTGATGCCGCCAATTACGGCAAACTGAAATATTACCAGGCGAACCTGCATGATTCAGAAATGTATTCCTTCACCTTACACGGTGATCCGGCCATGCAACTGTTCCGTCCGGCGCTTAGCCTGGACAAAACAGCCCAATCCGCTGTCATCGAACCGGGTGATATGGTAGATTTCACCTTGACGGTCAACAACTCAGGGTTGTATCCTTCACATGTCGAAGTGGTTGACACCTTACCGGCTGGTCTGACTTATGTCAGCCACACCGCCACCGTCACCACGGCTGTGACCATCGTCGGCAACGAGCTTACCTTTACCGTGGAGCCAGCGTTGGCTTATGGCGATAGCGCTACTATCACATTGACAACCCTACTTGACCCTGGGTACACTGGGCCAGCATCATTAAATAATCAGGCTACCGTCATGGGAACAGGTCTGGAAGGTTCACCGGGCAATGAAATGGATAACGCCTCATTGCTCGTTCTGTTACCCACAAATGCGGGTCTATACCTGCCGCTCATTATCAAATGATGCGCCTGCTATCCATCGAATCATCATAACGAAGAGTATTTATTCATTATGCTAAAACGCCTTCTTTTTCTCGTCGTTGCTTTATTCCTGGTTTCCGGTGTGGTTTTTAGTTTCCATGGGTTAACCCCCGTGCAAGCCCATGATCCTCAGAATGTTGAACTGCTGTATTTTATTGGTGAGGGTGTTGTAGACGGGGTGAAATTGGAATGGCGTACAGCCACCGAGTATGAGACAGCCGCTTTTCGTATGAAACGAGCAGACAGCGCCAGCGGTCCGTTTAGCTATATTGATGTCTGGCAAAATGGCCAACAGGTTAGCATCATACCCCTGCAAAACCCTGGTTTTCCGGAAACAGGGGGGTTGTATGAAGTGGTGGACATGGACACCCTGAACGGGCAAACGTACTGGTACACCCTCATCGAAGTGGAAGCAAATGGGGCCGAAATTGCCCTGGAAACAATAGCGGTTGTGGCCGGATTGGTGCAATCACCCACCCCAACGGGACAGGTGATTGGCGGTGGAGGTAACCCCTCTTCCGCCACCGCGACGGCAACAGCTACGGCAACATCTACTCAGCCCGCGTCGCCTACGCCCGTCCCCACTACAGTCAACACCCTGCCCGCCATCACCCCCACCACGAGGGCTAACCCCACTGGGCCTACCTCAACACCACCTGTCATACCTACCAACCCGGTCAATACCCCAATCAGCGGAGGTGGGGGTAGCAGTGGCACTACGGGTTCTTCAACCAACCCCACCCCTAGCGGCAATCAGCCAATCGCCCAGATCACAGCCACTTCTTCAGCGGCTTATCCGGGCAGAACCGAGGAAACCGCCGCTCTGTCCCCAGAAACAACCCCAGAAACTGAAACGACCTACCCGGATGCTCAACCTACCTTATCACCAGAAGGCAATGCAACCGCGTATCCTTTAGGCGAAACACCCCTTGAAGCCACCGTTGAGGGGGCTTATCAAGGAGATAGTACACCGGTTATCACCGATTTTAGTGATAGTGGCGAACCGGGAACCAGTGATAACCTGCCCGCCCCCGTCGTTAGTAATAACCCGGCCACGACGACAAACAGTACCCGCGGCCGCATCGTTTTATGGGTAGGTTTTGCCGCCGGTTTACTCATCTTTGCCGCTGGTGTCTTCGGCACGATTCTTCTCTTCACCCGCAAACAGAACGGCCCCCAATGAGTTCACCTTTAATACCACAGCCACCCTCTGACGCGGCCGCGTCAGAGGCAACTCCACTCGCGCCCTCCCCAACCCCCACCAAAAGCCGATTACCCCTTCTGCTCGCGGCTTTCGCGGCCATCATCGGCCTGCTTCTCCTCAGTGTGATGGGCTGGTTACTCCTGCGCAACCCAGCTCCCCCAACGGGAACCATCAGCGACAATGCCGTTGTCATCCATATCAGCCACGATGGTTTTTACCGCGTGCCCCTGGCCGATTTACGGTCAGCCGGTCTCACCCTTGACGCTTTGTCCGCCGACAATGTAGAACTGATTCAACAAGGCGACCCAATCCCCTTTCTCATCGAAGACAACAGCCTCATTTTTTATGGCCTGGCCCCCACCAGTCCCTACACCACAGCACGCCCCTACATTTTACGCCAGGGCAATCAGGGTCAGACCATGACCACAGCCGTGGCCTCTACGGCACAATCACCAGTTTCCGGGCCTATTTCGCAAACGCTACGGCTGGAAGAAAACCATTATTACCAGGGGCAGGCCCGAAGCCACGGCCCCGGTGAAATCTGGTTTTGGGAAACGATACAGGTGGGGGCCAAAGTAGAAAAACCGCTTAACTTACCCCTGGTAGACCCAGACCAGCCAGCCACATTGACGCTAGGATTGTGGGGTTCTACCTATAACGATCAGGTAGATTTAGATCATGACCTGGATATCCTCATCAATGGTCAGCCTGTGGGCACACTACGCTGGGATGGGCAAATTTTTTATACTGGCACCCTGACCATTCCACCGGGCGTTTGGCAAGCGGGGCAGAATACCTTGTTGCTGGACAACAGCACCACGGGAGCCACCTTGGTAGACATTATGCACCTCAACTGGTTGGCCCTGACTTATCAATCACCCGCCACGGCGGTGGATGATCGGCTGTGGATTAACCCGATGAACGGGGAGCGACTACTGGATGGGTTTTCTGAAGAGCCGTGGCTGTTTGATGTGGCCAATCCCCTCTCACCGGTACGGTTGACCGATTGGGAGATGGACCGCGGCCGCATTCCCCTTACCCTCTCCAGTGACATGCACCTGGCGGCTATCGGCCCCAATGGGTTCCTCAGCCCGGCAGAAATCCGGGGGTTGCGCCTCAGCCACTGGCCAGACACCACCAACCAGGCCGATTTGCTCATCATCACCACCGATGCGCTGGCCCCCGCGCTCATCCCCCTGCAAGAAGCCCGTGAAGCCCAGGGCATCCGCACCGTCATTGTGCCCATCGCCGAAATTTATGACGCCTTTGGCTTTGGTGAGCCTGGCCCTGACAGTTTGCGGGCTTTTCTGCAATACACCCATCAAGAATGGGCCAAGCCGAAGCCCCAGTATGTGCTACTGGTAGGCGACGTCAGCACCGATTTTCGCAACTATTTAGGTCAGGCTCCCGCCAATATTATTCCCACCGTGCTTATTCCGGTTACTTTTAGCGGTGAAACGGTGAGTGACACCCGCCTGGCCGACCTGGACGGCGACCTTTTGCCCGATGTGGCTCTGGGCCGCTGGCCGGTGGATGACGTCCGGGCCGTCACATCTCTGGTGGAGAGAACGCTGGCTTATGAACAGGGCACAGCCAGCGCTGTCTCCATTTTCAGTGCCGATGGCACGGAAGAGCAGTTCAGCGTCTTCGCTGACAATCTGATCAGCCAGAATAATCTGCCGGAAACCGATGTGGTCAAGTTATACGGACAACCAACCGCCGCCCTGACAACGGCCTGGAATGAGGGGGCCTGGCTGGTGACGTACAATGGGCATGGCAGTCTGGATATGTGGGGCAAGGATGAGGTGTTTACCCTGGATGCGGTGACGGGTTTGCGGCCGCGAACCAGCAGCGCACCTATCGTTTTACAATTTACCTGTCTTACCGGCCTGTTCGCCCATTCCAATACCATATCCATCTCGGAAGCCATGTTAACCCATGAAAATGGCCCGGTGCTGATCATCGCCGCTACCAGCCTCACCCTTCCCAACAACCAGTATCCCTTCGCCCAAAGTTTGATCCGGGGTCTGCAAAACCCGGCCAACCAACGCATGGGGGATGCCCTTCTGGAAGCCCAACACCAGCTTAATGTCACTGCGGCCCCCTGGCTCCAAGAAATTGTCGATACGTTTGGCCTGCTGGGAGATCCGTCAGCCTTGATTGTGCGGCCGCAAAACAATCCCTAACCCAGATGGGAAGGGGGCAGGGGGATGGGTCTTCAGACTCAATCTACCCAAGACTTCTGTAAAGCTGAACGAGAAACGGCTTTCAAGAAAAAGCTTTTGTTGGTAGTGACCGCTTTAGCGGGCTTGTACAAGCCCGCTAAAGCGGTCACTACGAACCAAGCCCCCAAATGATTATCTGAACTAGCTATATAAACTTCCATACACTGCTTGACGCCCGCCCTAACCCGTTGTAAAAACACGCGGCTATGATCGTGGAAGGACAGAAACCTATTCCTGATTTACCGGTGCTCCCCACCCGCAAAGGTTGGCCCTGGTTGCGCTTATCCCTTAGCCTGGCCTTCGGCTTATTTGTGCTGTGGTATGTGGCTCGCCAAACCCCGCTGGCTGAGATAGGCCAGACTTTAGCCCAGGTAAAACCAGGCTATTTTCTACTCAGTTTGACCCTGGTTGTTGTAACCATTCTCGTGCGGGCCTGGCGTTGGCATCTCACCTTCCAACCACCGGGGCCACTACCCGG
Organism: Candidatus Trichofilum aggregatum; assembly: GCA_016716885.1. Lineage (GTDB taxonomy): Bacteria > Chloroflexota > Anaerolineae > Promineifilales > Promineifilaceae > Trichofilum > Trichofilum aggregatum. The sequence goes on along the minus strand of JADJUV010000142.1, from coordinate 2,871 downwards.
CTTCCGTCCCATTTTCTGGTCGCTGACATTTGGGCAATTGCTTAACCTGGTTTTACCCTTCCGCATGGGGGATATTGCCCGGTTAGTCAAGCTAGAAAGCTGGACTCATGCCGGCACGACTCGCACGCTGGGCACGATTGTGGTGGAAAAGGCGCTTGACATGGCGGCGCTGGGATTGTCGCTCCTGTTCGTGCTTCCCCTGGCGACGGTGTTTTTGGGCGGCTCACCCTGGCTCATCGCGGCCGCGACCCTCGTTGCTCTCATTGGCCTCTACCTGTTAGCCTACCAGGGTGAAGCCCTCATCCACCTCAGCCAGAAAATTGAACCGCTTCTGCCACCCAAACTGGCCCAACGCGGGCATCGCTGGTTAGTAACCGGCCTGGGCGGGTTAGACGCTCTACGCTATCAACGAGCCAATTTACGACTCGTTGGTTTAACCGGCCTTGTTTCTGTCCTGTCTATTGCCACACCGTTGGTCTTGTTTCCGGCGTTACCCCTATCACTGGGGCTGGGTGAGGCCATTTTGCTCCATGTTGTTCTTACCATTGGCTCGGTTCCTTCATCCACACCCCTCAATGTGGGGATATTTGAAGGCATTACGATTCTTTTATTGCGCCAATTTGGGGTCATGGATGATGCTGTTTCTCTTACCTATGCTTTTCTCTGGCACATGGCTCTGGTTTTGCCTCAGGTAACATTGGGCGGCATCGCGGCCGCGCTGCGCAACCCACAGCCCCTGCCATCACCAACCGCCGGGGAACCTGATCCTCAGCCCGAATTGACCGCAAATCGTTCTCCTGAATTTCCTTAACCTATGTATACCGTTGTCATTCCCGCTTATAACGCCGAGCACACCATCACCACCTGTGTCCACGCTCTACAAAACCAGACCATCCCCTCCGATCAGGTCGAAATTATCGTGGTGGATGATGCCTCAACAGACAATACCGTGGCCTGCGCCAAAGCCGCGGGCGCACGTGTCCTCACACCAGGCAAATTAGGTAAATCAGGGGTACGCAATGCTGGCGCACAAGCGGCTCATGGCGACATCATCCTCTTCACCGACTCCGATTGTGAACCGCGCCCAGACTGGCTTGAGCAGATGACCCGGCCTTTTGACGATGACCCGGACGTCGTGGGCGTGAAAGGGGCTTATCTTTCGCGGCAAAAAGGGTTGGTCGCCCGGTTCACCCAGGTGGAAGTGGAAGAGCGATATGACCGGATGCGCCGCGAGACGCAAATAAACTTTATTGACACGTACGCGGCCGCGTACCGGCGTCACATCTTCCTGGAAAACGGCGGCTTTGACCTCTCCCTGGAAGTAGAAGACTAGGACCTCTCGTTTCGGCTGGCGGCTAAAGGGTACAAAATGGTCTTCGCCCCCGAAGCCCGCGTTTACCACCTGCACACCACCTCAGCCCTACGTTACTTCAAACGCAAATTCGCCATCGGCAAATGGAAGGCGATGCTGATGCACCGCCACCCGGAACGGCTGGTGAGCGATTCGCGCACGCCGCAACTGCTGAAAGTGCAAATGGGGCTGGCCCTGCTCTTGCCCTTTGTGTTGATAGCCCCCCTGCTCTGGCGGCCGCTGATCATCAGCACAGGCGGTTGGCTTATTGCCTTCATCCTCGGTTGTGTTCCCCTTTCTGGCGAAAACGATTCAACGAGATGCCACGGTACTGCTGGTAGCCTTACCTTTACTTTTCTTGCGGGCGGTGGCCCTGGCGTATAGTTATGCTTATGGTACGGTAGCCTTGCGGCCGCAGGCTCGACAACAAAAACCGATCCTCAGCGGCCATCACCGCTTCTTCAAACGACTCGTTGACATGCTCCTCGGTGGGGGCCTCTTTATCCTCAGCTTGCCGATCATGCTCCTGGTCGCCCTGGCTATCCGACTATCTGGCCCTGGCCCGGTGCTGTTTCGCCAGGAACGCATCGGCCAGGATGGCAAACCATTCATGGTTTACAAATTTCGCTCTACACCCCAACGCCGAGGAAGAGCTGGAGCAACTGATTGACCTGGATACCCTGCCCGAACCCATGTTTAAGATCAAGGATGATCCCCGCATCACCCCGTTGGGCCGTTTTTTGCGCCGCTGGAGCCTGGACGAAATTCCTCAGTTTTGGAATGTGGTAAAAGGGATATGAGTCTGGTGGGGCCACGCCCGAAGAAGCCCGCATCGTGGCCCGTTACAACGATTGGCAACGGCGGCGGCTCAGTTCGCCCCGGCATCACTGGCCCTATGCAGATTAACGGGCGTGGGGCATTGCCGTTCAACGACCGTGTCCGCCTGGAGTTAGCCTATATCGAACATTACAGCCTGCTCACCGATTGCCAGATTTTGCTACAAACCATCCCCGCCGTCATCAAAGGGCATGGGGCCTGGTAGGGCATTCCCTCATCGGCGACGGTTTGCCAACCAATCTTTGACGCTCAAAAACAAAAGAATCGCCAGAAACGCATTTAGCAGGCCCAAAACCACCGTAACGGTGACAATATCGCCAAACAAGGCATAACGGTTGCCTTCAATGTTGGATATTTCTTACTTTCGGGGCAGGTAACGAATGGCGACAGGCGAACCTGGGATGGTGCTACTCGGTAAAGCGGTGACCGACTAAGCGGCCGCGTTCCATCATCTCTAGCTTCATCTGGTATGTAGGCGACAAATTGGTAAGTCAAAGGTTAGCTCCCTTTGGGCGAACTGCGCGGAGCCACAATTTCGCCCTGAGTCCCGGTGACACCTCGCCAGGCGTAACCAGGCAAACTCCCCCAAACCCACCTCAAAACGCACTTATTCCTAAAAGCGAGCAATGTAAAAACAGAATGGTCTTAATGTTGGTTGAAAGGCGTTTCGATATGTTTCATGG
>JADJUV010000141.1 GCA_016716885.1 Candidatus Trichofilum aggregatum | reverse complement strand
CCCAGCATGTCCTGGCCGTCAACGATTTTGACGCGGCCGCAACCTATTTCATCGAAAAGTTAGGCTTTACCTTGCGCGGCCGCGTACATGGCTGGTTATTTCTAAGCCTCGACAACTTCCATCTCCTGATCGGTGATTGTCAAGGGTCAATGCTCGCCAGAGAGACGGGCGATCATTCTTATTTTGCCTATGTCAACTGCGAAGGCATAGACGAACTGTTCCGCACCTACCAGGAACGCGGCGTTGAATTTACCCAACTTCTCGCCGACAAACCCTGGGGCCAAAGAGAATTTGGTGTCGTCACCCCCGAAGGACACCGCATTATGTTTGGGCAAGAAATTAAAGCCTGAGCCAATCTGTTACCTGACTCCCGCACACCGCTCCCCGGCGGGAGTTGCTTCCCCCAATTTCCACACAAAATGTCACTTTCGGCCTGCGTTAGTATCTAACTAATCGTTCGGAAAACATAAATGGCGCGGTTCCGAACCTGGCTACTGCTAACCTATTTTCCGCTTGGGAAATTGCGTGTCTTAATCTCCGTATTTCTTCTATCCGAGATCAACATCAAACGCCAATGTCGGGGTGATGGTTGAAAATCCGCTCGAATCTTCTTCAAATGAAAACCATCAGAGTTCCAACAAACAATTTTGCAAAGTGGCAAACCCGTCGTCGTGGATTTTTGGGCACCCTGGTGTATGCCCTGCCGCATGACCAAACCCATCCTGGAAAAACTGGCGGCTGAGTACGACGCCCAGGTGGATTTTCTCGCTGTTAATGCCGATGACTCTCGCGACCTGCTGGAGCAGTTTAATATCATTGGCATCCCGACTGTTCTGGCGTTACGTGACGGAAAAGTCGTGGGGCGGGTGACAGGAGCACAACCCGAAACCGGGTATCGCGCCATGTTCACGGCCCTGGCAGAAGAAAAGGAAATCAACATTCCCATTTCTACCTTCGACCGTACCTTGCGGCTGGGCGCGGGATTCATCTTGCTGTTGATCGGTTTTCTGACGGGCAATTGGATTGTGGTTGCTTTGGGAGCCGTCGTTGCCTTTTTGGGGTTTTATGATCGTTGCCCCCTGTGGAACGCGCTTACTCGCCTGTTGCGGCCAGCATGACAAAACCATGGTGACATGACACCACCTGCCCACCCGCCTCGCCCCGAAATGCCCACCCACAAAAAAGGCCGCCAGCGGTGACAGATCAACCGCCAGCGGCCTTAAATTTCCCTAACCTGGATAAACCAGAAAATTTATCCGCCGATTAACGCAGATTTTCGCTGATTAGAGAATCTGCGTTAATTCCCAAAATCTGCGGTTAAATTTCTTGCCAACTGTCCAAGAAGTTGACTCGTAAACGCCTAACACGTTTATCAGGCCAGCACTTTCACCAGATGGTACTGCTTCTTCCCCTGCCGCAAAACCAGAAATTGCCCGGCAATCGCATCACTAAGCGTGGCTGTCTGCCCTTCGCCAGTGATACGGACATTGTTCAAGTAGATGCCGCCACCCTGGATTTTGCGCCGGGCGTCCCCTTTGGATGTGGCTAACTGCCCCTGCACCAACAAATCCACCACCGGCACACCGCCATCTTCCAGGTTGTGTTTGGGCAGTTCGCTGGATGGCACTTCGGCAAAAATATCCTGAATGTCGCGGGCGTCCAGACCGGCCATATCGCCGCCAAACAGCACTGAGGAAGCCTGCTCGGCTTTGGTCAGGGCGGTGTCACCGTGGATCATCCGGGTGACCTGTTGAGCCAGCGTACGTTGGGCCAGGCGTTCATGCGGCCGCGTACTCACCGCCTCTTCCAATTCCCCAATCTCATTCCGATTCAGCCAGGTAAACACCCTGAGCAACTGAGCCACATCCCGATCATCCGCATTGAGCCAGTATTGGTAAAACTTGAACGGTGAGGTCTGCTCCGGGTTGAGCCAGATCGCTCCACCCGCCGACTTACCAAACTTCGAGCCATCGGCTTTGGTCAGGAGTGGGTAGACCAGCCCGTGGGCTTTCTGGCCTAACTTGCGCCGGATCAGTTCTACCCCGGCGGTGATATTGCCATATTGATCACTGCCACCGGCCTGCAAGACGCACTTTTCCGTCTGGAACAGGTGGAAAAAGTCATACGCCTGCAACAGCATGTAGCTGAACTCGGTGAAAGAGATGCCCCCATCTTCCCGCTCCAACCGGTTTTGCACCGAATCTTTGTTCATCATGTAGCTGATGGTGAAATGTTTGCCGATGTCGCGCAGGAACTCCAGGAAGTTGAGCCGTTTCAGCCAATCGGCATTGTTGACCAGCTTGGCCGGGTTGCTCTTCACCTCAAAGTCCAACACGCTGGCTAACTGGGCTTTGATGCCCACCAGGTTTTCTTCGATGGTGTCGAGGGTAAGCAGGTTGCGTTCGCTACTGCGGCCGCTGGGGTCGCCAATCATACCCGTGCCACCACCCGCCAGAGCGATGGGGGTGTGCCCGGCCCGTTGCAAACGCGCCATGCTCATCATGGGAACCAGATGGCCGATGTGCAAACTATCGGCCGTGGGGTCAAAACCGATGTAGAAGGTGATTTTTTCCTTGACGAGAAGCTCGTCCGATCCTTCGGTGTGATCAAATATGAGATTGCGCCATTGTAGTTCTTCGATTATGTTGGTCATGGTTTTGCCTCGTTCTACGTATTTCGTGTTGCGTATTTTAGCTGAAAATAAAAAAGACGCGGTCTTGCGGCCGCGTCTTTGTGTTCATCTTGAGGTCTGTTTGTTCCTGGTCAATACGCAGGCAAACCTCCCACCGTTCGCGGCTGGATAGGTATATCCTGGTAATAACGATAGGAGAAAAGCGGGTTGCCTGTCATCATGGTGTGTACATTACCTCTGTGCCGCCGTTTTGTCAACGACGAATACAACGTCAAACCGCTTCCATCACCTTCTGCTGCATAATCGGCTGTTTCTCACCACACTGGGTACACTCAGCCGTCTTACGATCCTGTTGCACGACCACCCCACCACACTTAACACACGGTTGCGGCAACGGTTTTTTCCAGTTGGTCCAATCACACTCCGGGTAATTGGCACAGCCATAAAACGTCTTGCCCCGGCGCGATTTCTTTTCAATCAGTTCGCCACCGTCTTTGGGACATTTAACGCCGAGACGCACCACAATTTGTTCGGTGTGGCGACAGGTAGGAAAGGTGCTACAGCCAACAAACCGGCCGAACCGCCCTTCACGGTAGACCAACGGGCTGTTGCAGAGAGGGCAATCCCGCCCCACTAGCTCCAACTCCTTTTTAATCTCCACTTTTTCCACTGCCAGATCAGCCGCCGAAAGCCGCTGTTCAAAGGTGCGATAAAATTCATCCAACACCGGAACCCACGGCTTGCCCTCGGCAATACCATCCAGGTCATCTTCCATCCGCGCCGTAAAATCTACCGACATCACATCCGGGAAATGCTCTACCAGCAAATCATTGACCAACTGGCCGATTTCCGTCGGAATCAGGCGGCGTTCGTGTGTTTCCACATAACCCCGGTCCTGAATCGTGCCCAAAATGGCCGAATAGGTGCTGGGACGACCGATCCCATTTTCTTCCAACTCTTTGACCAACGTCGCTTCAGAAAAACGGGGCGGCGGTTGGGTAAAATGTTGTTCGGGGATCAGTCGGCGCAGGTCTACCGCCTCATCTTCGCTCAAATCAGACGGAACCTGGTTACTGTCGTCGTCTGGTTTGTCGTTAGGACGTGTTTCTTCGTACAGAGCCAGGAAACCGGCAAAGCGTAAGGTCGAGCCGGTAGCCCGGAAAATGTAAGGCCGTTTGGCTGGGGCCAGTTTAGCTTCACCCGCATGAATATCGGCCGTCACCGTATCATATACAGCCGGTGCCATCTGGCTGGCTACAAACCGGGACCAGATGAGTTCGTACAGCTTAAACTGGTCACGGCTCAGGTTGGCTTTCACCGTTTTCGGGTCCCGGAAAACGGACGTGGGCCGAATGGCTTCATGGGCTTCCTGAGCCGACTTGGAACGCGTTTTGTACATGGGGGGCTGGTCGGGCATGTAGTTGTCGCCAAACCGCTGGCTAATGTACCCTCTGGCCTGCGACTGCGCTTCTTTGGAGACGGTCAGGCTGTCGGTACGCATGTAGGTAATCAAACCAACACGCCCATCTGCCCCATCCATCTCGACTCCTTCGTAAAGCTGTTGGGCCATACGCATGGTTTTGCTCGTGTTGAAGTTTAGCTGGCGCGAGGCTTCCTGTTGCAGAGTGCTCGTGGTGAAAGGGGCCGCCGGGTTGCGGCGACGGGTGCCCAGTTTGACCTTGCCCACTGTCCAGGTCGCTTTTTCCAGGGCATCCAGATGCGGCCGCACCTCACTCTCTGACGTCAGCGGCAACTCCTTCCCCTCATACCGGTACAGGTTGGCAATAAACAAAGGGCCTTTGGGGTTGTTTTGATGTTTGGCCTGAAGCAGTTCCGCCTTAAGCGACCAATATTCTTCCGGGGTGAAATTTTCAATCACCCGCTCACGTTCTACCACCAGCCGCACCGCCACCGATTGCACCCGCCCCGCCGATAAGCGGCCGCGAATTTTGCGCCACAGCAACGGGCTGAGTTTGTACCCCACCAGCCGGTCCAGAATGCGCCGGGCTTGTTGGGCATTCACCCGGTCCATGTCAATGGGGCGTGGATGGGCAAACGCTTCGAGAATGGCGTCTTTGGTGATTTCGTGGAACACCACTCGCTGGGTGCGACCAGGGTCCATGTTGGCCGATTCCAGCACGTGCCAGGCGATGGCTTCCCCTTCTCGGTCAGGGTCAGTCGCCAGGTAGATTTCTTTAGCGCGCGCGGCCGCGTCCTTTAACTCAGCCACCACGTTTTTCTTCTCTTTGGGAACCCGGTAATCGGGTGTGAAGTTGTTGGCTATATCCACACTCAGCCGCGATTTGAGCAAATCGCGCACATGGCCCACACTGGATTTAACCGTGTAACCTCGCCCCAGATACCGCCCAATGGTACGGGCTTTGGCAGGCGATTCCACCACCACTAATTTGCCACTGCGAACGATAGGGGTTTTGTCGTTCCCATTGCTGGTTGCCCGTAGTTTGGGCTTCGCCGCTGTTTTGCTGGCTGTTTTGCTCGTGGTTGCGCCTTTAGCCGTCGAACTTTTAGCTGAGGCCGAAGCTTTGCTCTTACTGGTCTTTTTCTTCGCGGCCGCTTTGGTTGCGGCCGCCGTCGTCTTTCGCGTTTTGGCGACCGGAGCGGCTGTCACGTCAGGCTTGGGCAAGGTATCATGAGCCGCGGTGCGGCCGCGCAGATACATCTTCGTGCCACACACCGGGCAGGTGCCCCGCGTAGCCGGGAAGCCATTGCTTGCCCACTCCGCCTGCGGATCAAGCATCACCCGTTTCTCTTTGCACTTCAGGCAATAACCTTCAATTGAATCCATGAAACTCCCACATCAGCAACCAGTTGTCAGTAATCAGTAACCTGTCCTATGCGAACGGGTCACTGCTCACTGGTCACTGCTCACTTAACTATATTTTTCCAGTGGTGTACCCACTAAACCATCTACCAACTTCTTGACCAGGGGAACCTGATCCTTGTGTACCACCAGGATAGCATCCGGGGTATTGATGACAATCATCCCTTCCGCTCCCACCACGGCCAACAATTTATGGGCTTCGTAATTGTAAACCAGGCAATCCTGGCTATTTTCCACTTGAACCAGCCCCTGGGTCACATTAGCCATATTATCTGGGTTGATAGCCTCTTTCAGGGCGTACAACGAACCCGGATCACTCCAACCTAAATGTCCATGCAACACCAGCGCCTCATCCGGGTCCAGGTGGGTCAGAATGGCATCATCAAAACTGGCGACTGGCAACTGAGGATAAACACGCTGCAAGGTTTCCTGATAGACCGTTGAACCAATCGTCGTCTGGATTGCTTGTAAACCGGCCCACATCTCTGGCTGGAAGCGCTGATAGGCCGACAATACGTAATCACAGGTGGTAATGAAGTAGCCAGTATTCCAGACATGGCTCTTTTCGGCAAACATCTGCTGGCATTGCTCTAGTTTGGGCCGGTAAGTCAGGGAACCAAACTGGAAATAGGGCGTGCCTTCTACGTCCCCCGCGCGGCCGCGTAACCCCAGCCAGCCCAGGTTATCATTAGCAAAACGGGGCGTCTCTCCCATGAAAATGATTTTGCCCTCACCTGTTTCCACCAGATGTTCCGCGGCCGCGAGCAGCCGCAAAAAGGTGGGCACTTCATTCATGTAATTGTCACCCCACAAAATAGCCACTGGTTCATTGGGCGCGGCCGCGCGGCTGAGGTGCATCATGGCGAGACCCACCGCGGCCGCTAAATCACGCCGCGTCGGTTCCCCAATCAAATTAGTGGCTGGCAAACCAGGCAACTGCCGGGCAATAATGTCCACATACCGTTCACCCGTAGAGATAAAGACATTCTCCAGGCCATACGCCTCTTCCACCCGCCCCACCGCTAATTGCAAAGTGGATTGGTCGCCAATGATGGGTTCAAATTGTTTGGGTGATGCCTGCCGACTGATGGGCCACAATCTGCGGCCGCTGCCTCCCGCAAAAATTACAAGTTTCATAATTTGCCCTTATTTTGAACTAACCCATAAGCTCATTAAAAGAAGTCACAAATGGCACGAATTTTCCCCTGGCAACTTGGCATCCTTGGCGTCTTTGCCTGAGCTTTTTCCTAAACTCACTGGTCACGGTTTACTGACCTTGTACTCGACATCCGGTTCCCGCAACAACACGTAATTCATCCCACCTACCTGTTGGATAATCCCTTTCAGTTCCATCAGCATAAGCGTACTGCTCGTTGTGGCCCCATTCAAACCGGAAACCCGCACCAATTCATCAATATGCACCGGCTGACGCGACATATGGTGCAACAGCACCGCCTCTTCGGGCGTATCAGGAACCACCGCCTGAATAGCCACCTGTTCGGCCATCATAAACAGGTTCAACTCTTCCAAAATATCTTCCACCCGCATCACTAATTTTGCCCCTTCTTGAATGAGACGGTTCGTGCCCCAACTCGCCGCACTATTGATTGGCCCCGGCACCGCAAACACGTCCCGATCCTGTTCCGCCGCGAAACGAGCGGTGATGAGCGCACCACTCTTCTCCCCAGCTTCGATGACCACCACTCCCAATGACAAACCGCTGATCAGCCGGTTACGCGGGGGGAAATTGCGGGCATCGGGTGGCATTCCTAGTGGGTACTCACTGATGACAGCTCCCTGCCCACCATAAATCTGTTGGGCCAATTTGCGGTTTTCCGAAGGGTAAATGTTGTCCAGGCCAGAGCCTAACACGGCTAAAGTGCGTCCACCAGCATCCAGGGCCGCTTTGTGAGCCACCGCGTCAATCCCCTTGGCCAACCCGCTCACAATGGTGATGCCTTGCCTAACCAGCCCCGTCACCAGTTCATGGGTGACCTGCCGCCCGTATGTCGTCAAACGGCGTGTCCCCACTACCGCCACGGCAAACTGATCTTGTTCGCACAAATCACCTTTCAGGTAGAGCACCGGTGGGGCCGTCGGCACTTCGACCAAATAACGGGGATACTCAGGTGTATCCCAGGTTAGAAGCTGTATGCCCTGTTTTTGTACGCGCTCTAATTCGCTATCTAGATTAACCTGAGATCGGGTTGTGAGCAGGCTCTCAATCGTAGCCGCTCCCAATCCCAGACGCTGCAACATTGACTCGTTGGCCTGCCAGGCATTGGCGAGGGAGCCAAAATGATCCCAAAGTGCGCGCACTTTGGCCGGGCCTATCCCTTTAACCAGACTAAATCCCAGCCAATATTTCAGGTCTGCCATAGCTTATTCTCAAGAACCCGAACAAGGCAAACAGTAGAAGAGGGGTACCTTCTTTCCTGTTTAACGCTGTTTTCTATTTTCTACAATAACATGGGGTGAAAATGTGTCAAGAAACTGCTACAAATGACGCTGGTTTGGCACTGTGTCCGCGGCCGCTTACAAACCAGGAATGAGGTGAACCGTCATGCGGCCGCTGTCAAAATCTATTTCTAGCACGACTTCATCCGTGTCTGGTAGCAACCACTCCCGCTCTGCCCCACGCACGACAAAGACATTATTGGCCCCGGTTTCAATCACTTCGACTAATTCCCCTAGCAGTTCAGCCTCATCCGTATAAACAGCCAGACCTACTAACTGGTAAAGGAAATACTCTCCTTCTTCCAGGGGAATCGCTTCATCCTCAGGGACAAGCAGCCAGTGACCGCGTAATGTTTCGGCTTCAACCCGATCATTCATCGAGGCCAGCTTCAACAGAACTTGCCCCTGGTGAAAACGCAACGCCTCAATGAGCCAGGTGGTGGCATCCGCACCGGTTTCGTCGGTGGCTAAATAAATCTCTTTGAGCCAGGTGAACCGCTCCGGCAATTCGGTATGAATGTCGGCGCGCACTTCACCACGGACGCCATGCGGCCGCACGATCTGACCAATGACCAAAAAACGGGGCTGAGAGGATTCACCCATCAGACCCCGTTCCTGGTTTGCCTGTTTTTTGCTTGGTTTGTTATTCAAGGCAGGAAAAAGGGTAATGAGTTAACCGGCCCATTCATCCATTGGTGTATTGGCTAAATCAATGCACCAACGGATCATGAGGTGGCAAACTAACGTCCCCATAATTTAGATGATTTCTAGGGAAATCCGTTCACCTTTCTTCGCGGCCGCGATCTGGACAATCGAGCGGACAGCATTGATGACTCGTCCACCCTTGCCAATAACCCGGCCCATGTCCGGTTCTGCTACACGCAGTTCCAGCAAAACTTGATCCGATTGACGCGTCTCTTCTACCGACACACTTTCCGGATCATCTACCAGGGATTTCACCACGTATTCGACTAATTCTGCATACATAATGGTTTAGGCGTTGGCCGCTTCCTCAGAACCCTCTTCGGTTGCTTCCTCAGCCACTTCAGTCTCGCCACTCACGGCCTCAACGACGGCCCCGGCAACTTCCTTCACCTCTTCGACAACTTCAGCGACGACTTCGGTAACCTTTTCCAGAATGGTGGGTTTCGCTTCGGCCACCGGGGCAGCCACAGCAACTGGTTTACCTTCATACTCAGCAACCAAAGCATCCAGCGGTTCACCACCATGCAGGCGAGCCAGACGGGCGTATGTGCCCTGTTTTTCCAACAAACGACGCACTGCGTCACTGGCTTGCGCGCCGACACTTAACCAGTACAGCGCCCGATCTTCCTGAATATTGAAGACCAAAGGATCGGTACGGGGATTGTAATGACCAATTAACTCAATGAATTTGCCATCGCGTTTAGCTTCTTTTTCCGCGACAACAACACGATAGCTAGGCTGTTTCTTCAGCCCTGTCCGAGTCAGACGAATACGAACCATGTTCTTATCTCCACTCCATAAAACAATTTACTGATCTAAATAGGTAAACTGACTACATGCGGCCGCGTACATTGCCCATCAAACGGGACAACATATTATTGCCGCGGCCGCCGCCGCCACGTAACTGCTTCATCATCGTTTGCATCTCACGAAACTGCTTGAGAAGCACATTGATTTCCTGCACCGATGTTCCCGAACCCACAGCAATACGTCGTTTCCGACTGGCCTTAATCAGGGCCGGATCACGCCGTTCCGCCAACGTCATCGAATAAATCATCGCTTCGATCCGTTTAAGCTCCTGTTCGGCGTTACTCATATCGACCCCGGCCATGGCCTGTCCCATACCTGGGATCATCTCCATCAATTTAGTCACCGGGCCAAGCCGCTTCATCTGTTGCATCTGCTTCAGGAAATCTTCCAGATCAAACTTGCCACTCATCAGGCGGTCGCCCGCCCGTTTCGCCTCATCCTGATCCATTTCCGACTGGGCTTTCTCAATGAGTGAAAGCATATCACCCATGCCCAAAATGCGCCCTGCCAACCGATCTGGATGGAACACTTCTAACGCGTCTAGCTTTTCCCCCACGCCCAAGAACTTAATCGGCACATGGGTCACTTCACGCATCGAGATGGCCGCCCCACCTCTAGCATCACCATCAATTTTGGTCATAACCAGGCCAGTGAGGCTCACGGCCGTATGAAAGTCCGTTGCTACCCGCACCGCTTCCTGACCGGTCATCGCATCAGCCACCAACAGCGTTTCAATGGGTGAGAGTTTGGCCTTAATCGCCTTAATCTCATCCATCATCATCTCATCAATGTTCAGACGACCGGCGGTGTCCACAATCACCACCGTATGCCCGGCATTAACCGCTTCTTTGACGGCTCTGGCCGCCAACTCTGGAGGTTTGGCCGATGTGCCTTCACTGTAAACCGGTATTTGTAGCTGTTTACCCAATGTCTGCAACTGGTCAATAGCGGCCGGTCGGTATACGTCCGCCGCTACCAGCAACGGGCGACTGCCCTTCTTGCGTAGGTGCAAGGCCAGTTTGGCGGCCATGGTCGTTTTACCGGCTCCCTGCAAACCCACCAGCATAATCACCGCCGGCGATTGGGCACCCAGATTGAGCCGCCCCGCTGCGCCCAGGGTTGTGATCAGCTCGTCGTGAACAATTTTGACGACCTGCTGGCCCGGTGTGAGGCTACTCATCACTTCCTGACCGATAGCTCGTTCACGTACTCGCTGCACAAAGTTTTTAACCACCTTAAAATTGACGTCTGCTTCCAGCAGGGCCAGACGGACTTCGCGCATAGCGGCATCCACGTCAGCCTCGGTTAGTTTGCCACGCCGGGTTAACTGGTTAAATACTTTTTGTAGGCGATCACCTAGTGATTCAAACACAGCAACTCAATGGATTGTGTGATTACAATAATCACTCAAAGCTATTCGTGAAAAAACGTAGTCGCAACTTCCTGTCTATTGATCAGGAAATACGACTACGTTTATCGGTTTACAACGTCAAAACGGCCAGAAGATTTCCAGCCGGATGATTCTAACCCAGCCGTCCTCTGGCGTCAAAATTTCACTGTCTCATTTGTTCGTTACCAGCTCATTTCAGCGACCAATGACCACTCTAGATGTTCATGTTTTAGTTCGTAGTGACCGCTTGAGCGGGCTGTCGTTGAACGACTAACGTTGCCCCTACAAACCAAAACCTTTTTTCAGCAATTCTCAATTTGAACGTTGTGCAGATTTCGTCAACGGTTATTGGGACTCAACAAATTAATACTGGTATAGAGAGGAGTGAGCACGCCCACGTGCGAACGGTGATAACCGGTGGCATCTGGCGTGCTTACTCCTCTATACTCTTATTAATTTGTTAAAACTTCAAAACCGTTGGACTTTGGTTAAAACGGGTTGAAAATGCCCCTATCAACTTCAGGCGGGGACGGATTGCCGCAACAGTTCAGCGGAACGGCTTAACGCTTCTACTTTGTTAAGCTGTTCCCAGGGCAGGTCCAGATCGTCACGGCCAAAATGCCCATAAGCGGCGGTCTGGCGATAAATGGGGCGGCGTAGGTCCAGGTCACGAATAATCGCCCCAGGGCGCAGATCGAAGTTCTGATCAATGAGAGCGACCAGTTCTTCGGCCGAGTAGATGCTGGTGCCAAAGGTTTCAACATTTACCGACAGCGGCCGCGCCACACCAATGGCATAGGCTAACTGAACTTCACATCGCTCCGCCAAACCAGCGGCCACAATATTTTTGGCGACCCACCGGGCGGCATAAGCGGCACTACGATCTACTTTAGTGCAATCTTTACCGCTGAACGCCCCACCCCCATGCCGGCCCATGCCACCATAGGTGTCCACAATAATTTTGCGGCCGGTCAGACCGGCATCACCCATCGGGCCACCGACGACAAAACGGCCTGTGGGGTTGATGTAAATGAGTAATTCATCATCTACCAGTTCGGCAGGCAAAACTGGCTCGATCACATGCTTGATCAGGCTTTGCCGAATGGTATCGGCATCCACTTCGGGGGCATGTTGGGTGCTGATGAGCACGGTATGTACGCGGGCAGGTTTGCCATGGCTATATTCGATGGTTACCTGAGATTTACCATCTGGGCGTACCCAGGGCAAGGTGCCATTTTTGCGCACTTCGGTCAGGCGGCGGGTGAGTTTGTGGGCCAGGTAAACGGGCAGAGGCATGTAGGTGGTGGTTTCGTTGCAAGCAAAACCAAACATCATTCCCTGATCGCCCGCACCAATCGAATCAATGATGGCATCTTCGTGGCCGTTGTTACGGTATTCCAGGGCTTTATCTACCCCCTGGGCAATATCGGGGCTTTGGCTGGCAATGGCAGAGAGAACGCCACAAGTATTGCCATCAAAACCTTTATCACTGCTATCAAAACCGATTTCTTTGACGACCTGACGAACCAGATCATCAACATTCACAAAGGCTGTGGTCGTGATTTCGCCAAAGACCATGACATAACCGGTCTTAACGGCCGTTTCGCAAGCTACACGGGCCATAGGGTCCTGGGCCATGATAGCGTCCAGAATGGCATCGCTGATCTGGTCGCAATTTTGTCGGGATGCCTTTCGGTTACGGATTCAGATGTGAATAGTAACTTGGGGGACTCCATAAAAGTGGTACTCATTGGTAAAACCTCCGTAAAACGTATAAATGGGTGGATACAAAAAACGGCCTCTTGCCGAGGCAAGAGGCCGCATTATCTGCTGTTTCCTCTTATCTTTCAGCAACTGCTGACAGAATTAGCACCTTCCTGATATTCAGGAGGTTGCTGCAGTTTCGTCGGGCTGTTCCCTCCACTGCTCCGGATAAGAAATCTGGATCATAAATTGTTAAGAGAATAAGCAAGCAACCAGTATAACAAGCTGCATCTGATTGTCAAAAATTTGGACGGCTTTCTCAGGAAAAATCAGGCTGTAAATTATCGGGGTTTTGCCCTTATAATGAGCGTTAGCCAAATATTTACCCTTTGTAACGATTCAGTTGTCAAACCCGAATGGAACTAATTTTCTTTAGCCTGGCCAGAGATAAATTTATGATAGCAAGTTGGTTCAGTCGTTTATGAGACTGAAGGGTTACGCCATTTTATTGTTTGCTGTTAGCCAGGAGAAGAAGAAATGAACCAGCAATCCCCTCTCACAGGGCGTATCTCACGCCGCATTCTACGCCGATCTCGCCCCCTACCCTTTATTTTAATCACCTTGCTTTGTTTCTTCGCGGCCGCACTGCTTCTCGCCGCTTGTGGTGGTAGTAGTCGCGATAGCTTCAGTAATGGTGGCGATAACGCACCCTGAGTCTGAGTTTGATGAGGGATACAGCAGTGCAAGAGGTAAGTCACACAGATAGTAGAAGTTAGCGGCGAAACAGTCGTGGAACAAGTTGTTGTCACCTCTGAACCAGGTGGTGTTGCGGGGGAAAGCAGCGGCCCCGTTGCCAGTAGTGACACCAACCCGGCGCAACAGGCCCAGGCCCGGCTCATTATTAAAGATGGGGATATGACCATTGAGGTAAGAGATGCAGACGCGGCCGCGGAAGAACTCATCAACTTAACCGTAGACTTTGGCGGTTATGTAATCGGTCAACGTATCTGGACAGGTAACGGCGGATTCCGTTTTGCCGATATCGAAGTCGCCGTGCCAGTCAACCAGTTCGAGGCGGCTATGCGAGCCTTCCGCACCCTGGGTATCGTCCTGGACGAATCGGCCACCGGCGAAGATGTGACCGATGAGTATGTAGACCTGAATTCCCGCCTGGGCAATTTGCACGCCACCCAAGATCGTTTACGCACCTTCCTGGAACAAGCCACCACCATCTCGGAGACGCTGGCCGTGCACAATGAGCTAACCGCCATCGAACAAGAGATCGGGGTAATCCAGGGCCGGATCAATTTCTTGCAAGACCGGGCCTCTTTCTCCACGATCACGGTTAATCTTCAGCCCTTTGTGCCCACGCCCACACCGACACCAACGGCGACACCCACGCCCACAGCGACACCTACCCTTCCCCCTACGCCTGAAGTCTGGTTACCAGGAGATACGGCCGAAACCGCCGTGGTGCAGTTAAGGAATACAGGACAGAGCTT
>JADJUV010000140.1 GCA_016716885.1 Candidatus Trichofilum aggregatum | reverse complement strand
GTATTGCTCAAATTGGCCCAATTGGTGGGGAGAGAGGGTGAGACCAAAGGGGATCGCGGCCGCAGTAAACTGTTCCAAACTTTCACCACTCAACAAAAGACCCGCCGGGAATCTGCCGCCCGACGGGTCCAATAAACAATCACAGCAATCATATTAGTACTACCTGACGAGTTGACTTCTTGTACAGTTAGCAAGAATATCAGTAAGCGTTCAGTCCCTCTGGTGAAACAACCTTCCGAAGGTTTCGTTAGAGTTATTGACCAGTGGAACAAACCTTCGGAAGGCTGAACGGTTACGATTCTGGCTCGTCCAGGTTAGACTATAAAACCACCGATTCCGCATTCGTAAACAGGAAATGGTCGTGGTAATAATGAATCCACAACACCGACAAAACCCCGATGTAGTACGCCGTCTCGAAGGCAAAAGACAACTGTGCCCACTGTCCACCCAGGCCATAATGCAGGATGAGCGTCACAATAGCAATGATAATCCCAGTACCAAACGTCAACAGCATATTAAAGCCATAAAACGCCTTGGCCTTACCATCGGTAGATAGCCGCTGAATCATCGGTTTGCGGTTCAGTTCCCCTCGTTCATGGCGCAAACGGTTAATGTACCAGGTCAGGGCCAGATATTGGAACGAGTGCCAGAAGTTCATACCCTGGAAACCGGTATCCAAATTACCCAACGCAGGCACAATAAACGAGGCCACCACTGTCACACTAATGAACAGAATCTTGGGGTAATGAGCCGTGCCATCGCGCAATTCCCCACCCGTCTTGATGATAAAGGCCACCAATGATATGGCGAAAGCGATGCTGGCGGCATATACCACCCAGGGCATTTCAAAAATCGAGGGAATCACATCGTTCAAATTGCTCGGCCCAATGGCGAAATCCTGGGTAATGGCAATTCGGTAGGAAGCAATGGGGTACAAACTCGTCAAAACAACCGCGTAATCAATGGCTTTGGATACGGGTGAGAGGGCTGTTTTGCGGCTAACAGTGCCCGCTTTGGCGTTGTAAGACTCAACAATGAACACGATCTGATGCAGAACGTGAATCGAAGCCCAAAAGAAGAAGATAGTCAGAAGCAGGGTTAGATTGGTGAGCGCCAGGGTGATAACAATGAGGGGAATAATGATTGAAGAACGCACAAAGCCGCGATAATGTTGGCGGAAATCTTCATCAAACGCGGTGCGGGTAAAGGTAGCATACATGTGCGGCCCACCGATGAAAACCGCGATCAATAAATTGACGGCCTGCCGTCCAATGTCTGATTCCATACCCAAGACCTGCTCCATAAATATCCAGGTCAGATAGGGAATAGGAACCAATAAAACGCTCATGCTAATAAAAAGCAAATCCCATTTCTGGTTGTAAATCCATAGGCTCTTACTCTCAGCAGCCAGGCTGGAGCGATAAGGTAAAGCGGTGGCACTCATGGTTTTCCTCCTACTAGGCGCGAAACAAACGAATGGTATTGACGGGTACAAGTTACGTAACGATACGAAGAAGGTTTCAGAAACAACGACTGGGCAGAACAATGTTTCGGTAATTGGGAGATAGAAGCCAAGGGGGTTACTCTGGAAAACCCTCGGGCTAAACTCAAGACAAGGCGCATCACCTAGATAACCATGACTATTGTACCAAGCGAAGGCCGTTTGTACAGTGGCAGGAAGGGCTGTAGGACAAACCTAATTCCTGCATTGCTTTGTGGTTATCGGCATAAATATTGACCCCGGAAAGGCGTACCTGGTTGGCATCCAGAGGGATGCGATTACCCAGGAACAGACGCGCGGCCGCGACACCCACCGCTATCCCTGGCAAAGCCCATTTGGGTAAGTGCAGCCAGGGTTTTGGTTTCCCCACCAGTTGGCAGGCCAGCTCCGCCACCTCCCGAAAAGAACGGTTCTCCCCACCCAAAATATACCGTTGACCTATTTCACCCTTTTCCGCGGCCGCGATATGTCCCGCCACCACATCCTTCACGGCAATAAAGTTGGCTCCCCCTGGTGTGGTGAATTTGAGCGTTCCCTTCGCCGCCTCGATGATAAACGAGCCGGAAATCTGGTTGACATCCCGCGGGCCGAGGATAACCGTCGGATTAACGATAACGGCAGGTAAACCAGCATCTACGGCCTTCATCAGTTCAATTTCGGCCAGGTGTTTGCTGTGGCCATAGGGAAACCGGCTGGGTTTAAGGTTGAAGGTGGAGAACTCATCGAGCAATTCGCCGGGTTTGGGGAGTCCCATCGCGGCCAGGGAACTGGTGAAGATGAGACGAGAAGGGCGGGCCAGGGTCGCGGCCGCGATGACATTCTTTGTCCCTTCCACATTCACCTGGTACAGCCACGCCTGCCCCTGCCGCCAATAATCGGCCACCGCCGCCACATGGAACACCCAATCACAGCCAGCCATCAACTCGGCCAACTTCTCCGGCGCATCCAAAATATCCCCAATGGCTGATTCATACTCCAGTCCAGCCAAAGCCTTCAGCGACTGACGACTCCCGCCGTAACACCCGCGCCTCAATGCCACGCCGGCCAACCTTCCACCAGATTGGCCCCACAAACCCCGTTCCTCCGTAATGAAGGCCCGCATGGCGTTACTCTTGTTCCTTGGCTTGTGAGCGGGCTTAAATGCTGAATAACAGTCTGCACCTGTGCCAACGTTGGGGCATCAGCCGTTTCATCAAGCACTTGTTGCAGGGCTTCCTAACGACAAAAAGCGGAATTGCTCGTTGACCAGACAAAGGATTTCGTCCAAACGCCGCTGAAGTCGCTTGACTGGACTGCAAGATACCTTGTTGGCGTCCTGCCGTTAACTTGTTCCAACCCTGTCCCTTCTTTCAAGATTTCGTTGTACCAGGGTGATTCTCGTAACACAGCCATATCCCACCTCATGATTCGTTGAACGATGTCCAATTGTAAAACAAAAGTCGCAAAAAATGCGAGGAGCGGCTCCAATTCGTTGAGGTTTTGGTCAGCCCGAAGTTGATAAACGGCCCGTTGTAGTACCCGTTCTTTGTTGCCACCATCCAAAATAGGGACAAAAGGGAGTAAGCTAGTCAGGTTTTCGTCAAAAACCAGATTGACATTCACTTCCCAGAGGTTGATAACCTTAAAATCCTGGCGAGCCGTCAAGCCCATGAACTGGCTGTGATACTGGCTAGAAATAATGGTTCCAGGTGAAGGTGGCAGAATGTTGATCAGAACAGGAAAAGTGGATAGATGAAATTTTTCCTCGCCCAGAGCAGCATAAGCCCGCATCCGTTGCGGGGCATGGACGTCGGGGCGTAGTTGGATTTCGTTGGGGACAAGAAAGTGCCGTGAACCGGCGAATGCACTTTGAGCAGAGCATCATTGGCGCGGCTGATCCATTGGAACTCCCCGGAGAGCAGGTCAGCCTGGTCTACCTGATGATCGCCAGTGAGCCAGCGCACCCAGGCCACCGGGTTCAGGCTGATGAGTCGTTTACTGCCGATGTCGGCGGATTTAGCCATGGAAGGAATGAGGATTGAGGTAGAGGATTGAGGTCAGAGGAGGTGGGTAACCCCAACCTCAGATCCTTTACCTCAAACCTTTTAGATGAGTTCGATGATCGTGGCTTCGCCCTGTCCGACACCGACGCACAACGTTGCCAGACCATAGTGCATTTTCTGGCCTGCGGCTTTGCGGCGGTGCATTTCGTAGATGAGGGTGGTGAGGATACGCGCCCCGGAACAGCCCAACGGATGCCCCAAAGCAATCGCGCCGCCGTTCACGTTGGTGATCTCCTGGCTTAAACCCAATTCCCGCAGAACAGCCAGTGATTGCACAGCAAACGCTTCGTTCAGTTCGGCCAGATCAATGTCTTCCAGGCTCAACCCGGTGCGTTGTAGGAGTTTACGCACGGCGGGAACCGGGCCGAGGCCCATGGTGCGCGGATCAACGCCCGCGGCCGCACTTCCCACCCACCTTGCCAACGGTTCCAACCCCAGTTCTTGGGCCTTCTCCGCTGACATGAGGACGAGCGCGGCCGCGCCATCATTCAGCCCACTGGAATTACCCGCCGTCACCGTGCCCCCCTGCCGGAAAGCCGACCTGAGCTTTGCCAGTTGCTCCTGATTCGTTTCTAAAACATACCCCTCCCCAGCTTTTTTGATGCGCGGATGCTCGTCCGTATCCACCAAAATGGGATCGCCTTTCCGCTGGGGAATGGCAACCGGCACAATTTCCTGCTTAAAATGGCCGTTATTAATGGCCTCACAGGCTCGTGTCTGGCTTTGCAAGGCGAAGGCGTCCTGCTCGGCACGGCTGATTTCACCCCCAGTGATAAGCCCGGCCTGGCTCATCTCGTAGATGTTTTCGGCCGTCTCACCCATGGCTTCCAGGGGGAACAGCTTTTCCATTTTAGGATTGGGATAACGCCAGCCCAGGGTGGTGTCGTAGACGGTCAGGTTGCCCATCTGCCCCCACAGGTTTGCACTTTTGGGCAGGGAGTAAGGGGCGCGGGTCATGCTTTCGACGCCACCGGCCACGTACACATCCCCTTCACCAGAGGCGATGGCGCGCGCGGCCGCGTTCACGGCATGTAACCCGCTGGCGCACAACCGGTTCATGGTGACACCGCCCACGCTTTGCGGCAATCCGGCCAACAGCAGACCCATCCGGGCCACGTTGCGGTTGTCTTCACCGGCCTGATTGGCACAGCCAAAATACACTTCTTCGATGAGATTCGGGTCAACACTAGCCCGGTTGACCGCCTCTTTGATGACCAACGCGGCCAGATCATCCGGCCGCACGCTCGACAACGCCCCGGCCAACCGGCCAATGGGGGTACGGACTGCGGATACAATGACGACTTCTTTCATGGGGGTTCCTTTGGGGTTTCAAGTTTCAGGTTTCAGGTCTCAAGTTACTCAGCACTCACTCCTCGGCACTCAGTCCTTATTCTGCGGCCGCGAAAACAGCCTGAACATCTAGCGCAAAGCCGGAAAGCAGGACTGATGTGGCCTGTGTGCCGGGAGCGAATTCGCCATGCACAATGTATTTGTCTCGATCCAGGGTCAGGACGGTAATTCGCTTGCGCTTGGGGTCAACAATCCAGTATTCAGCAATACTAGCTTCGGCGTATACCTCGCGTTTTGTCACCAGATCGCGCTCCCGATCTTCCTTACCCTCACTGACAACCTCAACAACCAGATCAGCCGTGTGAGGGTAGTCACCTTTGATGCTTGCCTGGGTTGCAGAGGAAAAATACATTAAGTCTGGTTCACGATAATGTTTGGAGCCGAATTTTACGGGTAAAGGTGCAGGAAGTATTTTGCCTGCTTGGTGTTTTTCTACAAAATCAGACATAGCCACAAGCAAATTGCCCACCACCCTTTGATGGGTCAATGTCGGTGGGGTCAATATTTCGAGGTAACCATCACACAATTCCATCAACCAGTTATGGCTTTCGGTCAGGCGTAAATATTCTGTCTCCGTCCAGTAACCCTGGCGCGGAAAAAAGTTCGCCACTTCCCAAACTGGCTCACCTGGTTGGGGAGCCGGATGCCGCACGAGAGGTTGATCGAATTGTGTGGTCATAAAATTGCTCCTGCAAAGATAATGGAACCGCAGAGACGCAGAGAACGCAGAGAAAAAAATCTGTGTTAATCTGCGTAATCTGTGGATAAATTTTCATTCCTCTTGATGAGCACCCGCTCATGGGGAACTCCTGAGAAAATAGGTACACGGATTAACACGGATGACACGGATTAAGAAAAAAATCTGTGTGAATCTGTGTAAATCCGTGAAATCTGTGGTTCGTTTCTTTCATTCATTAGCCTTCTACTGCTGCTTCAATCGCTTGTTTGATTGTACCGTTGGCGACGAGCTGGCGCACTTGCTCCATGTGAGGGGCCAGAACGGTGTCGTGTTCCAGGTAGGGGACGCTGGCGGATGAGGTCATACGCGGCCGCACTCCCTTCCCATTCCTTTCGCCCCGGTTGCCCCATATCCTGCCGCCGCAAATCAATCCTTCGCGGCCGTGAACAACTCACCGCCACAATCGTTCCACATGGGTCAAAATCTGGGCCATCTGGCGCACCGCCGTGGCCCCCATGCTGACATGATCCTCGACGTTGGCACTGCTCGGGATACTGTCGGCGCTGGCGGGATGCACCAGCACTTTATTTTCGGATGCCAGCGCGGCCGCGGTGTATTGCACCATCATCAGGCCACTTTCCAGGCCCCCGTGCCGCGTCAGGAACATGGGCAAAACCGCCCCGTTGCTGTCCGCATCTACCAGCCGGGCGATGCGCCGTTCGCTCATGTTGCCGATTTCGGTGATGGCCAGTTTGGCGTAATCCATGGCCAGGGCCACCGGCTCGCCATGAAAATTGCCCGCCGAAATCACATCCACCTCGTCGGTCAGGTCATCTACGAAGATGAGCGGGTTGTCGTTGGCGGCGTTGAGTTCGATGTCCATGACCCAGCGGGCGTAGGCGATGGCGTCGCGGGCGGCCCCATGCACCTGGGGCACACAGCGCAGGGTGTACGGGTCTTGTACGTTTTGGGAATCGCGGCGCATCCATCTCACTCCCTTGCAATAATTTCCGCAAAAAGGCGGCACAATCAATCTGGCGGGGATGCGGCCGCGCCGCGTGGACACGGGGATCAAAGGCCCTGTCAGTGCCGTTGAGGGCTTCCAGGCTGAGGCACGCGGCCGCGTCGGCCGTTATTAAGAGGTTAATCGCCCGGCGCACCTGCAACGCCCCCACCCCCACCATGAGCGTCGTGCCGTTGAGCAGGGCCAGCCCTTCTTTGGCTTCCAGTTCCAGCGGTTTCAGCCCGGCGCGGGCCAAGGCTTCACCACCTGTCAGCCGTTCCCCCTGGAACATCGCTTCCCCTTCGCCGATGACGACGAGGGCCAGGTGGGCCAGAGGAGCCAGATCACCCGATGCGCCTAGTGACCCTTGCGACGGGATGCAGGGATGAACCCCCTTGTTGAGCATGTCGAGGAGCAGGTGGATGGTTCGCGGCCGCACGCCGGAATGTCCCAGAGCCAGGGTGTTGGCTCGTACCAGAAGCATCGCCCGCACCTGCCGTTCGGTCAGTTCCGGCCCCACGCCGACTGCATGACTGCGTACCAGGTTGATTTGTAATGCTTTGACTTCATCGGGGGAGATAATTTTGTCTTTGAAGCGGCCAAAGCCGGTGGTGATGCCATAGGCGACGGTTCCTTGCGTGACCAGCTTTTGTACGGCGGCGTAGGCTTTTTCGATACGGGGATAAACGGCGGGGTCTAACAGCACCGGGCGACCATCGGCCACGGCGACGACATCATCTACTTTGAGGGTGTTACCAGAGAGGCGTAAGGGTTCCATGCCCCGGATTATACCGCAAGAAGGGATGA
>JADJUV010000139.1 GCA_016716885.1 Candidatus Trichofilum aggregatum | reverse complement strand
TCCCTTTGTGTCAATATAGAGTGAGACACTCTAAGCCTCGAATTTAGTGTAGAATGCGAGGCCGAAGAGGAAAACAAGATGACACAGAAACAGTCCCAAAACTTGCGTAGCAATGGGTCAACCGTCACCCAACCACCGCACCCCGAAGTCGTCCCCCAGGCCCAACGGCGCATCTTCACCGCCAGGTACAAGCTGTGGGTTCTGGAAGAAGCCGACAAATGCCGCGACCAACCGGGTCAAATCGGAGCACTGCTGCGACGGGAAGGATTGTACTCATCCCACCTCGCCACCTGGCGACGACAACGAGAAGCCGGTCAACTGGTTGGCCTGACACCGCAGAAGCGCGGCCGCAAAGTAGACGAAGAAGCCGTGGAGATGCGCCACTTACGGCAAGAAATCCAACGGCTGGAAGGACAAGTGGCCCAGGCCGAGTTAATCATCGAGGCTCAAAAAAAACTCTCGGAAATCTTAGGTCTCACCCTGAACCAGGAGAGAGGCAAGCCCAGATGAGAGACATCGTCAAGACATTAGCCCAGCAGGTAGGTACGAATGAGGCCTGTGCGCTGTTAGCCTATCCACGCAGCAGTTACTATCGGCAACAACGACCCTCCATGCCCCAGCATAGGGTGGAGAATGGTTTTCAGACCCCATCGCCCAGGGCATTGTCGGCGGCCGAACAGGAAAAAGTGCGTCAGACCCTCAACAGCGACCGGTTTGTAGACTGCTCGCCGCGTCAGGTCTATGGCACCCTATTGGATGAAGCCGAATATCTTTGCTCGGTCAGCACCATGTACCGCATCTTGCAGGCTAACGACGAAGTGCGCGAACGACGCCACCAGAAGCGGCATCCCGCCTACACCAAACCCGAATTGGTCGCCACCCGGCCCAACCAGGTCTGGACCTGGGACATTACCAAACTGCGTGGCCCGGTCACGCACACCTACTACTATCTCTATACCATTCTGGACATTTTCAGCCGCTATGTCGTTGGTTACATGATAGCCGAACGCGAACTGGCCTCTTTAGCCAAACAACTGGTGGCCGACAGCTGTGCCAACCAGGGCATTACCCCTGACCAACTGATTCTGCATGCGGATCGCGGGAGTGCCATGACCAGTAAAACGCTGGCCCTCTTGTTGGCTGACCTAGGTGTAGGCAAAAGTCATTCCCGGCCCTATGTCTCCAATGACAATCCCTATTCGGAAGCTCAGTTCAAAACGATGAAGTATCGCCCTGACTATCCCCGTCAGTTTGGCAGCCTGGTGGATGCCCGAACCTGGGCCCAGCCTTTCTTTACCTGGTACAACACCGAGCACCGGCACACCGGTTTGGGCTTGATGACCCCGGCCACCGTTCACTATGGCCTGGCTGACAATCTGACCGTTAAAAGACAGGAACTGTTGGCCCTGGCTTATGCCCGACATCCCGAACGATTTGTTAAGGGGCTACCCACACCGCCTCAACTGCCTGAAGCGGTCTGGATTAACCCACCCCTAGTCAAGGGCGTGGCAGAGTGACCGTCGTCGTAGGGGCTGTGGAATTGTGGGTAACTGGGCTGTTTCAGTTATCCACATTTCCATCAGCCCGTGAGCGACCGATTGTTCACTAATTTATCAATTTTGGTGTCTCAAAATCATGATTCTGTTGGCGAAATCAGCATGGGATGGTAGTAGAATAGCGGTCCCACAAACCGACTCTAGAAAAGGAGTATGCCATGCTACATATCCACGCATTTGCAGAGATTCCAGTGGAGACCCGAATGGTAGCAGAGGCCGCATTCCCCAAGGGCAACGTGGTCATGGCCATTCGTGATCGATTAGGGACAGTGTATACAGATGAGCAGTTCCAAGACTTATTTCCAGGTCGGGGTCAACCTGCTGAATCTCCGGCCCGATTGGCCCTCGTAACAGTGCTGCAATTTATGGAAGGATTGACCGATCGGCAAACCGCTGATGCGGTACGCGGCCGGATAGATTGGAAGTATGCCTTGGGCCTTGAATTGACCGACGCTGGTTTCCACTACTCTGTTTTAAGTGAATTTCGTTCTCGGCTGCTTATGGGCGGCGCAGAGGAACGACTACTGTCTATCCTGGTGACTGCGTTTCAGGGGCAGGGTCTCCTGAAGCCTGGTGGTCGTGCCCGAACCGATTCCACGCATGTCGTAGCCGCTATCCGCCAACTAAACCGTCTCGAGCTAGTCGGTGAAAGCATGCGCCAAGCCCTCAATCAACTCGCACACATCGCACCTGAGTGGTTGAAAAGGGTTGCCCTGACCGAGTGGTATGAACGCTATGGAAAGCGTTTCGACTCGTTCCATCTGCCTGATTCTCACGAAAAACGTCAAGCTCTGGCCAATCAGATTGGCAAGGATGGCTACCTGCTCTTGACCCAGGCTTACACAGATGAGGCACCGTTGGCCGTCCGCTCAGCCCACAGCATTGAGGTACTGCGCCGAGTTTGGCTGCAACAATATAAGATGGATACAACAGGCTCTGAAGTTCACGTCTTGTTGCGTGCCCGCGATGAACTACCTCCTGCTGCCAAGCGCTTGCTCTCACCCTATGACCTGGAGGCTCGTTATGCTCGGCATAATGACAAAGAATGGGTGGGCTTCCGAACCCATATTACCGAGAGTTGTGACGAAAATGCCCCTATTCATCTCATCACTCATGTTGAGACCGTCGCAGCACCCACTCAAGATGTCGAAGTTTGTGAGTCGATCCATACAAATCTCACCGAACAGGGTCTTAAACCGGCTGAACATTTTGTTGATGCAGCCTATCTCTCGGCCACATTGCTGTCAAAAGCGGCCAAGGAAGATGAGATCACCATCATTGGTCCGGTGACAAAACTCCAGGACGTTTCCTGGCAAGCTCGAGAACAAACGGGCTACGATGCCTCTCAATTCAAAATAGACTGGGCAGGCAAGAAAGTGACCTGCCCGGATGGTCAGACCTCGGTAAAGTGGGTCGAAAACTGCCAAGACCGTACCAAAAACCCAGTCATTCATGTGGCTTTTGCTGCATCAACCTGCCGGCCCTGTGCGGCACGTGCTTTGTGTACCCGTAGTCAAGCCGAGGGACGGAATATGCAACTCCGCCCACAAGCCCAGCATCAAGCACTTCAACAGGCACGTGCCTATGGCATGACTGAAGCCTTCAAACAGAAATATCGCACACGGCTAGGTATAGAAGGATCGATTTCACAAGCCGTTCGGGCTTTTGAACTTCGTGAAACACGGTATCGCGGCCTATTAAAGACGCATCTACAAGCAGTAGCAATGGCAGCCGCCATTGATCTTTGTCGTTTCTGGGACTATCTTTGTGGCACTGGTTTGGGTCAAACGAGGATATCACCGTTTGCCAACCTCGCTGGCGCAACCTGATTTCGCCAACAGAATCAAATCATTGACACATTCCACCCTCTATTGTTTATAGCAATGCCTTTATTCCCCAATAGTACAAACCTGCTTTCAGGTAGAAGTGATGGCCCACACTATACACTTGAGATCGCCCCAGTCAGATCATCACGGATTTCACTGATCCTGGAAAGTTCTCATCGCCCGCAAGAAGGATATCATATTTCACCCGATGGTGCCTTGTTCGCGGTTGCCGCTGATGACGGTATCGTAAGGCTGTGGCGGGCCAGCAACAGCACAATGATTCGCACTTTGGAAGGCCACACATCGGGTGCCAATACGGTGGCCTTTTCACCTGATGGTCTTTTGTTAGCTGTAGGAACCGGAAATGGCGACATACTACTATGGCAAGTCAACAGCGGTGAATTGTTAACGACCTTGAGAGGACACACGAGTTTAGTAACCGGTACACTATTCTCTCCAGACGGCCTTACATTGGTGTCTGCTTCAGAAGATAAGACCATCAGGTTATGGCAAGTCGAGAATGGACAGGCTGTACAAACCCTCATAGGTCATAACACCGTAATAAGCAGTGTAGCGGTTTCACCAGATGGGATTTATCTCGCATCAGGGGGGCGGGATAGAAATATTGTTTTGTGGCGTATCGCAAATGGTGAACTGATACGCACTCTGACAGGACATACGGATCGTATCAATAGCGTGTCTTTTTCCAAAGATGGTACTCTGTTAGCTTCTGGTGCAAATGATGGCACAATCAACTTATGGGATGTGGACGAGGGGACATTACTTCGTGTGTTAGAAGGGCATACCTTCGGCGTTTATCATGTTATCTTTTCACCAGATAACACACTATTGGCTTCTGGCGGAGGGGATGGGATAGTCCGATTGTGGGGTATACCACCCGAAGAGTAATAATCTAAATTTATCAGGAGTTTCTATGAGATCGGACGAGTTTACCTCTCCCCCCACCCCACTGGTTGGTGTCATCATGGGCAGCACCTCTGATTGGGAGACAATGCAGCACGCGGCCGCGATCCTGCAACAGTTCGGCGTCCCCCACGAAACAAAGGTCGTCTCCGCCCACCGCACCCCCGCCTGGCTCACCGAATACGCCACCACCGCCGAAGCCCGCGGGCTGCATGTCATCATCGCCGGAGCGGGTGGCGCGGCCCATCTGCCCGGCATGGTCGCCGCACAAACCATCCTGCCCGTGCTGGGCGTCCCGGTGCAAAGCCGCGCCCTCAACGGCCTCGATTCGCTCCTCTCCATTGTGCAAATGCCCGCTGGTATCCCCGTCGCTACCTTAGCCATCGGTGTGGCGGGGGCTAAGAATGCCGCCCTCCTTGCCATCGCCATCCTCGCCACCCACAACACAGAACTACGCGAAAAACTTCATCAATTCCGCCAGGAGCAAACCGAAAAAGTATTAAACGACACGCTGCCGGGGGGGGTGACAAGGTGAAGTAGTCAGTCGTCAGTCGTCAGACAACGACCACTTCCTCTGAGTTCCTACGAGTTCCTCTGAGTTCTCTCTGGTTCCCATGACTAATACCCTAATAACCAGCGATACAAATCCAGAGCAAACCGCTTAAAATAGCGACATGTCCCAACAAACCGCTACCATTCTGGTTGTTGATGATGTATCCACGAACCGTCATCTATTAACGGCTGTTTTGACCATAGATGGTTATCAAGTCGTTACCGCCAGCAATGGCCCGCGTGCTCTGGACATGGTAGCAGCAAGCCAGCCCGATCTCATCCTGCTGGATGTGATGATGCCCGATATGACCGGCTACGAGGTATGCCAGCGGCTCAAAGCCAACCCCGCCACCCAACACATCCCTATCATCTTCATCAGTGCGTTGGATCAGACCAAAGACAAGGTCAACGCGTTCAGCTCCGGGGGGGTGGATTACATCACCAAACCGTTCCATCCTGACGAAGTGCTGGCCCGCGTCGCCACCCATCTGACGCTGCGCCGTTTGCAAAAGGAGTTGGAAAGCACCAACACCGCCCTGGCACAAAATGTGGCCGAGCTTGAGGAGAAAAATGCAGAGCTGGATGCGTTTGGGCATACGGTGGCGCATGATTTGAAAAGCTCGGTGAATATGGTGGTCGGCTACGCGGAATTTCTGTCGGATGTGGCGCATCCCCCCACCCCGGATGAACTGCAAAACGCGCTACGCCAGGTCACACGCCACGCCTTGCGTATCAACGACATCACGGAAAGTCTGCTCCTGCTGGCAACCACCCACAAACAAGATGTAGCTCTGGAGCCGGTACAGATGGCGGCGGTGTTGACCCACGTCAGTTACCGGCTTCATGAAGAAATTCAGGCGCAGGCGGCAACGCTTACGCTCCCCGACAATTGGCCGCTGGTGTGGGGATATGCTCCCTGGATCGAAGAGGTGTGGCTCAATTATGTGAGCAACGGGCTGAAATATGGGGGACCGCGGCCGCAACTCCACCTCGGCTTCACCCCTCTCCCCGCTGAAAACCAGGGTCCGCTTCTGGATACGCGACCACGGCCCCGGCCTCACCCCAGACGAGGCCCAACGCCTCTTCACCCCGTTCACCCGTCTCCACAGCACACGCGCCAGCGGGCACGGCCTCGGCCTCACCATCGTGCAGCGCATCATCACCCGCCTCGGCGGACAGGTCGGCGTAGACAGCACCCCCGGCACAGGCAGCACCTTCTTCTTCACCCTACCCGCTTATGGCTGACAGGGATGACAGGGTGACAAGGTGAAAAATCTGTGTCCATCTGTGCCATCTGTGGATTAACTCCTTTCCGCCTCTGGCAAACCCCATTAAATTCAATCCACCTACAAATTTACCCATGATCAACCCCGTTCACCTGCTATACTGACAAAGGGGCCGTGCAGGATCACCTTGTCACCCTGTCACCCCATCACCTTGTCATCTTCACAAAGGGAGTACCATGAACAAGCGCGAATTAATGTTGAGCCTGCTAGACGAAAATGAATCACCGTCGCACACACCCGCGGGCTTTTTTCTGCATTTTGATACCCCATTCCACCGAGGCCAGGCGGCTATAGACAAACATTTGGAATTTTTCCGGGCCACCAACATGGATTTCGTCAAAATCCAATATGAACAGCCAGTAAACGAGTGGATGATGGTTGAAAAGATAGAAGATTGGACCAAAATGCCTCGTTATGATGAAGATTTTTTTGCGGGGATGCTGGAAGTTGTAGATGGGCTGGTCAAATCGGTCAAAGCGGAAGCGTTGGTGCTCGTTACGCTGTACTCCCCATTTATGTGGGCGCGTTGGGTGGCGGGTGATGCCCGCTTAACTCAACACATCCGGGAGAATCAGGCGTTGGTACAGCAGGGGATGGAGGCGATTACGGACAGCGTACGGACTTTTATGCGGGCTTGTGTCCATCTGGGGGTGGATGGGTTTTATGCCTCGACGCAGGGGGGTGAGGCTCAGCGGTTCCCGGATATTCGTTTCTTTGAGACGTGTGTGAAGCCGTATGATTTGAGCATTATGCAGGAGATTAACCAGACCTGCGTGTTTAACATCTTGCACATCTGTGATTACCAGGGTAGCTATGATGATCTGACCCGCTTTTTGGATTACCCCGGCCATGTGGTGAACAGCCCGCTCCAGATGGGGAATCGGCAGTTGACGCCGCCAGGGGTCGCGGCAATGTTCGACCGACCTTTCATGGGGGGGATGGAGCGGTTGGGGGTGATTGCCTCAGGGAATGAGGTTGAGGTGCGGCACGCGGCCGCGACCACTCTCCACACCGCCCCACGCCGCTTTATTCTGGGAGCTGACTGCACCGTGCCCTCAGAGACACCCTGGGCCAATCTCCGTGCCGCCATAGACACGGCCCATCAATCGGGTAGCAGGGCCATTTAAGCGTTGGTGTCAGAGGTGGCTTCTGGCATGGTCAATCGCCGTATCACCTGCCCCCGGTGTAGAACCACAATTTCATCCATGCGCTCCAGCCCGGCGCGGCGATGGGTGATGAGGATGACCGACCGCCCCGCGGCCGCGTCTAACAACTCCTTCATCACTTTTTGCTCCGTCTCGGGGTCCAGGTTAGCCGTCGGTTCATCTAACAGCCAAATGGGGGCATCACGCAAAAACGCCCGTGCCAGAGCCAGCCGTTGCCTCTCCCCACCGCTCAATTGCAGACCCCGCTCACCGATGGGGGTGTCGTACCCGGCGGGCAACCCGGTGATGAATGCGTGCAGGTGAGCCTGTTGCGCGGCCGCAACCACCTCTTCCCGTTTGGCTCGCGGCCGCGCCAGCCGAATATTCTCCTCAACCGTGCCATTAAACAGGTACACATCCTGCCCCATCACCCCAAACAGCCCCCGCACTTCGTCCGGGTCCAACTCGCGCACATCCACCCCATCCACCGTCATGCGCCCCCCATCCGGCTCCCAAAAGCGCAACAACAGATGGGCCAACGTCGTTTTGCCCGCCCCACTCTCCCCCACAATCGCCAGCCACTTCCCCGGCCCAATGTCCAACGACACATCCTGCAACACCGCCGTTCCCCCAACCTCATAAGCAAAACTCACCCCTTCCAACTTCACCCCCACCCCCTCGCCCCATCGTTCCCTCGCCGCGTCCCCCCCTCGCCCCATCGCCGCATCCCCCCTATCCAGAATCGCCAACAGCCGCCCCCCCGCCGCCACACTGCTCTGCCAGAATTGGGCCGCCTGGGGCAACGGTTGCCAGGCCTCAAACGCCGCCACCGCCCCCAACCCCAACCCGGCCAGGAACACCCCATCTATCTGCCCATTGGCTACCAACGGAATCGCCACTACCAGCAGGCTCCACAGCGTGCCCTGGAGCAGAAATTGTCCCCAGCCGCTGTGCCAACCGGCCTGCCGGGCCAGCCGCTCTTGGGCCTGCGTGACCTGTTGGTTTAGTTGGGTGAATTGGGTGCGGAATGTCGCGGCCGCGGCCAACGCCCACACATCCGCCAGCCCCTGCACCGTGTCCACCAGCAAACTGCCCAACTCGGCCCGCGCCTGCACCAGAACCGCCCCATCGGTCCGGCTCACCCGGTAAACCAGCCAGGGCAAAACCACCCCTGCCAACAGGCCCGCCACTAACCAGACCAACGCCAGCCAGCCACTCCACCAACCCAGGAAGAGCGCCATCCCCAGCCCAATCACCAGAGCCGTGAAAGTGGGGCCAACAATGCGGACATAAAAATGTTGCAAGGTTTCGATGTCGTTGACAATGCGGGCCAACAAATCGCCACTACGGAAGGTGAGCAGGCGGGCCGGGGCCAGAGGCTCCAGGGCGTCGTAAAACCAGACGCGCAGGCGAGCCAGCAGGTGGAAGGTGACGTTATGGGCCACCAACCGTTCTAAATAACGCCACACCGCCCGGCTGATACCAAAGAAGCGCACGCCCACAATGGCCAGGCTCAATTCGGCGATGGATGGTTGGAGCGCGGCCGCAGAAATTAAATAAGACGATGTAGTGAGCAAGCCAATGCTACTGGCGATGGTCAACACACCGAGCAGAACCGCCAGCGCGATTGGCCCGCGATGCGGCCGCGCCAACCCCCACAACCGTCGCCCAATTGCCACCGGTGGGGCCGTCGGCGTAAGGCGCGTGGGCAAGGATTGCACCAATTCCTCTGCCGGTTCCGCCCCAGCCGTGCCGCCGTATGGCGTTATCTGCTCCTGCCACAACTGGCTGTACAGACCCCGGCGAACCAGCAGATCGGCGTGTGTTCCCTGTTCCACCACCTGCCCGCCATCCAGGACCACAATCTGGTCGGCCTCGGTGATGGTGCTGAGGCGATGGGCGATGATGACGGTGGTGCGGCCGCGACGCCGTTGCCGTATCTCGGCCATCACCCGCCGTTCCGTGCCCTCGTCCAATTGGGAGGTGGCTTCATCCAGCCAGAGAATGGGCGCATCCTGGAGCAAAGCGCGGGCCAGGGCCAGCCGTTGCCCCTGCCCGCCACTCAGCCGCACCCCCTGTTCGCCGATGAGGGTGTTGTAGCCGTCGGGCAGGGATTGGATGAAGGGATGGAGTTGAGCCTGGGTCGCGGCCGCGAAAAGTTCTGCATCCGTGGCGTCCGGCTTGCCCAGGCGTAAGTTTTCGGCCACAGAACCATAAAACAGGTACGGCTTCTGGGACACCCAGGCGATGGCCTGTTTGTTGACCCTCACCTGCCCCGCTTGCGGCGCCACAAAACCCAGCAACAGTTGGGCGATGGTGCTTTTGCCCGCCCCGCTCCGTCCCACCAGAGCGATGGTCTGCCCGGCGGGAATATTCAGGCTGACATCACGCAAGGCCGGTTGTGCCCGATTCGGGTACTGCACGGTGACATGCTCCAGGTGGGCTTCGTCCGGGTGGGATGAGGGAATGGTTGTTTGTTCCGGGATGGGCGTGGCGAGGATGGTGGCGATGCGGGTCGCGGCCGCGGCACCCGCCCGTCCACTGTGGAATCGCGCCCCCAACAGCCGGAGCGGCAGGTAATATTCCGGGGCCAGCACCAACACAAACAACGCCTGGGTAAAATCGAGCCGTCCATAGAGCAGGCGCAGGCCGATCTCCACGGCAATCAGGGCCGTACTCAGCGTCGCCAGCAGTTCCAGCACCAACGCCGAGAGAAAGGCCACGCGCAACACCTGCATCGTCACCAGGCGGAAGTTATCGCTGATCTGGGCCACATTCCGGCTCTGGGCGCGACTTTGCCCCAACGCCTTGAGTGTCTTCAACCCCTGGAGCACATCCAGAAAATGGCCGCTCATCTGC
>JADJUV010000138.1 GCA_016716885.1 Candidatus Trichofilum aggregatum | reverse complement strand
CCCCAACCGGCGGCATCCGTTGGTGGGGGGATGAACCGGTGGCTGGCCCGGTTTGCCCGGTTGCAGGACAAACTGGTGGAAACGCTGTAAAAAGTGGGCGCGCACGGCGGACACCTTCCCCGCCTTCATCGGTGCCAAACACCCAGGCCGACCCACATCAATTCGGCCCGACAAAACGGTCTGACCCCTCACCACCCTAAAAATCCTCACAAAGCCCCATCGTCTCGATAATTCCCACTTTACCTCGCCTCACGCCCCCGGCCCTTTCCCGTCTGGGATGGGGGACAAGTTGTGTTTGGTGCGCGATTAAATCACCCCACCCCGCCACATCCATTTCGTCGGTCTGATGACTCGCTAAATTCAGCCAGCCAATATTAACTCAGTGATAAAAAAGGCCAGCATACTGACAACCAGCCCGGTGATAAAAGAGAGATAGGCCAGGCGCACAAAGCGATATTTCTTCTGCGCCAGATAACGACCCAGCGTATACACCTCGCGTATCTGAATCTCATAAGCCGCTTCCGGCGTTTCCATCACCTCTTCCATCGCTTCCCTGAACTGCTCATAACTGAGACGGGAAAAATCGCCAAAGAAAAGCAGATTAAACGTCTCGCTTTTTATATCGGGGGGTTTACCATGCCCGTTGAGAACGGACGTTTTGGGCATGGCGGCATAGGCGGCCATCGCTACCGTAATCAGGCAGAAGATAATGAGAACGATGGCCGCCGGGCGGAAAAGGGGTTCGGTCAGGTAGCGGACAGAGAGGGTGAGCACGACCGAGGAGATGGTTAACATCATGTTGGCCTTCACATCGGCCATGGAGCTGAGTTGGGCATGATGCCAGCGGGTCTGACGAATGAGTTGGTCAAGATGACCACCGGGTTGGGGAACATTCATAGTAGAAACCTCGAAAGTCAGGATGAATTTCTGAG
Source organism: Candidatus Trichofilum aggregatum (assembly GCA_016716885.1). Lineage (GTDB taxonomy): Bacteria > Chloroflexota > Anaerolineae > Promineifilales > Promineifilaceae > Trichofilum > Trichofilum aggregatum. The sequence goes on along the minus strand of JADJUV010000138.1, from coordinate 9,361 downwards.
AATCCCTATTATGCCACTTCCTCATCATCCCACAACACGACGATCATCTCTTTGGGGCCGTGGACGCCGAGGGTGAGGACCTGTTCGATGTCGCCGGTGCGGCTGGGGCCGGTGATGAAGGTGAGGTTGCTGGTGTCACGCACGAACGCGGCCGCGTCCCCCACCTGCTCAAAATACGTCACCATATCCGGCACAATCCGGCTGGTGGGAAAGAGGGCAATATGCACCGGGGGCAAGAGCGAGGCTAAAGCCGAACGTCGCGGCCGCTTACGCATTACCAATGTTCCTGATTCGGCAATGGCCGCTTCCGCCCCCGTCAGCCCCACCGGAATGTGCGCCAACGTCCGTGGCTCGGTGTCGGTTGTCACCACCCGCACCCCGGCTTCACTCAGCGCTTGTGCCAGACCCTCACAACCAATTTCCTCCAACTCCCAGGCCAGGGCTTCCGACCAATCCCGTTCCACACACAATCGGCCACCGTTTGCGCGGCTTCCTGAGCGGGGCGGACACGAATGACCTGCCCGGCCACGCGCGTTAGTTCGGCGATGAAGGTGTCGGGGGTCGCGGCTGCACGGGGAACGTTATTCACCGGCCGTTGCGGCCGCGCGTCCGGCAAAACGGCTTGTTTCAGCCCTTCACGAATAGCAGTGAGTATCTGATCCCGTTCATTCATCATAGTTAGTTTAGGTAAATATTCAGACCCTAAAGTTTTGGCCTCTGGATGATGGTCTCAGTTAATCAAAACCTTTAGCGTCTGTCTGGCAAAAAAGTGCCACCTGAATGAGTTCAAGTTCAGAAATAGATCTAGAGTACAGCTAGATGTCAGAGAGGAGAGTTTCCAGCGTAATTTCCTCTCCTTCTGGCGAATTTATCGACCTCGGTCGTCCCCGAAAGTCTGTGCCATCAGCGGACAATTTTTTGTTGATGCCGTACAAGAACCTTGTCTCCTTCCGGTACGAAAACGATGAGTTCATCTTTGGGGAATACACTGTCCAAGATTGGTTCAATCGTCGGCGATTGAACCAATCTCCATAAAACAGTTAATTACCATTGCGCAGGAACGGCAGATAAACACCGGAAGGCCCAACCTCAGCATCGGTCATACCGGTCCCGGTCAGAATCAACGTTGGCGCATTCACCGAAGTGACGGTCAACGTAAACGAGTCGCTAATCGGTGTGGTCGAGGCCGGAACGACAACCCGCACCTGAATCACCACCGAGTTGCCATTGTCTACGGTGACAGGCGAACTGTTGACGATGGTCGTTGTCCAGGTGTTGCCCGACACTGCCAGGGTATAGGAATCATCCCAGTTTTGGTTTTGCAGGGTAAAGGTGTGGGTTACAACCGTCCCCGGTGTAGTGATGATGTGGGACATAGCCGACAACGTGGCTTCATACGGTGACGATTGCGTTTCCCCACTCACAATCTCCACCTCCGCCGGATCATTGGCCGATTGCACCGTCAGGAAGAACTCATCCATCTGCGAAGGGGGTGTGATTGTCGTCGGAACCTGAACCTGGACCTGGATCGTGGCGGTTGAACCACCCGTCACATTGATCGGGGACGGGGTTAATAAGGTTGTCGCCCAAGTGCCGGGGGTCAATGTCAGGGTGTAACTATCGGTTACATCCAGATTGGTCAGCACAAACTCGTGAACGACCGTTGTGCCAGGGGGAACATTGGCCGTACTGGCGGGCGTCACCGAGAAGGTGCTACTACAGGTGTTCAAGAATGTGCCTAACGCGGCTTCCCGGTTGGTGGCACTGGCGATGGCTTCCCAGGGGAAAGCCCAGAACGTCGTTTTGTAGACGCCACTATCCCGGTTGATAGCCCCGTTAAAGGTGTTATTGCCCACCATCGCCACTTCGGCCGTGCCATTGGGGGTGATGCGGTCTGAGTAATCACTCAGGGGGGAGTAGCTGAGGGGCATACTACCCAACGTGCCGAACACCGCCCGCCCCAGTCACAGAAGTGTAATCGCCCGTATCATGGGCCAGAGTGGACAGCCCCAGGTAGGTAGACATGAAACTATTCGGGGTGGTGGTGCCACTACCCAGCCGGTCATACAGATAATCCTGACCGCTGAGGAAGAGGCAGTTGCCCGCATCCAGCCAGGTTCCCAGAGCCGTTTCACCGGCCGCACCCGGCCCGGCAAACCCACCAAACTCATCACCGGAGAACCAGATAACCATTTTGTAGGGAGCCAGGTTGGCGATGGTCGGTTCGTTGTTGCTATTAGCCGTGTCCCACACATCGTAATCCAACCCCAACACACCCAAAGCGGCGGTGTAGGTCGCCCGTGTATCCGGGGCGTTGTCGTCGTCATCCACCAGGAGAATGTCGGGAATATCGCGGGTGGTGAAGCTGAAAACCGCGCTGTAACTGCTGTTGCCACAGATGTTGCTGGCCCGGACGCGCCAGTAGTAGGTGGTGAGCAGGTTGAGCGGTGTGCCGACGCTGTGGGCGTTGGTGGTGGCAGTGGCCGTGTAGACGATGTTGGTGAAGGCCAGGTCGGTGGCAATCTCCACATCGTAGTCTGTGGTGTTGGCGACGGCTGTCCAGGTGAGGTTAGGGGTGAGGGAGACGCCGGTGCCCCGTTGACGGGGGTGAGCAGACTGGCGGCTCCGGGTGCGCTGGTGAACAGGTTTAACTGGACGGTGGTGGTGTGGGTGCTGGTGGGAGCCATGCCCACGATGTCAATGGCATAACTGCCTGCCGCGGCCGCGCCCGTGTTGCCAATCGTCAGGTTACTGCTGTTGGGGGGCGTTATTGGGTTTACACTGAAGATTGCCGTTGTCCCGGCGGGATTACCCGACGCATTCAATGACACCGGATCGTTATACCCCAGCAGAGAACCTACATTTACCGTATACACCGCATTGCCGGGCGTACACACATTTTGTGAGGGGGGCGTCGCCTGGAGCGTGAAATCAGGGCTGAGTACACAGTTGTAACAAACCAGGGCGAAATCCTGATCGGTGGTATCGGCATTGTACGGGATACCATCGCCATTGATGGCAAAGGCGTCAATGATGATGGTGGCACTGGGATCCGGGTTCTGGATGTACACATTTTCCAGGTTATTCAGGTTATCCACTGTGCCACCGGTGGCTGACCAGCCAGAGACGAAGCGGTTGCCCAGGTAGGTGTTACTGCCATTGACGACTGTCAGGTTGAGGTTGTTGACCCAGGGCCGGGTTCGCGCCCACCGCCCCGGTGCATCCGACCAGGCGATTGTGATTTTCAGCGGTTGGGATGGGTCAGCCACGCCAAAGGGTAGCTGCCACTGTTCGCCAGAGGCCCCAAAGGTGTGGGTCTGGTCGTAGTAAATGACCGGCACGGAAGGGGAGATGATGTTGGTGATGTTGACACGCCCCCAACCTTCGTGGATGTTGGGGATGTCGGCGGTGCCCATGTCTACCGCGCCGTTCACCAGTAAGGCTTTGGCCATGGCCGGGCTGGGATTGGCTCCGGCGTTGAAGGTGCGCCACCATTCGGTGGTCAGGACAACAGCTCCAGCGGCATGGGGTGAGGCCATGCTGGTTCCGGAGCAGAAGGCGTAGTAGTTGTTGGTTCCGGCAATAGCGGTGGAACAGTCACCACCCAGGTCGTTACGGGTTGAGGCGATATCTTCGCCAGGAGCGGTGATGGTGGGAACCCAACGACCATCTACGGCGGGGCCACGACTGCTGAAACTGGAGATGACATCAATACTGCCTGCCCGGTAGTTTTGGCTACTGGCGGTGATGATGAGGTTTTTGGCTTCTTTGGGGGCGGTGAGGGTTCCGGTTCCGGGGCCGGAGTTCCCGGCGGAGAACACTTCGATGAACGGTTCGGCGACGGTGGTGGTGTCGAAATTGCCATCGCGCACCATGAGGTCGTGGGTGCGTTCGGAAGCCTGGTAGCCGTGATTCGTGCCTTCGCCGGTGGTCCAGGAGTTGTTACCACCAATGGCGTTGCCCAGGACAGCCCGTTTGCTGTGCTCTTGCCAGCCGCCGGTGGGGGGCCAGGCTGAGGCGGAGAGTGAGTTCATGGCGAAGATGCTGTATTCGGGAGCTACACCCAGGCCGTAGAAGAACCCATTGGCGTCGGTGAAGCCCGCGGCCGCGTCGCCACCGATGATACCTGCCACATGGGTGCCATGCCCCCCGCCAGAGCAGTCTTCACCGGGGTTGGTGTTACAGGCGCCGGGGAAGCTGTAGCCACCGACGATGTGGGTGTTCAGGTCGGGGTGGTTGTAATCCACACCCGTATCTACCACCGCCCAGATGACACCCGTACCATCTACGCCCAAATCGGTGAGATGGGCCTGATAGCCGGTGAAGGGGACGCCAGCGGTGTAGTTTCCGGCCTGAATCTGGCTGGACATTTCATCATCCAGCACCGGTTCGGGACTCATGTAACCAAGCCAGAGGACGGTGTTGAGTTGGGCGACGGCCTCAATGCGGCTGGCGTCCATTTCGACGATGACATCATAAAATGCTTTGTCGGGCTGGGAGGGGAAATATTGCAGAATGTTGATCCCCATCGCCGCCAGGCTGTTGAGCGTGCCCTGGATGTTGCCGTCGTTGTAGAACATGATGTCTACGTTGTTGATGCGGCCGCTGCGATTGTCCAGGTCGCTGTTGATTTTGTAGGCCGGGTGGAAGTCGCCCTGCCAGCGCACGTAGGGGAGTGCTTCGGTAGCGGCCAACTGGCTGGCCGTGCCCCACACCAGATAGGTGTTGTGGGGATAATATTGCAGAACTTTTACACCACTACTCCGCAGGGCATCTAACCAGCTATCTACCGTTGGGCCAGCGAATTGCACCAGCCGGAAGCCAGCGCCATTGCCCGGTGATAATAAGGGCTGGAGTTTGGCTGACACAGGTTGTGAGCCAGAGACAAATTATGGGTTGACTTTTGATTTTATCTTGGGCCAACGATGTTCGCCAAAATCCAGTCATAATGGGGGCAAGCCGCCTGGGAAATAAGGGATGGGCAAGCCGATTATAACATAAGGAAATATAGTACCAGTGGGGGAAAATCACCACCATTATAACATGAAGCGCAATTGATATTTAGTCACCAGTAAACAGGGCTTGCGTGATGTATTCCTTTTGGCAAAGGCCCCTGAACAAAGCCACGGGTCTGGAACGTGGCAGATCACGGATGGGAATTGTGGCGTTGCCCGGCCCTTTGCCAGGCCATGGGACGAGTTACTAGAGTTCTCCTCTCGCGCCATTGATCCTGGAATCGTTTCTTGCCGAAGGGGGGGAAGTGGCGGAACCGGGTCCATTCGCTGGGGGGGCCAGGGAGCTTTTCTTTCCAGTTGCCGCTGAGGAGCAGGGCGGCCATTTTTTGGGAGAGGGCGAAGAGGGAGGGGTGGGAGGTCGCGGCCGCGAACCCCTTCAGCCCCATCTTCAACCACGCCGGAGCCTGCCCAGCCTCGACCGTTTGCCGCCGCAATTTCAGGAGCAAACCCGGCAAATCAATCCGTACCGGGCACACTTCCTCACACGCCCCGCACAGCGTACTGGCATGGGGTAAATCGCCATGCGCCGCCACCCCACCCAAAATGGGGGAAACCACCGCTCCCACCGGGCCGGAGTAGACCGAGCCATACGCGTGGCCGCCAATCGCCCGGTAGACGGGGCAGGCATTCAGGCACGCCCCACAGCGGATGCAGTACAAAATTTCGGCCATCTCCCCGGCCAACGCTTTGGAGCGGCCATTGTCCAGGATGATCACATGCACCTGCTCCGGGCCGTGGGGTTCGTCGGGGCGGCGCGGGCCGCTGGTGAGCGAGGTGTAGACGGACATTTTTTGGCCGGTGGCACTGCGGGCAAGCACCTGGAGCATCACCGCCAGGTCGGCGGGGGTGGGCACGATGCGCTCCATGCCCATCAGGACGACGTGGATGCGGGGCAGGGTCGTGACCATGCGCCCGTTGCCTTCGTTGGTGACGATGCAGGTGGTGCCCGTCTCGGCGACGGCGAAGTTACAGCCGCTAATGCCCATATCGGCGCGTAGGAACATCTCGCGCAGGGTGCGCCGGGCGATGTCATTCAGGGCGATGGGGTCGTCGGTGTAGGCCGCGCCAATGTTTTCCTCGAAGATGTGGCCGACTTCTTGCCGGGTCAGGTGCAGAACCGGGGCGATGATGTGGGAAGGGGTGTCGCCGCTGAGTTGGGCGATGTATTCGCCCAGGTCGGTCTCGACGACCTGGATGCCATCGGCCTGCAAGGTGTGGTTGATGCCCACTTCCTCACTGACCATGCTTTTGGATTTGACGACCAGTTTGACGTTGTTTTGGGCGGCCAGGTGGCGGATGGTGGCCTGGGCCGAAGCGGCATCGGTGGCCCAGTGGACTTGCCCGCCGTTGGCTTGTACCGCTTCCTCAAACTGGAGCAGGTATTGATCGAGGTGGGCGATGGTGTGGGCGCGAATCTGGCGGGCTAAGTCACGGGTGGCATCGGGGTCGGGGAGGCTGGCGAGGCCGTTGAGCCGGTTATCGTAGAAGCGCACCGCCGCCCGCCGGATGGCGGCCATCCGCTCCGGGTTGGCCTGGGCCTGTTCGACACGTTCGGGAAAGGGCTGAGAGGAAGTTTGCATGTTTTTTGCCCGAATTTTGAGTTGAGTGGTGGTTTCATCCGAAGAGTTGAACCGCTAAGATGAAACCGGATAACAAGGAATTCGGATAAAATCGTCTTGAATCTCTGTGTCGCCTCTGTGCCCTCTGTGTCACTGCTTTTTTTCAATACAGAAAACCAACTCGCCTTCAAAAAGGAGTTCGGTGATGGGCCAGTCGTGGTTGGCGATGAGTTGGTGGCAGAAGTCGCGGTAGCGGTTGACCAGATTGCGGCCGCCGTGGGTGCTGACTTCGGGGAAGGATAACACGATGTGCCGCACGCGCAATGCTTCGAGCAGGGGCCGCCCCAGGCCGTGATAGTTGCGCTCGAAGCGGGGCATCTCTTTGAGGAAGAGGGCCACGTCCCCTTCTTCCTGGGGGAAGTTGAGGGCGACATCTTGGAGGATGGCTCGCGGCCGCAGTCCGTTCAGCTCGAAAAAATGGTTCAAAAAGTGGATGCGCGGCTCGTGAATGTCGTAAGCGTAAAAATCCACAATTCCCGCTGTGGCCGGTGTCCCCACCGTGCCACCCTCGGCAGGCGCCGGCCTGGGGAAATTACCCTCAGCTGTGGCATGTCCACCCGGTTCGGGCAATAGTTCCATCCAGGGCAAGGCCAGGGGGTTGAGTCCGCAGGCGATGTCGAGGATGGTTTGTGGTTTGCCGGTGATGGCGAAAATCTGCTGGTAGAACTCAGCCAAAATGGGCAGGCGTTCGCGGGTGGAGAGGTGGTGGGCCATGATCTCCCAGCAGGTCTGGCGGATGAGGGCCGGGTCGTGGCTAGCGTAGGCGGTGGTGAGGGTGGTCGCGGCCGCAGAATAATCCGGGTCGCCCAGGTACGGGGCCATGATGCTGTGCAACCGCACCCGCACCGCCTTCAGCGCCGGTTTGACCTTCTTGTACTGCCGCAGAGCTTCCACCGCCAGGGCGCGAATCGTCGCCTCGCTGGTGTCGCGGTACTTTTTGGACTCCTTAATGGCGGAGACAACGGCGGTGATCAGGTCGGGGTCGGGCATAGCGGGAAGGGTATTGGTGTATTGGTGTATTGGTGTATTGGTCTATTGGTATATTGGTATATTGGGAAGACCAGTGCACTAATACACTAATACACGAATACACCAATACACCCAAAGATAGCTCACTCCCTACCGCCAGATGGCGTCGTAGTTGCCTTTGATGAGTTGGCCGGTGGCGAAGCGGTGGGGGGAGAGGGGGGTAATATCCACCGTTTTGGCTGTACCGTCAAGGATTAGCTCAGCCATGCACAGGCCGATGGCGGGTGAGGTCTTGAAGCCGGTGCCGCTGTGCCCACAATCGAGGTAGAACCCGTCAGGGCCAGCCGCGCCGAGGATAGGGTGCTGATCCGGGGTGAGGCCGTCGTAGCCACCGTGGGCACTGTGCAACCCGCCCTGCTCCATCACCGGCACGCGCTGGCAAATGCGATCAATGGCCCGTTCGACGAAGCCGGATTGGGCGTAGTCGGTGCTGGTGTCGGGGGATTCGCGCAGGGGGGTTGCCGTCTTCCAGACCCACCAGGGTGAGGGGGCCTTCGGGGCGGAAGTACATTTCGCGGGCGAAGTCAATGACGGTGGGGTGAGATGGGCCAATGACACCGGGGCGGGCCACCATCATGGTGTCGTGTCGCCAGGTGGTGTAGGGCAGGTCTAAGCCGACCATTTTGTTGAGCGTATCGGCCCAGGCTCCGGCACAGTTGACGACGACGGGGGCGGAGTAATGGCCTTGATCGGTCGTAACGCCGGTCACTTTGCCGCCGCTGAGGGTAACACCGGTGACGGTACAGCCTTGTATCAGGCGTGCGCCTTTGTCACGGGCGGCATTCATGAAGGCGGCGGCGGTGTCGCTGGGCATGGCGTAACCGGATTCGGGGTCGTAGGCGGCGCAGGTGAAGTCGTCGGTTTGCATGGTGGGTGCGAGCCGTTTGACGTCGTCGGCGGTGATGAGGAGGGAGGGATGCCGATCTGTTGGTGCGCTGATGACGTTGGTTTTGAGGGCGTCTTCGTGTTTGGGGCTGACGAGCTGGATGAAGCCGGTGCGGGTGAAGCCGCATTCGCCGCCGACGCTTTCTTTCCAGTTGCGGAAGTAGTGGAAGGATTCCCAGGCGAGGCGGGAGTCTAGTTCGGTGTCGTAGTGCATTCGGACGAGGCCGCTGGAGCGGCCGGTGGCTCCGGCGGCGATGAATTTTTCTCCAGGACGAGGGGTTTGCGGCCGCGTTGGGCCAGGTGGCGAGGCGGGGCTGGCCCCGTGAACGCCGCCCCAATGATGATGACATCGGCTGTGTGATTCATGATGTTGCGCTCCTGTGTAAATAGACACGGATAAAATAAACACGGAAAAGAGGAAACACGGATGGGGTTGGGAAGTTTCCCTGAGTTCCTAGAGTTCCTGTGGTTCTTGTGGAATAGACACGGATTGGAGAAACACGGATAAAAGGAACACGGATGGGACTGGGGTGAGTTCCCAGAGTTCCCAGAGTTCCTACAGTTCCTACGAGTTGCTTTGTGTGCCTGTTTTTACCAGAAAAGCGATTTCGGTGGTAAAGGGAAAAGGGTTGACTTTCCATGCCCGTTCTTGGGTGAGGGCCAGGAAGCGGTCGGTGTAGTGGGAAACCATACCTTTTTCGCGGCCGCATAAACTCTGGGCTGGAAAGGACACGAGCAGGTACGGGGCCTGAAGCGCATCAAGGATGGTCGCGGCCGCGTGTTTATCCGTTTGTTCCAGGCAGGGTAGCGTCT
>JADJUV010000137.1 GCA_016716885.1 Candidatus Trichofilum aggregatum | reverse complement strand
CCTCTGGGGATGGCTCCCTTTCGAGGGTTGAAACACCTTCACAGTTCATAACCGACATGACGTAGTAGCGTCCTCTGGGGATGGCTCCCTTTCGAGGGGTTGAAACTAAAAGTGGGACCAATCTCCCTCGAAGAGTTAACACGTCCTCTGGGGATGGCTCCCCTAGGGTTGAAACCAATGTTGGGGTCGAGTGACATCAATAATCATATCCGTCCTCTGGGGATGGCTCCCTTTCGAGGGGTTGAAACTCAACTCCAACCGCGGTAGCAACTTCAAATTGTCCAGGTCCTCTGGGGATGGCTCCCTTTCGAGGGGTTGAAACCAACATGCTGGGACAGGGCTGGATGTGGCTAAACGCGTCCTCTCTGGGGATGGCTCCCTTTCGAGGGGTTGAAACTTATACCCACTCTCTTGGGAACCCTTTTCCCAGAGTCCTCTGGGGATGGCTCCCTTTCGAGGGGTTGAAACGATACCAGGCTTTTGGGCATTCATTTTGGCCGTCGTCCTCTGGGGATGGCTCCCTTTCGAGGGGAAACGCCAAGCCTAACAGCTGGGTCAGCCCGGGGGCTGACCATCATGCAAATGTCCTCTGGGGATGGCTCCTTTCGAGGGGTTGAAAACAAGGCAGGAGGATACCGTTCGACCAACAGCGTCCTCTGGGGATGGCTCCCTTTCGAGGGGTTGAAACAATAGACCCTGATTACCATCCACTTCAATGCCTGGTCCTCTGGGGATGGCTCCCTTTCGAGGGGTTGAAACCATTTCAAAAGGTTTTTTTTTGAGGGGGTGAGGGACTGATAGCGAAAAACTTCCAACAAGATTTCCGCAAATGTCCTCTGGGGATGGTTCCCTTTCGAGAAGTTGTGAAGGATTGAAATTCAGTTGGCCCGCAAGTCACCCAAAAGGACAACTTTATTTATCCCTAGAATGGGTGTAACTTTTTGCCGCTCGTTCCGCACTCAGCCATTCCCTACCTGTTGCCACAACACAAACTGCCGATTGCGCGTTCGCTGCTGTTGCCAGTACACATCGGACTCCTGCCCGCGGCCGCAACCCCGCACCGCCTCTTTGCCATTGGGGTAATACCGTTTCTCCGGGTGCGTCTCAGCCCTTTCCTCAACGTTCCCCGGCATCCCTTGCATAACCAGGTCTTTGAGTTCACGATTGATCCGCTTCTGCCGACCCTTCGGCCGGTGCTGGTGTTGCCCCAGATAACTATTGGGCAACTGCCAGGCCAGATAGGTTTCGCCCTTCCTGCCTTGTTGGCCCCGATAATCCGTTAGTTCAAAAACTGCCTGGCCCTGTGTCCAGGCCCGATTCTCTCGATTCTCCTTGGTGGCGACTTCACCCACGGCAAAGTTCGCCTGCACCTTCAGCTTTGTTTGTTTCTCGTAAGCCCGTTGGCTGGACGCCCCTACCCCACTCAACCCGGCCAGGGTTACACGGGCAATAGGCATCACCTGGCGGCCGCGGACTGATTCTTTGTTACGGCCGCTGTGAAAGGCGGTGTACAGATGGGCACGAAACGCGCCGATCCCTTCTACCAAAGCCGCTACCGGCAACGCCACCGGCCGCCCCGCGAGGCGTTCCACTCCTAAGGCCAAAGCCACTTTGGCCACAGACCTCAGCCAGATCTGCTCCCGGTCGCGGGTCCAGAAAACCCCATCCCCTTCGCGGAGCAGGTTGCGCCATTGTCGTTGGCCACATAACCGCAGCGGTGAAGATTCTTTCACCAGTAGTTCTTTGGCTCTTTCAATGAGGATGCTCCCCTGCCCTTCTTTATCTATGGCCCGCAGCATGAGCCACAAGCGCCCTGGCGCGGTCATCTCCCGACGTAACATCCCCAGGCCGATGTCTGGGTATAGCTTGACCCAATCTCCGGGTGCAGGGGTAAATGGTAAATCATTCGCATAGATATTAACGTCATTTCCCCCACCCTTACCCCCACAACCACGTTCATCTGCCAGCTTCGCGGCCGCGCCTTCCCCACTCTCCCCCTCATGCCCACTCCCCCCAGCCCCTGGTTTTGACTTCTGCTGCCCTCGACGGCGTAACAAGGCCGTCATGGGTGCACTGCCCCAGCCGAGATGATCAGGTAGAGTGGCAATGATCGCGGCCGCGGACGCCGGTTGCATTCGTGAGCGCACTTCGCCGAGAGATGAATGCTCCCCCTGCTCCACCGGGCATCCTGCTGCCTGCCGGGCAGATCGCGCCTGGGCCTGTTGTTCCTGAAGTCGTCGGTTCGCCTCTATGAGAGCCAAAGAAGGCGCGGCAGTGGAAGCAGCCATTGGGTGAGCACAGGTTTTTTAGTGGTTAATGGCTATGCGAATGCAACTCCATTGACACACAAACACGCCTGTGCTATCCTCCTAACAGGTTGACCGCATAGGGGAAACACACAAAATCCCCCTCCCCAATAAAGGGGCCTCAAAAAACGACCGGGTGTTGACGCACCTCAATCGAAGAACTATGCGGTTAAGTTGATAAATAAAACTCTTGCAGGGAAAGCCAGCGTTGACGCGCTGGCTTTTTGCTTTCTGGGAGCCTGAGCTACCAGCCAGTAATGAGCAAGCTGTCCTGCTCATCACTGGCCGATGGCCCCTTCACCTCTTCTATAGCCCGCTCATCCACGCCACGGTCCTTCTCATCTGCACGCCCATAGATACACCCATTCTTCGCCCATAATCGATAAACAAGGCCAGGCCTCGGCTGCCTTTCGTTGACAGGTCTGGATCCCTGTGTTATTCTGGAAACACAAACCCATAAGAAGGTAAATACAAACACCTTCCCCCTCCCCAAAAAAGGGGCTTCAAAAAAGGCCAGGGTGTTGGCTCACCCACAACCTCTGAAGTATGTGGTTATCAGACAAAACAAAACTGCAAGCACAAGAAGCCCGTGTTGACGCACTGGCTTTTTTGCGTTCTGGGGCCTGAGCCGCCAGCCAGTAGCGAACAAGTTGTCCTGTTCACCACTGGCCGATTGCCCCGTCACCCAACGGCTCCATCAGCCTTCCATCATTTCCGTCCCGGCCGCTAGCCAGGCCCAAGTTGCTTCTGCGTCACTACAAGTCCGGCAACCCCCTGTTCTCAGAGCCAGAAGCCGTCGGATGGCCCTGGTAGGCAAGCAAAAACCCCAGTCAGTCATCGCCTGAGACGAAACAATCCTTCTTTCTCCACCCCTGCACCATCCACAACCTGGTCCGCACCAGCGTCACGGGGTATATAAGAGACAACCCAGCGATCTTTTGTGAGTCCTGTCCGTTTATTGACATGAGGATCACCCTGTGTTATTCTCGAGCCTGTCAACCGCATGAAGGGGAAACAAATACAACTTCCCCCTCCCCAATAAAGGGGCTTCAAAAAAGGAATAAGGTGTTGCTGCACCTCAATCCTTACGAAGGATGCGGTTCAAACCCAATGACATTGCAAGAAAAGCCCGTGTTGCTGCACTGGCTTTTTTGCTTTTTGGTAGACTGAGCTACCAAGGTGTGGCGAGCAAGCCAACCGACTCACCACACCTTGACCTCCCAACCTGTTAATGACCCATTCTTCCGGCCGCTCACCTTTTCGCTTCCGCACAACTCACCCCGCCGTTGACGCACGTTTTCGGGTGTGTTATCCTCTTATGCGAAGTACCCGCTGTTATCCGCAAACAAAACAACCCCTACCCCATTAAAGGGGCTGGAAAAATAGCCACTCATTGCGTGGTACAGGTACAGCAAAGGCTATGTGTGTCGGCACATAGTCTTTTTTATTTATGGGGTTCCACCGGTTGTCCAGGCCGTCAAATCTGTGTCAACCTGCGTCAGATCAACCAGCTGTGTGCCGGCCACGCGCCAGCGTTTGCCTTGACTGGCTGTCTGAGCCACTCCTTCGACCTGTTCATGCGCTTCAGCGGTCCAGCCGGATGAAGCGAACCCCACGTAGTAAACAGTCCACTCCCCCTCGTCCGGTAACAGCGCCGAGGTGCGGGAGATTAACTCGCTGAAGGCGCTCAAATCCAGGGGCGCATTTCGCCAGTAGCAGTTACCCACAACCAACTGGCGCTTACTCCAATGAATGCCCACCACATCAAAGGTGAACGTGCGCGTCCAGGCACTTTCCACTTTCTCAATATCTAAAGGAATGTGACCGCGGGCACTGGCACGTAACGTCCATTCCCGGCACATATCTTGCCAGGTGTTGTCTTGAATGAATTGCGGCAGGTTCTGCTCGATGGTTTCCATCATCTGGCCCTGTTCACCCAGGGCCACCATGGATTGATACGTCCCCACAAAGCGGTAGTAAAAGCGCAGATAAGGATCGGTGATGAAGTAGCGGCCGCGGCGTGAATCCTCGACGTTTTCCGTGATCGGGGCCCGTCGTTCGACAAAGCCGGTGTCCCGGAGAACCCCCATATATTTGGTGATCAGATTTTTGCTCAGGCCCGAATATTGGCTGATTTCACTCATGCCATGGGCGCCTGAGGCAATAGCCCGAATGATGGCCACATAGTTATGCGGGTCATTAATGAAATCGTTCAGCAGGAGTCGGGGTTCTTCGTGCATAAGGGCATTGGCCGACAGGAGCAACCGCTGAATGTTGGCCATGATGGGCTGAGTTTCATCGAGCCGTTCCCAATAGGCCGGGATACCACCAAAGGCGGCATAGACCGTCACCCGATCCACCGCATTGTACTGGGGGAAAAAGAGATGGGTGACGCCATATGGCAGAGGGGCTAATTTGACCTGAGCCGTGGCCCGCCCGTAGAGCGGCGCTTCATACGACAACATCTCTTTTTGCATCAGCCCCATGTGGGAGCCAGATAGGGCCAGGAAGATATTGCTCTTGCTCAACCAGGAATCCCAGGCTTTTTGCAGGGTCCCGGCGATGGCCGGATTAACATCCATCAGATAGGTGACTTCATCAATGAAAAGAACCAGCCGCCGGCGTGAGTTGGCCAGTTGTGCGGCCTGGCGCAAGGCATGTTCCCAGCTGCCATAGGTGAAATGAGGTGGAGCCGGGGTGTCGGGGGTGGCAAAGTTGTTGAGGGCCTGGGAGAAGGAGCGTAACTGATCAAAAGCCGAGGTAGGTTCAGCCACCCAGTAAAGGGCGTTGTCCGAATGGGCCTGAAGCCAATGGGTCAATAACCGAGTTTTGCCAACTCGGCGTCTTCCGTATAAAATAAGCAGGCTGGCTTTGGCAGAGGCCCCTAAGTTATCCAGTAACTTCAATTCCTCACTCCGCCCCATAAAGTCACTCGTGTACATATTCCCACCTACTTAGCAAAATTGACAAACAGCATACTCGAAAGTATTGTACTCGAAAGTATACTAATACAGGTTTTCGGATTTGTCAAGCCAAATAACCTTAAATGTTTTACTAATACAACAGCGACACGTTTTTGGGTCTCTACCCAGTGGTAGGGGAGCGTGAAAAACACGTGAAAAAGCCTCGTACTTGTCATAGGAATGCTCCGATTCGTGCCACAGCAACCCCTCGCATACAGTCGATTGTCAGGCTAGAGACGTAATTCGTCTGACGCAAAGTCAACAACAAACACCTCTCGCGGCCGCATGCGCTCGGAAAAACACAGGTCTTCCCCTCACTCCGCATAACCCATCGTTTCCTCATTAGCCTCACTACCTTTCCTCTCTGACAACCCGCACCTGTTTCACAAGCAGGGCCTGTCTCACAATCCGGCTGATTCACCTGTCATCTCCCTGAGGGACTTCAGCCGGTGCGTCTTGCCAGGTTACCCCCAACTCACACTAATGGGATGTGCCTTCACCAATACCACACCAGCCGCAGAGGGCAGAAGCTGGACTACCTCCCGCAACATCGCCGGAGACGGTTCAGGCCCTGACCATAACGGGGCTACCAAGGCCTCGACCTGTTCCGCTGGTGTCGTGGTGAGCACGGTTGTGGCTCCCGGCAGTCGTGGCCCATTGCCAATAAGGAGCGCCGTACCTGTTCCCTGAATATCCTCTGCCCTGATTTTCATACCACTGACAATCAGGCGAGACTGCCCACTGGCCTGTACCCCCAGGAACATGGCTTTCAACAACTGTTCCCGGCCCCAATGATCAGCCGGGCAGGCAAAAAGAAGGGGTTTCGTGCCGAGGGTGGTGAAGAGATTGGTCGGCCATTCCAGCCAATCACGGACCGAGGCCCCGACCAGCAGGCGACGCAGCGCCGTTTGCAGATTAGCCAGACCATTGCCTTCCGCGAGCAACCTGGTCGGCTGTTCCAACCAACGACGTAATTGGTTGATGTCCCTCACCCCTTCCGCGTAAGCCTCAGCCAACAGGGCACTGGCCTGCCCACCACAACCCATCCCGGCAAACCAGGTCTGCCAGCGTGCGACGGTTTGCGCTTCGCTTTCGCCCGGTGCGGCCGCCAGCGGATTAAACCCGGTGCGGCCGCCGCTGCCTTCGGTCAGTTCGGCGATGATAAGCTGTTTACGATTGAGCAAATCGGTGACCAGGCCATGCCTTTTCAAGCGCCGGGTCAGATTCCCGTGTCCGTCTATGATGACCAGCCCCGTCGGGCTGCCAGGCTAGCGCGGCTAGTGTGGCCTGTTCTAACCAGAGGGTTACCGCTGCCCGACTGCCATAAAGATTGACCTGCGGCGTGGGTGCCTGTATCATCTGCTTGCTGGGGCATACCCCAGCAGCCAGTGATGGCCCTCGTTGACCAGATACCTTCATCGTTATCGGGAATCGGGCGCGGCCGTAGGACCGGGTCGGGTTGTTAGCCCCACCGGTGGAGTTGCCGGTAATTGCCAGCCAGTCCGCAGATTGACCCGGACCTCAGCCGGGCCAAAAAACCCTGGACCCGCTCAACCTCATCCTGATAACCCAGATACAGTTGTTCACCAATGAGATAGGCCAGAAAAGGGCGTTGCCAGTCGCCGGACAGCGCCGGTTGTACCGGCCTGGCCGTCAGATTCTCTGGCGTCGTCAGCCGGTGCAGGCTGAACTGATAATCCTGGGCGACCTGTTGGGCCCACGCTCCCTCAGCTGGCGGCAGCCCCAGGGCAAGGCAGGGCAGCGGATGGGGCTGGTAAAGTAAGGCGACGCGGCCGCAACCTGACGGCCCGGCTAAGACGGCCAGCCCTTGCCTGGTTGGTTCGGCCTCGTGATAACGAAGCCGATACCAGGCCAGACCCGCCAACCAGGTCTGGGCCTGCGTTCGGCCTTGCCGGTTATCCTGCCTGATGAGCCAACGCCGGGTCAGCACAGGCGCTGGCGGGGGGCCGTCAACCAGCGGGACCAGAAACGGTAGAAACGCTCCTGGATAAGCTGAATGGGTGGCCTGAACCAGCGGCCGCGCCTGGGTGCTGGTTCCCCCGGAACCGTCTCAGGAAGTTCTGGTGGAGGTGGCCATCGAGATTTCTCCTTTCGTCAGGGTGTGATTCCGCCGCCGTGGCGTCAGGGCTACCGCTGTTCCAGGAAGACCAACATTCTTTCCAGCCCATCATCTTCAACCGGCTGATTGCTCTGCATCAGGTTGGTTTCCATCTCGGTAATCATCTGGTCAATCATGACCAGTGACCATTCATTGAAAGTCACAGCCTGGGTTAACAAGGCCTTTTCGGTTACTTTGAAACTGGTTATTTGATCACTCATAGGTCTCTCCTCAGGGGTTTCAGGTTTCAAGTTTCAGGTTTCAGGTTTCAGGTTTCAGGTTGTGCGTTATGCCAGTGAAAGGAATGGGGGAGCAGAAATTTGTTCTGCTCTGGTGATATTCCTTTACCGATACTGATACCTGTTGCCCCGGCCTATTTCTCGATCCTTTTTACCTTCCCCGATACTTCACGCTTCACTCGCGCTCTGCACTCTCGCTCTACACTCTAGCTCTCGCTCTACCCTAACTGCCAAACAAATACCGTTGCTCCAGCGGCCGCAGCTGGCAATAGATCATGTCGGCGCGGCCGCCATCTAGAATCACAGCCAGCCCTTTACCGTGTTTGTCGTCACTGCCAGCCTGAGCCACATAATCAACATGGGCGTCCAGGAACTCGTTGGGAAAAAGTTGGTGCAGGCGCAGGGCCTGCACTCGTGTCTTGCCAAAACAGAGCAACCAGGCGATGTTGGCCAGAATAAACGCCCCTGCCTGGTGCGCCTCGGTCATCGCGCCTTCCACGCCAATAAACGCTTCCACGTCCTGGTCAATGGCGATGATGGCCGCGCCGAAAGTCCGGACGGTTTTGACCATGTGGGCCAGGAAGGACATCAGCGACCCTTCCTGGTTCAGGTAATGCACCTCGTCTACAAAAACAGCTCGTTTGCGGGGGTAATGCCTGATTTGCCGGTTTATCCCCGCCAGAATGGCGTAATAGAACAGCGGTCGTCGGCGTTCGGGCACATCTTTGAAGTTGAAGAGGACGATGTTCTCCTTCAGCGCAAGGTCAATGTTCGTGGGGAGGTTAAACACGCCCGCATAATCTCCGGCCACATACAGGCTCTCGATTTCCTCAGCCAGGTTCGCGGCCGCGTAAGACATCTGCTTACTGCCCCGGACAGCACTTGTCTCATCGGCCACCTGCCACAGTTTGTGACAGAAGATGTCCAGCGTTGGCGTAAGCTGGCTGTCCAGCAAAAGCTCTTTTTCCCAGTCATAGCCGGCGTAGGTCAATGACAGCGCCTGACGAATAGCCGCCACTTCGGGGTTGGTGAAACGCCGGGCCTGGTGGCCGACCGGGTCAAGCAATAAGGAAAGCAAGGTAATAACATGGTCATACTGACTGGTTGGGTCGGCATGAACCACGTCCAGGACGTTGAGGCGCGTCTTCTCGTAAGAGATTTCGTTGTAGGAGACGCTCTGCCCCTGGGCTAAGGCCAGGTTGTAAAGCCGCTTGCTGTGACCTTGCGGCTCCAGGAAGATGGCCTGGACATCCTGTTCGGCCAGTCGCCAGGCCATGGCTTGAGACATCACGGTTTTGCCCTTGCCCGTTTTGCCTAAGATGACGCCGTGAAATGGGTCATTCCCCTGCCAATCGAGGTAACTGACATGAGGGGCGGTTTCGTCTACCGACAACCCCATGTAAAAGCCTTCGGTCTTCTGTTGTCTGCCTGTGCCCCACATCCCGGCAAAGATAGCCGGACCGCGACTCAGGGTGTTGAAATGCCCGGCGGGCAGACCTTCAGGGCGGGGGGTGGGGGTGAACATCTGGGCCGCGGCCGCTTGAAAACCTAACAGCCTGTCCAGCTTCATATACTGGGTGCTGGTTTTACGCAGGCTCTCGACCCGTTCTTTCAAGCGAGCTGAGGTCTTATCCAACACCATGAGCAGGACACGCACATGATGCACGGCTTCCAGACGGGCGTTTAAAGCCAACTGCGCTTCTTCATGGGCCAGATGAGCGTTGCGATCCTGGTTGTTTAAGATCATACCTTCCCAGAAATCAGCCGAGGTGGCGACGCGCTCCGGATGAATGCGCCGGCTGTCCACACAAACAACCAGCGGACCATCGGCGGTCGTGAGCAGTTGGGCCAGGGGATGACGCCAGTCCCAGGTGCGGGTGAGTTGGTACGAGGCCAGAATGGCATAGCGATAACGGCTATGATCTTCCCGCCAGCGGCCCCCTTCCGGTAGCACCGGCACCATCTGGTCTACCTGTTCAGCGTAATCACCCAGCACCGGCAGACGAGGAATCGTTTCGCTGGCCTCGATGCGCCAATGGCCGAGGTCGGCCGGGGTAAGGGTGTCGGCGAAATCCACCAGATGATGGGTGATGTGACGCATCTCACCGCGGCTGGCCCACTGGTTTATCATCCGGACTTCTTCCATGAGTCCCCGACGCTGCCCCTCGTCTTCACGGCTGACGGCCAGGCGACGTCGCTCCCGCTCCAGCCGTTCGAGGCTAGCCGGAACCGAGAGACTGAATAGACGACAATGCTGAAGTGGCCCGGCGAAAAGAGAGACCAGTTGTTCCAGGATGGCCGTCTGGTCGTGGTGGGCCATCTGGTAGAAGTAAGGAAGAGAAAGTTTGAAGGTTTTCATGGGTGTTACAGGATTGGAAGCCTTGTCGAATCGGTCATGCCCGTTATGGTTTTATCTCCCGTAAAGCCGTGCGCTTGTTGCTTTCGGGATACGTGTAAAAAAGACCCACTTTGTGGTTCGTCGGAGCGAATACCTCAAGCGAAGGCGCCAAAAGCTCGCCAGGTTTTCTTTTGCGCCTGCATATAAATGGTTAACCCAGTCATGCTCATTCATGTCTCGCACCTTCACCGACATCTCCCCTCGCGGCCGCAACGCCAAACTCTGAACTCGAAACTCTGAACTCGAAACTCGAAACTCGAAACTCTGAACTCGAAACTTGAAACCTGAAACTTGAAACCTGAAACTCACTTCCAACTGGTTTGCAGGTTGACGATACGCGGCCGTCCTGTCAGTTCACGGAAACGGGTGAGCAGATAGGCTCTGACTCGTCGGGCCAGGATCTCGCCGTTATGGGTATAACCAGCCAAATAACCAACAACCGCCAGAAAGGGTGCCGACCAGAGAGGCAGGTTAAACAGGCCGACTCCGACCACAGAAGCGATGATGATGTACATGAACTGGGTCATCGTGACCCGGCGCAAGATCGTGGCCTGGCCTTGTTGGATGAATTCGGTTCTAAAGTGGGTGAGACTGAACATTGTTTGACCTCATAAATCCTAGACGGGATTTAGCCGTAGATAAAAAGTCTCTGATTTCTTTCCTGACCGTGTGCCCTGTAGGTGTGACTCACGACCAAGGAGTGTTTGGTCCCCAGGTGTTAGGGGACGTGATTCATTGGAGCCACAGATAAAGACCGCTACCGATTTTTTCTCCGCCTCTTTAACGGTGGCCCTGCTTCAAAGGAACTTTGGGCGATGAACTCATTGGCACTATGAACAAGAAAGCCACGGATTTTTCTTATGTGGGTTTCTGCTAGCCATGGCGCCCATCTGGTTTTCACCGACTGTTCAAAGATTTCTCGCCAGTGCCCGGTGGCAGGTTATCAACCTACCACCGAACACTGCTTATGGGTTAACGAAAACAACGACTACCGATTACAGACCACAGAGGGTATAGAGCGACTCAATACCGAAGCCGGTCAGAATCTGGTTGCCGATGTCGCTGCTGAAGGCCAGCAAGATCAGCCCCAGGAAGATCGATGCGGCTACCGTGCCTATCTGCACCGCTTGGGACGGCAGGATAGCGGTCAGGTTTTTACGCAGACCCAGGATAGCCAGACCGAGTAACACCATGCCCCCACCAGCAATCTGCGCGGTGTACAGCGCGCGGCTGAACGTGTCACAGATAGCTTGGGGTGGTGCTTCACCCGGAGCACAAGCTGACATGATGAGGGTCAGAAGACCCATCACCAGGACAGGCATGAGACGTTTCTGAGACGGCTTGAAACGGTGCCCATGCAGCTGAGCAACAGCGAGTTGCACATTGTTAAGGTAATGCATAAACTAATATCTCCTTATTTTTAAGGGCTGGCCGATGGGGGGTGCGCCACACTTTTCCCATCGGTCAGCATTTTTTCCGGACTAATCAGGCGGAGCCAGGCCTAGTCCAACCGGAAACCCGGTTATCTCCCACTCTCCTATCCCTACCACCAAAACAACACGCGCTTGGGCGGGCGTAAAGGTTGCTGTTACCTGTACCGTTTCCGCCGGAGATACCATAAGGGGCAGGTAAGGTTCGACCTGCAAGGGAATCAGACGATATGTGCCTCCCTGGCTCTGCTCTCTCATCTGAAGGAAGTCAGGTGAGAGCATGACAGTGCCGATACCGGTATTGGTTACCGTGGCCTGTACCACCCCCACCCCCAGCGCCGAGTCCCAGGTGGCGGTTAACACGTCACCGACCTGTAACACTGTCTGGGGTAGGGGTAATTCACCCAACGTGACGGCCTGATAGCCGCCGCCGGGAAGAATCCGTAACTCAAGCGTGAGCGGTTGACCGGCAAAACGTTGGTCAACGGTGAAGGTTGTTGTCAGGTTCGTGCGCCCGGTGCTGGTAATCACCTGGGTTCGTGCCGGAGTCTGGTCACCGGGCGTGGATAGTGAGAGAAGCAGGTCAGGCCGACTGGCTGATGGTGTCGTTAGGGTGATGGTTTCGCTAATGACTATGAGAAATGTTTGCTCATCAACCTGGTCGTACCGCCACCCCTCTATCTGGACCTCCATACCTGACAAGGCAAAGGGCTGCCCCACCCTGACCACGTTGGCCGAGGACGCCGTGGCCAGTTGGGCCGCATAATCAGCCCAGACAACCGTTACCTGGTCTTCAGCCGGGGCAGGCAACGAGAAAAGCGTCAATCCCAGGCGGTTTTGCGAGAGGAGGTACTGGCCTCGTGATGGGCGTGAACTGTGGTGCTGGACACGATAAAGGGCAGCGTGGCCCCGGTATTGGTATGCAGGCTGAGGCGGTCCCCCGGTTGCAGATTGCGGGCCAGGCTATCAGGGATACCGATGGCATAGTTCACCACCGCACCGGCCAGCCAGACCGCCACCGGCCTATCCGAAAGCATGACCGTTTCGTTGAAGCGCAACTCCCCTTTGGGTGTGGTTTGAGCCGGGTCAATGGGCAGCGCCACCACCTCTTCACTGGAGCGGTAATGCAATTCCAGCGCAGCGGGTCGGCCAATGGTCAACGCACCCCCCAGCCCACCAATCGTCTGTAACGCGTCATCGGCGCCGGTAACGGTAAGAATCTCCGGCGTAGGGGTCACGTCACCGGCCAGAGCGGT
This sequence comes from Candidatus Trichofilum aggregatum, assembly GCA_016716885.1. Classification (GTDB taxonomy): domain Bacteria; phylum Chloroflexota; class Anaerolineae; order Promineifilales; family Promineifilaceae; genus Trichofilum; species Trichofilum aggregatum. Next base: position 2,661 of record JADJUV010000137.1, on the reverse strand, counting down.
AGGTTCAGGAGTCAGCGTCAGGGCTTCTTCCTGCCCGGCGCGGCCGCGTGAGACCAGCGCCCAAAAAACCACCGCTAACAGGGCCAGACCCCCCAATTTGAACATGAGGGTACGCTTCTCCCGCGCCTGGTCACTGGCTGACGGGCCGGTCTGCGGCCGCGTAATACCTTGGGCATGGAGTTCCTGACGCGAAAGAGAAAGCTGCCCCAGCCGACCGTTCGGATCCACATACTGCCCCTGTTGGAACGCTTCGCGCCGGGTACGCAGGTAGCCGAGCATGTCTTTATCCGTATGATCGGTTTTGCTGTCGGTCATCTCTTGTAGGATGACCTGACGGAACATCTCCTGGTATTCCACCGGAATGCGGGCCAGCGGCGAATCAGGCGTCGCGGCCGCGGCCGATAAGTCATGTCCATGCGCGACACCCGGTCGTGGGGTTTGCCACCAGTTGGTTAAGTTACGGAGATTCATAAGACCATCCTCGGAGAATTGACGATTGACGATTGACGATTTGCGGTTGTTTGTTGTGAGCCAGTCAGCATTTCAGCCAGTCAGCTTGTCAGCATTTCAGCCAACAGCCAGCGGCCAACAGCCAGCGGCCAACAGCTAACCGCCCTCTTCCGCCACTCGGTTCTGCACCGGCAAAAAAACGGGCAGGCGTACGGCGGGTAGGCCGAGGGTGAGTTCATTGGCTTGCCCCTGACGTATCTGGGTACTCCAACCGGGCACAAAGGGCACAACCAGCCGGGTGACGGTTGTTCCCGTTACATTGAAGATGACTTCCCCTTCGGGGTTGGTAAAAATTGTCATTACCACCTGACCCAGCTTATCCGTCGCCAGGACCAAGACATTGGCAATGCCTTCGCCGACGCCCGGCTGCCGGTCATTGTTGGCGTCGTAATAGATGAGCAGACGAATGGGCGTAACCGGTGTGGGGGTGGCTACGTTTGCCTCACCTGTATAACGCACGGACAAAGTAACCGGATAGGTGGTCGTTACGCCAGTTGTCGCTGTCAGCGTATTGGTAGGCGTAAGCGTCAAACCCGGGATGGGCGTTGGTTGCGGTTGTGACGAACCACTCCCACTTGCCCCCGCGGAGACTGGCTGGCCCATTGCTATCTGGCACAGTAGTTGGTACAGCCCATACCCCCCACCCCGTGCCGTGACTTCGATGACGACGGTTTGTTCGCTGGCATTCGTCCAGCGGGCGAAGGAATCAAGGCGACCGCTGGCCCGGTCATCGTTGCTGACAATGACTCCATTACTCCCCTGAACCGTCAGCACCGTATCTACCTGGTTGGTAATCGTCTCGCAGGTATAAGTCGTGCCCGCTTTAGCGATGAAGGTGAACCAATCTACGTCGCCCGGCGCCAGGCTGAAATCGGCCTGCACCCCTGGTGTCACTGGCCAGGCCAGGGCCACATGGTCATTGGGTTCGGCAGGATCAGCCGGAACCAGGGGCGTGGGTGATGGGGTCGGTGACGGCGTGGCACTGGGTGACGGTGTCGGGCTAGGGGTCAAGCTTGGCATGAGAGTCGGTGTCAGGGTTGGAGCAACGAGCACCGTCGCCAGATCATACACGCCGTCGTAAGCCGTCATCTTTTCCACCACCAGGCGCAGCCAGCCGTCGCTCGCGGCCGCATACACGACCTGTGAACCGACATGGGTCGCACTCTGGTCATCGTTCTGAGCGACCAGTGTCTCGCCCTGGTACAGGCTCAACCGCGTATCCAGACCACCGTAAACGGTGGTCGTCGCCTGGACTATCTGACCCGCTTTGAGGTATACCTGGAACTGGTCGATGTCCGCACCAATAAGGGTCAGACCCGTTTCGTTTTGGGTAGTCAGGAGCAGCGTCGCGGCCGCACTCGTGTCATTCGGCTCAAAGCGGTCAGGTAACAAACCCGGTGTCCCCGATGCCAGGGTAGGCGTCACCGTCGGCTCTCCCCCAGGCGTCAGAGAGACGACAATGGGGGTCGGGTTGGCCTGGGCCTGACTGTTGTTACTCGATGCCAGCCAGAGAATAGGCAGGACGATAAAACCAACTAAAAGGGTTTGCAGACGTTTTCTCATTCGTTGTTTTCTCCACTGGCGCGACGCGGCCGCAGGGCACGCGTTGTTTGTGGTACAAGGAGCTTCGGGGGCAAGGCCGAAAGGTTACGCAGGAACGGGTTCACGTCACCGGGTTCCAGGCCACGCGCCAGTAAATCGGTCTGGGCGACGAGGCTCTGCCCGGCTTCCACTTGGGCCACAATCTCGTGCAGATCACTTTGACTTAATTCGAGGGCCTGCACCTGCCCCATAAGCTCACGCACCAGACCCGTGTATGAGGCAAAGCCACTGGGAATGCCCAAATGACGCGCCAGGTCACTATCGCGGCCGCGCCCTATCTCGGCCATTGCTTGCATCAATTCCTCGCGCCCTAATCCCCGTCGTGGCATCAACACCAGGTCAGCCAGCGCCGTTTGTTGGGCTGAGGTCAGGGGCACATCCAGGTCAGCCAACGCTTCGCCCTGTTGGAAGTGGGCGAGAATATCGGCTTCACTGTGGCCTTCGGCCCGATAGGCGACTAGTCGGTCGGCCAGGGTTTCGGCGGCTGTTTGTACCGCCTCAGCCCCATGGGTCTGTACCGCCTCGGCCACGGTCTGGCTATTGGCCTGA
>JADJUV010000136.1 GCA_016716885.1 Candidatus Trichofilum aggregatum | reverse complement strand
AGCAATACCAGCGCATACTTCACCAACTGCCCATTGGTTATGGTACGGCGATTCGCAACTTCTTGACCGAGTATTTCGGGACAGATAAAGAGAAAGTGCCGTTCGGGGCAAATCGGTACTGCTGGTACACTGGGCTGCCCAAATGATGGAACAAGAAAACGTTGAAGTCGTCTTTGTGCCTGTCCGCATCCGCTTCCAGACCAACAGCTAGACGTCTGTGTTTGGTTCATTGGCCGCCTGGTTGAGTGAGCTATACGGCGAGCCACTGAGCAGTTCATCAATCCAAAATACTGCCGAGATTTATTGCCAGATCTTTGCCAGCCTGCTGGAGTGGCCGCTTCCCAATGGCAAACAACTCCTCGTTATACTGGATGGGTTGGATGAAACCAGTGATTGGCAGGCTGGGCCTCATTTGTTCCCTCACCAGCTTCTGGTGGGTGTCAAATTGGCTGTTTCGGCGCGGACACAAGAGCGGAAGGATGCGGCCTCGGTTAAACAATTGTGTTTTGAGGCCACAACTCATCCCAATATTGCCGCCGAAGTAGATGATGAGGTGAAATGGGTGGTGGAGATTGTAGTGAAGGAAGGGCCGATTCACCTGGATGAGGTTTCACGGCGATTATCTCTGGCGACGGGGTTGACCCGGCGCAGTGCGGCCGTGAGTGGAGTGGTGACGAGCGCGGCCGCGTACCAGCAAAAACGGTTGCGCCAGGTGGGTAAATTCCGCTACCCCGCTAGCATGACCCGCCCGCCAGTGCGGAGCCGAGCCAATCTACCGGCCGTCTCCCGCTCCCTGGACCTCATCGCCCCGGAAGAAATACAAGAGGCCATCCTGCTGGTGGTGCAAGATGGCCTCGGTGTGTTGCCCGAAGAAATTCCCCAGGCAGTGGGTCAACTCTTTGGTTTTACTCGCCTGGGAGAGTTCCAGGCCTCGTTCATCAATAAACAGATTGAGCCGATGTTAGCTGATGGACGATTGGTGCAGTCGGGTAAATGGATAATGGTACCCCCGGACAGTTAAGCAAGGATAACCTTATGGAACACGATATAGTGCAACCACAGACAACACCAGAAACCTGGTTTCCCTACACCAAACTCCAGCCCCCCCAACCGGGCAGTAACCACGTTATCCGATTGCGGCTCCAACAAACCTTAGCCACTGCTGTTCGCCAGCACAAACTCACCCTCATCGCCGCCCCCGCTGGCTCCGGCAAGACCATCCTCAGCACCACCCTGGCCCACAGCGATCTCCCCACCGCCTGGATAGCCCTGGATGAAACCGACAACGATCTGCCCCTTTTTGTGGCCCTGCTCGCGGCCGCGTTGCGGCCCTGGCTCAAAGACGAAGGCCACGCCCTGCTGTCATTTCTACAAACCGTGCCCAATCTGCCAGAGAAAACGGCCCAGTTAGCCACCTTGTTGATCAACAACCTGCATCCAGCGCCTCAAACAGCCCACATTTTGATCCTGGACGATTATCATGTCATCACCGACCCGGCCATCCACCAACTGCTGGCTTATCTACTCGATTATTTGCCCGACACCCTGCGCCTGCTCATCGCCACCCGCCACGACCCCCCGCTGCCTTTGCCCCGCCTGCGGGCGCGGGGGCAACTGGCCGAAATACGCCTGCCCCAACTGCGCTTTGATGACGAAGAAACGACCGTTTTTCTCAACCAGCGCCATCACCTGAATCTGGCGACGGCCGAAGTTGCCCTTTTGCACCAACAAACCGGGGGCTGGGCCGCCGGGCTGCAACTCCTGGCGGCGGTCCTGAGCACCTTTGACGATGAGGCCGCACGCGGCCGCTACATCCACCGCCTCACCCCCGCCAACCGCTCCATCTTTGATCTGCTGGCCACCGAAGTGCTGGCCCACCAGCCACCTGACCTGCAACAATTTCTCCTGCAAACAGCCATTTTGACCGAGCTAACCCCCGCCGCCTGCCAGGCCGTCACCCAAAACCCCGACGCGCCCCACCTGCTAAAGAGTATTTATCAGCGCAACCTGTTTCTCCGAGCCTTAACCCCCGATGCTTACGATGGCCCCTTTCGTTACCATGACCTGTTCCGGGAGTTCTTGCAGCAGCAGCTCAAAAAAGAGCGGCCGCAACAGTGGATCGAACTCCACCGCCGGGCCGCTGAGGCCGCCAGCAGCGATGAGCAAAAGCTGCACCACCTGACCCGTGCCGAACTGTGGGCCGAAGCCGCCCAACTTCTGGAAGCGATGGCCCAGTTGGATGCCGAGCGCCGCTTCACTCGCAGCACCGTCATCGCGGGCATTGAAAGCCTGCCGGTTGCCGTGCGGCTGGCGCATCCCTGGTTACTCCTTTTTGTGGGTCAATATTATGCCATTCGCGGGCAGGTGGAAGCGGCCGCACCCTGGCTGGCCCAGGCCGCGGCTCGTTTCCAGGAAGAGGGGGACGAGCTGGGCGAAATTGAGATTCTAGCCGCACGTGCCATGACCGATACCCTGGACTCAGCCGAGATTGTTCTGGCCTACCGCCAAAAAATAGCCGCCGTGGGCCACCTATTGCGCCCCGATCAGTGGAGTATTTATCATGGGGCCGAACTGTGGTACGCCGTCGCCATCCACGATTGGCCCGCCCTGGCTGTCCATCTCCGGGCCAACATCACCCAGGCCCTGGAGAGCGGCGACCCCGGTGGCTTAACCATGACCAGCCTGACCATTGGCCCGCACATGCTGTTTAGCGAAGGGGGCATGTCCCAGGTAGCCGAATTTGTGGATCGCAGTTTGCCCCTGGCTGGCCCAAATGATTGGATATTGCAAATTTGCGGCCGCGGACTGTCAGGCTTTATGCACTTTTATCAAGGCCGTTTAGACGAGGCGGATGCGGCCGCCCACGAAGCCTATCGTTTGCTCCAGGAGATTGGTGGCCTGGGCTGGATAGATGACCATGTAAGCTGGCTCATCCTGGAGATCGCCCTGGCCCGCCGCGCCTATCACCGCTTTGATGAATTTTTGGCCACACAGGCGGCACGATGGACTGTCCAGGACACCGCCGCCAGCTACCAGCAGGGATTTATGTATTTACGCGGCCGCGCTCTATGTCTACGACAGCGCATCACCGAAGCGCAAGAGGTTCTGGCCCAAATGGAGGCCATCACCGCCCCCACCGGTTATGACCTGGAAGATAAACTGCGCCGCCTACTGCTCGCCAGCCGCATCGCCATCGCCAGAGGGGAAACGGGAGCCGCCAAACGGGATTTGCACCAGGCCATTACCCTGCATGAAAAGGTGCGCCATACTGTCATACTTACCCATCCCCGCCTGCTGTTAGCCACCCTGTACGGCCAGCAAAACCGCTGGCACGATGCCCTGGACGAACTGCGCCGGGTTCTCCAGGAGCTAAAAGCGCGGCAGATGCCCGGCATCATTCTGCAAGAGGGGGAAAGCATCGTGCCCGTCCTGCGTTATGCCATCGAACAGGGCATGGAACGCGACATGCTTCAGCCCCTACTGCACATATTACAGCCGGATGACACCCCCCAGGTTATCCCCTTGCCCAACTCCGAGGAGTACCTGACGGCCCGTGAGAGCGAGGTGCTGCGCCTGCTGGCTACCGGCGCCACTAACCCGACGATTGCGGCCGCGCTGTCCATTACCGAGCGCACCGTGAAAGCGCATGTCACCCGCATCCTCGCCAAATTAGAAGCCACCACCCGCACCGAAGCCGTCAGCAAAGCCAGCCGTCTCGGCCTGCTCTAACCCTCACCCTACCCCAATTGTGTACCCTGCCTTGTCCGATTGTGTACCATCGGACAATGTGCCCTGCCCCCTGGTCAGTTACCCTTTCTAGCAGATAAACCACAGGACGATTTGCCAAAGGGTGTGTTCCATTTCGGTTGAGATGAGGGAAATAATTAATCGGTGAATTCGTGAATTGTTGAATGATTAACGAGGAGAAGCGTCTACTACTTCATTAACAATTCACCCATTCAACAGTTCAACGATTAATTATTCAACTCATTTGAAACACGCCTTTTGCCCAATCGCCCTACAAAATAGAAAGGAGAGACCATGATTGACCAGCTTTTAGCCCCACGTTTGGTGTCGCCGGGTGAAGCCACCGTTTATGACCAGCTTCAGGGCGAAAAAATCCATCTGATTTTGTCTGGAGCAGAAACAGACGGGGCCTTCGCCCTCTTTATTGATGAAGTTCCCCCCCACGGCGGGCCGCCGCTGCATATTCACCATCACGAAGATGAAACCTTCTACATTTTGGAAGGGGAGCTGGTGGTGCAAGTGAACGAGGAGCGGTTTACTGTTCCGGCAGGTTGTACGGCCTTCTTGCCCCGGGGCATCCCCCACACCTTCACGAACCTGGGTACAAAGGCGGCTCGCGCTCTGGTGGTTTTAACACCCGGTGGTTTGGAAGGCTTTTTTGCCGAGGTGGAGCCATTGGTGACACAAGCGGAGCCGGATATGACGGCCATTCTCACCATCGCCGCCAAATATGGCATTGAAGCAGTGGGGCCGCCTCTGGCCGGGCAAATGAATGGCACACCCATTGCTGCCACCAGTTCACGGGTGGTGCGCCCGGAAACAGCCCCCACGTATCACTTTCCCACTGGCGAGGCCATTCACCTGCTGCTGACGGGGGAACAGACTAATGGGCAGTTCGCTTTGCTGCAAGGGAGCTTCCCACCAGGCACGGGAGCCGAGCTGCACCGCCATCAGCATGAGGATGAGCTGTTTTATGTGTTGGACGGGGTGCTGACAACCCAAGCAGGGTCGGAAACGGTTAAGGTGGTGGCTGGTGCGGCCGCTTATCGGCCCCGAAAGATCGCGCATGACTTCCACAATCACAGCCCGGAAACCGTTAAAGCACTGGCTATCGTCGCGCCCGCCGGGTTTGAAACCTATTTCACCGAGGTGTATGGACTTATGACATCTGGTGAACTGAATGAAGAAACGATGGTCGCTCTGGCCGAAAAATATGGCCTGGAGCCTGTAGCAACAACATAAAACCGGGCTTCGACAAGCTCACAGCATTTCAGCCCTTCAGCTTCTTTGCTGACAAGCTGACATGCTATTTTCGAAGGAGAATGACATGAACGCGACATTGAGTGGAGCGAATGTAATTTTGAGTGAAAAGAAGGATCGCCTGGGCGGGTATACCGCTATCGCCGGGACAGTTATCATGCTCATTGGGGCGGCCTTATGGGGTACGTCGGGGGCAGACTTGTGGGCGACGTTAGACAGTGGCGATATGGCTGGGTATCTCGCGGCCGCGGCCGCGGCCCAAGGCCAGCTCGTCGCCAATCTCACGGTTTGGATTGTGGGTGTGATGGTTTTGGGTATGGCGGGCACTACCCTGGCGCAATTGTGCGGCCAACGGTCGGCGGTGGTGAGAGCGGCTATGGTGTGTGTCAATACAGCGGTTCCCCTGGTGGTGGTTTCTTATATCGCCATGTTAGCCCTGGTGGTACAAATTGCCCCCGATACCTCGGCGACATCCGTAGCCATTGCCAACGTGGTGGGCTGGATCGGCGCCCGCGCCGATGATCTGGGCACGGCACTTATCATCGGGTTCATGCCGATGTTTATTTCCTGGGCCGGGCATGGCGAATGGGTGCCTACCTGGCTGGCTCGTTGGGGCTATCTGGCCGGTGCGGTGGGGCTGTTTTCCCTGGTTGTCCTCTACATCCCCGGTTTAGCCGCGTTCGGCTTTGCCATCTTGCCGGTAGGGATGGGTTGGATGCTGGCGGTGGGAATTGTATTGCTGCGCCGCTAACGCATGATCTTATATGCCAGGATGGGGATGTAGCGTGAGGCTTCAGCCAGTTCATAGCAACCGGTTGAAGCCTCGAATTGTTTCTATAGTATTTAAGTAAGCGTTCAGTCTCTCTGGTGAAACAACCTTCCGAAGGTTTCGCTAGAGTTACTGACCAGTGGAACAAACCTTCGGAAGGCTGAACGGTTACGTATTTAAGAAAAAGATTTTGACTGTACGGGCAATCCTTGTGGTTGCCCACTCGTGGCAGGGCAGGCACAAGGCCAGCCCGTACCCAAAATCATTATCTTAGGGTCTATAAACCTGTCGGAGAAAGAAATTCGTACACGGATTTTCACGGATAAACACGGATTTGGGAACATGGCGAAGCTAAAAATCCGTGTAATCCGTGTCGATCCGTGTACCCAAAAAGGAAATACCGGACTTTTCCGACAAACTGCTAGGGGGCGGTGTTGTTGTAGAACCAGGCGTAACAGTTAAAACTGTTCGCGGCCGCACTGCTTTCTATGCGTACCCCAACCCGGCTCAACCCTTTGACCTCAGTAGGCAGGGTGAAGGTCTGGGTGAAGGTGCTGATATCACCGCTGTTGAAGGTCGCGGCCGCGACACCCCCACCCGGATAAGGTTGTGTACCAAATGAACCCATCCGCACGGTAAAGGCTATCTGTTTGGGGAAGTTATTCCCTACAACAGTAACACTGGTATCCTTCACTACGGACTGAATGGAGCAGGTAGGAATGCCACTATAACCCGCGTTGGGGTTGGGTACAGCTGTGGCAGGGGGTGGTGCGGCAGTCGGCGTTGGTGGAACTGGAGTCGCGGGGACAGCCGTGGCGGGCACAACCGCAGTCGGTAAGGGGGTCACAACCGGGGTAATAGCCACAACAGGGGGCGGATTAGTGACAGGGATGGTGGCGGTGTTGTTATAGAACCAGTTGAAGGCGTGATGCCCAGACCACAAATTTTCCAGACGAATGGCGATTTGAGCCGCCCCACGCCAACCCACAGGAATGGGGATGATGGCGGTGAAAGAGCCAGTGCCCGAATTAAGCAAAGCGGCCCAATTTCCCCCCACACCCCGTGTACCCATGGCCCCAAAGGTAACGACGAAATCGGTGTTGGGCGGGAACCCCTGCCCCTGAATGGTGACATCCACATCTTTGTTGACAGCCACGATACTAAAGCTGGGATGATCATAGAGCGCGGCCGCGTTGCCTCTGATCATCCCGACAAATAATAAAACGAGGGCGATTACCCCTACTCCCCACCCCCAACGACGAGAAAAGTGTATTTTTGACATGGTATACTCCTTTTTAATGTGACTGAGACAGTGAGAGACTGAGAGACTAACAACTGAATGACTCTAACCTGGACAAGCCAGAACCGAAAGAAGTTTTGCCACGAATTAAACGAATTAGCACGAATGGGAAAATAAAAATTCGCGTCAATTCGTGAAATTCGTGGCGGATCTTCTGGCTCACTGGTCAAGAAGTTGGCTTGTAAGCGTCTAAACCCGAAACTAAAAACCCGAAACTCGGAACTTACCCCGCCACCAATTCGCGGCAGGTTTGTAACAGAGCTTGTTTGAGGGCCTGGGTGGTGGGTTCGGGAACCTTGACCTCATTTACCCATAGTTGTCCCTCTCGTGTGCCCACGAGAATGAGACCCTCGGCTTTGTCGTCCTTGATAGGCTTTTCGGCCTGAGAAATGGGGCCTTGCCACAGGAGCGCGACCGCCTGATCGTACCCCCCCGAATTGGTGTAAAAACGCAAAACGCCTTTACCAGCTAACAAGGCTTTCTGCACCTGGCGCAGGAGTTCATGGGCATGGCTATCTTTCATGAGTTGGGCGGCTTGTTGCTGTTGTTGTTCGGCCAGACGGGCCTGGGCTGCGGCCGCGTCTTGTACAACCTTATCTTCAATACGCAGTCGCTCTAATTCGGCCAGCCAGGCATCACCGGCAAACAGGTCTTGGGGCGGGGGAGTGGGTTCGTTCATGGTTTGTGTTATTAAACGGTGGAAGTTTCAAGTTTCAGGTTTCAAGTTTCAAGTTTCGGGTTAGGGCAATTTTCCGATTGGTTCAATCTTGGTGACTCGACTTTGGCGAATTTTGGGTCTACCTCTGGATGTAGCACAGCCTTTCCAGGCTGTGTCTTCTCTGGTAAAACAAAACGCCAAACTCCAGCTTGGTGATTGAACTCACGTTGGTTGGGTTATTAAAATATTGTGTCTCCATTGTAAACGGCAGGCTTAAGCCATGTCAATCTCTTTGGCGATGCGTGACCAGCGGAAGGGTTCGATGCGTTCCAGTTGATCGAAGAAATATTCATCCAGGTAAGGCAAAATCTCCATTTCCCAGATGTCGCGCAATTCTTGGGGCAGATGCGGCCGCATAAAAGTTACGCCCACTTGATAATGTTTGTCAATCTGGCTGTTAAGCCGTTCCAACACTCGGAGCAAAACCATCCAGGTTCAGGTCGGGGTTATGTTTTTGGTGGTAATGGCGGAGCAAATCATAGTTAGGGGCCAGTTCCAGGAAAGCAAAACGGCGGCGCAGGGCATGATCCACCAGGGCGATGGAGCGGTCGGCGGTGTTCATGGTCCCGATAAGACGAACGTTAGCCGGAATGCCAAACAAGCCACTGCCAGCCAGGAAGATACGGTCCTCGCGGTATTCCATGAGGTACATCAGTTCGCCAAAGACGCGGGAGAGGTTGGCCCGGTTGATCTCGTCCAGGATGAGAACGCAGGTAGCCGAGGGGGTGCGCCGGGCCAGTTCGCAAAAGCTGAGGAAGCGGCCAGGGGTCATCTTGAGTTCCAGTTTGCCGTCCGGGTTTTCCTGAGGGCGTATCCC
>JADJUV010000135.1 GCA_016716885.1 Candidatus Trichofilum aggregatum | reverse complement strand
ATCCAGATGCTTTATGATGGTCAATCGGTAGCCTTTGCGTTTATCAACCGGGGTGGCACGGCAAACTTCGACTCAGCCGATGATGCCGTGGTTCTATGGCTGGGCCTTCAACGGTTCCCGCCATGACCAACAATATGTGACTGACAATATTTTTTGGCTATGGGTAGGCGGCGCGGCCGCGAACATCACCTCTACGCCTAGCCTCAGCGGTCTCCCCGTAGCCCCATCCTTCCCCGAAAACATCACCGCCGAACAAAATCTCCGCTTTACCAGCACTTTCGTTCCTGAAGAGTTATGGCTTTACAATGAAACAGACGCCTGGTACTGGGATTTATGGACCAAAACCAGTACCCCCATCACCAAAACCTATACCATCAACACGCCCAATCCGGTAGCCAGTGGCAACCCTATTACCTTCACCACCGAAATCCTCAGTCGAGGCACATCGGCTCACCTCATCAACACTTACCTCAATTACAGCACTTATGGCTCTGCCCACCAGGGTACACATACCTGGAACAATAATCTCAATGTTAATGTAGTGGGTAATGCCCCCGTTACCGCTCTGGCCAATGGCTCTAACCAGATCACCGTAGGTACACACAGCCCCGGCACAGCCAGTCGTAATTACTTGCTTAACCGTATCACCGTTGAGTATCAACGGCAGTTCATCGCCACAAGCGACCAACTCACGTTTAACCATTACGCTGGCTCCCATCAATACAATATTCAAGGGTACAACCAGAATAACCCCAGCAACATCCTGATCTGGAACATCACCGACCCCTATCAACCGGTGGCAGTAACTGGCAGTAGCACGAGTGGCAGTGGCCCTTACACCTACTCTTTTGGCAGTATTAATTCAAGCAACACCCGTTTCATTGCCACCACAACAGCCAACATCATTAACGTGCCAGGCGGTGATGTCAGTAGTTACTTTGTTACCAACCTTGAGCCAGCTACCGGGCAAGTGGATTGGTTAGCCGTTAGCTACGCTGATTTCCTACCGGCTACCAACCAATTAGCCAGCCACCGGCAAAATGCGCTCTATGGCGGCTATCGTACCCATGTGGTAGATATTCAGGACATCGTCAATCAATATGGTTATGGGCTAGAAACACCATCGGCCATCCACGATTATCTGGCTCATGCCCTGGCGGATTGGCAGGTGGCCCCCAGCTATGTCCTTCTGGTGGGGGATGCCAGTGCGGATGTGCGCCATATCTGGGTAGGTAACGGTGCGCCGAGTTATTGGGACGCCAATCAAATATCCTATGTCAATACAGATATGCTGATCATTGACCGTTTCCAGGGCCTGGTTCCCACAGACCATTCCTACGTATTGCTGGCTGGGGCGGATATTCTGCCCGACATGGCGATTGGACGACTGGCGGCGCAAAGCAATGCCGAAGCCGTTAAGATGGTCAACAAGATTATCCAATATGAAGAGAATCATATCGCCCATCTAACCAACCCCGGTGGGTACCAATGGTTAGGCAACATTCTCTATGCCGCCGACGATTACGATCCCAATGCGGGTGATTTTTGCTACGAAAATGAAGTGACGTCGGCCATGATGCCCGCGTCTTTTACGGTACATGAATTTTGCCTGGATGATTTCCCTTCCGTTGCGGCCATGCGGACGGCCATTAGCCAGACCATTAACACGGATGGCATCACTTTGATGAATTATCGTGGGCATGGTTCCGTTGATAGCTGGGCTGGGGCACTTCTGACAACCACCACCGCCAATTTCTGGGACAATGAAACCCGACCCATTGCCCTGCTGAGTATGGATTGCCTGGATAGCCATTTCATCTTCCCCGGTTTTGAAGGTCTGGGGGAAACGCTGTTGGGCCAGCCAGGGGGGACAACGGGTGAAGTGGGCGCGGCCGCGCACTGGTCTTCTACTGGCCTGGGATTAACAGGGGAGCATAATTATCTGGCCCACGGCTTTTATGAAGGATTGTTCGAGATGGGCCTGACAGCCATTGGTGACGCCGCGAACTACGGTAAACTCAACTATTGGCAGGCTGGCATGCACTACTCCGAGTTGTATTCCTTTACCCTGCATGGTGATCCAGCCATGCAACTGTTCCGTCCCGCCCTCAGCCTGGATAAACAGCCCAATCCACCATCATCGAACCGGGTGATATGGTAGATTTCACCTTGACGGTCAACAACACGGGGTTGTATCCTTCTCGGGTAGAAATGATTGACACCTTACCCAATGGTTTAAGCTATGTCAGCCACACCGCTCGTTACCACAGCCGTAACCATTGTTGGTAATCAGCTCACCTTTACCGTGGAACCCGCGTTGGCTTATGGCGATAGCGCTACTATCACATTGACAACTTTACTTGACCCTGGGTACACTGGACCAGCCTCATTGAATAATCAGGCTACCGTCATCGGAACGGGGCTAGAAGGTTCACCAGGTAATGAAATGGATAACGCCTCATTGCTCGTTCTTTTACCCACAAATAGTGGTCTATACCTGCCGCTCATTATCAAATAATGAGCCTCTACCCATCTAATCCTCATAACGAAGAGTATTTACTCATTATGTTAAAACGCCTTCTTTTTCTCGTCATTGCTTTATTCCTGGTTTCAGGTGTCGTTCTTAGTTTCCATGGGTTAGTCCCCGTGCAAGCCCATGATCCTCAGAATGTTGAACTACTGTATTTTATTGGTGAGGGTTGTAGATGGAGTGGAGTTGGAATGGCGCACAGCCACCGAGTATGAGACAGCCGCTTTCCGTATGAAACGCGCAGACAGTGCCAGTGGACCATCCAGTTATATTGATGTCTGGCAAAACGGCCAACAGATTAGCATTGTGCCCTTACAGAACCCTGGTTTTCCGGAAACAGGGGGAACGTATATCGTCTTAGATATGGATACCACGACCGGGCAAACGTACTGGTACACGCTGATCGAGATAGAACAAAACGGGACCGAGATTGCCTTAGAAACCATATCAGTTGTGGCGGGATTGGTGCAATCACCCACCCCGACTGGCGAGGTGATTGGCGGTGGTAATCGTACATCCGCCACAGCCACACCCACGGCCACCGCGACTCAGCCCGCGGCCGCGTCGCCTACCCCACTCCCTACCAACACGACAACATCCCCAGTTGCCACCACCCGCGCCAACACCAGTAGTGCCATCTCCTCCCCCCAGGCTACCGCCACCAACCCGACCAATACCAGCACAAACAGCGGCACAGGACGGCAATGGCAGTTCGCCCGTGGCTGACCCCATACCGGTGGTCAACCTATCGCCAGATCACCCACCCCCTGCAACCCAAGCCTACCCAGGCACAGCAGGCGAAACCACCAGCCTATCACCAGAAACCCCCCCCGAAACCGAGGCGGTTTACCCCGAAGGCCAACCAACCATTTCAGCCGAAGGCACTGAAACACCTTACCCCTTCGGCGAGACACCGATTGAGACAACAAGTGAAGGCGCTTATCAAGGCAACGGTGCGCCGACTATTACAGATTTTGGTGATAGTGGGGAGCCAGGAACCAGCAATAATCTGCCCGCTCCTGTCGTCAGTAGTAATCCGTCTACGACAACAAACAGCACCCGCGGCCGCATCGTCTTATGGGTTGGTTTTGCCGCCGGTCTCCTCATCTTTGCCGCTGGTGTCTTTGGCACAATTTTGCTCTTCACCCGCAAAACAAAACGGCCCCAATGAGTTCACCCTAGCCCCACCGCCACCCTCTGACGCGGCGCGTCAGAGACCACACCACCTGCGCCAACCCTACCACCCCCCCAGCAAACGCTTACCCATCCTATTAGCCGTATTTGTGACTGGCGTGGGCTTGCTTCTGCTCATGGTGATGGCCTGGTTGCTCCTGCGCCAGCCCACTCCCGTGGTTGGAACCCTCAGTGACAATGCCGTCGTTATCAACATTACCCAGGATGGTTTCTACACAGTTGCCTCTGGCTGATTTACGGGCCGCTGGTTTACCCTGGAAACCCTAGCCGCCATCGATATCGAACTGATCCAACAAGGCGATCCCATTCCGTTTCGCGGCAAGATAACAGCCCTCATTTTTACGGTTAGCTCCCACCAGTCCTACACCCTGGCGCGCGCCCTACATTTTGCGCCAGGGCAATCAAACCAGGTCAGGACCAGGCCTGGCCCCAACCCCGCCATCACCAGTGTGGAACTTTTCACAACCCTTAAGGCTGAAGAAACCATTATTACCAGGACAGGCCCCGCCACGGCCCCGGTGAATCTGGTTTGGGAAACGATACAGGTGGGGGGCCAAGTGAAAAATCTCTCAACTTACCTCATGGGCCCGGACAGCCAGCCACGTTGACGCTGGGATTGTGGGGTTCCACCGTCAATGATGGATAGACCCTGGATCATGACCTGGATGTTCTCATCAATGGGCAATCTATTGGCACATTGCGCTGAGCGGGCAAATTTTTTACACCGGTACGCTGAGCATTCCTGTCGGAACTTTACAAACAGGCGAGAACTTACTTTTACTAGACAACAGTGCCACTGGGGCCACGCTGGTAGACATTATGCACCTCAACTGGTTGTCGCTAACTTATCAATCTCCGGCCACGGCGGTGGATGATCGTTTGTGGATCAATCCTATGGACGGGGAACGGGTGTTAGATGGGTTTTCTGGGGAACCGTGGCTATTTGATGTGGCGAATCCGCTCTCACCGGTGAGGCTGACCGATTGGGTGATGGAACGCGGCCGCGTTCCCCTTACCCTCTCCAGTGAGATGCACCTGGCCGCCATCGGCCCCATGGGTTCCTCAACCCGGCGGAAATCCGGGGTTGCGCCTCAGCCAGTGGCAGACACCACTCAAACAGCGCCATTTCCTCATCATCACCACCGATGCGCTGGCCCCCGCGCTCATCCTGCAAGAAGCCCGTGAAGCTCGGGGCATCCGGCACCATCATAGTGCCCATCGCCGAAATTTATGACGCCTTTGGCTTTGGTGAGCCTGGCCTGACGGTTTGCGGGCTTTTCTGCAATACACCCATCAAGAATGTGGCCAGGAGCCGAAGCCCCAGTATGTGCTATGGTAGGCGACGTCAACACGTTTTCGCAACTATTTAGGTCAGGCTCCCGCCAATATTATTCCCCGTGCTTATTCCGTTACTTTTAGCGGTGAAACGGTGAGTGACACCCGCCTGGCCGACCTGGTGGGCGACCGTTTGCCGATGTGGCCCCAGGGCCGCTGGCCTGATTGAGCCGTCGCATCTCTGGTGGAGAGAAACGCTGGCCTATGAACAAGGCACAGCCAGCCCTGTCTCCATTTTCAGTGCCGATGGCACAGAAGGCCAATTTAGCACCTTCGCCGACAACCTGATCAGTCAGAATAACTTGCCCGAAGCAGATGTGGTCAAGTTATACGGACAACCAACATCCGCTCTGACAACGGCCTGGAATGAAGGGGCCTGGCTGGTGACGTATAATGGGCATGGCAGTCTGGATATGTGGGGCAAGGATGAGGTCTTTACGTTAGATGCGGTGACGGGTCTGCGGCCGCGAACAAGTAGCACACCTATCGTTTTACAATTTACCTGTCTCACCGGTCTGTTCGCCCATCCCAATACTACGTTTATTTCAGAAGCCATGTTAACCCATGAAAATGGTCCCGTGCTGATCATCGCCGCCACCAGCCTCACTTTGCCCAACAACCAGGAGCCATTCGCCCAAAGTCTGCTCCGGGGTCTACAAAACCCGGCCAACCAACGTATGGGGGATGCTCTTCTGGAAGCCCAGCACCAGCTTGATGTCACTCAGGCCCCGTGGCTACAAGAAATTGTCGATACCTTTGGCCTGCTGGGGGATCCGTCAGCTCTGATTGTGCGGCCGCAAAACAATCCCTAGTGCTCTGTTAAGAAGAAAGTTCAAATTCTGGTACACGGATTTACACGGACGAACACGGATTTTTTTCGCTTAATCCGTGTGATCCGTGCCAATCCGTGTACAAATCATCGCTTGACGCCCGCCCTAACCCGTTGTAAAAACACGCGGCTATGATCGTGGAAGGACAGAAACCTATTCCTGAATTATCGTTACTCCCCCCGCAAAGGCTGGCCCTGGTTCCGTTTATCCCTCAGCCTGGCCTTCGGCCTATTTGTGCTGTGGTATGTGGCCCGCCAAACCCCGCTGGCTGAAATAGGCCAAACTTTAGCCCAGGTAAAACCAGGCTATTTTCTGCTCAGTTTGACCCTGGTCGTTGTGACTATTATCGTGCGGGCCTGGCGCTGGCATCTCACCTTTCAACCACCGGGGCCACTGCCCGGCTTCCGCCCCATTTTCTGGTCGCTGACATTTGGACAATTGCTTAATCTGGTTTTGCCCTTTCGTATGGGGGATATTGCCCGGTTGGTCAAACTAGAAAGCTGGAGCCATGCGGGCACGACCCGCACGTTGGGCACCATTGTGGTGGAAAAAGCGCTCGACATGGCGGCGCTGGGGCTGTCGCTCTTGTTCGTGCTCCCCCTGGCAACGGTGTTTTTGGGCGGCTCACCCTGGCTCATCGCGGCCGCGACCCTCGTGGCTCTCATTGGCCTCTATCTTCTGGCCTACCAGGGTGAAGCCCTCATCCACCTCAACCAAAAAATCGAACCCTGGTTACCGACTAAACTGGCCCAACAAATTCACCGCTGGCTGGTCACGGGGCTAGGTGGTCTGGATGCACTGCGTTATCAACAAGCTAATTTACGGCTGGTAGGTTTAACTGGCCTCGTCTCCATTCTTTCAATTGCCACCCCTCTGGTTTTGTTCCCGGCCTTATCCCTACCATTGGGTTTGGGTGAAGCTATTTTGCTCCATGTCGTCCTGACTTTTGGCTCGGTTCCCTCTTCTACGCCGTTAAATGTAGGTGTATTTGAAGGCATTACGATTCTTTTATTGCGACAATTTGGGGTCATAGATGACGCCGTTTCGTTGACCTACGCCTTTTTGTGGCACATGGCCCTGGTTATACCCCAGGTCACGTTAGGGGGCATCGCGGCCGCACTGCGAGTCCCCCAACCCCTGCCATCACAAGCGGCCGAGAAAACTGATCCGCAATCTGAATTGGCCTCAACTCGTTCTCCTGAGTTCCCTTAACCTATGTATACCGTTGTCATTCCCGCTTATAACGCCGAACACACCATTACCGCCTGTGTCCATGCTCTAAAAAACCAGACCATCCCCCCGGATCAGGTCGAAATTATCGTGGTGGATGACGCCTCAACGGATAATACGGTAGACTGCGCCAAAGCCGCGGGCGCACAGGTCTTAACACCGGGCAAATTGGGCAAATCAGGGGTACGCAATGCTGGGGCACAAGCGGCTCGCGGCGACATCATCCTCTTCACCGACTCCGATTGTGAACCGCGCCCGGACTGGCTTGAGCAGATGACCCGGCCTTTTGATGAAGACCCGGACGTCGTGGGTGTGAAAGGGGCTTATCTTTCGCGGCAAAAAGGGTTGGTCGCCCGGTTCACCCAGGTGGAAGTGGAAGAGCGATATGACCGGATGCGCCGCGAGACGCAGATAAACTTCATTGACACCTACGCGGCCGCGTACCGGCGTCACATCTTCCTGGAAAACGGCGGCTTTGACCTCTCCCTACCTGAAGTAGAAGACCAGGACCTCTCGTTTCGGCTGGCGGCTAAAGGGTACAAAATGGTCTTCGCCCCCGAAGCCCGCGTTTACCACCTGCACACCACCTCTGCCCTACGCTACTTCAAACGCAAATTCGCCATCGGCAAATGGAAAGCCATGCTGATGCACCGCCACCCGGAACGGCTGGTGAGCGATTCGCGCACGCCGCAACTGCTGAAAGTGCAAATGGGGCTGGCCTGCTCTTGCCCTTTGTGTTGATACCCCCTGCTCTGGCGGCCACTTCGATCATCAGCACAGGCGGTTGGCTGATTGCGCCTTCATCCTCGGTTGTGTCCCCTTTCTGGCAAAACGATTCAACGAGATGCCACGGTACTGCTGGTAGCCTTGCCCTTGCTTTTCTTGCGGGCGGTGGCTCTGGCGTATAGTTATGCTTATGGCACAGTGGCCTTGCGGCCGCAGGCCCGCCAACAAAAACCAATCCTCAGCGGCCATCACCGCTTCTTCAAACGACTCGTTGACATGCTCCTCGGTGGGGGCCTCTTTATCCTCAGCCTGCCGATCATGCTCCTGGTGGCCCTGGCTATCAGGCTGTCTGGCCCCGGCCCGGTGCTGTTTCGCCAGGAACGCATCGGCCAGGACGGCAAACCGTTCATGGTTTACAAATTTCGCTCCATGCACCCCAACGCCGAGGAAGAGCTGGAGCAACTGATTGACCTGGATACCCTGCCCGAACCCATGTTTAAGATCAAGGATGATCCCCGCATCACCCCGTTGGGCCGTTTTTTGCGCCGCTGGAGCCTGGACGAAATTCCTCAGTTTTGGAATGTGGTAAAAGGGGATATGAGTCTGGTGGGGCCACGCCCGGAAGAAGCCCGCATCGTGGCCCGTTACAACGATTGGCAACGGCGGCGGCTCTCAGTTCGCCCCGGCATTACCGGCCCTATGCAGATTAATGGGCGGGGGGCACTGCCGTTCAACGACCGTGTCCGCCTGGAGTTAGCCTATATCGAACATTACAGCCTGCTCACCGATTGCCAGATTTTGCTACAAACCATCCCCGCCGTCATCAAAGGGCATGGGGCCTGGTAGGGACATTCTCTCATCGGCGGCGGTTTGCCAGCCAATCTTTTGCACTCAAAACAAAAGCAAGGCCAGAAACGCATCTAGCAGGCCCAAAACCACCGTAACGGTGGCAATATCGCCAAACAAGGCATAACGGTTGCCTTCAATGTTGGAGATTTCCGGTCGGTTGGGCAGGTAACGAATGGCGACAGGTGAACCCGGAATGGTGCTACCGGTGAAGTTGCGACTGACTAAGCGGCCGCGTTCCACGATTCTCTCCGCTTCATCCGGTATGTAGGCGACAAATTGGTAAGTCAGCGTTAGCTCCCCTTTGGGCGAGCTGGTACGGGCCACAATTTCGCCCTGAGTCGTGACACCCGCCAGGCGCAACCAGGTAAACTCCCCCCAAACCCACCCCAACGCACTCACGCCTAAAAGCAAACAAAGCAACAAAAACAGGATAGTTCCCCTCGTTGGTTGAAAGGGGTTTCGATATGGTTTCATGGCGGGAGTTCCCTATGTATCTGCGGCGCACCAAGATGGATGAAAACTTTAACCACAGATCAGCAATTCTCAATTTGACATCCAACAAGGGTAGGGGCGGGACGATGCGGGTTCAATGCGGATAAACCGAGCCACGATCTTTCCGCATCGTCTCGCCCTCTTACCATTGCGGCTCACAAGAGGGCGAGACAGGTGGGAAGTTAGGCTTCCCGTTCTTGCTAAATCCTGGCCCACCTGTCCCGCCCCTACGCGTGGTCTCAAATTGAGAATTGCTGACCACAGATTTCACAGATTGACACAGATTTTTCTTTCCTCTGCGTTCTCTGCGTCTCTGCGGTTCGTTATTTTCGTCGGAGTGTAGAGCGCAATCGAAAATCGTCAATCGTCAATCTACAATCAAGATGTCCCGCGGCCGCACCGTCACCTCTTCTCCCTCTATTTTCACCGTAACCGGCCCATCCGTAAAGTTCAACAGCACCCAACAATCACCACGCGGAATAGCGATTAACCCATGCGGCAATGGCTCCAGGTGGGGAATGGCTGTCTGCTCTGCCAGGGTGGTGATCAGGGCCAGGGCTTGTTCGTGGGTCGGGAAAAACCCCAGGGTGAACACGCGGCCGCGACCCACCCCATGCTCCGTCAACGCCGCCATCCCCGCACCCGGCCAACCCCGATACCGTGCCCATACCTTCACGCCTTCATGGTTTGGATGGAGCGTTTCAACCCAGGTTGCGGCAGTGCTGAGTGCTGAGGGCTGAGGGCTGAGGGCTGAGTGCTGAGTGAAACCGTTACACCCTCTGGTAGTGCCTGCCAGGATGTTACGGTAACGCCCGTCAACGCCCGAAAATCGCCAGGGAGAGGTTGAGCGGTGACAAGGTTGCTTTCGGTTTTGAAGCCGGAGCGCACCCCCAGGAGCAAGGTGCCGCCGTCGTTGGCAAAGTGGGTTAGTTTTTCGGCCAGAGCGGGTGTGCCCAGGTGGGCGGTGGGCGCTAACAACAAGCGGTAACGGCTCCAATCGGCGTCCGGCGACACCAAGTCAACCGGGATACCCAGCCGGGACATTGCCTGATAAAACGTAAACAGGTGACGGAGATAACCGGATTCCTGGCTTTGGGGTTGGCGTTGTAGCGCCCACAGGTCGTCGTAGGTGAAAAGAAGGGCGACGGCTGGTTGCAGCGGCGCGGCCGCAACCCGGTCCAACTGTTCCTTCTCCGCCATGAGTAGCCGCAAAGCCTCATAGCCCACATCCGGCGAGCGGTCATGGCGCAACAGCCCGGAGTGATACTGCTCCTGAGCCATGAGCGCGGCCCGCCAGCGGAAATAAACGATAGTCTCCGCCCCAGAAGCCACCGCGTGCCATGTCCACAGCCGCACCGTCTCCGGTCTCACCGCATGGTTCGTCTCCGCCCAATTGATATGCCCTGCCTGCTGCTCCATCACCCAAAACGGCCCCTGCTTCAACCCCCGCATCAAATCATGCGCCATACCGGTGATGATGGGATCACCAGCGTCCCAGGCGAGGGGGGAGACTGGGGAGGGGGAGATTGAGAGACTGAGAGACTGAGAGACTGGAGACTGGTGTGAACTGTTGAGTTCCTGGTGCCTAGTTCCCTGAGTTCCCGATTCCACGAGTTCCCACGCTGCCCCCGCCACCGGGCCGTGTTCCCCGTCGGGTAATTATCCCAGGTGATGAAATCCAGCGGCCGCGCCAGGTCAAACTGGTTCAGGTCGCGGAACAGCCCCATGAAGTTGTGCGTAATAAACCGATCCGGGCTGAGCGAGCGCAAAACCTCGATTTGCTCCTGCTGATAGCTGACCACGCTGTCGCTGGAGAAGCGATAATAGTCGAGGACGTGGCTGGGGTTGGGTTTGTCAATGTGATCACTGGGCGGGCGGATTTGGGTCCAATCGTCATACGTTTGCGACCAGAACACCGTGCCCCACGCTTCGTTCAAGGCCTCAATCGTGCCATAACGAACCTTCAGCCAGCCGCGAAACGCGGCCGCGCACGCCAAACAGTAACAGCGTGATGTGCCACCCCCACCAAACTCATTGTCCACCTGCCAGCCGATCAGGTCCGGGTGGTGGCCGTACCGTTCGGCCATCGCCTGGACAATGCGGCCGCTGTGCTGGCGGTAGGTCGGGTTGTTGAGACAGATGTGGCGACGAGTGCCATGATCGCGGCCGCGGCCGCTACTGTCCACCCGCAACACCTCTGGGTATGTGCGGGTAAGCCAGGCCGGGGGCGTGGCTGTCGGTGTGCCCAGAATCAGCTTCAGCCCGGCTCCCGTCAGAATGGCGATTGCCCTATCCAGCCACGCCCACTCGAACCGCCCTTCCGCCGGTTCCATCTTATGCCAGGCAAACTCGGCTATCCGCACAATCTCCAGTCCCGCTTCCCGCATCAGCCGCGCATCCAATTCCCACTGATTTTCCGGCCACTGCTCCGGGTAGTAACAAATGCCAAAATTCATGTTGAGTTATCCTTTGAAAATAGCCACGGATAGAAAAAACACGGATAGGAAGAAACACAGATAAAAAAGGAGTTCCTACAGTTCCAGCAGTTTTTCCAAACTCGTTCCACGCTCTGCGTGGAATGAATCCCCTTGGCGCTCTGCGCCGTTGACGCAGAGCGTCCTAAGTACCATGTCTACGGAGACCGTAGACATGAGATGGTTTTTAATGTTTGCCTGATCGTGAACCTGTTCACTGCCCGCACCTGGGGCGCGTGTTATATTCGCCGCCTATGGTAGAGATAGAACTGATTCCCGATCCTCGCCCAAGTCGTTTTCGCAAACTGCTTCGGACGTTCTTGCTGCTGGGTTGCCTGGTTGTCGCTTTCCCTTTTGTCTGGCAACTTTTTGTACACCTGTATGCCGCCCGGTTCACTTATGATGCTGATACCGTGCCCACCCATCGGGTGGCGATTGTTTTTGGGGCGGGCATTTATGCGGATGGCCGGTTGACGGCTGTTCTGGAAGACCGCATGATGACGGCGATTGCCCTGTACGAGCAAGGTAAGGTGGACAAAATCCTGGTGAGTGGGGATAACCGCACCCTGGAGTACGATGAACCCACGGCGATGCTCAACTTTGCGCTGGCCCAAGGGGTCGCGGCCGCGGACGTTCAGCCTGATTATGCCGGTTGGAGCACCTATGACACCTGCTACCGGGCCAGGCATATCTTTCAGGTGGAAGAGGCCATTGTGATCACCCAGGAATTCCACCCGCCCCGTGCCATTTTCACCTGCCGCCAGCTAGACATTGCTGCTGTCGGTATGGCGGCGGATCGACAATCCTATGCCCGTGCCCGTTGGTTCGCTGTTCGTGAAATCGGGGCTACCTTCAAAGCCTTACTGGAACTCATTCGCCATCAACCCGCTCCTATCATGGGCGAACCCATACCGATTGAATAAACAATTTCCATACTGTGTGACTATTGACAGCAGTATCATTAATGATACTATTTGGTTATGGCTTCCGTAGTTGACATCATTGCACACATGCGCCGTAATCCTAAAGGGGTGTCCTATGCTGATTTGTGCAAAGTTTGCGACCATTATTTTGGCGAACCGAGACAAAGCGGAAGCAGTCATCGCATTTACAGAACTCCCTGGCCGGGCGATCCACGAGTCAACATTCAAAATGATAAAGGCCAGGCTAAAACTTATCAGGTCAGACAGGTTTTGAAGGCTATTGATCGCTTGGAGGCGCAACGTGGTTCTTGAGCAAGATCGTTACACATATCGGGTTACCTGGTCAGAAGAAGATCAGGAACATGTTGGGCTGTGTGCCGAATTCCCCAGTCTAAGCTGGTTGGCTGAAACACCGGAAGAAGCCCTGGCTGGTATTCGCCAGCTCGTGGCTCAGGTAGTTGCAGATTTGCAGAGTAACCAGGAACTCGTGCCTGAGCCATTGGCAGTTCGTTCCTTTAGCGGCCGCTTTGTTGTTCGTATTCCACCTGAACTTCACCGCCAGTTGGCAATTGATGCCGCCGAAGCAGGCGTAAGTCTTAACCGACTGGCTAGTACC
>JADJUV010000134.1 GCA_016716885.1 Candidatus Trichofilum aggregatum | reverse complement strand
GGAAGCAGGCGCAGATGTTCTCTACGCGCCGGGCCTGGGAACCAGAGAGGAAATTGCGGCTGTCGTTCGTTCGGTTGACCGCCCTGTGAATGTCATCATGGGGCGGCTCGGCTTGCAACTAAGTCTGGCTGACCTCTCGGCCATGGGGGTGAAACGCATCAGTGTTGGTAGTGCGCTCTCTCGGGCCGCGCTTGGCGCATTTCTGCGTGCGGCCTGGGAAATGCAGGCGAACGGCACGTTTGATTTTGTCACGGAAGCCGTGAGTTTTCATGATATCAGCGCCATGTTCGAGACTTGATTCCCCGCCCCATCCTTCGCTCCATAAAGTTACCGTTCTGAAAGAATTACCCAAATATCCCAGAGTTAGGACATCTGGCACTCCCTTCCTGCTTCACAGACCCGCCCACGCGAGTTCTCCACAGGCTTGCACGATAGCCAGGCCATCGTCTCCCGCTGAACGAGCGGTACCTAACTGCCTCAAATTACGCGCCGCATTATGGTCTCGGTCTATCGCCAAACCGCAGGCCTCACAGCGAAAGACACGCTCGGCGAGTGACAGGGTCGTCTTGACCTGCCCACAGCGGCTGCACTGTTTGCTGGACGGAAACCACCGGTCGGCGAGAAGCAGTTTCGTTCCGTTCCAGGCACATTTGTAAGCCATCTGACGACCAAACTCCCCCATGCCCACATCGGCAACGGCTCGCGCTAACTTCCCATTTTGCATCATACCGGCTACATTCAAATCTTCCATCACCACCAGAGCCGGTCGCTCTCCATCGGGCTTGGTTTTCGCCACGATGCGACTGGTGGCCTGGTGGATGGCGTTTTGTCGTAGACAGGAAATACGATAATGCAGTCGGGCAATCTTGGCGCGGGTTTTGGCCCGATTGTGACTTACGCAAACTTTTTGTGCTATCTCCGGTTCACTTCCGATTGTTGGAGGAAAAACTGAAGGATCAGAGCGTAACAATTGACAATCTATTTTTGACAGAGAAAAGCGCTATGGGTCAGATTTGCCTTCAATTAAGCAGTCAAATGAAGATGTGATTTACGCTTTATAGATATGAAAGGCAATATCACATGTTTTGTCCCGTTAGGGACAAAGGTCGAGTGATTTGGTTCAGCGATTATTTACGAATCAGCGGGGTTTGTAGAGTGAGGGTAGGCGCGACAGCGTTTGGGGATGCTACATTACGATAATATATTGCCCTAGACCGGTAGCTACGACATCTTTGCGCTTCTTATCCAGTTTGCGGCCGCGGGAATGAAGATAGTGCTGAGCGAGGTGGTAATAAATGAATCTCATAACTATCTGCTGAAAACAAGATGATAAAATGCACTGGCGATTTGTCTAACCGCTACGTAATCTGTCCTTGACTATGGGTGGTGCAAAAGGTATCTAGACTACGGTTAACAGTCGTTTACATGGTAGATTGCGGCCGCGGCTTGCCAAAATCAAGATGTGCGTGATTACCTGTTATTCTCATCAGGTATGCATGGAGCTACAACGATGTCACAAAGACGAACGATAATGATGGCTGCGCTTTTGCTCATTTATCTTTGGCTTATCGGTTGGCCGGTTTACACACACGCAAATCAAGAAGATCGCAATAGTACAAGAACAGCAATCGTATCAGACGGATGGGTCCCCCCTTACTTTAAACCGTATATTATTTATCCGGCCGTAAGTATTGCCGGTTCCATCGGTGTCGGGGATTTTAATAACGATGGACGCTTAGATGTGGTAGAGAGTAACAGCGACTTTTTTATTGGGGATTACCAAATCAACGTATTTCTACAAAACACGTCTGGAACGTTGGGTTCGCCAACTACCTACGAAGCCGGTTACCGACCAGAATCGCTGGCTACCGGTGATCTTAACAACGATTCAAGGGATGATATTGTCGTCGCTAATGCCTGGGAAAATACAATAAGCGTGTTTTTACAGTTGCCGAATGGAACCATGTCCTCCCAGGTCAAATATATGACACGCCCCGATAACAATCCGTTCTGAAAGAATTACCCAAATATCCCAGAGTTAGGACATCTAGCACTTCCTTCCTGCTGGCCCGCCCACGTGAGTTCTCCACAGGCTTGCACGATAGCCAGACTATCGTCTCCCGCTGAACGAGCGGTACCTAACTGCCTCAAATTGAGGGCCGCATTAAAGTCCCGGTCAATCTCCAGACCGCAGACTTCACAGCGATAGGTGCGTTCGGCCAGCGACAAAGATAGTTTCACCTGTCCACACCGACTGCACCGTTTGCTGGAGGGGAACCACCGGTCGGCTTTGACCCGTGTCGTCCCATTCCAGGCACACTTGTAGGCCAGCTGACGACCAAACTCCCCCATGCCCACATCAGCGATGGCTCGTGCCAGCTTCCCATTTTTCATCATCCCCGCCACGTTCAAATCTTCCATCACCACCAGAGCCGGTCGCTGGATATCGGGCTTGGTTTTCGCCACGATACGGCTGGTGGCCTGGTGGATGGCATTTTGTCGTAGACAGGTGATACGTTCATGCAGTCGGGCAATCTTGGCCCGGGTTTTGGCCCGGTTGTGGCTGCCTTTCTGGCGGCGGGCTAACTCCCGTTGGTGCCGGGCCAGACGTTTTAAGGCATGACGCAATGCCTTGGGGTTCTCATACACCTCACCACTGGATGTGACAGCTAAACTCTTAATCCCCAGATCCACGCCCACTGCCGGACCGGTAGCTACCTGGTCGGCTATCTCCTCTTCGACTTGCAGAGCGATAAACCACCGCCCGGTACGTTCGGAAAGGGTGGCCGAGAGAATCTTCACACCCGATGTCGGCAGATACCCCTTTTCCTGCAAACGCAGCCAGCCCAGACGGGGTAACTTAACTCTACCTGCCTCGACGCGAATGCTACCGTGCAACCGAAAACTGCCGATGCCTCGTTTGCGGGACTTGAAGCGAGGAAAGCCTGGTTTCTCACCGTTCTTGACTCGGCGGAAGAAGTTCTGGAAGGCTCGGTCTAAATCCCGTAACGCTTCTTGGGGAATGGTCTTGGAGTAGTCGTACATCCAGGCCAGCTCGTTTTGTTTAAGGCGGTTCAACTGCCGGTGTAATTCGTAGTAGGTGGGACTTCGACCAGTGGCTTCATAGGCGTCTATCTTCTGGCGCAGCCCCCAATTAAAGGCATATCGGGCGGTTCCGGCACAACCGGCCAGCAGGGTGCGTTCCTGGTTGTTGAGGTGTAACGCTGTCTTATAGGCTCGTTGGATCAACATCTGGCACCTGCTCTGTTACCTCTGCTTGTGAACTTGTGATGGGTTGCCCTTAACCTGGCATCGGGATGTGTTTTTACTCGTTTTGTCCGGGGGATTCGTTTTCATCAGCCTCAGCATCCGCTACACCGTAGGTGGTTTCCACACAATGACGAATCTGCTCTGCCCGGCGTCGTGATTGTCGTCGTCCGTAGATACGTGCCGCCATTGAGGTGATCAAGGCCACGAAATCATCCACCAACTCATCTTTGGTATCGCTTTCGTTGATCACTTCGAGGCGTCGTTCCTGAGCCTGAAGCAACAGCGCGATATAGTTGAAACCAAAACGGGTCGCCCTGTCGCGGTGTTCTACCAGGATAACACCGATGTTCGTGTCCTGTAACAGCTTGCTGAACTGCGGCCGCTGGTCGTTGAGTCCAGACGCCACTTCCACCACTTCCTTACTCACTTGATACCCTCGCGCGGCCGCGTAGTCTCGCAGTCGTTGCAGTTGCCTGGTCGCATCGGCTTTCTGCTCATGGCTGGAGACTCTGGCATAAAGCGCGACCTGGGGATGGCTACCTCGCACCGGTTCGTTGACGACAATCGTACCGGTGGGGAAGCTGGTGGGCATCCAGTTCGCCCTGTTTGTACATCCGGTAGGCTGTTTTGTATGTGATACCGATTTGCTGGGCGTAGTCACTGAGTTTCATGCGGCTATTATACCAAATAAGGGTATATATAAACATTTTTGAATTTATCATAACCCTACACTGGTGCGCCCTATGGCATCGAGGTGGCAGATTTAAATAATGATGGTCGTAATGATGTTGTTGTGTCCCATTGGAACGCCTCGCATCTGAGCGTATTCTTACAGCAAAGTGATGGTACCTTAGCCGATTATATTTCCTACTGGTGTCCAGCTGGCGGATATGATGATACGGCTGTCGGAGACTTAAACAACGATGGCTTAATGGATTTCGTCAAGATGAACGGGCAGCTTGACACAAGTATTGATCTCCTGGTCTACCTGCAAACTGAAGACGGCACTTTGTCCGGTCCAACTATCTA
This sequence comes from Candidatus Trichofilum aggregatum, assembly GCA_016716885.1. Lineage (GTDB taxonomy): Bacteria > Chloroflexota > Anaerolineae > Promineifilales > Promineifilaceae > Trichofilum > Trichofilum aggregatum. Next base: position 14,935 of record JADJUV010000134.1, on the reverse strand, counting down.
TAATCTGCCGGATACGACGATGGGTAATCGGATAGCTGTGGGGGATATAACGGGGGATGGGCGAGATGATGTTGTCATGAGTTACGGTGGGAATCGTCCCCATGCTTACATTGCTGTCTTTGCCCAAACCGAGGCTGGTATTCTGTCATTCGCGGCAACCTATGAGGCTTATGAGATCCCAGGCTCAGCAGTTATTACCGACGCAAATATGGATGGAAGGTCCGATGTCGTGATTACGCATGCGCAATGGGAACGCTTAAGCGTGTATTTGCAGAACGATGAAGGGGAACTCGATCCTTACAGTCTGTATGCTCTCCCTTACTATATGAATCATCCATCCCGAGCTTTGGTAACAGGTGATCTAAACAATGATGGGTTGCCTGATGTTGCTTTTGCTCATTATCTGGGTCCCGCTATTTTGTATCATTTCCCGATCTTTACAGATCGCGGCTTTTTGCCTTACATAACAACCTACGATTAGCCAGAATTCAAAGGACATGTTTGTCGTCAAGGGCAGTATAACCATTCTGGTGTAGTCAGTGAAAGCGACTTCCATACTCATTTTACTGGTCTAACCTCAAGGTTGCCGGTTCGCATCCCATAGACTACGCCAGACACCTAAAACACCAAGATTCGCGGCCGCAACTTCAATCCGCACCACTTCCAGCTTACTGCCTCGAGTCGGTATTAACTCGGCAATCTCGTCCAGATGCGGGTAGATTGGCTATTTTCCTACGCTCGCAGCATGGCAATCACCAGTGAAGGGCCAGCCGCCTGTCGCATCTCATCAAACGCCGCATACTGACGTTCGGCAATCATCGCCTTCAGTTCAAGCTCAACCGGAACGCAGAAATTGTTTTAATGTGATAACGCAGGTGAATGGCTTTCAAGAGCCTTGTTTGTATCGTCCAAAGTTCTGATACATCGTCCTGATCTCATCACCGGTCAGGGCGCGGTCGAACATCATAATTTCATCAAGGGAGCCATTAAACGGGGTACGGCGACTGCCATCGGGCATGAGTTCACTCGATCCGAAGCGGGTCATCGTCAAATCGGTGTCCGGCCGAGGCTCAAACGCCGCATAGCGACCCACCGTCACCCCATCCGCCCACAATTCACCATTGACGTAGATGTGTAAACTACCGCCCCCACCGGTATTGCCATAAACGGCAACCACGTGAGTCCACTGGTTGGCCGTAATCGTTCCCGCTGTCGCGACGACGTCTACTGACTCATTCCAATCGTTAGGCCGTCGCCAGAATACCAGGGTGCCGTTGGGACGAATATTGAGACCAAAATCACCAGCCCGTGGCCTGCCCCCTACCTGGCTGACGATGGTGCTCTCAATGCCATTAACAGCGCGGGGGTTGATCCAAACACTGAGGGTGAAGGTACTATCGGTTGGTACGGTCTGTTCAGTCGGGTAGGTGTTCAGGTACTGACCACTGCCATCGAGGACAAAGGCCTTATCGGCTGCATCCTGGCCGTTCCAACCCGCCCCAAATGCTCCCCCAAAACCCCCTAATTCGATGTCGCCCATCGCATCGGCCAATGTGCTATCGGCCGTCCACCAATGAATGGGCTGCGGCAGTTGCGCGGCCGCGGGTTGGCACTCTCGCACTGAGTAATCTGTCGTATTGGCGACCTGGGCCAGCCGGTTATCATACAGGTTACGAATCGTAAAAGAGATAGGCTCTACCTGATTGATGGCCAGGGGAGCCTCAAAGTAGGCGGCCAGGTTGCCTTCACGAATCAGATTCTGGACACCAGTATTAGGGCCACCAAGGGCAAAGATTTCAATGCGAGCATTAGAAAGTGTTTTACGCAGTTCGGCTTCGGCAAAACCATCCACGCCACCAATCGGTCCGTTATAGGAGAACTCCAACGCGGCCGCGATTTGTTCCCGACTGTCGCTAGAGGTGAAGGAGAACATGAGAATACGGCCATATGAAACGCTGTCAATATAGAGCGGCAAATTGTTGTCGCTAATACCCAAACTTTGCAGGTCTGCGGCGGTTACACCATCAGTAAAAAAGGACGAGGGTCGTTCCGGCAGATCAACGGCCACGGTGAAGAGCCGCTGCACAGTAGGCGGTATAGGTATGTTGGTTGGCGGCCGTGTTGTAATTGAGCCGACCAGAAACTTCGACGCCCAAATAACGGGCGTCGAGACCCAGATCAAAGCGCTTGGTACTGCTGTGGCTCTCAACCGAACGAAAGGAACTGGCCCCGGCGCCGACAGCGACATCCGCGCCCAGGGTATTGACCACAATCTGGTTGATCCCTTCACGGATGGTGCTGCCCACTGGCTGTTCGACAATAGTGCTGACGCCACCGGGGATACCTAAAACACCACCACCCTGGATGGAAATGCCCAGCGGCGCTCGTTTCTCGCGGCTGACGGCCAGCAGTTCAAGAGAACCAATTTGCAGGTGGGAATCACCACGAATCAAGGCCCCGGCCACAGCACAGCCGCGTCGGGATTGTGAATGGCAATCTCCTGGGGATTTTGGTGATGTTGTAGGGCGTCGTGGTGCAGGTGAAAAGGGTGTCATCGGCCATTCTTCGCTGGCCGCGGCCGCCCCCTGTGGGCACACCGCTGTTTTCTGTTTGATTGGGGGAGACATCCGACCAGCGCGGCAAGCTGCCCATAAACAGGTCAATACCCTCGTCGGTCAGGGGCACACTGCTGGGCAACGGCGTGTTCGTAGCTGGCGGGGTACATTCGTGGTTAGTAAGGGGCTAGAGGTAGGCTCCGCCGGTATCTCGAGGGGCATACTACACGCCATGCTTACTCCAATCAAAATAATGAATGCCAATATGGGTAGGCGTCGCATAAAATTTCTCCTGTGATAGACAGACTCAACTGGCCCGCAGATTGATAAATAAAATGGATAACACCATTTCTGATCAGGGTTGGCTATAATGACCAGTAGCCATACCATATAGAGCGATTCTCAATTCAGTCTCAATTCCCCAAGGAGCCAGAGGCCCGTATCGAAATGCTCAAGTTCCATTTGTTGGGACGCCCCCAAATTACCCTCGACGGCCAACCGGTCACTGATTTTGCCTCGGAAAAGGAGCTGCTGCTGTTTTGTTACCTGGCATGCAATCCGGGCGAACATAGCCGGTCGCAGTTGGCCGGGCTGTTGTGGAGCGAAATGAGTGAGGAGCGGGCACGAGCCAACCTGAGCACGGCCGTGTATAACCTGCGCCAGCTTTTCCCCGATGCGCTGGAAGTTACCCGAAAAACGGTCGCCGTGAATCCCCAACAGCCTGTCTGGTTGGACACAACCTTTCTCCAAAATGCTGCCCAAGAAGACACGCAAACGCAGGCAACGGCCATCGCCCACTATCGCGGCCTTTTTCTGGAAGGACTTTACCCCCCCAACGCCCCGGAACTGGAATCATGGCTGCAACAAGAGCGGGAACGGTGGCGACTGATGGCACTGACAGTGCTGGAACGGCTGTCACATGAGCAAACGCACGCCGGGAAATGGGACGAGGCCATCGCTACCCTGCGACACCTGCTCGACCTGGAACCGTGGCGGGGAATCTCACCGCCTGTTGATGCGGCTACTCGCCAGCCAGGGCCAGTTTAATGCGGCCCTGGTTCAATATGAACGTGCCACCGGTTGCTCAAGGCAGAATTGGGGTAGAGCCGATGGTGCAGACAACGGCCGTTTACGAACGGATTCGGGCCGCCCGCCAACAAACCTATCACGACAAACTTCCTTCATATCCCACCCCGCTGGTTGGTCGAGCCGTCGAAATGGGAACCCTGTTCACCTGGCTCCACGATCCGAAACAGCGGTTGGTATCCCTGGTCGGACCGGGCGGCAGTGGCAAAACCCGACTGGCGGTGGCGACAGCCAGCCGTCACGGCTATGCGTTTAGGGATGGCGTCTGTTTTGCTCCCTGGCCGAGGCGGGTGATGAGGCATCGTTGGTGCAGACCATCACCGCCGCGCTGGGTTTGTCGCTGACTGCGGTGGGAAAAAACGCAGTTGTTCACTACTTGCGGGGCAAAGAGATGTTGCTGGTGCTGGATAATGCGGAGCAGGCGCTGGAGGAGTTGGCCGATTTAGTGGTGGCGTTGCTGGAAATGGCTCCCAGGCTGTATCTGATGGTCACCTCACGCGAATATCTCCAACTCCGGTCAGAAACCCGCCTGCCTCTGAACGGATTACCCTTTCCACCTGATGATTCGGCCGTCCCAGCCACTGGCACCCTGGCCGATTGCGACGCCATGCGGCTTTTTGGGCAGGAAGCGCAACGGGTAAAACCTGACTTTCGCCTGAATGAACATCTGTTTGCGGCCGCGGCCCTCTGCCGTATGGTGGAAGGGCTGCCCCTGGCCATTGAACTCGCGGCCGCGTTACTGGATTCTCAAACACCCGCTCAACTATTAACCCAGATCGAGAAGGGTTCGACTTATTGACAACCACCATGCGTGACGTGCCCGCCCGCCATCGCGGCCTGCGAGCAGTTTTGATTATTCCTGGGCCCTGCTTACCCCTGTCCAGCAGGCAGTTCTGGCCCGGCTGGCGCTCTTTCATGGCGGTTTTACCGGCCCCGCGGTGCGGCCGTGGCCGAGGCCAGTGAAGCGTTACTGGTGGCCCTGGTCGCCCAATCACTCGTGCGCCGGGAAGCGGGTGGCCGTTACAACTTACACGAAGTGATCCGCCAATACGCTCTGGAGCGGTTGAAAATAAAGACCTGATCACCAACCAGTACGCGGCCTATTTTGCCGGGCAGGTGGAACAGGCGACCGCCGCTTTGCATGGTTCCCAACAAACAACCGTTGCCCGCCACCTGCTGGCCGATTTAGCCAATATCGAGGCGAGTTGGCAAATGGCCGTGGCCGCCGGAAAGGTGGATGTGCTGCTGGGCATGGCCCCGGACTGACGCGCTTTTATCAGGTGGCTGGATTGTTTCCAGGCTGGTGCGGCCGCGTTCAACACCGCCCTGGCGGGTGTGCCCTCTCCTCCACCAGCTTTGTATATCTACCAGGCTGTTTTTTGCTGGAACAACATGAGTATGCGCAGCAGAAACGGCCGTTACGACCGCTACCGCCGGGTTAACGATTCCGGGCTACTGGCCCAGGCTCATCTCATCACCACAGCCGTTCATCTACAGCATGGGAAACCAAAGGCGGGCAGGAAACCATCGCTCAGGCATTGGCGGCCAGCCGCCCAAATTCCCTGGCTGGAGGCGCAGGTCTGGCGACGAATAGGCGAGTTGGCGGAACGATCCGGCGATTATAACCAGGCCGAAGTGGCGATAAGCCGGGCGCTGGCTATCTATGAAACAAGCGGCGACCCCATGGGGTTGGCCCAAACTTACCAGACGTTGGGGGCCGTGCATTTTCGGCGTGGCGATATGACGAGGGCCAAAGGGGTGTTGGAAAAAGCGCTGGCCGTGCGACGACAGGTAGACGCCAGCGGCCTGAGCAGCGCCCGCGTGCTGGTTAACCTGGGCAGCGTGATGGGTAATCTGGGCCAGGAAGAAGAAGCGCGCCGTTATTTCCAGGAGTCGCTGGCCGTTTTTCAACAGACCGGAGATCGCGCTGGCGCGGCCCTGGCGTCTGATATGCTGGGCGAAGCGGCCGCCTACCGCTACGACTTTGCCGAAGCGCGGGCTTATTTAGAACAGGCATTGGCGCTGCGGCAAGAAATCGGCCAACGCAAAGGCATAGCCGACGCCAGGCGCCATCTGGCCGATTTGGCCGTTCGCCTCGGTGACTATGACGAAGCGCAGCAAATTCTGACTGACGTTCTGGAAACGTATCGCGCCATTGAGGATCGGCGCGGCATGGGCACCACCCTGGCCCGGCTGGCCCTGGTTCATTCTTTCCAGCGCAGTGATGAAACGGCCGAACAAGAGGCCAGCGCGGCGTTGGCTGTGGCTGGTGAACTGGGTAATCCCCTGTTGCAAGCCTATGGGCTGAGCAGTTTGGCCCATGCCTGCGCGGACAGGCGAAATGGGAGCAGGCGGCGGTCGTGTACAGTGACGCCATCAATCTCTGGCAGAAATGGGATGCTCAGGGGCTGAAGGCTCAGATGCAAGCATCTCTGGCCTCCGTCCACTATGCCAATGGTCAGGTAGATGCAACCTGGCCTTTGCTAGAGGCAGCCGTGAACTGCCTGGTGGACAATCCCCAACCTGACTGTGACGCATTGGGGCAACTTTACCTGGACTGTATCTTACTGCTGCAAGCCAAAGGGGATGACGAACAAGCGGCTAAGCTGTGGCAGCAAGCGATTGTCACGCTACACCGGCAAGCCGCAGGCATCACGCAGGAACAAAGCCAGGCCACCTTTTTAACCGGAATTACGGCCCACCAACGTTTGTTCGCCCTTGATCTACTACGTAACCAGCAGCCGCGGTGAGGCATTAGTCCATTAATCAGCCTGTGTGGGTGCTTAATCAACCAACAAAACCGGGCCGGTTTGTGTCCCATAGACTACGCCAGACCCCTAAAACTCCGAGATTCGCGGCCGCAATTTCAATCCGCGCCACTTCCAGTTTACTACCTCGAATCCGTATCAACCCAGCAATATCGTCCAGATGGCGGGTAGACTGGCTGTTTTCATACGCTCGCAACTTGGCGATAACCAACGAGGTCGCTGAGACATAGGCTGCCTGGCGCATCTCATCAAACGCCTCGTATTGACGGTCGGCGATCATCGTTTTCAGTTCAGGTTCAACCGGAACATAGAAATCGGTCTTGATGTGGTAATGCAGATGAATGACATTGAAGAAGCCACCCAGGAGTACCGCATTCTGCACCGCCTGCTCATCCACGTGATAATGAGTGCTTTCGAGACGTTGCACAAAAGGTTTTACAGGGAACTTCTGCGGGCTGAGGAGAATATCCATATCCTGAGTAAAACGCGGCTCCCCGTACATCACCACCGCCATCCCACCCCAAATAGCATACGTAGCCCCGATGGCTTCCAGCACATCAATCACGCCGCCAAAGGCCTGCGCCTGATCATATCCCGCTGCCATTATCCTTCTCCCTATTCAGGTTGGGTAACGCCAAAACCAGACGACGGGCTTCTTGTTCTACCTGGCGGCTGACCAATCAGGATGCTCTTTTGCCAGGAGCAACCGTTTCTGCCGCAGGGCCAAATCGGCCGCAGAGAAGGCAATCTGGTTTTTCTCGGCCCCCGATAACTGGCGGAGATGCTCGATCCAGGTCCAGTTAGTCGTCTCAAACCTGGGTTGAACAGGACGACGCAAGGGGGATATTGCAGGTAGTAACCCACGGTTTGCGGCCGCCTTGAGTAACCGATGCGTAAGCCCCCCTGACGTAGGACATCCAAATCGTGAGCTAACGCTTCATGCGGCCGCTTGCCCCAACAGTCAGCTTCTAATTGAGCAGAGACAGATGCCCAGATTTCTTCACGAGGATGAGGTCGGCCATCAGCCAGCAGATCAATCAAGGCAGCACGGCGGGCAGCGATTTTATCCAGGCGCATGTGACCGGCCATGGCCGCCAGACGGAGTCTGAGTTTGGGAGCCTCGTGCAACTGATGAGCATCTTGCTCCCAATGAAGAGCGGGGTGGGAAATGTTTAGGGCACTCATGTTGTAATTATAAGCAAAATGGCTTTGAAAAGCATTCTTGCCTAAATGAGGCTATGTTCTTGTACCAGTAAGGCTGGCATTGCTAGTCATAACCAGGCTACCTAAAACGGAAAGCGATCCCACTGCTGCACGGCCTCATCAAGGACAAAATCAATTTCTCCGGTGAGCCAGTGCCCCGCAGGCAGTGCCTCGCTCAGATGTTTGAGGGCTTGCCGCACATTTTTCTGGCACAGTTCCATCGCTTCTTCGGCCATACGCTGTTGATCGGGCCGATAAAGCACCCGCGGCCGCACGGCTTTCTCTAACAAGTTGAGGATTTCGTGTAAGGTTTCGTCCGGTACCGGCGTTCTATTGGCCGCTTGATTTGTCATCCACCTCACCAGCCTCTCAAAAAGGTATATCCGGCCGCGGCCGCGACCAACTGGCGATAATCTCGGCTCGCGCAGCTTGTAGGAGTGGCTCTATCTCAGCCAGTGTTACCAGTTGCACATCTAATTCCGCGGCCATGCGGCGAATCGTTTCCGAGAAGGGGTAACAGCCAAATAAAATGGCCTGCACTGTCCAGCCCTGGCGTACCTGGGGCAAACGTTGGCTCTTTTGAGCCAACTGCCGGATGAGGCTCGGCTTCACGGTCTCGTTCTCCCAAACGGTCATTCCTACCAGCAGGCGCTTACCATCCGGGTCAGTGCCACCCACCTGAAAACTGGTCCGATTGGCTGTTTTCTGCCAGTAGGGGCCGGTGCGTTGCAGGTTCAGAGCCAGTTGACCGGTGATATAAGCGGCCCAGATCCACTCATGGCAAAGAAAAAGGAAGGGGTCTTGGCCTAATGACTGAAATAATCGGTCCAGGAGCAAGTCGGTGGCCGCATCTGCGGGTATCTCTTGGGCCAAAACAGGTTGCAGATGTTCGTAGTAGAATCGCAGGGATGGCTCACTTACCACATAACGCACTCGCACACTGAAAGTAGGATCGCCCACCGATGGGTTTTCATCGACAAAACGAATAAGCCGGAGCATCCATAGGGCCTGCTCAATAGCCTGCCCTGAAACATTGGCGTAGGCGACGAGACTATCAAAATCGTGATGACCAGCGACGATTCCCGCCAGGAGTTTGTGACAGAGGTCCGAATCATCCAGCCGTTCATCAAATAGCCTCGCCACCTCACTGACAAACAAACTCTCCTGTCCATAAAGCAATTCTTTCAAACCATCCCGCACTGTTGCGGCCGCGGCAAAGGACTGAAGGTAAAGGGGAATACCCCCTGTCACCGCATAAACAAGCATTCGTTCCTCTATGCGCCACTCGGGGAAAAGGGTGATGAGCGTCTCAAAGCGCAACGGGCGTAGATGCAGATAATACTGGGCCCGAAGATAGAAAGGCGCAGAGTAAGCCAGGACTTCACGCACCATGGTACTGACATGATCGCCAGTTAAGATGAGCCGCAGTTGGGGCAGATACTGGAGCTCCATATCCCAAGTTCTTTTCCAAAGGCTACTCATCGCCATTTCCTGATGGCAAAGGCCGGTAAAGTTTTCGATGATAATCAGTTGGGGTTCGTTAAACCGGCGTATATCGCTGGCCATCTGTTCAAGCATGCTGTCCCAATTGGCCGGTTGGGTTGTACTCGTGGTGCCGCTGGTACTACTGACATAGACTGACCAGGCCTGAGCAAATTCAGTCAGTTGCGTGACCGAATCGCTATCTGGAGCCTGCCAATAAAAGAACCGTTCTGGTTGCTGCCTACGTAGAAATTCATCCAGCAGGCGACTCTTGCCCATCCCCCGACGACCATACAAAAACATAAAATTGGCCTTATCACGATGATGGCCTCGAAAGAAGCGTGTCAGGGTTTCTAATTCCTGTTCGCGTTCCAGGAAAGGGAAAGAGCTATTCACAGACAACATGGTTAAGCCAAGGGGGGATAGGTTTCTAGAACGACAACAATTTCCAGATCGAAAGGGGAAAGATCGAAGCCATCGGGCCAGAGGGTGGTGCCATTGACTCTGGCGCCGTCCAGGTACAAGGTTTCGCAGTGGGCGGCCGTAAAATTTGCTCCAGTCAGATCGGCACCGGCGAATTGCACTTCCCGTAGATAAGCCGCTTGTAGGTTGGCCTGGTGTAAATTGGCACCGAGCAAATCCACGTTGTACAGTGTGGATTGACTCAAATTAGCCTGAGCCAGGTTGGCCTCACTGAGAATCGTTTGGGAGAGATAGGCACGCGTGAGGTTAGCTCCTTCCAGGTTAGCGCAGGACAGATTAACCTGAGTGAAGTCCAGACCCGACAAATCTAACCCGGATAAATCAACGCCTCGTAAGCGTAGGTAACGATGTCCTGTCGCCAGAAGTTTGATCACTTCCTGTCGGGTTAATTCTGCCATACCACAAGTTCCTTAATGGGGTGAAGTCACAAAAGTTTAGCACATTAGTTCTATTTAGACGAGACTTTAGGCAATAAGAGATTAATGTCTCGCAGATTGCGGCCGCGGGTCTGGTGGTTCTGCACCATTCCTACTCAAACAGGTCAGTCAATCAGATTCGACTAAAAGAAAAGCAGGTTGGAGTGGGCTGGATAGGCAATGGCAACGCTAACTACATGAGCCCGATCGTTTGATAGGTATCAGTGGGTACTGGGGAAAATTTTGCTCAGTTATATTTTGAGGATAGTTGTGAGGTGAGAAGAGTAGTGGTCTTTCAACATATAGTGGCTATTGCCAGTTTATTCTGAGCCAGATAATTGGGCAATTCGCTGGCGCAACAAAGAGGCTTCCTGTTCCAATTCACGGATGCGTTGCTGCAACTGGTTGGTTATTTCTTCACTTCGCTGTAGTGCCTTTTCTATTTCGCGGTAACGCTCCCAGTTTTGCCGCCAGACCCCCCTTGTGGGCGATTAGGAGAAACCACCCCGGAGTTCCCTCACCCCGTCCCCGCCCCGGGGCCGGAAGGGGGGCGGCGGCCAGCCCCCCCGGCCCGCAGGGAGGGGGGGGCGGCGGCGCCGGCCCCCCCCCCCCCCCCCCCCCCCCCGCCGCGAGGAGGGCAGGAGGAGCGGGCGGGGGCCCGCGGGCCCCCCCCCCCCCCCCCCGGGGGGGGTGGGTGGGGGCTGGCTGGTACCCCCCCCCCGCGGTGGCCGCCGGAAACGCCGCAATAACCGCAGCAAACCCATAGGCCTCACGCACTGCCTGACGATCTTCAACTGTTATGCTCATCTCGAAGCGAGCACCTCTCCCGTCAGCCGAGTATAGGTTTTACGAATCTGGGCATGGCGCCGGTCAAAATCCCGTAACCATTGGCGTGATTCTGCCGTTAATTGCTCTTGTTGCTGCATCAGCTTAGCCAGTTCTTCGTTCTCTTGCTGTCGCTGTTGTAACCGTGTCTCCAATACTGTTTGTTCGTTCCGTAATCTATCAATAGCCAATAACAGAGCATCATCGGCCTCTTGTGTTAAGAGAGCCGTTAGAGCTTCTAGCTCTTCTATCTCAGCCCCGTTCAGGGTGCCAGCTAATTCTTGTTGGCGCAACTCATCAAATCGGGCCTGCTGTTTATCGCTCCAATTCATCTTGATCACCTCTCGATCCTGATAGTTCATTATAATATTAGTCGGTCAGATATGGGTCAAGAGGATTTCTAACTCAGCTCCCACAAGCAAACGAGGCAAAGCACAACGCGGCCGCGAACAAGACCTTATCCCATCACTACCGGATTCTTATCTCCGTTCTCTTTATCGGCGGCGGCTCCCACAACCTTGACCACTTAAAGTGACCAAACGACGTACCTCGGCAAACAGCACCTCGTCAGCACTCTGGCCTTCAAACATCTCGGCCGGTCGTTCTGGAGCCGACCACTTCTGCCAGACCTCATCTACCAATGGCTTGGGTAACAAACCGCGCCGGATAATGTACTCGGTCATGCGTTCCCCATGCCCCCACAAACCACGAATGATATGCAGGTTGACCTGGGCATGGGCTTCCAGGATGACAATGAGCCATAGCTCTTCCGGGTTCAGTTCATCTACCTCTTGCGGGCGCATTGAGGCACAAAAGACACAAGAGGAAAGACCGGGTGAGGGCAGTCCCGCGGCCGCGATAATTTGCTCACAATCGGCGCGGTTAAGGCCGAGCAATTGTAGTGGATGCACATAGACATCCCGGCTCCGGGAGCCAGTCGTTGGGGATTGCGCCGAAAAACGGGCCGAGCGGCGTTCTTCATCCAGGTCATAACCCACCAGACGGTAACAGGGCCGGTCGCCGTATTGCTGTGTCACCCAGCGGTCAATCCGCTCCCCCTTGAACTTCAAACTACAGCTATGATGGCGGCGGAAACTGATAGAAGGCAAGGTGCGGTTGGCCAGACAATTCCCGGCCAGGCTGGCATAGGGGAAATGTTTGGCCTGTCGCTTCATCTCGTACCAAACATAGGTGATGGGGGGAAAACCGGCTGCGGCCAGCCACTGTTCCAGCACAGGCAGGTATTGGTAGAAGCGGCGATGTTCGTTGCCGTATTCGTCTCGACCTACCAGGGCCGTAATAACAGCGGATGGTTTGATGTTCAAGCGGTGCAGTTCAATGAGCAGAGCCACCGAATCCACGCCAACCCCATTGGAAACAACAATGGGTGCATCAGCAGGCAAGGGGCCAACAATCCGGCCATCGGTGAGAGTAATCGCCGGGGCAAAGAGGGGTAATTGGCGCATGGCAGTGGCCTTTAACAAAAGCTAGAGGATAGAGCTAGAGCGAGAGGGCAGAGCTAGAGCTAGAGGAAGAGATAACATCGTTTCCGTTCTGAAAGAATTACCCAAATATCCCAGATGGACATAGACCCCCTTCCTGCTTCCGACCCGCCCACGCGGCTCCGGCGCGTAGCCAGACTAGCCCCCAGCGACCAACGCCTCAAATGCCCGCATTTTGGTCTCGGTCTCACGGCCTCACAACGATGTTACGCTCGGCGCCCAGATGCTCGTTGTATTCACCCATCTCCACGCGGCCGCTAACCAAGGCCTGGCCGCCAGCCATGACGCGCCCACGTCTCCCGGCATGGACCATGCGGTATCTGCCACCGCTGCGATGGGTTCACGGGTTGTTCCAGATCATCGGTCGTTACCACGCGGCCGCAGTGAGGGCAGATATTGTCTCTTACCACCTGCCAGGCAGAACCGGCAAACTCCGTCGTACTCTCCGTCACCACCAACCACACCGGCAAGGCCGTCACCCAACCGGCCTCTTTCTCAAGCTGCAAGAGCCAGCGATACAACAGATACTTCTCGCCCGGCTGCAATTTCTGCCGCTCCGGCCACTGACTGCGATGGGCCACATACGGGGGCTGGGTGGGTCGTTGGTCCAGTTCTTGTAGGAAGGTGATGAACCGAGAAGCACTGACTTACCAGTTGAATCGGCTCGCGCCAGACCCGCTAGATAGGAAATACCACTGACCAACTGCTCCTTATCTTCGCCACTGAATCCGGTGACCGATACCCGGGTCGTCTCCGGCCACATCTCCCGCCGTCCGTCGGGCCAGATGAGGGGTTGGGAACTCCGCCGGTCACGGGTGGGGGTTGTTGGGGCAAACCCATAAAAGCTCCAATCGTAAACATCACCCAAAGCACAGGCGTGGAGTCCAGCCCGCAGTGGCCCGGTCAGACCATCGGTCAAAGCGACTTGTTCATCTGTGCAGTCAGAGCGGTGGCAATGGGTGTGATGGGTCAGGTCAAGTGGGTCGCCGCTGTTCTTGAACACCATCGTCAGTTGTAAATCAGGGGTGCGGGGCAGGAGATAGTTCGCGGCCGCGGGCTGGTAATGCTCCCAGGTGCAATCCACGACGAATCCGGGGTCGCCCGCCGTATGGCGCACGTGGAACTGAGCCTGACACCGGTCGCACCAGAGAGTGGTGAAACCCACCGTCGTAAAAGTTGATGGCTCTTGCCCGGCCACCCCAGAGCAAAGTGGGCATTGGATGAGGCGAAACGGGGGGAGTAAATCTACCTGCTCCACTTGCACCCCCCAATCTTCAACGATGGCTTGTTCCAGTGGTCGGTAAAGGGCCAGCGCGGTCAGAGCCTGGGGGTCGGTGAGAGGGGCAGCTTGTTCAGGGGTGAGCGGTGCGTCCAGGCAGACAACCCGGCCATCGGCCAACCGGTAGTGGGGAACATCACCTGTATCTGTCGGCAAGGCCAAGAGCCAGGTTCCGGCCGGTAACTCCAGGGTCTCACCGGGCAGACGCATGGCGTAACGGGCATGGATGTCCCAACGAGTGGGGTAATGGGCAACAAGGGGCTGGTTGAGAATATAGGCGGTTGGGGGCATGATGTACTCCTGGTAGCGGGCGGGGATTAAGATTTCGTGTCATCTGCCCCGTTAGGGGAATGGTTGGTTCTTCAGCCATGGTCGTGAATAGCAATGGCTCAGTGCCGGTTGGCATCGCGAAAGCCCGCCGTACCGGTGAACAACTGATGGACAAAGAGCGGTTTCCAATGCCCACAAACGCCCACCCGGAATTTAATCTCTGGCACGCTGTCCAGCTGTCCCATCACACCGTACAGCCGAATGCCTTGCTCATCGCCATCATCGGTCGCACTCCAGAAGGCGGGCATGTGGCCGTGAGAGTGGAGTTCCAGCAGGATGGTCGGGTCGTCCAACCCGGCTGAGGTGACGTTGACTGGTGTAGCAATCTGCCGCGGCCGCATGAGGCGCACTTGCTTGTCTTGCACTTGAAACGTGTACAGGGCCTCACGCAAACCCCCGTTCTTCTCACGAGCAGTGAGGGCAGACTGGTACGCGGCCGCGAGCAACGATTCGGGCAAGCGGCCCATCAACAGACGAAAAACGGGCTGAATTGGTAACAATCCGCGTACCTGGCAACGCGTCAGCGGCATCATCACTTCCCACCAGGGTGTCCCGGCGCGGAGAAAGAGGCCATTCCCAGCCAGGATGTATTGGTAGAGGTGGGCATTGTTAGCGGGCAACGGGTCAGAACGGTGAACATGGTAGGTGATGAGATTGGGGAACATAGGCAAACAAAAACGCCACCATCAGGGCAAAGCTGATGGTGGCGTCGCTAAGTTTTGTTTTGTTTGTCAAAAGGGAATCTGTTTAAGGCGCCAATAGGGGCAATGGCTCGCGGCTCAACTGAAATTGTTGGCCTGGTCCATCCAGCAAAACGTAGTAACCTTGGAGCCAATCACGCCCCAAAATCACAAAGGGATACGGGGTGAGCACAACTTCCAACTTTTTGGCCGGTTCCCCCAGGCGGGCTGAGGAAAACATTATAGGTGTAAACGGGCGTTTTGAACGCATTGGCACCTTCCAGGTTCAAACGCCCAATAGGATAGAGTCGAAGTTTGTCTACCAA
>JADJUV010000133.1 GCA_016716885.1 Candidatus Trichofilum aggregatum | reverse complement strand
GCCACCGGTGGTTGAAGATCAATTTCGGTACGTTGCATGAGTATATTCCTTTTCTTGAATGCAGTTCGGCCCAAAAGACTCCCGCAAGCTCCACACCTGCGGGAGGTCAGGGTAACTATTTAGGCAGGGCGACGGCCAATGCCTTGCGAATATGGCCGATTACTTCTGATTCAGCGGGAATACGCCCCGCCACGACTAACTGCTCATTCACAACCAGGCCAGGGGTCGCCAAGATAGGATACTCCATGATTTTTTGGTAATCCGTCACTTTCCCAGTGAATTCAATACCTAATGAGGCAATCGCTTTTCGGGCGACGGCTTCGACTTCGCACAATTGAACAACCAGGGTTACCACCTTGATAACTAACATGGTTTTTATTCTCCTGTTTAACTGACCGGCTTGCAGGTGGGACATGAACAGGGCACTGCCGCAAGCATAGGGGAAACGAATAAGGGCATTTCTGTTCTGGTCTGCGCCTGGGCAAAGGCCAGGCTTTGCTCCAATAAGGCGACCAGATTGGGATTCGCCAGGCGATAGAAGACAAACAAACCATCCTTGCGTTCGGCTAACAAACCGGCTTCTTTCAGCACACTAACCTGTTGAGAAATGTAGGCCTGCCGCTTGTGCAAAATGGCTTCCAGGTGGCAGACGCACGCTTCTCCCTGGCGCAGGATAGTTAAGATTTGCAACCGCACCGGGTGGGCCGGGCTTTGAAATAGTCAACTTGTTGGGCAAACAGGTCAGGTGGGTGTCTGTATTCATACTTTGAATATAAGCCTGTTCGCGCGCGAGTTAGTGACACCTATCACCGTTCAGGGTGACAACTGTCATCAAGGGGTGGGGGAGGGCGTGTGTTAAGCTGGCGAAAATCGTAGGAACTCGTAGGAACTCAGGGGAACTCTAGGGGAACTCGTAGGAACTCAGGGGAACTCGAAACTTGAAACTTGAAACTCGAAACTTGAAACCATTGCTGCGACACCGCCTCTGGTGGATCATTTTAACTGCCTTCTTGATGGGGTGTGCGGCCCGGCCTACGGCGAAGGTTATTCAACTCAGGAGTTCAGCCGCCACCGGCAACCCCTGTGCCTGCGGTCATACCTTTACGGGTGGCGGTGGCGGCTATCATTTCGCCCGTGGCACGGTGGATAGTGCCGTGCCCCTTCTCGCCTATTTAGAAGAACAGTTAGATCGCCCGGTGGAACTGGTACAACGGCGCACTTATGTGGAGGTGAACGAATTGGTGCATACCGGTGAAGTGGATATGGCGTTCGTCTGTACCAGTGCTTATGTGGTGGGGGAGCGAGAGTTTGGGATGCAGTTGTTGGTGGCGCCGCAGGTGCAGGGAGACACCGTGTATCACTCTCTCCTGTTGGTTCCGGCGGACAGCCCGGCCCAAGAAATGGCTGATTTGCGCGGTGGGGTGTTTGCCTTCACCGATCCGATTTCGACCAGCAGCACGCAACTATCCTATCTCTCCTGGTATAACAGTTAGGTGAAACCCCGGCCACGTTTTTGCCCGCACTTTTACAGTACAGCCACGACGACGCCATCCAGGCTGTCGCCAACCATGTCGCCGATGGGGCAGCGGTAGACAGCCTGGTTTATGCGTTTGCCCTGGCCCGCGAACCGGAACTGGCCGACAAAGTGCGCGTGATTCACCAATCCCCCGCTTTTGGCATTCCCCCGGTGGTCATCAGTCCTGAGATGCGGCCGCAACTCGCCGCCCAACTCCAATCCATCCTCATCCATGGCCGACGAGCCCCACGCCCCGCCGGGTCAAACCGCCCTATCCGTAGCAGGCATCGGGAACGGTTTGTTCTCATTGACGACACGGCCTATGATTCAGTACGAACGTTGGGAGAGGCGGTGAGCAGTAAGCAGTGAGCAGAGCAGTCTCTCAATCTCTCGCTCCGCGCCATTTCCTACACTCTTCACCTGATCTCTGGCATTATGCCAGGCTGTCAGTATCCGCACCAAAATTATGGGCATCGTTTTGGGGTTGGTTTTGCTCTTGGGAGCGGGCGTGACCCTGCAAATGCGGGCGGGCCTGTTCCGGGTTTTGGAAGCTCGCCTGGCCGAACAAAGCGTCTCGGTCGCCCGTGATCTGGCGGCCCGTTCGACCGACCTGATCCTGGTCAACGATCTGTTTGCCCTGCACCAGCTTTTGCGGGAAACACAGGAGAACAACCCTGATTTACGTTACGCTTTCATTGTGGAGCAGTGAGGGGAGTTGTGTTAGCCTCTACCTTTGGTGAGGTTTTCCGCCGACCTGCTCACGCCAACCTGGTTGCTCCCTACAGAACACCACGCCACCCAGATTTTCCAAACGGATGAAGGAGTATCTGGGATACGGCTGTCCCTATTTTTGAAGGGGGCAGGCCGGGACTGCCCGCATTAGCTTATCGGAAGAGAGCGTTTACGACAGCGTCGCCTCCTGACCGGGCAGGTGATGTTATCAACGGTGTTGGTGTCGGCGGTGGGTATCGCGGCCGCGACCTGGCTCACCTGGATTGTCACCCGCCCTATCCTGGCTCTTAAACAAGCGGCTCAGACGGTGGGACAGGGCGATTTCAGCCAACACGTTACTCCCTGGGCCAATGATGAAATAGGCGAATTAGCGCAGGCCTTTAACGCTATGACCAGTGACCTGGGACGGGTTGACCAGGAGCGGAGCGAACGAGAGCAGTTACGTTCCCAACTATTAGAAAAAGTAATTTCGGCTCAGGAAGAGGAACGGCGCCGTATTGCCCGTGAACTCCATGATGAAACCGGGCAATCGCTCACCTCGCTCATAGTGCGATTACAAACGTTGAACCAACAATGTACCTTGCCGGAGTTGCGGCCTGCAAATCGACAAGCACGTCAACTCGTGGCCTCACCTCTGGAAGAAGTTCATAACCTCTCTAGAGAACTGCGCCCCAGCGTCCTGGGACGATCTAGGAACATCGCGCCCCTACAACGATATATTCAGGATTATCAACATCGACACCGCATTGACGTGGACTTTGTGGTGCTGGGTTTGGGAGAGGAACGCCTACCGGCAACCATAGAAACCGCCCTCTATCGCATTGTTCAGGAAGGGTTAACCAATGTCGCCCGTCATGCCAAAGCTGAGACAGTCAGTGTTTTGTTAGAACAACACGTGGCGTCAGGTGCATACCATCATCGAAGACGATGGCACTGGTTTTGATCCCAACCTGGCCTCAATGGCGAACGCCTACCAAGTTATACGGCATCCGCGAACGAGCCGAACTGCTCAATGGGACGTTGACCATCGAATCCAATCTAAACGAGGCACAACTATCTTTGTGGAGGTACCCGTATGACACCGATTCGCATACTTCTGGCGGATGATCACGCCGTACTGCGGGCCGGGTTGGCGGCCCTGCTCAATGCGCGTGCCGATATGCAGGTCGTCGGTGAGGCCGCCGATGGTGCGGAACTGTTGGCCCCTCGTTGGAAACAGTAGTTACAGCAGATGTGATTTGTTAGGTTTGACAATGCCGCGCCTGGGCGGATTGGAGCTGCCACTCCTGCGGCAACGCTCCCCCGGCTATCCGGGTGCTGATTTTGACGATGCACCAGGATGAAGGGTATTACGGCAGGCACTGAAAGCCGGAGCAGTGGGTTATTGGGTGTGTGCTCAAAAAAGCGGCCGATGTGGAGTTCTGCCGCCCATTCAAGCCGTGATGCGTGGCGAAATGGTGGTGCATTCCCGCTGTGACCAGGCGCGTGCGACCGCTGATGGCCCTGGGCGGCTCCGGTCGCGGACGATCAGCAGTTGTGGCAAACGTTAAGTGACCGGGAACAAGAGGTATTGCAGCAAGTAGCTATGGGTTACACCAGTAAAGAAATAGGCGAACAGCTCACAATTAGCGTCAAAACAGTAGATACCTACCGGGCAGTAACGGGGATGGAAAAAATTAGGGCTAAAGGGTCATGCACCCTGGGTGCGTTTTGTCACGGCGCATCAGTTTGCGAGAATCACTCCCTGAACAACAATCGTTCGTGATATTGGCTCAATCTTCTTTCTTTTGTTCAAAAACTGACTGTTGTTGTGCCGATCAGGAGTTCCCTGTTTCCTTTTCGTCAAAACCAGCATTGCCTTCCCAACGTCGAACTGCCCCAGGCGAATCCGCCTCCCTTTTCGTAATCCTTACATTGTACCGGACGAGAAATAATGGTTGTCTGAACTGTGTCAACGGTGGCTTGTTTCATCCATCTGCATATTATCCTCGGGCAAAGGTTGGTGTTGCCGGATCAAGATAGCGTATAGCCGATGGATAGCTGGTGTCTCCACCTCTGTTAATGAGATAAGCGCACAAAATTCATCAGCCAACTGTTGGGCCCGTCCCGTGCGGCAGGCGTGGCGGGCCATCGTCATTTCCAGCACGAGGCGTGGACATGGTCTTCTGCCAACTGGCAATCATCTCGGCTTCTGGGGTATCTATAAGATTTTGCAAGGCGTGCCGGAGTAATGGGAACACCAAGTGCCCGGCAAAACCTGGAACCCCTCTACAAATAGCCCGGTGCATCAGAGTCAAACCTTCCTGGGTTCGTGCCAACCGATAGTTACTGCCGCCAGCCAGATAGATGGCCTGGGCAATGGGCGAGACAAGCGCGACATGCGTTTTGAGCCAGGCATCCATATTGGCCTCAAGAGCCACCGGAAATCCCGCCTGCCGCAAAGCTTCTGCAATCATTTGCAGGCGAGGTGTTGTCTGTCCGTTTAGTTCACCGATTGTGGTGGGTTGTGACTGTCCGGAAAGGATAAGGGTGGAGACAACATGACCCTCACGCGTGCCGCCTGCACCCGCGAAGCCCAGGAGAACACGTTCCTGGCCGACTGCTCGCACCAGCTCCTCTGGACCAGAAGCACTGTTGACCATGAAGAGGAACGTTGGGCTGTGACGATTGCCTGCCAGATTAGGCAACACTTCACGAAGTTGATTCTTACGCACCACAACCAGCACCACGTCATAACAATCGTCTGGCCCTAACTGCTCCATCAGGTTTACTGGCGTTGTCGTTTGCTGACCTGTCTCACTATCTTTCAGGACAAGGCCATATTTCTGCAATTGAGCCAGACGCTCCCCCCGTGCTAAGAGGGTCACATCTTGTCCTGATTCTTGTAACCGTGCCGCATACAGACTGCCTAACACACCGGCACCATAAACGAGAATTTTCATCATGGGTTTCCTTTTATCACTTATCTACTGCGTCTAATTAGGGTGGCTTCATCTGGTTGCGCTTAACACAACAGATTCAGGATACAGGGAAAATGAGGGAATGAACCTCTAACCAAAGTTACGCCTGAGGTTATGTTTTTCTGGTTCGGTTGAAGATCACCCTCTGTTTGTACTTTTCCCCGATCACTCGTACCCTGGTACTACCTGGCGTTATACTATTTAGTGGCCTTATAAAGGTCTTTTACCTGGAAGCATTGTTGCAAATCTTGGCCTCTTAAAATAACCGGCACTCTACCTTTTGGGAGACTTACCATGAACGACCGTCATGAAGGTACATGGAGCATCATTGCCGCCTTGTTGGTTTTGTTTACAGCGATGCTTGATCCGAGAATTTCGGCCGCATTGGCCGTTATCCTGCTCGTTGTTTTTGCCCTCTATAAGTTTGCTTACAAACCAAATACAGAGAAATGATCTGAACCTGGCACTATGCCCTGATTCAATCGAACTGGTCTGTTCACAGTGCCGGGTTAGGTCTAACAAGCAATTGGGGTTCCCTTGACTGAGCTTCTGTTGCCAACCAAGTTATATTACCCCCAGGTTCGCCCTGGGTTCATTGCCCGTGCCCGCCTCATGGAACAACTAAACAGCGGTCTGGGTGGCAGGTTCACTCTTCTTTCGGCCCCAGCCGGGTTTGGCAAAACAACTTTGTTAGCCGGGTGGATCAGGAATTATGAATTAGGAAGGATGAATTATGAAGAACAACCCCTTCATAATTCATCCTTCATCCTTCATAATTTCGCCTGGTTGTCGCTGGATGAACACGACAATGACCTGACCCGTTTTATGACGTATCTGATAGCGGCGTTGCAAACCGCGGCCGCGACCGTAGGCCAATCCGCACTCCCTCGACTCCAATCTAATCAACCTGTCCCCGTCGAAACAATCCTGACCCTGCTCATCAATGACCTCAGCCAGTTGGACGGCAAATTAGGGCTGATCCTGGACGATTATCACCTCATCAGCAACCCGGCTATTCACACCGCCCTGGCCTTTCTCCTGGAACACCAGCCCCCCCAACTTCATCTGATCATTGCCAGCCGAAGCGACCCACCCTTATCTCTCTCGCGTTGGCGGGTGCGCGGCGAACTGAACGAGATTCGAGTTGCCGATCTGCGTTTTACGACCAGCGAAACGACCCAATTTCTCCAAAAAACCCTCAGCCATCCGCTGGCAGTGACCACCTCAGACGTGTTGACCCAACGTACCGAAGGCTGGATCGCCGGACTGCAACTGGCGGCCTTTTCTTTACGGGGCCTGGACGCGGCCGCGACATCCCAGTTCATCACTGACTTTGGCGGGACCCATCGCCATATCTTCGCCTATCTAGTAGAAGAGGTTCTGCAACGCCACCCCCCTTTGGTGCAACAATTCCTCTTGCAAACGACCCTGTTAGATCGGCTTACCGCACCCCTGTGTGATGCCGTAACAGAGATAAAAGCGTGGCCCGTAGAGCGTACCCTTGATCTCCAGTTGCCCGGCCCGACTCTCCACTCTCAATTCATTTTGGAATACATGGCCCGAAACAACCTCTTCCTGATCCCCCTGGACGAATCCGGCCAATGGTTCCGTTACTACACCCTCGTTGCCGAAAACGCTCCAGGCTCGTCTGCAAGAAACCCAATCCGACCTCATCCCCGAATTACATCGCCGGGCCGCCCGCTGGTACGCCGCCAACGGCCATACGGAACGGGCCATCCGTCATGCCCAGGCCATTCCCGACAATGAGATGGCGGCGGATTTAATTGACGCGGCCGCGAACCGTATCTGGTTACAAGGTCATTTAGGGTTACTCCTTTCCTGGCTCAATGGCTTACCCGAAGAACTGCTCCTCAGTCGTCTGCGCCTTCTCCTGCTTCATGCCTGGCTCCTCTTCCTGCACGACCGCTGGGCCGAAGCCGCGCACAGAGTCCATCTAGCCGGGCAACAACTGGCAACCCTACCCCCGGACGAGCCAGAAACCCAAAAATATTATGGTCACTGGGCGGCTATTCAGGGCGCCATGGCCGCGCACCGCCAGGAAGCCGCCACTGCTATTACCTGGTTGGAAACGGCTCTGCAAAACCTGCCTGCGTATGACGTTCATTGGCGACAGATAGCCATGATTAGTCTAGGATTAGCCCAACTGGCTGAGGGACAGGCCCGTTCCGCTATCACCACCTTCCACCAGGCCGCACTGGCCTGTGAACGACTGAATGACCTTTACCTGGCCTTTGCCGCCTGGTCCCATCAGGTAGAAGCGTGCTGGGCACAAGGGCGTTTGCATGAGGTCGCCGAATGTTGGCACCGTCTGGAACTGTTAGCCGCACGAGATGAAGAGGGCTGGCTGGCTCTGCCCGCCTATGCCGCTATCGGCTGGGGTGTTCTGGCCTATGAACGGAATGATCTGGCTCAGGCCCAACAACTGATCACCACGGCTTTGGCCCAAATCTGGCCGGGCGGACAACCTCGCGTGGTGCTCACGGCTCATCTGACGCTGGCTCGACTGGCCCAGGCGCAGGGTACACCGGAAATAATGCAGCAACATCTGGACGCGGCCGCGCAACTCGTCCATCGTTTTAGTCTTACCGCCGAACAACGGTTTCTCACCGCCACCACCGCCCGGTTGCTTCTGGCTGAAGGCAAACTGTTTGAAGCGTCCTGGCAGTTAGAAAATGAAGGCATCAGCCCGGAAACGCTGCCCGACTTCCAGCATGAAATGGGCTTACTCACCCTGGTGCGTCTCTACCTGGCCGAAGGGCGTGCCCTTGAAGCGTTGACCATCCTGGCTCGCTTGCTACGCCCAGCAGAATTGGCCGGGCGCGATGGTTCAATCGTGAAATTTGCCTATTGCAGGCATTGGCTCTAGCCCCAACAACACCAGATAGACCGTGCCCTGGCCTGTCTGAACCGTGCCCTGGCCCTGGCCGAACCGGAACAGTTTGGCCGACTGTTCATCAACGAAGGACGACCGCTGGCCCAATTGTTAAGGCAAGTGACCCCCCGCACCCCTTATGTCACCCATCTCCTGGCTCAGATGCACGAGCCGTCTACACCTGACATCTTGTTGGATCCCCTGACTAGTCGTGAACTGGAAATCCTGTCTCTCGTGGCGGATGGGGCATCCAACCAGACCATTGCCGATCAATTGGTTATCAGCCTGGGAACAGTAAAGGGCCACCTGAACCACATCCTCAGCAAGCTAGATGCCCAGAACCGCACGCAAGCTGTCGCCCGCGGCCGCGAACTAAACCTTCTCTAGCACCCCCACTCGCCTACTCGCCTACTTCTCAACATAACCCCAAACGTAACCAAAGTTAGACGCTAACCGCAACCGTTGTTGTTATGCTGGCAACATGCTCCCAAATTGCTCCTTTCTAACAACACAGGTGCATCATGTTAGACCATCTACGCCAACGCGTCATTGAGACACTGGCGACCGTTCGTTCCGCCACTTTGTCTACCTATGGGCCAGCTGAGTTACAGGCCACACTTCTCTCCTGTGAAGCGGTTGATATGCACTTGTACCTGCTGTTACCCGCCACCTCTGACCATGTGCTGAATCTAGAAAACCAGCCAGAAGCCGTCGTGACAACATCCGATTGGCAACTCCGGGGGCTGGCCTTGATACTTGATAGTGCCGACTACCCGCCTGACCTAAGTCTATACCGCAAACCGGAAGCGCAATGGAGTCGCCTGGTGGAGATTCGACCGACTCAGTTGCACATTCGTCGCCGCCATGGTTGGGGTTATAGCGAAACGATTGATGTTGAGGGGTAGCGAGTGACACGTGAGTAAGTAAGGAATAAACCATGAGTACAGTTGCGGTGTCTACTTCAAAATATAGCCGTATTCCGGTCATGACGTTGGTAGCCTGGGTGGTGACGTTAGCGGTTTCGATTCTGCCCGATGTTTTCTGGCTCGAATTGACCAATTCCATTCCAGGCTGGCTATACCCGGCCAAAGTAGGTTGTGCTGTTGTTTTGCTAATGACCACGTTGCTCTGGCCGACGTTCAAACCCCTTACGGTCATTGGCCTGGGTTTTGCTTGTTTTGTTGAGCCTTGATTGGGGAGTGCGTGAGCTTTTTCGACCTTGCGTTGGGAAGCGCGATTGGTAGGGGATAACCGCTTTATCCATGATATGTTGGTGGTTCAGGGGCCGCGCTTTACGTTGGCACTGTTGATGACCGGGTTCTTGTGGTTTTTGACTCGGAACCGGCACGACTTTTTTCTGGCACTGGGAAAACTGGACGCGCCCGCAGACCCCATCCCCCTCATCATGACTCGCCCTTCATCCTGGCGCATCTTAGGCCCGTTTCCTCTCCATCGCCTTAGCCGGGGGCTTGACCGTTTTTATGGTGGTGTTTGGCAATCCGCTTGCGGCCGCGCTTGTCGTTAAAGCTCTGCCCCTTCTCCCCTTCGTCTTTCTCTTTGCCGCCATGAATGCTTATGGCGAAGGGGGAGAGATAATTTACTGGGGCTTTTCCCGGGCACGGAAAGTGTCGTAGGTTCACGCAGCTTTACTCACCCAGCTTTTGGTGTTATGCACTACTTTAGCCCTATGGTGTACTGGGTGTGGTGATGTAGCCTTGCCCAGGCTTATGGGCAAAGCCATGCAAGGCAGCTGGTGTACCACTTTTGTAGAGGCCTTTTCTTCATCGCCACTGGCGGCGGCCTGGCGGTTGAATAATAAACATAGTGAGGTTGTGATGGCTACCAGTTCCCCTGTTTTAACCCCTGAACAACTCCCGGCAACAATGGTGAGCCGGTCTGTTACCCCTTCGACCTGGATCATTCTTGGTCAGGCGTTGGCCCGCTGGGCTTTGTGGGGGACCATTTTTGTTTCTGGTTTGATTGGCCTGGAGAATGATTTTGGTCTGGGCCGACTTTTCAGTGGTGCAGTGATGGCTTTTTTGGGGTTTGCCATCGTCTCATTAGGCGATGGGGTGGTCTCCCTGCTGTGGAAGGTGTTGGGGTTTGTGTTGCCCCGCCTGCGCCTGACCGCGGCCGCGAACCGTCTCCACACCATCCCCCCCGTCATGATTGGCCGTATCCTGGGGGTGTTTTTCTACATTGCCGGGGATTTACTCTGGCCAGAGAGCTTTTTCCAGCACATCATGATTCCCCCGGTGGGTGAACTGCTCATCATCCTGCTGGCGATTACGGGGGCTATTGTGGCCCTGGCCCGCTTAGAAGGACGGTCAGAGCGCGGCCGCAACACCCTGATCGCCACCGCCTTTGCCCTGAATTTGGCCTACCTGGCCTGGGTGTTCCTGCCGGGAACGGATAATTACCTGGCCCAGAGCGCGGCCGCGACCCCAACCACGCCTCTCTCTCTGCCCAACCCTGGTTTACCCGGCCCTTACACTGTGCAAACCCTCACCTATGGCAGTGGTGATGTGACCGGTCGCCCCGAATTCGGTGATGAGGCCGTCTTGTTGACCCAACCGGTAGATGGCGCCAAAATCTTCTCCGGCTACCCTGGTCTGGGTGGCAGTTACTTTCGCTGGTATTGGGATTTTGACTTCACCCAACTGCCTCTCAACGGTCTCGTCTGGTATCCCCAAGGCGATGGCCCCTTCCCTATTGTCCTCATCGTGCATGGCAACCACGCCATGACCGAAGACTCAGACCCCGGCTATGCCTACCTGGGCGAACATCTGGCCTCACATGGTTATATCGCCGTCTCAGTGGATGAAAACTATCTCAACGGTATGATGTTCATTGATGGCGGCATGGCCGAGATGCCCTTACGTGCCTGGCTCCTGCTGAAACATTTGCAGGTGTGGCAAGGCTGGAATGACAACCCGGACAACCCGTTTTATGGGCGGGTTGATCTGGCGCATGTAGCCCTGATTGGTCATTCACGGGGGGGTGAGGCCGTGGCCGCGGCCGCGCAAATGAACGAGTCGGTCGCGCCCCCAGTCTCCCGTGTTTCCTCGGCGGATGAGTTTGGTTTTGGCATTGAAGCCGTCGTCGCCATCGCTCCCAGCGACGGCAACACCAAACCTTCCGGCAAGATTGCTGACCATCCCGCACAGCAACTACCTGCTCCTGGGGGGCGGCCACGACGCCGATACGTTTGTGTTGTATGGTCAGGCGCAATACAACCGGGTGAACTTCACCGATAACCCCGATGGGTTTAAGGCGCTGGCGTATCTCTACCAGGGGAATCATGGCCAGTTCAATACCGTTTGGGCCAATCGGGATCGGGGCTGGCTTAATTCACTTCTGCTGAACCGCCAGCCGCTACTCAGCGGCGCTGACCAACAGGCGGCGGCCCAGGTGTTTATCACCGCCTTTCTGGAAGCCTCATTGCGAGACGAAGCCGGTTATCGTGTTCTGTTTGCGAACCCAATGGCGCAGAACCCCTGGCTTCCCGAGGGAATCATCGTCACCCAATATGAAGCGGCCGCGTTTGTCGCTGTAGATAGTAACCGGCCCAGTTCGGCCCCCACCAGTCTGGATGAACCGGGTGGCAGGACCTGGACAACAGGCATGACGACCTGGGCGACGAAGCCCCTGCTTTTGCGCGATGGCACCACGAAACAGCAGAACAGTGCCCTGTATCTGGCCTGGGACGCAGGCAGTGAGCCGGTAGTGGGTATGGAATTGGGGGACGCGGCCGCGTTCACCCCCGATGACGCCCTCACTTTTGCCCTGACCACCGCCCTGGATGAACCAACACCGATCAACGTAACCATCGAACTAGAAACGGCTGACGGTCAGATCGCCCGTTTGCCTCTGAGCCAATTTGGCCCGGTCTACCCACCCTTGCCCGCCCAACTGGTTAAAGCGGACTGGTTGGCCCCCTTGCCCGGCTACAAAATCACCCTGGAAACTCCCTTCGAGCGGGTTTTGCAGACCTACACCCTACCCTTATCGGCATTCCAAGAGGCTAATCCTGACTTTGACGCGGCCGCGATTCAGGTGATTCGCTTCTTCTTTACTGGCACAGAGGCCGGGGCGGTGTATCTGGATCAGGTGGGGTTTGTGCGGGAGTGAAGAGGGGCAAAGGGGCAAGGGGCAGAGTGGCAAAGAGCAGTTCTCAATTGATTCGGTAATTAACCAAAACGCTTGAACTGTCATTCTGACGAGTCTTCGAGGAAGAATCCCGACGAGCCAGGTGAACGGGATGCTTCGGCGCACCAAGAGGGATGAAAACCGCCGGGAACTCGTAGGAACTCAGAGGAACTCTAGGAACTCCTTCTTTATCCGTGTTCCTTCTTATCCGTGTTTCATTCTTCAGTGGCTATTTTCGTAGGAGTTCCCATGGGGGCCTCACCAGGATGAATGAAATTTTTCCACAGATGCACAAATTTTTTTTTTCTTCAACTAAATTTTGAATTGCTGGGTGGCAAAATAAAATCGTTTCGTGCCCCTCTGCCACTCTGCCACT
This sequence comes from Candidatus Trichofilum aggregatum, assembly GCA_016716885.1. GTDB lineage: Bacteria > Chloroflexota > Anaerolineae > Promineifilales > Promineifilaceae > Trichofilum > Trichofilum aggregatum. Next base: position 28,007 of record JADJUV010000133.1, on the reverse strand, counting down.
CTGCGACTCTGCGACTCTGCAACCCTGCAACCCTGCCCCTCTACGTTCGTTGTCTGGCTTGTCCGGGTTAGCGCATTACGACCACAAACGATCCCAGCTTTTCTCGTTATCCCAGTGGGCTGTTGGCTCAAAAAAACCAGGGTCATCGGGGAGCAGATGGGCTTTGAGCGCCTCTTCATTAATCGTAAAACCTAACCCCGGCCCGTCGGGTACAGGGATGAAACCATTTTGGATGATGGGTTTGGGCACACCATCAATGAAATCATTCCAGAAGGGCACATCGGTAAAATGATGCTCCAGGCCAATGAAGTTTTCGGTCGCGGCCGCGCAGTGCACACTCGCCATCGTACTAATCGGCGTTCCCGCCATGTGCAGGGCCATACTAATACCCGCATCCTGCGCTAAATCCCCAATCTTCTTCGTTTCCAAAATCCCGCCACTTGTCGCCAGATCAGGGTGAATAATATTGACCGCTCGCGCCTGTAAGAGCGGCAAAAAACCTTCTTTCAAGTAAATATCCTCACCCGTACACACCGGCGTATGCAACGCTCGTTCCAGTTGGCTCCATTGCTCCGTGTATTGCCAGGGAACCATATCCTCCAGCCAGGCCAGGTTAAAAGGCTCCAATGCCTGCCCCAACCGGAGACAATCATCCAACCCAATGTGGCCGAAATGATCCACCGCCAGGGGAACCTCATCACCAATGATGGCCCGCACCTCAGCCACATAATCACACAGCAGGGCAATTCCCTTCTGTGTCAGCCGCACATGGCTAAATGGGTGCATAATGTGGCGAATATCGCGCCCATCGTGGTGGGCCACCGGATCATCGGGCAACACACCCAACGGCCAGGAAAGCGCTCCCTTAACACCCATCAGTGAAGCAATACCCACGTCCATTTTCAGCAAGGTAAACCCCCGTTCCCACCGCTCGGCCAACTTGTGCCCCATCGCCTCACCCGTCGGCTCGTTGGGCGTGTCACAATACATGCGAATCCGGTCGCGAAACTTGCCCCCGGCCAACATATAAGCGGGCACGTTATACGCCTTACCCGCCAAATCCATCAGCGCCATCTCCACCGCCGAGACCCCGCCGCCCTGCCGGGCATGGTGACCAAACTGTTTGATTTTACGGAATAGTTTGTCTACCTGACACGGGTTTTCGCCTATTAGCCGCTTCTTAAGCGTGAGCGCATAACTTTTACCCGCCCCATCACGTACTTCACCGTAACCGCATAGACCCTGATTGGTGTCCAGGCGAATCAGCGTAAATCGCCACCCATCCCACCCCACTGTCACCGTGCGCAAATCGGTGATTTTCAAGTCACTGGGCCGACTATAGGTGCGAACATGATCTTCTGGTCTGGCAATATCAAGAATGTTGGACATAGGGTTCTCCGGTAAGAAGGTGGCAGAGGGGCAGGTGGCAGAGTGGCAGGTGGCAGAGTGGCAGGTGGCAAGTTCCGAGAGTTCCCAGAGTTCCTAGAGTTCCTAGAGTTCCCAGAGTTCCCCCTCACCCAGCCTGTTGCCAGGCTTGAAAATCGGCTTCGATGTCCTCACGCCAGGTGGGTACATCAATTTCGCCACTGGTGTACTTGCCTTGACTCAAGCGCAACTTGCCAAACTCATCGCGCACCCGAATGGCCTCACTTTGTTCCACAACTTCCTGCACCAGATGGGGCGGAATAAAAATGACGCCGGTGGGTGTACCCAGAACGACATCACCGGGTAACACAGTCACACCGCCCAAGCGGATGGGGATGTTAAGACCCGCCAGGGTGACATCGGCGATAGCCGTGGGATCGACACCCCGCATGAAAAAGTTCACCTCATTAAGTTGTACCAACCCCTGATAATCACGAATGCCGCCGTCAATGACCGCTCCCGCCCGCGTGCGAGTCTGTACGGCTGTCCCCAAGTTGTCACCCACTACGGTGCCATCTTTTACCTTGCCAAAGATGTCTACCACCATCACATCATGAAGCTGGAGCGTCTCGATAATCCAGGAGTTCTGGCCGCCAATGTGGCTCCGTCCTTCGGCCAGGCCCGCCTGCTGGATGGCCTGGTGGTAGTCGGGGCGATGGGGCAAAAATTGGGCCGTGACCGCCCTTCCCACCAGAATGGTGCCCGGATGGGTTTGCATCCAGTGGCCCTCAAATTGACGGTGATAACCATGATTTCTTAACACGCCCCAGGCTTCTTCGGTGGTGACCTGTTTCAGCCGCTCCAGAAGGTCATCGGGCACGTGCGGCCGCCCATCGGCAAAGCGGTCAAACGGGTTCAGGTGCGTCAGTTGTACTAAATCGTCGCGGGAAGGTTGAATGTGCATATGGTTTACTCGCTCAAACCCTAACCTGGATAAACCAGAAAATTTATCCGCAGATTAACGCCGATTTTCGCTGATTAAAGAAATCTGCGTTAATCCCCTAAATCTGCGGTTAAACTTTGCTCACGGACCAAGAAGTTAACTCGTAAGGTACTAACGGGTGTGGGGTGACAATGACATGGGTCTTTCAGAATCACTCAGCCACAACTCCAGGCTCGTCGTGTTTCCAGCCCAACAGCCGTTCGGCTCGGGTACAATCAAAAAACCCCTGGTAGCCACTCAGGTTGCCGCGCACAGGGACATCGGGGAAGAAACGGGTTTTCAAGTCCATTGAAGGTACATCCATCATCGTTTCTGGGGCCACGATGTAAAACCGCTCGTGTCCGCGGAAGTCGGCTGTGACGCTGAGCAGGCAGGCGTGCGCGGCCGCGTCCAGCCGCGTATATCCCCACAATTGCTTTGCCGCTAACCTGGCTCGTTCACTATCCGGGTCTGGCGTTGGCGGCCGCTCCGGACGGGTTCCGTGTAGACGCAAACTGCCAATGACCATCCCTTCATACCGCCGGGCAAACGAGTCAGCCTGCTGTTCAGCCAGCCATTTCGACAGGCTGTACGGGTCTTCGTTGTAAGTGGGATGGTGCTCATCTAGCGGAAAGTAATCATAGTGGGGCCTGCGACTGAAAAAGGCTCCGGTGGCATTGATACTAGAGGCCAGACAGACACGCTGAATGCCCAGGCTCGCGGCCGCGGCTAACGCATTGTAACTGGCAACCACATTGTTATTGTGTACCACATGATCCGGTTGGACGAACGGCTGGGGGATAGCCGCCAGGTGAATTAACGCCTCACAGCCCCGGATTGCTCGTTCAAAGGCCGCATAATCGGTGAGATCAGCGTTAATGTAGCAAACCTCAGATTGAGCCTCAGCCGGGGCCTCGCGGTCAATATTGACGAGGCGATGCCCCTGTGACAACGCTAATTTGATGACGGCCGCGCCGATGCGGCCGCGGCCGCCAGTGACAGCAAGGTGCATGGTAATTCCTGTTAATATCTCAAGCTCTTTCGTAAAAGCTCTATTTTTCTGGCTGGCTTATCACACAAGACGGGCGAGGAACGGTAACCTGGGCAATCAAGGGACCAATGGCTTCGGGGCCAGCCAACAAGGGCAAAACCGACACCTGATGGCTATATTGATTGGCGACGAGTACGCCGCGGCCGCGCGGCGTCAGACTAAAATGGCGCGGCCAGTTGCCCCCACAGGAAGCCACGGCCAACGGGGTTAATTGTTCATCCGGCTCCACGTTAAAAACCGATAGGCTGTTATGCCCCCGGTTAGAGACATACAACCGCTGACCCGACGCATCAAGGTGAATGTCGGCCACGATGTTGTCAGGCACATCGGGCGGCAGGGTATCCAGGGTTTGGCGCTCTTGCAATTGGCCCGCGGCCGCGTCATAACCATAGACCGTGACCGTGTTGTTTAACTCATTGGCGACATAGAGGGTGCGGCCGCGGGGATGAAAGGTCATATGGCGGGGACCCGCTCCGGGACGAGTCGCCACATGGCTATGGGGAGTCAATTGGCCCGCTTGAGAATCAAACGCATACAACCGAACCTCGTCTAGCCCCAGGTCAGCCACCAACACGAACCGCTCATCCGGGCTAAAGCGGGCCGAATGGGCATGAGCCTTTTCCTGCCGGTCAGGGCGCACACTGTGGCCTTCATGTTGCACCAGGTCAGTTCGTTCACCCAAGGCCCCATCGGCCAGAATGGGCAACACCGCCACCGAACCGCCGCTGTAATTGGATACCAACAACCACCGACCGGCCCTGTCCATCTGTAAGTGGCAGGGGTGATCGCCCCCGCTAAGTTGATGGTTGATGGGGTGCAAAGTTGAGGACGCGGCCGCGAAGCGCAACGCCCACACTGCTCCTGGTAAGCCATCTCCATGTTCACTCGTCTCCGCTACCGCATATAACCACGGTTGCCGCGGATGATGCACCAGAAATGAGGGATTGGTGATGCCGGTATAGCTGCCGTGAGCCGTCAACCCACCGCTCGCCTCGTCAAAATGAAATAGATAAATGCCCGGTTCATCAACCGGAGCGTAACCACCCACAATCACTAGAGATGGACTAGAACTCATGATAAACCTCGGTGAGGGAGCAGGTTGTTATTAAGTTTCGGGCCTAACCCAAATCCGGGCATACTTTTCTTTTCCCTGTGCAAGAAATTGACCTACAAGGTGCTCTGGTTGTTCTGGTCACACCAAATGAACGGCTCCACCCTCATACACCATTGATCCCACTCCAAGTACGCAATATTATGTAAATTTACTTGTTCGCCGTAAGCTGCCCTATCGAACTTGTTCGTAACTGCCAGGCCGTTACCTGAGCTTGTCGAAGGCAAGGGGCGGGCTTGGGCCAGCTTAAGGCGGGCCAATAGGTGCAGCTAACGACTCTCTTGTGACTCTTGCACCTGCGCCAGGAGAAAGGCCAGCTTTTGTTGCAGGGTTGTTAACTCCTGAAACACACTGTCCGCATCTTTACTCTGGCTCATCTCATGAGCCATTTGGGTTAGCTCTTTTTCGTCTAGCGGTTGCAACAGACGTAACACCCGATACAACCCTTTGTGTAAAGTGCGCACAGTGGGCAAATTAGTTGTCGATAACCCAAAGCTGACGGGCGCGGCCGCGACATCCTTCTGTCGTAATAACTGCTCCACCAGCGATTCAGCCGCCCGGGTCACATCCCGCCGCTCATCGGTATCCTGCGCATTGGCCTCTTGCCAGGCCACAATCTGCTGCAATGCCTGCAACTGCAACTCAGGATATGGGCGAAGTTTCTGCACCACCGGCCTGATCACCATCTCGGCCAGATCATATTGTTGAATAATGATTTGCGCTTCTCGGGACAACTGAAGCACATTCGTTAAATAAATGCGGTAGCGTGAAGAAACTCCCACCGTCTCACACACAGTTTTCCACGGCACAAGCGAAGCATGGGCTGATACTTCATCTGCTTCTGTTTCACCCCCGCGTTCCACCCAGGCTTCCGGCTCCGCAACGGCTCCGCCAGCCACAAAAGGTGAACGATAGTTCACCCCGGAGAGTTCATATCGCAACGCCCACAAACCCCAGGCTTTCTCAATTGCGTTTATGTCTTCGCGCTGCAAATTTTCAATAAGTTGATGGGCACGAATCAAAATACCCGGAGCACTAACAACCGCTTGAATCTGGCCCGGCGCTTGTGACCCATCCCCATGTTTGATTTCACGTCCCTCAATCGCCAGCAACACATGGGCCCAATAACGCCTTTCACCGGTGATAATAACAAAACGAACCCCAATCGGTGTTTGTTCATCAGCGGCAGGCGAGCGCACCGTGATAGGATTAATCAAACCATGTTGGGCAATGCTGTCGGCTAGCTCACGCAACTTGGCAATTTTCCGGGCTTCCCCATTACCCCCCGCTACCAACCAGGCTTGCAACGCTTCCTCAGGCGTCCATTGTCCTTTCCATAACGCTTCTAAATAATCTAACGGTAGTAACTGCCGGGGCTGATCAGGATCGGGCAAAATGGTCGAAATTTGATAGGTCATTGCCTGAGCAGCATCCAAAACAGGCAATTGACTCTGTCCGTAGGGGTTAATATCTTGGAACAATGTGCTGGACAAGCTGGTTTTTTTCTTAGCCACGGCGAATCACCTCCGCTACTAATTCACCATACGCGACACGGCTATCGCCCTGGGGGTCATAGGCAAAAATATCAAGCCCGGCGGCATGGGCTTCCCCTATGGCAACCCGGCGCGGAATCGCCGGTAAAAGAAGTTCGCCGAAGGTGGTCGCTAACTCCTCATGGGTATCACGAGAAAGTGCGGTTCTATCAGTCAGGGTAGGAATGATACCGGCAATGCGTAGATGGATATTGGCCTGACTCACCATTTGAATGGTGCGTCGCAGCAGGTTCAGGCCAATAATGGGGAAAACACCCGTATCCACTGGAATCAACACTTCGGTAGCCGTCATCAAAGCATTCACAGTTAATAATCCCAGGCTTGGGGGACAGTCAATAACGATGAAATCGTAATGTCGCTGAATCGGCTCCAATGCCTGTCGCAGGCGACGTTCTCGCTCAAAGGCGTTTACCAATTCTAATTCTGCCGAAGCCAGATCAAGATGGGCTGGCAAGATATCCATCGTGGCAGGTATCGTATCACCCGTCAGAGGCCGCAACGTAATCCGATGCAACGCCTGAGAGGCAGCCACCTGATTCACAAGAAGCTCGTAAACCGTATTGATATTGGGTTGACGGGGGCCAGCGGCAAAAGGAACCCCAAGAAACACGGCCGTTGCATTTGCCTGGGGATCCATATCAACTAACAACGTGCGCTGCTGGCGCCGGGCCAGCCCGGCTACCAGATTAATGGTGCTGGTGGTTTTGCCAGTTCCACCTTTTTGATTGGCAATGGCAATAATGCGGGTCATTGTGGTCTCCACTAGGCTAAATTACACGGGGTCTACGCATTTGCGGCGACTATGAAATCCCCTCATTGGAAGGTTTTTGAATCTTCAGGATTTTAGAGGATGTATAGGAGTTGTAGGGCAACCCTTGTGGTTACCCACGATGGGGCAGACACAAGACCAGCCCACCATTTAGCCGCACCCCGCGAATTCCCCAAGAAACAACTGGCACAAGGATATAATAAACCAGTAGCTCCGTCCAACGTTTGTTCTAGAGAACAGCAATTCTCAATTTGAATATTGTGCAGATTTCGCCAACGGTTATTGAGGCTTAACAAATTAATACGGGTATTGAGGAGTAAGGCACGCCTACGTGCCGCCTGGTGTATACCCGTTCGCACGTGGGCGTGCTCACTCCTCTCTATGCCCGTGTTATTTCGGAAATCTTCAATAGCGGGCTAGCACCAGCCCGCTAAAGCGGTCACTACAAACAAAATCTTTGACAGAACTAGTTTTAATTCTTGCGTAGGACAACACAACCATGTCCAAAAGAGGGTAGGGGGGTCCGGCAAATCATTATCGGTTTAAAACAAGCCTCAGGGTACAATCCTCTCTTCCGTCAATTACCATACCTCAGTCGCTTATGCCTAATACAACCGTTTACCTGGCCCCCGCGGCCGCAGGCAAAACTAGCTTTATCCTCCAACAAGCCCGCCTCGCGGCCGCGAACCTGCACCACGAAGTACGCATCTGTGTGCCCACCCAGCTCCAGGCTCAATCCGCTCGCGACCGCCTGGCCCAGTTGGGAGGCGCCATAGGGATTCATCCTCACCTTCGACCGCCTCGTCGCAGACTGCCTGGACAGTGCCGGAATCGCCGTCACCGAACTGGCCGAACCCGTGCAATACCGCCTACTCCAGGCCCTCGTTGCGCAACGCCCTCTGAAACATTACCACACCCTGACCGACAAACCGGGTTTCATTCAGGTGTTGCAACGCCTCATCGCGGAATGGAAAGCGGCTCGCCTGGAGCCAACAGCCCTGCGGGCAGCGTTCTCTCACATGGGTAACGAACCCCGCTTGCTGGAATTAGCCGATATTTATGCCGCTTATCAAGAGGAATTACAGGCCCACAATTGGGTAGACCGAGCTGGCCGTTATTGGGTAGCCGCCGAAGCCCTGAACCAACATCCGCACGCGGCCGCGGCCTGGCCGTATCTCTATATTGACGGATTCGATGACTTCACCCCCATCCAGCGAAACCTGCTAGAACTGCTCAGCCAACGCGTGGGCCATCTGATCATCACCTTAACCGGCGACGACAGGGCCGTCAGTCGTTACCCCCGGTTTGCTCAAACACGCCAGCAGATAGAAAAAGCCTTGAACATTCAGGCCCAACCACTGCCCCATACACCAACAAACAGACCCATTCTGCACCATCTGGCGAGCCGTCTTTTCCAACCGGGTCCCCCCAAACCTATCACCCCTGGCCCGCCGGTGACGCTCATTGAAGCCGCGGACATTCCTGGTGAGGTGCGCCACGCGTTACGCTGGTTAAAAGCCCGAATCGTGCAGGATGGCTACCACCCCACTCAGGTAGCCTTACTGGCCCGCGATATTGGCCCATATCGCCCCTTCATCCGCCAGATAGCCCAGGAGATGGGCATTGACCTGCGCCTGGCGGATGGTTCACCGCTGGGGCAAAGCCCAGTTATTGTGGCCTTGCTGGATCTGTTGCGGCTATTTCTACCCGATGCCCAAAACCAACCCCATTTACCTCGTCAGGGGGTGATCTCGGCCTGGCGTTCGCCCTATTTTAAGTGGCGCACCTGCCGCGTCAGCCCCGATGGCCCCCGCCTTGACCTGAAAGAAGGGGATGCAGAACGGCTGGACGCGGCCGCACGGTATGGTCGGGTTATCGCCGGGCTGGATCAGTGGCAGGAGGCTCTGGCCTTATTAGCCGCCTGGGGAACCGAAGGCGAAGATATCGAGGATGAGGATCGACAGGCCCCGCCACCCCGTCATGTACCTACGGGCGTCTTCGCCCAACAACTCCGGGACGTTTTTGAGCGCTTCTGCCAACGGCTAACCCCACCCATCAGTGGTTCCTTCCGCGAATATGTGAGCTGGCTAGAAACCCTCATCGGCCCTGATCCGGCGCTGGCTGGCCCCTATCCTCAGCCTGCCTTGACCTCTTTGGGCATTGTGGCACAAGTGCGGGCCAATGCCGCCACCGAAGCAGACGATCTGGCCGCTTTGCAGATGTTCAAGGAGCTACTGCGCGGGCTGGTATGGGCCGAAGATGCCCTCGCCGGTTCAACTGGCCCTATCTCCATCACCTATGCCCACTTCATGTCCGAGCTTCTCAGTGCCACCCAGGCCCACAGTTACCGACCCCCGCTCTTGCCCGGCCAACCGGCTATGCTGATCGCGGACATTCCCCAGTCGCGGGGCCTCTCCTTTGCCGCCGTAGCGGTTCTGGGGCTAGGTGAAGGCAGTTTTCCCCAACCGGTGCGCGAAGACCCTTTCCTGCGGGATAACGACCGGATGACCCTGCGGGACCGCTTTAACATGCCGGTGGAACTTTCGACCCAGAGTGCCGAGCGGGAGTTTTTCTATGAGTTGCTCAGCCGCGGCCGCGAACAGATGCTCCTTTTGCGGCCGCGCCTGGCTGATACCGGGGCCGAATGGGTAGCTTCACCGTTCTGGCAGACCATCCGCCAGCTAACCGGCCTCACCCCTGTGCAAACCGCCGATGACGCGGCCGCGTCGGCCCCAGAATGGCTCATTAACCTGGCCCAACAACCGGGGCCAGTCCCCACCGAAGCCCTGACCTGGCTGGCGCAACAGCATCCGGAGCTGGCCGCGGGCTGGCACATCGCCAGCGAACTATTCCAGGCCCGCTGTACTGGCTAATCCCACCCCCCTGGATGGTGATCTGACAGAACTGGCCTCAACCCTGCGCGAGACCTACGGTTCCCGCCATGTCTGGAGCATTAGCCGCCTGGAGCATTACCAGACGTGTAGCCATTTCTTTTTTGTCAGTCACCTGCTTAAGCTGGAAGCTCGCCCCGAACCGGCTTTGGGGCTGGATGCGCGCCAGATAGGTTCGCTTTATCACGCCTTGTTTGAGCGGGTTTACGCCGACCCCCCCTCATCCCTGAGCGAGCGACACCTTAACCCAGTTCGTAACGGCCCTGGCCGAACCCATTTTGCGGCCGCGCCCCGGCGTTATGGTTTCCGTGCGGCCGCGTGGTGGTCACACACCCAAAAAGAGATAGTCGAGAATGTCGTGGTTTCTTTGCGTGCTTTAGCCGCAACAGGCTCTGATTTTGTCCCCGTTGATCAGGAGAAACGGTTTGGCCTGCCCGACAACCCTCTGGTCATTGCGGATCCGGCGGGAAGTGATGATCAATTGCTGGTGCGTGGGGTCGTAGACCGGGTGTATCGCAACGGGGCCGGGCAGATTCGGGTCATTGATTACAAACTGGGTGGCCCGGCCAGCTTTACGGCCAGGGAACTGGTGCGCGGCCGCAAACTCCAACTCCCCCTTTATGCCCAGGCCATGCAGGAAGCCCTGTCTTGGGTACGGCCGTCGATGGCTTCTACTGGCATTTCAGCCAGGGCGAACCCAGCCCATTAACCCTCGCCACCTACGAAGGCGGCATTGAACAGGCCATCGCCCTGGCTATCGGCCATGCCTGGTCAGCCGTGCATCAAGTGAGGAGCGGGCAATTCCGCCCTCATCCACCCGCCGAAGGGTGTCCCAGCTATTGTCCGGCGCAGGCTTATTGTTGGCATTACCGGCCCAAATCATGGGGTTAAGCAGGATGTCCACACCCACTTCCCTTTCTCGACCCGCCTGAAATCTTAGTCCCTACCAATATAGGGCCGTGGTAGCGCGGCAAGGGGATGTGGTTGTGACAGCCGGGGCCGGAACCGGTAAAACGCGCACGTTGGTGGCTCGTTACCTCTCCCTGTTGGCCGAACTCCCCCTGCGCCACATCGTCGCCATCACCTTCACCGACAAAGCCGCCCGCGAAATGCGTAACCGGGTACGACAGGAGCTAGATCGTCTCTTGTATCAGGTGGAGATGGACGAGCCAGAACGCCATCTCTGGCAAGAGCGGTTGGCGGCCCTGGACTCGGCCCGTATCAGCACCATTCATAGCCTGTGTGGCGAAATTCTGCGCACTCATCCCGCCTCAGCCGGTCTGGACCCCCGGTTCACGGTGTTGGCCGAAGGGGATACGCTTCTGCTCAAGGCACAGGCAGTCGAATGGGCGTTAGCCGAAGCCGCCCGCCAGGAGCGGTTAACCCCACTCTTTACCTTTTGGGGTGAACCGGCTTGGCCAACCTCTTGTTGGCTTTGCTGAATCAGTCCAGATGAAAGTCAGTAGGCATTGGCTCACTTGCCTACCAGGGCGGCCTTACTCCTGGCTTGTGGCGCACTCACCTGGAGCAAGCCCAGACCCAACAGATCGAGCGGTTGCTTCATCAGGCTGATTGGCAACAATCCATCCGCTGTTTGCGCCAGGAGCAGGCCAGCCGGGCCGATGATAAACTGGAAGGGATGCGCCGCCAGGTGCTCACGGCTCTGGAATCAATGGGGACAACGGTCAACCAACAGCGGCAACATCTGCATGTTCTGAATGAGATAAATTTGGGTGTGGGTTCGGTCAAAAATTGGCCGGGGGGCAAGGAGCAAATAGGGGTGGTGAAGGCCGCTTTGCGGGCTTGCGGACCGCCTGGCGCGCGGCCCCGTTGGTTTGCTGGACCTGAACGAGCAGGATCGATTACTGGCCGAGATGTTTACCTTTATGCCATGATTTGTTCGCGGCCGCGAACAGTCATTACCAAACTAGCAAAAGCGAACGGCTGGCCCTCGATTTTGACGATCTGGAATCCAAGGCCTTGCACCTGCTGGAAACCCAGCTATCCGTGCGCCAATATTGGCAAACCCAGGTGGGCGCACTCCTGGTAGATGAATTTCAGGACACCAACGCCCGCCAACTACGTCTCATTCGCCACCTGTGCCCCGAACCCAACAAACTGTTCATCGTGGGTGACGCCAAACAATCCATTTACCGCTTTCGGGGGGCGGATGTGGCTGTTTTTCAGGTTGAACGGGATCATATTGCCCGCGCCAGAGGCACAGTCTGCGATCTCAACGAATCATACCGCACCCATCAGGGGCTATTGGCCACGATGAACCATCTGCTCCGCCCCATTTTGGGTGAACCTGCCCCCAACCGGCCCGTCTGGGAAGCTCCCTTCGCCCCCTTGCAACCGACCCGGACAGACCCGGCCGCCGGCATTGTGGCCCCTTTTTTGGAACTGCATCTGGGGTGGGCACCAAAGGGGATGGGGCCCTGGCTCAATCAGCCCAGATGGTGGCCGCACGGTTCCGCCAACTGGTCGACGCTAAAACGCTGGCTTATGGCGGCATGGTCATTCTTTGCCGGGCTTCGACCTCATTTGCCGTTTATGAAAATGCCCTGGACGAGGCGGGTGTGCCTTATGTGACGGTAGCCGGTCAGGGCTTCTACCAGCGTCCAGAAATTCGCGATTTGCTCAACGCCCTGCAAGCCATCGCCGACCCTTCGGATAATCTGGCTTTGGCCGGATTGTTGCGTTCGCCGCTGTGTGGGTTATCCGATGTGGCCTTGTACGAACTGGCCCAGGCGAGGGCGCGACCTGGCAATCCTGGTGGGCGCGGTTGCAGCAAGGGGTGGCTTTTTCGCGACCGGAAGACCAGGCCCGCGCTCCTCGAGCCATTCGCCTGATCAGCCAGTGGCATGCCCAGGCCGGGCGGCAGACGGTGGCCGATGTCTTGCAGGACATGATGGCCGAGACCGGCTATCTGGCCGGGTTGTTGCAGACAGGCCAACAGCAGGCCGCCCGCAATGTGCAGAAACTCCTGGCCAAGGCCCAACAAACGGAACGAATTCGCATTGAGGAGTTCCTGGCTTACCTGGGAAACGTGCGCGAAAGTGGCAGCCGCGAAGGGGAAGCCCGCACCACAGCCGAAGGGGTGGTGCAAATTATGTCGGTGCATCAGGCCAAAGGGCTGGAGTTTCCCCCTGGTGGTGCTGGGAGATGCCGGTTATGGGGCCAAAGGTGGCCAGGACACCCTTTTGTTGGATGAAAAATTGGGTCTTTTGCTCAAGTTACAGGATGATGAAGGGCAAAAACCGGCTATGTTTAGCCTGGCTGAGGCACTAGAAAAGGCCCTGGCTGAGGCCGAAGAAAAGCGACTGCTCTATGTGGCCGTTACCCGAGCCGAACAGATGGTGTTGGTGAGCGGCGTAATCGGGATTAACACAGAGGGTAAACCAACCGCATCCGGCTGGCTGAAGACGATTGGACAGGTAGCTGGCTGGCAAGACCTGACCTGGCCCGTTATCAATCCCTCAGGCACAACCGTCCATGAGATGAGTCTTCAGGTCGGCACCAGCCCCGTTCGCCTGGTAGTCGGTGAAGGACAGCGCATAACCGGTGATGATGCCACTTACGATGAACCTGTAGCGGTCGTCGCCCCGTTTGTTGTACCGGAATTATTGGCACCACTTAGGTTCGCGGCCGCGGTCACTGACGAACACCCCAAAGAAGCGGAACAGCCCCAACGCGTCTGGCAGGTTGTGCCCACGGCCCAAAAACCAACGGCTCCGGCCTGGGTTGTCGGTTCCTTGGTGCATACGGCGTTGGCTTTGTGGCGTTTTCCGGGGGCCGATTTTGCCCAGTGGTGTGAAGCACGGGCCAGAGAATATGGCCTGACCGACCACGCCCAGTTACGTGATGCCGAGCGAAAAACCCGCCAACTCCTTGACCGCTTCCACCAACATCCCCTGTATGCCCAGATGAACCAGGCCGAGCGGCGTCTGGCGGAACTGCCCTATGTGGTGACGAGAAATGGTCAAGTAGAGCGGGGCATTATTGACGCCTTGTATCTTTATGAGGGTCAATGGACGATTGTGGATTACAAAACGGATGAAGTAGCTGATGAAGCGGAATTATTTGCGTTGCTAGCGACAAAGGATTATCGACAACAGTTGTCACGATATGCCCTGGCCGTGGAGCAGTTGGTGGGGTTGCGGCCGCGGCTCCTTTTATGTTTTTTGCAGGTAGGAACACAAATTCACCTCGTGCCTGTTTAAAGAAAATAGATTAATACCCGTTATAAGGACGGCAACAAATTTCCCGCTCCAACCTGAGGCAACACGCCCCAGAATTTCAACCTTGCTTGTGACTGAGTACGCAACGGCCAATAAACATCATGATCTGGCCGTTGCCGATAAAGTAGACTCGCATCTTTGCCATTGGTACAGAATAGTTGTTCAACCTTTTGTTCACAGTTGCCCTGCGCCCGTTTATTCACAAGGTCTGCAAGCTGGCGGTTGATCTTTTTCTGTCTCCCTTTGGGGGTCAAAGGATGCGGGCCGATGTAGCTATTGGGTAATTGCCAGGCCAGGTAATGTTGCCCCGGTCGCCCTTGTTGCCCTTGTCGGTCATGCAAAACAAAGGTGGCCTGTCCCTGTCGCCAGGCGCATTCTTCAATGGCTGTAGGTGTCGCTTCGGCCCCGATGGCGATGTTCGTGTGTACCTGTAGCGGGGTCAGGCGACCATAAGCCCGTTGAGTCCGTTCTGGAATGCCCGTCAAGGTGCGTTGTACCTGGCGGCTGATGGGTTGATGGTTTTTGCGGCCGCTATGCCAGGCAGCGTAAAGGTGGGCTTTACAGGCTTTTAGGGTTTGGGTGAGGGCGGCGAGGGGCAGTTGCACGGGTTGACCGGTTAAACGCGACACGCCTAACGCGGCCGCGACCCGAGCGGCTCCGTGTAACCAAAGCCGTCCCTGCACATCGTGTGTCCAGTAACGCCCTTCGCCCTTGAGCAAGATTTGCCTCAATCGTTTGCGGCTTAACAGACAAGTGGCTGAGTTAGGATCGGTCAGGGCTGAGGTAAGGGTAGCCAGATTGAGCCAGCCACGCCCGGTTTTGTCCAGGTGACGGCTGATGAGCCAGGTACGAAAACAGGGCGCGTCTTGCGCGTGTAATGCGGCCGCGCCCAAAGAAGGATAATGTTTAACAGTTTCCGCGGTGGGGGGATGGGGTGTAGCCAACGAGGGCGGGGGTGGCTGACTTTACTTCCACCGGTGTAGGGGGCGGGGTCAGAGGGGCCGGTTTGGGCTGCGGCCGCAACAAAGCGGTAACCGCCGGACTATGCCACCCTAAGTGAGCAGGCAATGAGGAAAGCGAAGGAGCGGGCGTTGTTGTGTCTGGGGTAAGGGCCAGAGAATGCGGCCGCGAACAGACACCTTGTTGCGCTCGTAACGTCAGGAGACGTGATTGAGCTTCGCACAACGCCGCCGAAGGTAATGCCTTCATTGCCGTAGCCCAGACGAACTGAATGCAACCCAAAACCTACCCTAAGCAGGGTCTGAACCGGTTGACACCAGAGGACGCCTGTGCTATCCTCCTCAATAGAAATGCGGCCGCTGGGGAACAAAAATCCCCCCTCCCCACAAAAGAGGCTGGTTAAAAGCGAAGAACCAGGGCGACGATATAGAACTTTTTGGCGGAAAAGCAAGTGAGGACACACTTGCTTTTTTCCGTTTATGGCGTGCTCACCGACAAAAGTTGTCTTGACACAGCCTTTTGTCAGTGTTAAGCTTTTCCTGACCAAACAAAAAAGTACCCACCTCAATAAAGAGGCTGAAATGATAGTTGAGCAACCATCAAGTCACTATTTGCTTGGTCAACAGACAAAAGCCAGATGCCATATCATCTGGCTTTTTTGTTACCGACGACTTACAGCGTCCAACGGGCCAGGTCCGCATCTACCTCTGCCAAAGTTAGCAGACGATAGCCCAGAACCTCATAGCCACTCCGTGTCGGGCCGGTTTTGATGAGCCGGGCGATTTCCGCTTCAGCCTCTTCGCTCCAGCCAGCGACAGAAAAACCCATATAATAAACCTTCCATTCCGGGCCAGGAACAACGCTTCGGGTGCGATTGACAAGCTCCCGCATCGATGTTGCATCCGCAGACACATCATTCCACAGGCAGGCCCCTAGAACCATGACTTTGGTCTGCTCGTTAATGCCGACCACATCAATGGTAAACGAGCGCTTCCACTCCCGTCCCGTCCGTTCCACATCCAGGGTCAGTTCATTATTATCACTGGCCCGCAACAACCATTCCTGACACAACTCTGGCCAGGTGTTACTGGCGACAAAGCTGGCTAACCCAGTCTCAATGGCCTGCATCGTTTTCTGTTGCTGACCCATCGCCAATTTGGTCTGGTGGGTGGCTAAAAAGCGATAGAAGAAGCGCAAATAGGCATCGGTAACATAATAACGGCCAAAGCGGGTATCGGGGTTGTTTTCTTGGGTAAGGGGGGTGCGACGTTCCACAAATCCGGTGTCACGCAATAAGCTGAGATAGCGGGAAACATGGCCGTGAGAAAGACCCGTCCATTGCTCAATTTCGCTGAAGGTGTGAGCGTCATTGGCGATGGCCCGCATGATGGAGGCGTAAATTAATTGTTCAGAGAAAAAATCCTGCAACAAAAGCCGCGATTCATCCATGATCCAGGGATTGGATG
Source organism: Candidatus Trichofilum aggregatum (assembly GCA_016716885.1). Lineage (GTDB taxonomy): Bacteria > Chloroflexota > Anaerolineae > Promineifilales > Promineifilaceae > Trichofilum > Trichofilum aggregatum. The sequence goes on along the minus strand of JADJUV010000133.1, from coordinate 11,618 downwards.
GAATTAAGAACAAGCCGATGTTTTCGACAAGAGATAAATTGAGGTCGAGTCGCTCCCAATAGGCCGGTACGCCACCTAAAGCACCAAAAAGCATCACACGGTCAGCGGGGCTGTATTGAGGGAAATATTGGCTCGTTACGCCGTAGGGCAACTGCTCCAGCTTCATTTGCACAGTCGCTCGACCGTACAGGGGGGCATCATAGGCTAGAAGCTGTTTTTTCATCAGGCCCATTTGGGAGCCACATAAAGCCAACAAAATGTTGCTTTTGCTTAACCATTGATCCCAGGCTTTCTGCAAAGTGCCCACAAAATCGGGGTTCACATCAATGAGGTAAGTGACTTCGTCCAAAAACAAAACCAGGCGACGGTCTCGGGCGACACGAGCTACTTTCTGGAAGGCGTAATCCCAATTGGGGTAGGTAAAGTCTTCAGACATGACTAAGTCAGGCTCTAAAAACGATTCTAGCTCCTGAGAAAAGGAGCGCAATTGCGCTTTTCGGCGATAGCCTCAGCCATCCAATAGAGGCCATAGGCTCCTTCTGTCTGGAGCCAATGGGTCAACAGGCGCGTTTTGCCGACACGCCGCCGCCCGTAGAGGACGACGAGTGACGCTTTGTCGCTTTGCCAATAATGGCTCATTAGTTTAAGTTCTTTCAGACGGCCGATGAATGCGGTTTCCATAGCAGTATCCCAGAATGATGGGTGTTGTTGATGCTTCACCGTTAGTGAGGTCACACGAAGATCAAGATAAACCCAATTAGCATAACCGCAGTTATCTTAGCACTGCGAATTAATGCTGTCAAGAGTTTTTCGATCATTTGTTCCGAGAAAGGCGGAGTAAGGATTTTGTGCAGAAAGAAAAGGTGAGGTCACCAGAGGTAAACGCTTGCGCTTGCCTGAAGGGAAGGGGGTTTGCCGGAGTGTGTATTTGTGAAGGTGAGAGAAAATCCCTATTTTGGCGATTAGGATAATCTCGTTTATGCTAATCTCGTTTATCTTATCAACCCTATTGTGAAATGAAACACAACCTGATTTAAGATAACTGCTCTTATGCTACACAGGATTATCTTAGCGTTATTTTATTTGCTTGTCAATAATTGCTGTGTTCACACAACCGCAAAGGTTGAAATCAGGCAAATTCGCCGGATGCGGTGGGGCAGGGAGATAGGCATTCTGAGCTAAAAAGTTGTCCCTGTGCCATCCGTGATTTCCTGAAACCAGAGAGTGAGCCATTTCATCGTTTCGCTGAATTTGTGGGCCGGCAGGTGTTTGTAAGCGGTGATGCTATAGCGCCGATACATTTCGCCGTAAACAGAGCCAAATTCGTTGCGGCCGCTTTTCTTGCCCAGGGCCAGGGCAACTGTCTTGACGGCCTGACTTAATTGGCTGGCTTGCTCTTCGCTGATGGTTCCCCCGGGGTGAAGGGTTTGTTCGATGGCGGTGATGCGTTTGGTGAGGTCGCCCACTACCACGGCGGCTTTGTCTAGCCGTTGGTGGTGTACGGTGAGGCGAGCCTCAAACTTTAGCTGTTCTTCGGCCATTTGCATGATGGCCCGGCCCATCTCGCGGATTTGGATGAGCGCGGCCGCGCTGGGTGATGAGTCGGCTGAGGGGGATCGTTCCAGGAACGCGGCCGCGAGAATCCGATAGCATTCCCGTTGATAACGCAGCAACAAGGGGCGAATCTCTTCATTGACCCGGTTGACGTTAATACCAAACAACCAGCCATTGAGAAAATCGAGCGGCAGGCAAATCATCTCCTGAGAGCCACCCCCTTCGTTGGGCGTGGTGGGCACCAGGACACTAAAAACTACCTCGTCCAAAATAAAATCACACCAAATACACTGAAGTTGACCGGACCAATTCAGGCCGAGCCGATCACAGATGGGGCGTACCGGCACATATACCTGAGGGGTGTCATCAACCTTGACTAAAATAGCCGTCAGAGCATCTTCGTAAAAAAGGATGACCTTTTGTTCAAGTGGGGTAATGGTTTTCTCTTCATTCATCGGGCGGTGCGTGGGAATGGGGTGTGTGCGTAACACACACACCGAATCAAAACAGGGTCAGATGAGCCAGACCCGTTTATTATACCGATCTCTTGAAGGCAGGCGATTCCCTGCAACGCTGCACCTTCTATTTTGACCCACAAAAGCGCCTGTAAACACGTCAAGAACGTAACACCGTGAGAGAAAATTCGTGTAGCGAAATACGACCAATATCGTTCTTCGATAAGCGGGTATTAGTTGGGGAAGAAATCGATAGATAAAGGTCTAACCAGGTTATAGGTGTGAATAGGCTTCTTCAATATCGACTATACGTAATATGGAACCTGTGAAGACTTTTCGTAAAGGCGTACAATACGGCTAACTCCTTTGGTTTACCATTGTTGCAAAATGAAGAACAAATCCTTGGCTATTGTCGTTATGGGTGTGTCTGGGTGCGGTAAAACGACCATTGGTCAGGCATTGGCCAGGCGGTTGGGTGGCTCGTTTTATGATGGTGATGATTTTCACCCCCTGGAAAATGTGCGCAAAATGGCCGCGGGAATTCCTCTGGATGATGCGGATCGTGCGCCCTGGTTGGCCCGCTTGAACCTGTTGCTTCATGAACATGTTGAGCGGGCAGAGGGGGTGGTGGTGGCCTGTTCGGCTCTGAAATGGCGTTATCGCGAACAACTGCGGACTGGGAATGAGGGTCTGCGGTTTGTGTATTTACAGGGTAGCTTTGAGGTGATTTGGCAGCGGATGGCGTCGCGGCCGCAACATTACATGCTCCCATCAATGTTACAAAGCCAGTTTGATACGTTGGAACCCCCCGGCCCGGATGAGGCCCTCACCCTTTCCGTCACTGAAGAAGTAACGACCCTGCTTAACCTCATTGAACAAAACCTGCTCAGTTAGCGCCCCGCCAACAAGCGTTTCGGCTCTCCAATTCCGGGTAAGTTTTTTATGGGGGTTTGCCAGGGATTCGTACAGGTATTACTAATAGAAGGAACCCATGTCGGCGGCCAGGAAAATAGGCTATGTTCTACACCTATTTTTTGCCAATTGCCTGAATGCCTGAAACGCCTTGTACTTTTGGAGAAGTATTTGGGAAATTCAGGTAAGGAGTGGCGGTATTCGAGCGCGCGGCGCGCTCGAATACCACCACTTTAGAAGTTCCCCACCCCCCGGGGTGGGGCAGGCGGTGACCAATTAATCTACATCCTTACATCAAAGCCCGCTCAATCCAATCAAGCGCTTGCCCATTTTGGATGGACTTGGGGGTCACGCGTAAAACCCGCCAGCCATATAAGGCGGCCTCGTTCAACTTTTCCGTATCTTTTTCATAACCTGTGCCACTATTGTGCCGTCCTCCTTCGCGAACGGTGATCATGCGGCCGCTCTGCAATTTCCGCTTTACCTGCTGCCCACAATGGTGGCAAACCACGGGCCGAGAAAACATACCCCCATCTATCTCTACGGCTACCAGATAGCCATACAGCTTCCAATCCATATCAAAGCGCCATTTTCTCTCGGCATGGAAAACATACTCTAAGCGAGGTTTGGGTAGATTTCGCTCAGCTACCTGTCGCAACAGTTCATTAACCCAATGCTGTTTGTCCTGGGGGGTGGAAGATCGAGGCGGTTTGCCTCTTTTGCCCTTTTTCCCTGGTTGGGGTTGATAATGATACGAGTTTAGATACTCCTCTAGATCCATTCTTTCCCATTCTCCCCAATCCGTATGCCTGTCATAAACCGCTTGCCGGTTGCTCAAAATGAAGCCGTGCAGAAACAGAAACACAGGTTCACTCGTTGAATTGATTTTAGCACAAATGTTCTTTGTTGACCGTTGAACTTTTATACGGACAGGGAGATTCTTCGCCACGGGTGATTTGCCAAAGGGCGTGTTTCATTTCGGTTGACGTTCATCCAGTGCCTGGCACGGGGCAGACGAACCTGGACTTAACACAACTCGCCACCCCGTGCCAGGCACTCATCGCTCAACTCATTTGAAATACACCCTTTGCCAGCGACTACTTGTCTAATGGTCTTACCTCGATGGCGCCTGTTCGGGCTTGGGGCATTTTGGCGGCGACCTGGATGGCTTCGTTTAGGTCTCTGGCCTTGATAAGGAAGAACCCCACGAGATGCTCCTTCGCCTCAACCAACGAACCATCGGTGAGAGATAGTTTGCCATGCGCGAGTCGCAAGGTGAGGGTGGTGTGCCCAGGTTGTAAACGCTCTGTGCCTAGCAAGTGACCGCTTTTACGGAGGGTGGTGTCATTAGCCAGACAGGCCTTGTCGAAGGTGTCACGCTCGTCGGGAGACAGTGAATCCCACTTCAGTTGATCCTGGTAGGCCAGAAATAAGTACCTCATTCATTCACCTACACGTCATGGGCGCAGATTGCCGCAGTTCCCTAACCTGGATAATCTAGAAAAGACCTATCTACAGATGTTACAGATGAGTCCACTGAAAAAGCCACGAATTAACACGAATTTTTCTCCGGTGGCTTGGTCCTTTGCGCCTTTGGGTGCGTTATTTCAGTAGACTCACGAATTAACACGAGTATAGAGAGGGGACAATCAAGGTGTTGTTTTTCGAGGGTGTACGCCCTCGAAAAACAACACCCCACTTCATCCTATTTTTCGGGGATCAAGAAACTCACAGCCTATTCCATTTGACCAAAGTCACTTGGCCCAAACAGTTGAACGATCTCGGATTCACCGTCGCCGACGATCTTGCGGAAGCGCTTGGACCATTCGATGGCCTCTTCCAAGGAACCGACTTCAAGGACGGCGAAGCCAGCCGTGAGTTCCTTTAGTTCGATAAACGGCCCATCGGTTACGGTGAAGTTGCCGTTGGCAAGCTTGAGGCGTGTACCCTGCTCTTGCACCGCGCCGGTGATAACGACTTTGCCCGCCTGCATGGCTTCAGCAATAAATTGTCCCATCTCGGCCATCATTTCTGGGGTGGGGGGGGCTGCGTTCTCCGGATCAAAGTTGGGGTCGTACACTAAAAATTGCATGTCTCTATCTCCTTGTGTTTGTAACCAGGTCAGCGCATGGTTTTGACCTGGCTCTATAAAACGATTGTTACACTGGACAAGGGCGTTTTGGACCTGACCTCTGGAGTCTAAGAGACTGGGAGACTCAGAGATTTCCAGAAGGTGTTCCAATGTTCGCCAAACTCCCGGTGTTCTATTAAATAGTCGTTGTTAGAGGTGCTTATTCGACAATGGTGTTGATGAATTTGAAAATTCGGTATGGTTCAGATCAACTTTACAAAGACGTAAGTTTTTATGACACGCCTCACCCTGGGTTTGTCGCCGGAAAACCCCACCGCCAGGATTCATTCTTCCCACTGGGAAGGGGGGTAGGGGGATGGGTCTTCCGACTACATCTTACCAAGGAGTTGGGTAAAGCTGACAGTTTGCCGACTTTTGAACCATGCCGAAAATTCGATTTTTGGCGGTTTTAGCCTGAGAGGTTGATCATACGTTGTTCTAGAAACCGTCGCGCTGGCTCTTGTTGGGCAAGGTCAAGCGCCCGTTGGTAGGATATCTGCGCTTCTGTTATGTTGCCCAGCCGCCGACATAGGTCTGCTCGTGCCGCGTGTGCCAGGTAATAGTTCGTGAGGTCGCCACGAGCCAGGATGGCGTCTATGAGGGCCAGACCCGCGGCCGCGTCATCTCGCATCGCCACCGCTACAGCACGATTTATCTCCACCACCGGTGAGGGAGCAGCCTGTAACAACAAGTCATACAGACCCACAATTTGGGTCCAATCTGTAGAGGTGAAATCTGTCGCGGCCGCGTACACCGCCGCAATCGCCGCCTGCAAGGAATACAGGCCCAACTGGCGCGATGACAAAGCCCGCTCCATAAGAGCAATACCTTCACCAATCTGTTGGCGATTCCAGAGAGAGCGGTCTTGATCCTCCAGCAAAATAAGATTGCCTTCTGGCGAAGTACGGGCCGGGCGGCGTGATTCGTGCAGCAGCATCAACGCCAATAACCCCATCGCTTCCGGTTCTGGTAACAACTCCACCAGCAAACGCCCCAGGCGGATAGCCTCGCCCGATAGATCGGGCCGGGTGAGCGACTCACCTGATGAGGCGGAATATCCCTCATTGAACACCAGGTAAATGACCTGAAGCACCGTGTTCAGTCGTTCAGATAGCTCTTCCCGTGAGGGCACCTCATAGGGAATGCCCGTGTCGCGGATTTTTACTTTGGCCCGCACGATGCGTTGGGCCAGGGTCGGTGGCGTCGTGAGGAAGGCGTGGGCGATGGCTTCCGTCGTAAGGCCACAGATTTCACGCAGTGTCAGGGCTACGCGGGCTTCCAACGAGAGAACGGGATGGCAACAGGTGAAGATCAGTCGCAACCGATCATCCTCAATATCTTGATCATTCTCACCCAGGGCATCGCCTGTATCGCCTTCGAGTCGCTCGGCTAGCTCATCCAGTGAGGTATCAAACCGGGCATGCCGACGGAGAGCGTCAATGGCTTTGAAACGACCCGTCGAAACGAGCCAGGCCCGGGGATTGGTCGGTACACCGTCGCGGGGCCACTGTTCTATCGCCACTCTAAAAGCCTCGTGCAAAGCATCTTCAGCCAGATCGAAATCACCCAAGAGGCGGATCAAGGTAGCAAATATTCGGCGTGACTCCGTACGGTAAATCGTATCTACTCGCTGCCGTACCTGTTCAACTGGGGGTTCATTCACCATATGAATTCCTTGGGCAATACCGATGACCAGCGCACCAACATCCTGGTCGGGATACCCGGTCAATCTCTGCAAATCTTAAATAGACAAGTGGATTTTGCGAACAGTATATGCGATTCTATAACGCATGAGTAATCTGAGGCGGTTGCCGCTCAAGTAGGATGGATTTTGTAGCTCTGTTACAATTAGCTCTGATAAGACCTACGGGGTGACCTCCGGTTACACATCTGACTGCAACCGCCCCCTCACCTGCGCCAATAGCGCCCATTTCGTAAGTCCTCTATCGCTTCATAAGAGGAGAAGAATGTATGAAAACCAAACAACGTGTTAGTTGGCCCCTTTTTCTTCGTGGTTGGCTTCTGTTGCTCCTGTTGACCGCGGCCGCGTCCACCAACGCCGCTCCCCTCAGCCAAAGTGACGACCCGGCCTCGCTCCCTCCACCAGAAAGCGTCACCATCGCCGGAACTATCCAGCCCGAAATTGGCTGCTCCGGCCAATGGAATACCAGTTGCGCCGAAAGTATGCTCACCTACAGCCCGGAAAACGATCTGTGGCTGGCAACCTTTGAGGTTCCGGCTGGTTCCTACGAATACAAAGCCGCCCTCAACGGCTCCTGGGACGACAACTATGGCCTCAACGCCGAATATTACGGCCCCAACATCCCTCTGGTCGTGGCTGAAGATGGCCCCGTCACCTTCTGGTATGACCACAAAACCCGCTGGGTCAGCGACAGCGTCAACAGCTTGTTTGTTGTCGTAGCCGGGACGTTCCAAGACGAGTTGGGTTGTGCCGAAGATGGGCAGGCCGATTGTTACCGCTCGTTCCTACAAGACCCCAACGGCGATGGTATCTACACCTTTGTCACCGCCGACATTCCCCCCGGTGACTACGAAACCACGGGCATTGTGCCCGGTGAAGAGCTGGCTGTGCCCTTCACTGTAGCCGAAGGGCAGGCGGCTCAGTTTGTTTATGACCCGGCGGCGGGCACGCTGGAAGTGACGATGGGTGACGCGGCCGCGTTGGGTGCAAGTACGTCGGCCCCCGCCGGACTGCCCGCCCCCGTTGCTCCCAAACCGGAAACCGTCACCATCCCCGGAACCATCCAGAGTGTGCTCGGTTGCCCCGGCGATTGGTTACCCGATTGTGACCTCACTTACCTGACCTTCGACGAAGACGATCAGCTCTGGACCGCCACCTTCACCCTTCCCGCTGGCGATTACGAATACAAAGCCGCCCTCAACAACGGGTGGGAGGTGAATTTTGGCCTTAACGCTGAACCCGGCGGGGCCAACATTCCCCTGGCCCTGGCCGAAGAGACTGCTGTCACCTTCTTCTTTGATCACAACACTGGCTGGGTGGCTGATAGCGTTAACAACCTCATCGCCAATGTGCCCGGCAGTTATCAGGCGGCCATCGGTTGCCCCGGCGACTGGCAACCAGACTGCCTGCGTTCCTGGCTCCAAGACCCGGACGGTGACGGCACGTTCGTTTATATGACCGACCAGATTCCCGCGGGCGACTACGAAGCCAAAGTCGCCATTAACCAGAGTTGGACCGAAAACTACGGCGCGGACGGTGCGCTCGATGGCGCTAACATCGCCTTCACCGTACCAGCCGATAACACACCTATGGTATTCAGCTACGATTCCGCTTCCCATTTCCTGACCATTCGTGCTCTGGGTGAAGGTGGGGCTGCCCAGGGAAACATCAAACAACCCAAAGCCCATTGGGTCTCCGAAAACAGTATCGCCTGGGCCATCGAACCGGCTGAGGGGAACAGTTACCTGTTCCATTACACCCCGACTGGCGGTGCCCTCAACCTGGGGTTGGATGGGGTTGCCGGTGGTGCTAATCTGCCCCTGACCGTTGATCCCAACGGTCTCAGTGAAGAAATACAGGCCAAGTTCCCCCATCTGGCCAGCTATACCGCCCTCACCTTCAGCCCCGATGATTTAGATCAGGTGCGTATCGCCCTGAAGGGGCAGGTAGCCGTCTCCGCTTATAACACGGCTGGCGAATTGCTCGATGCCACCGGTCTGCAAATTCCGGGTGTGCTGGATGATCTCTACACCTACGATGGCCCCCTGGGTGTCACCTTCGAGGGGGATGCGCCGACCTTGCGCGTCTGGGCACCGACTGCTCGTGGCGTCAGGCTCCATCTGTTTGCTAACGCCACCACCCCCATCAGCGACATTTTGCCCATGCGGATTGATCCGCAAACGGGCGTCTGGAGTGTTACGGGCGAAGCTGGTTGGAACGGCCAATTCTACCTGTACGAAGTTCAGGTGTTTGTACCCTCAACCGGAGCTATTGAGGTGAATCTGGTTACTGACCCGTACTCCGTCAGCCTCTCCACCAACAGCACCCGCAGCCAGATCGTCAACCTGAGCGACCCCGCGCTCCTCCCGGATGGCTGGGATAGTCTGGAGAAACCACCCTTAGCCGCGCCAGAAGATATCGTGGTCTATGAACTGCACGTCCGCGACTTCAGCGCCAACGATCCCACCGTCCCGGCTGAGCATCAGGGTAAATATCTCGCCTTCACCAACACCCAATCGAACGGGATGCAACATCTGATTCAACTGGCCCAGGCCGGTCTGACCCATCTACACCTGCTGCCCACGTTTGATATTGCCACCATTGAGGAAGACAGTTCGCTATGGGTGGACGCCGACCCGGCGGAGTTGGCCGCTTTGCCCGCCAACTCCGAAGAGCAACAGGCCATCCTCAGCCCGTTGCGTGACACCGATGGCTTCAACTGGGGGTACGACCCGTACCATTACAATGTGCCGGAAGGTAGTTATGCCACCGACCCCAACGGCTCCAGCCGCATCCTGGAATATCGCCAGATGGTGCAAGCGCTCAACCAGAACGGCCTGCGCGTGGTGGCCGATGTGGTGTACAACCACACCAACGCCAGCGGCCAAAGTGAGCGCTCGGTGTTGGACCGGATTGTGCCCGGTTATTATCATCGGCTAAACGCCAGCGGCCGCGTCGAGACCAGCACCTGTTGCCAGAACACCGCCACCGAACACAACATGATGCGTAAACTCATGATTGACTCGGCCGTGCTCTGGGCCACCGTCTACAAAATTGACGCCTTCCGCTTTGACCTGATGGGCCACCACATGCGTGACGACATGATCGCCCTGCAAGATGCACTCCACAGCCTCACCCTGGAAGCCAATGGCGTAGATGGTTCCAGCATCTACATCTACGGCGAAGGCTGGGACTTTGGCGAAGTGGGTGGCAATGCTCGTGGCATCAACGCCACCCAACCCAACATGGCCGGAACCGGCATCGGCACGTTCAACGACCGGCTGCGCGATGCAGCGCGAGGCGGCAGCCCCTTTGGTGGTCAGCAGGAGCAGGGGTTCATCAACGGCCTCTACACCGACCCCAACGCCACCGACCAGGGCACACCGGAAGAGCAGTTGGCGCGGCTCTTGCATTTCGGCGACCTGATCCGTGTGGGTCTGGCGGGTAATCTGATGGAGTACCAGTTTGTCAACGCCGAGGGGGAACTGGTCAACGGCACAGCCATTGATTACAACGGTCAACCGGCCGCCTATACCAGCGACCCGCAAGAAAACATCGTCTACGTCTCCAAACACGACAACGAAACCCTGTTTGACATCATCCAGTACAAAGCCCCGCTGGAAACCAGTATGGCCGACCGGGTGCGGATGCAAAACCTGGGTAACTCGATTGTCATGTTTAGCCAGGGGGTGCCGTTCTTCCAGGCGGGTGATGATCTGCTCCGCTCCAAATCGTTGGATCGCAACAGCTACAACTCCGGTGACTGGTTCAACCGGCTGGATTTCAGCTACCAGACGAACAACTGGGGGGTGGGTCTGCCGCCCTCAGGGGACAACCAGGCGATGTGGCCGGTGATGGAGACATTGCTGGGGACAGAAGGGCTGACCCCCGGTGAAGCCGACATCATGCAGGCAGTCACGGCTTTCCGCGAACTGCTGCAAATCCGGCGCAGTTCCCCCCTGTTCCGCCTACAAACGGCCGCCGAGGTGCAAGAGCGGCTGGTGTTCCACAACACTGGCCCGGGTCAAATCCCTGGCCTGATTGTGATGAGCCTGTCCGATATGACCGGCGCGAATCTGGACCCGAACTACGGGCTGATTGTGGTGTTGTTTAACGCCAGCAATGAAACGGTGTCCTTCACTCAGGCGGATTTGGCCGGTTTGCCGCTGACCTTGCACCCGGTTCAGCAAAATTCGGCCGATGCGGTGGTACAGACAGCCAGCTTCAACGCCGCCAATGCCGCCTTCACTGTGCCCGCCCGCACCACCGCCGTCTTTGTCCTGGCCGAAGCGGACACACCGGTCGCGGCCGCGGACCCACCGCCGAACCAGTCATCGAACCGACGACCGAACCAGTTGTCGAACCCACTGAGGAACCGGTTGTGATCACGGACGTGACCCCGGAAACCGAAACGGTGGATGCGACTGAGGAACCGGAATCTAGCTCAACGGGTCTGTTGGTTGGGTTGGGGATTGGGGCAGTGGCGTTAGGCGGCGCGGCCGCGTACCTCGCCAGTCGTCGTTCTGCCAAATAACACCCAGATACGTGCCTGGCACGGGGCAGGGAATCGCCCCTTTCCACCACTGTGCACCCCGTGCCAGGCACGAGATGAACCATAAGCGTTTTTGCGCCGCTAAGATGGTAGCATGGCACTCATGATCGAAATACCCCAAGATATTCTCACGTCTTCCCGCTTAACGATGGATGAGTTAAAGCAGGAGATGGCCGTTTTTTTATACCAGCAAGGCCGTCTTTCGGTGGGCAAAGCGCGTGAACTGGCGGGGATGTCGCTCTGGCAATTTCGCCAATTATTAGCCTCGCGGCTGATTCCGGTTCATTTGGACGAAGAAGATGTGCTGGATGA
>JADJUV010000132.1 GCA_016716885.1 Candidatus Trichofilum aggregatum | reverse complement strand
CACCTCGCCCTAGCGTTTGTTTATCAGCCATTTCTGCTTCGGTTTGACCCCTACAACTTTCTTGGGAAGCAATTTTGGTTGCTTCGGAACAATTGCTCAAATTATAGGCAGGGATTCATCGAATTGTAGGCAGGAGTTTATCGAATTGTAGGCCAAATCCTAGGGAGGGATTGATCAGATCCTAGGGAGGGATTGATCGAATCCGAATCCTAGGGAGGGATTTGCGGCCGCAACCATCCTTTCCCTCTCCTCAATAAACAACATAATGGGGAAACCCGCCAACGGCTAACGACCAACCGCTAACGGCGCAAACAATTCGTTCCTTCCTCACATTCGCTGTTGTCCCCTGATGGCACGGTCAGGAGACGCGGCCGCAGCAGGTCGTTGGGTTGGACCGGAACACCTCACCACAGCCGGGAGCCTTTCGTCTTTCAATCCTGGCAACGTCCCTGGTACGAATCGAAGAGTGTTTTCCCATTGCCTGTCGTCAAATCCAGAAAATAAATTCTCCCAGGATCTGTTGTTGTAAAGGCCAATTGCTCTCCATCAGGTGACCAGGCGATTGACTTGACAACAAAACCCAAGTCTAATGGTTCGCTACGGCATAAGCCATCAGATGTTGAAAAGTAGATAACACCGCGCCATTCGGTTTCACTCGGATTCGCTTTGTCTTGAACGTAGGCCAGAATCTCTCCGTTTGGTGACCATGTGGGGCTATACAGACGGCTTGCGGCCTCTATTTCCCCAACTTCCTCACCAGAAGCAGTATCCACAATCAACAACTTGCCTTCAGTTCGGAAAGCTAACAATCCTGTACTAGAAACATCCAAAGCCTCTTCGATAAAGGCAAAACCGCCTACAGTCTTGGCCAATTCCCGCGATTCACCAGTCGTCAGATTGACTAAGTAGATAGGTGTCTCTTGTCCAAGTTTTCCTACATCACTGTCAATAATAATAACTTCATCCTGTTGAGTGCCCCAAGTTGCATAACCACCATTCAATAAGTTCAAAGGTAATTCATCAGTCCCCCCAATTGATGACAACAATATCATAAGGGGAGAGCTTAACTGGTTGACCAGCGCGGCCAACCGTGTAGGCAGGATAACGTAGAATAAGTGAACGGCTATCTGGAGACCAGGCAGGGCCGGCTGCTTCATACACATCCCTATCATCATACTCTTGAATAGGATAATACTTTTCTGTTTCCAAATCCAAGACGTAGACTCCTTGATTCCGACTTGTCTCATTCGTAAAGGCCAGGTAGCGACCATCTGGTGACCAGGACAACTCCCTCATGGTCCAGTCAGATCCCACAGTGATTGACGTAACCCCTTCTTGACGGTCAGGACCAGCGCGGCATCCTGTTAATATCAATAGAAAGAGGATGGTGACGTTTCTCATCTTTAAACACATCATAGCTATTACCTTTACCCTTGCTGTGGCGAGGTGTTCTCCCTTCCACGGTGAGCTTCGCCGCGGCCGCGTCTCCCAACCGTGCTACCGGGGTGCTGTGTGATTTCAGGTGGGCTGGTCGTTCTGGCTGAGTACGGCGGCGGCCTGGGCAAAATAGGGTCTGGCTTCATCCTGGCGGTTCAGCGCCGCCAGATTCTCCGCTATCTCGTCAAACACATACCCATCCACCGAACCCAACGCCACGTGTTCCGCTTCGAGGGCACGTTGGACGGTTAATGCCTCTTCATAACGGCCCAGGGAACGGAGACAACGGGCAACCGCCCATGTGGCGACGCGGATTTGTTCGGGCTTGTCACGGGCGATCCACTCGGTCTGGGCTTCTTCAAATAAAGATAACGCTTCTTCAAAGCGACCCATATCGTGTAAATCCCAGGCGCAGTTGTTGAGCATGGCCGGAATCAGGGATCGGGCTTTGGCATCCTGGGATGGCCGCGCCACGACCAGGCCACGTTGCGTCCAGGTAATCGCGTCGGGTGTGCCCGCGTAGGTAATGGCGACCATGTGAGCGGCATCTACGGCCAAACCTTCGTGACCCGCGGCCGCGGCCTGTGCCCACGCCTCAACGAAAAGCATACGGGCCTTCTCCTTCTCACCCCCAGAATTGAAGGTGCGGCCGCGCTCCAAGAGATAACGGACACGCGGCCGCGAACCGGCATCGCTCAGTTGTTTTTCTACCTCGTCTAACAAGGTGTGGGCGTCAGCAAAACGTTGGCGCAAACTATAGGTGCGGGCAATCTGAGTCAGCAATTCCAGCCGCTCATCACCCTGGGCTGAGGTCGCGGCCGCGTGGAAACGAGCCTCACTGGCGGCCGGATCACCGTATTCCCAGAAAGAATCTATGTCGAGGGTTGAATCGGATTCGGGCATGGTTGGGGCTTCGTTCGGTTTACTTTTGTGGCGCTATAACGTTCAAGAAAAAATTCTTGTTTGTAGTGACCGCTTTAGCGGGCTAACACCAGCCCGCTAAAGCGGTCACTACAAACCAAGACCCCAACGAAAGAGGTTTTTGTCACGAATTTAACGAATGAGCACGAATGGGAAATAAAAACTCGTGTGTATCTATTCAGGTGCTCGTTCCACGCTCTGCGTGGAATGCTCCCTGCGACGCTCGGCGTCGTGTAGGACGCAGAGCGTCCCGGATGATATTCCCACGCAGAGCGTGGGAATAAGTTCGACACCTGTATAAATACATTCGTGCAATTCGTGGCACATCTTCTTGTTTTCAGTACCAGAAGTTAACTTGGAAGGTACTAACCCGTTCCTTCCTAAAATCCGCTGGGGTTAGACACGCTCGATAATCGTGGCAATGCCCATGCCGCCGCCGACACAGAGGGTGATGAGGCCGGTTTCCAGGTCACAACGTTCCAGTTCATCCAGGACTGTGCCCAGGAGCATCGCCCCGGTCGCGCCGAGGGGGTGGCCCATAGCAATGGCGCCGCCGTTGACGTTGACATTTTCCAGACTGTCTATGCCCATTTCGCGCACAAAGCGCAACACCACAGCGGCAAACGCCTCGTTCATCTCGAACAAATCAATGTCTTTGACATCCATCCCGGCCAGTTTGAGGGCTTTTTTCGAGGCGGGGGCCGGGCCAACCAGCATAATGGTGGGTTCGGTGCCGACGAGCGCGGCCGCACGCACTTTGGCTCGTGGTTTCAGCCCCAACGCCTCACCCATTTCCTTGGTGCCGATGAGCACCGCGGCCGCGCCATCCACAATCCCGGACGAGTTGCCCGCTGTGTGCACATGGTTGATCCGCTCCAGGTGGGGGTATCGTTGTAGGGCCACCGCATCAAACCCCATCTCCCCCATCATCTGAAACGAGGGAGCCAGATTGCCCAACCCTTCAACGGTGCTGTTGGCCCGAATAAATTCATCTTTGTCCAAAATAGTCAGGCCATTCTGATCCTTCACCGGGATGAGCGATTTGTGGAAATAGCCGTTGGCGGTGGCGTGGGCGGCTCGTTGCTGGGACTGCACGGCAAACCGGTCCACATCTTCCCGGCTAAACCCTTCTAGTGTCGCTACCAAATCCGCACTGATACCCTGTGGCACAAAGCTGGTTTTGCCGTTGACCGCCGGGTCCATGATCCAGGCCCCGCCGTCGGAACCCATGGGTACACGGGACATAGACTCAACACCGCCCGCCACGACCAGTTGCTCCCAGCCGGAGCGCACTTTCATGGCCGCCATGTTGACCGCTTCCAGGCCAGAGGCGCAGAAACGGTTCAGTTGCACACCGGGGGTATCCACGTGCCAGTCAGCGTAAATGGCGGCTGTCCGCGCAATATCCGCCCCCTGCTCCCCAATGGGCGAAACAACCCCCAGCACGATGTCATCCACCTGTGAAGTGTCCAGAGCGTGCCGCTGCTGTAGCTCCCGAAGCAAACCGGCGATGAGGTTGATGGGGGTGACTTCATATAGCGAGCCACTGCTCTTGCCGCGGCCGCGGGGTGTGCGAATCGCATCGAAAATATAGGCATCTTGGGTCATGGGGTACCTCCAGGTGTGCGTACTGAGGGCTGAGCCTTCAACAGGTCAGTTGGTTAATTGTAGAAAGCATTATGCAGTGCGTCAAACGTATGTTTGCCTAAGAAAATCGCACGGCAAACTATGGCTCAAGAAGCGTATAGTACAATTAGATTTTAGCTAGCTGTACAAAGGGGCTTAGACTTGTTAAAGCGATATTAAGTGGAAATCATAACGATTTGTGAACTTTACCAACAGGATGCAACCATTTTTTTGATAAACCCGATTGACTTTTTCCTTTTTTAACTGCTAATCTTTGAACCATGTTCTTATTGTCATGATGCGGTGTAGCATGTGTTAGCGTACAATTGAAGCAGCTATTTCAGCAATTTCAACAGAAGGAACAACGTAAATGAATACGCCTGTCAGTCGGGTTGCTCGCTCTAAAGAAGAAGCCAGGGCCAATTACGACCGAATGAGTCGTTGGTATGACATTGTCGCGGGTAGCACCGAGAAAAAGTACCGCGACATCGGCTTACAAAAACTGGCGGCACGCCCCGGTGAACGCATCTTGGAAATAGGCTTTGGCACCGGGCACTGCATCCTGTCTCTGGCCCAGGCCGTTGGCGCGACAGGTCAGGTGTGCGGCGTTGATCTGTCAGATGGGATGCTGGCTATTACCCAAGAACGACTGCGCCAGGCTGGTTTGTTGGAGCGGGTTGATTTACGGGTGGGAGATGCGGCCAAGTTACCCTTTACCAACGGCGAATTTGACGGTGTTTTTATGAGTTTCACCCTGGAACTATTTGACTCGCCGGAAATCCCCCTGGTCCTGGCTCAATGTTATGCCGCTTTACGAGTGGGGGGACGCCTAAGCGTGGTGTCACTGGTAAAAAAACCGGGCGCAGCGGTAAAAATCTACGAATGGTTTCACGAGAAAATGCCCGTCGCCGTAGATTGTCGCCCTATTTATGCCCAGCCCGCTCTCATCAGCGCCGGATTCACGATTAAGGATGTAACCAGCTTATCCATGTGGGGTTTACCGGTCGAAATTATCCTGGCCGAGAAAGGTGATCCGTTATGAAGTACGCCTACCTTGCCACAGGTGCTGCCAATATGTATTGTGGCAGTTGTATGCGTGATAACACCTTGGTCGCCGCTATGAAATCATTAGGCCACAAGGCCTACATCATTCCCATGTATACGCCCTTGCGGGTAGATGAGGAAAGTGCCAGTGAAAATCATGTCTTTTATGGTGGAATAGAAGCCTATTTGTTGCAACGTTACCCACGCCAATCCTTTTGGCGTGACAAACTCATCCAACTGGCCGGTTCCCAGGCCCTCATTCGTTTAATGCCCTACTTTGATATCGGTTCCGCGGTGGACCCGGCCCAAAATGCTGAGTTGACGCTCTCCATGTTAAGCGGTGAGGATGGTAACCAGAAAGAGCTATTGGCAGAAATGGTGGACTGGCTAAAAACATCTTTACAGCCAGACCTGGTACATGTTACCAACACGCTCATTTCAGGCGTGACCCCCGCCATTAAAAAGACACTTAATGTTCCTATTGTTTGTGGCCTTCATGGCGAGGATATTTTTCTTGATGGACTGCCGCGAACTTCCCGCAACCAGGCTATTGCCTTAATCCGCCAAAATGCGGCCCACATCGATCATTTCATTGCTATCAGCCAATATTACGCCGACTATTTTGGTAATCTGATTGGCCTTGATCCGGCCAAAATTACTCTGGTCAGGCCAGGAATTGCCCTTCAGGATTACCAGGCTCACCACGAAAAATCACCGGGAGCGCCTTTAACGATTGGCTACCTGGCCCGTATTTCGCCGGAAAAGGGAGCGCATCTTTTGGTAGAAGCGTTTATTCATTTGTGTAAATCAGGAGAATTTCCCGATTTACGCCTGAAAGTGGCCGGGTATCTGAGCCGGGCACATGCAGGATATGTGAAGAGAATTCGCGGCCGCATCAAACAAGCCGGTGTAGAGGAACAGGTGGAAATCATTGGCACAGTGGATAGACAGCAAAAACTGGCTTTTTTCCAGAGCCTGGATGTTTTTTCGGTACCTACCATCTATCGTGATCCCAAAGGACTCCCTGTTCTGGAAGCCCTGGCTAGCGGCGTGCCCGTTGTCCAGCCGAATCATGGTGCTTTCCCAGAACTTTTAGCAACCACCGGAGGCGGATTGTTACACAAACCGGAAGACCCGGTAGATTTGGCTGAGAAACTGGCTGTCCTGCTGCGTGATGCCACGTTACGTCAACAACTTAGCCAACGAGGACGTTCAGTCGTTCACACCACTTTTTCCGCAGAACGCATGGCTACGGAAACAATACAGGTTTACCAACAAGTCATATAACTTGTTCACAGGAGATAACACAAGACTCACCAAGGTAGGGGACGCGGGGAAGTGAGGGGAACTGAGGGGTGGTGATAGAGATTTTTTTAGGGTTGTGGGCATTGTTAATGTTGGTGTTATTACATCGTGGACACGTGTATCTGTCAGGTTTTCTCCTGTCATTTACCCTATGGGCCGTGGTTTCCTATGGCACTTACGAGGCAGGGGGATTCCGTGGTTCAACCATGTCATCTTATTTCGGGATCATTTTGATCGCCGAACTACTCCTGGGAAGACGGGCTGGCGTCGTCTTCGGCGTTTTATCCATTGCGGCAACTGGCTGGATGTATGTGGCCGAAGAGCTTGGCTGGATGCCCCCGCCAGCTAATTACGCGACTTTAGCCACGTTTTGGATTGAGTTTTCTGTGGTGGTTGTGGGGGCCGTGGCCTTACTTTCTTTAATTGTTAGTAGTTTGCGGCAGGCGCTAGAGCGTGCGCGGCGCAATGAAAAGAGTTAGCCATCAAAATTGCTGAGTCGCAGATTCTGGCGCAAAAAGCCACCGAGGCTAACAAATTTAAATCCCAACTGATTGCTCGAATCAGTCATGAACTACGAACCCCATTGGGTGCTTTGATGGGTATGTCGGAGATGCTGCATCAAGATGTTTACGGCCCACTGACCCCGGCCCAAAAAGACCTAACCCATCGCATCATCAACAATTCACAAGCCTTGCACCATGTTTTCGCCGAACTTCTAGATCAATCACAAATTGAGTTAGGGCAACTGCGCCTGAAAGAAGAGCCGTTTTCCCCCAAACTGTTGGTTGATGAGGTTTATGCACAATGTTTGCACCTGGCACAGCACAAAGGATTGGCCTTACAGGTCGAAATCGCCCCAGACTTGCCTGACATGGTAGTTGGAGATCAGGAAAGAACGGAGCAGATTTTGTCGAACCTGGTGGTAAACGCCATTAAGTTCACCAAAACCGGCTATGTTCAGATTTGTTCTCGCCAAGAACATGATGAACAATGGATATTACAGGTGAAGGATTCAGGGATTGGCATTTCGGAAGAAACCCAGGCTTTTGTTTTCGAGCCGTTTCGCCGGGCTGATGAAACAACAAGGCGGGAGTTTGGCGGTGTAGGACTGGGATTAGCGATAGTACAGCAGTTAGTAGCAGTCATGAACGGCACAATTCAGTTAGAAAGTGAATTGGGTCGGGGCAGTACCTTCACGGTCACATTGCCGCTACGAGCGACAACAAAGAGGACGACCCATGAAAATTAATCAGGACACGAGACCTCTCGGCAAGCCGTTGGCCTTAATTATTGAAGATAATGAAGACCAGAATTTAGTTTTCACGACGGCGTTGGAACAGGCTGGCTATGCCACCGAGTCTATACGAGATGGCTTGATAGCCCAGGGACGCCTGAGTGAAGTGATACCCACCGTTATTGTTCTGGACCTGCATTTACCGGGTGTTGATGGGGAGAAGCTTTTGAAACAGATTCGGGGTGACAAGCGATTAGCCGAAACTCGAATCATATTGGCTACAGCTGATGCCTTACTGGCATCGGTGTTGCAATCTCAGGGAGATTTTGTTTTCTTGAAGCCCATTAGCTTTTCTCAGCTTAGACAACTCGCCACTCGCTTTAACCGCTCTTCTAATTGAGTGGAGTTTAGAGCTAGAGGAATGAGCTAGAGGGAATTACTCTGGAAAACTCTCTAGCTCTCGCTCTGAACTCTAAACTCTAAACTCAAGAATTGAGTAACGGTCAATTTTATACTCTGAGTGCAGACTCTTAGTTGACTGGTCACTTCTTACACTTGCCCCTGTAGAAATAGCAGATACATCCCCACCAGATAAACCAGAATCATCAGGACGGCATCTATTTCAATGAAGAAAATTTTGCGCTCAATGCGGGCCAGATTGCCGATAAGCGCCATGATCATCATCAACAGGCCAAAGAGACCCACCAGGGCAAAACTTTGATCAATATCGCCCAGGAACCGACCTTCCGTGTAGAAAAAGTCGGCAATGCCCAGACCCAGCATGTTGAAGACGTTGGAGCCAAACAGGTTGCCCACAGCCAAATCATAAGCCCCCAGGCGCACGGCGGCGATGGCGGCTAACAGTTCGGGTAGGGATGTCACCAGACTGAGCAAAGCCGTGCCCACAAAGGTGGTGCCCAGACCGGTGATTTCGGCGATGTCGGCGGTGGCTTTGACCAGTTGAGGGACGGCAAGCATAAGAACAATGGCCGCGGCCGCGAAACCCAACACCCCTTTGCGTAACGTAGGAAAATCCTTGCCCGGTATCACCTCGTCTACTTTGCCCGGCCCCGCCGCCAACTTGCCCTCTTGTTGAATAAGCCGCAACCCCCCAAAGTACAAACCGATGAGAATAAGGCTATCCACGCCCACCCAACCAAACACGATAGGAATGTGAACCTCTAAATCCACAAAAATAATCGCCATAACCATCAACATGGCCCCCAGCGCCATCGTCAAGGTATGGGTAACAGCCGCCCGGCGCAACAAAGGAACCTGATAGCTGAACATATCTACCAGGGCCAACAAAAGCATGTTGACCATGTTACTGCCGAAAAAATTACCCGCCGCCAGGTCAGGCAACCCTTCGCTGAATGAGGTGATGGAGGCGATTAACTCTGGCAGGGACGTGGCCCCAGCCAGGAAGATAGTTCCTACGAGTAAACCACCCAAACCGGTACGCACGGAAATCACGTCGCCATATTCGGCCAGTTTGATCGCGGCCGCGACAACAATCGCAGAACTGATGAGAAAGATGATCCAGGGCATAGGGACTCCGAGGGGGGAACTTTAGGAACTTGGGGGAACTCTAGGCACTAAGGGAGAGTTCGCCTGAGTTCCTACGCGTTTGGTTTGCCCCAGGTTTGGGCCACAGGCAGGGCAAAGGCAATGCCCGTATTAGGCTCCTTCAAACTGCCCAATACCGCTTCGGTGGCCGTGATGATGGTCTGGGCCAGGTCTAAATCAGGGATGATGGTGAACAAGGTGTGATGCCCGATCTGACCACTGCCAAACATGGCCCCAAAACCGGCAAAGGCGGCGCTGGCCCCCAGGCGGGTTAGCACCCGGTTGAGGCCGGTGCTTTCCAAAATAGTGATCCCTGGCGCACCTGCCTCATCCCAGGCCGCCAACACCTCGTTAAGTTTGGCACTATCATCAAGCACGAGCCAAAGCATGTACATGTTCTTTCTCCTGCGAAAATAAGTTTCATGTTTCAGGTTTCGGGTTCCCTTGAGTTCCCACAAGTTCCTCTGAGTTCCCCTCACTAACTCCGGTTGACCTCATAATGTAAGCGTTCCCCTTGCCGTGTTTCCAGCCACTGGCGCAGCGCGGCCGCGTTCTCCTCACTCAGCCACTGTTTTACCTCTTGCAACCCGGCCAATGTCTCATCCAGCCGCTCCAACACGGCCGTTCGGTTGGTCAACAAAATATCCAGCATCATGGCCGGGTCTGAGGCGGCCAGGCGGGTGGTGTCATACAAACCGGCGGCGCTAACCGGGTAGAGATGGGGCTGAGGCGCGGCCGCGGCCGCCACCACAGCCATCAAATTTGCCGCTACCAGATAGGGCAGGTGGCTGGTAGTAGCGACGATGGCATCATGTTCGGTGGGGGACAAGGTGATGGGGCGGGCTTCTACCCAGGTGATCAGTTGCTGGGCGGTAGCCGTGATGGCTGGGGTGGTGCGAGCGGTGGGGCAAAGGACGAAGGTGCGGCCGCGATACAGGTCAGGGGTTGCGGCCGCGAAGCCAGTTGGGTTTTGCCACACATCGGGTGGCCGCCGATGGCCTGGAAAACGGGGGGCAACTGGGCCATCGCCGCGCTGATGGTCTGTTTGGTACTGCCCAGGTCAAGGACAAAACACCCTTGCGGCCGCGCTCCTGGTAACTGTTCTAGTAAGGACAAAATTACCCGCACGGGTGTGGCAAAAACAACCAGATTGGCCTCTTCTACACCGGCAACAAAATCATCGGTGGTGAAGTCGGCCAGGGGCGCGGCCGCGGCCAGGTTGATGAGGTTGTTGTCTACCAGGGTGAGGTGCTGAAGATGCGGCCGCAGGGCCAACGCCAGCGACCCACCCATCAACCCACAGCCAACAATCGTCACACGTGCCGGAAAATTCATATGGTGTCAATACGCCGCCAGGGTTCCCCCTTCCCCCCGAGAAGGGGGTTAGGGGGATGGGTCTTCCGACTCAATCTACAAGGGGCTTAGGTAAAGTGATACGAGTCTCTCGCATCCTTCATCCTTCATCATTTCTGCCTGGCCGCCATAAACTGTTCCCGCGTCAGACCCAACCCCCTGGCAATGCGGCGGATCTGTTCACTTTCTTCATGGAACAAGCCCTGGTCGGCCTGGGCCACGGCAAACAAGGCATCTAAAAAGTGTAGGCGCTCCGTTTCGCTCGTGGTAGCGTTGAATCCTTCAACCAGTTGATAATAATCCAGCCCTTCCTGGGTTTCGGCGACGGCGACTTCAATGACAAAGATCGCGGCCGCGTCCCCCACACCCCAATTGTCGCGCAACGCCCGTACCATCGCCGTTTCCTCTTCCGGGGCCACCTGTTGGTCTACCTGGGCCACGCGGGCCAGCAACCCCCCGGCCAGACTAAGCTTGCGCAATTCGGCTTCGCTCAGGTTAAGCTCCTTTTGCGCCAGCCGTTCACACACCCGGTAATAGACCCGGTTATGCACAAATTCATCAAACTGGCTCTCACGGTTGGGAGCGGCCGCGGCCGCGTCGTGCCGTCTCTGCACCGCATGGCGCACCACCCGCCCCAGGCGACCCAACGCACTCACATCCACCTGATCAATAGCCTGAATAATCAGGTCAACCACCTGTTTCTCCGCCTCAGTCACGGTGCCATCCGCCTCAATGACATCAACCAGCGCTTCATGAATCTGCTCTTTTTCTGCCTGCGTTTCCAGCAAATCAGACAGTTCGTGCACCAGTCGTTCCCGTTCCGCCTCATCCACAGGGGCAGTGAGGTACATCTCCAGCCTGGCCCATTCATGGGCACTAATCTGTAGCGGTGATAACCATTGTTGCAGGCTGGTGTACTCCTCTGGACTAACTGAGCCATCCAGCCACGCGGCCGCGATCATTACTTTTGCTAAGGCCAATACAAGTTCTTTATCCGTCATGCCAGTCTCCTACAGGATAGGTCACAGAGAACACGGAGAAGGCACAGAGGGCAAAATCTGTGTGAATCTGCGAAATCCGTGGTTAAGATTTTTCTCCCTCATATTGCGTCTCTGTGCATGAGAAATTCTCTACCAATACATTGTCTACTAAGTTGTGGGGAGTCTGTTAGAGCCAATCTTGCCCATGACCAGCATCTAGCCGCACACTGGGCCTGATTATACGTCTTTCCCAGCAAAAGTTGAACATAAAATCTACCTTGACAGCATTTCAACGTTTATGCTATATTCTAAGCGAACGTTCGCCCGAACGTTCGCCTTTGATGGGAGAGGAAGGCACACCATGACTCGAACAACGTTGAAGGATGTAGCCGCCAA
Organism: Candidatus Trichofilum aggregatum; assembly: GCA_016716885.1. Lineage (GTDB taxonomy): Bacteria > Chloroflexota > Anaerolineae > Promineifilales > Promineifilaceae > Trichofilum > Trichofilum aggregatum. The sequence goes on along the minus strand of JADJUV010000132.1, from coordinate 4,536 downwards.
AGCGGGGGTCAGCTATCAGACGGTTTCCAAGGTTCTAAACGGTCAGATGCAAGTGACCGAAGAGACGGAAACGCGTATCTGGCAGACGATCACCGATTTGGGGTATCGTCCCAACGTGAGCGCCCGCAACCTGCGCACCCAGGCCAGTAACTTAATCGGCCACGCATTGCCCGGTGATGCGGCTCAGGCTTATCATCCTATCCTGGTCCAGTTCATGATCAGTGTCGCCAACGCCACGGAACGGTTGGGATACCACCTGCTTAGTTTCGGAACCGGCACCCATGATTTCTACAGCCACCAGGCGTATGAGCAACTATATGCCCGTAACCAGGTGGCTGGTTTTATCCTCTCCAACACTACCCAAAACGATCCGCGTATTCCTTATTTGATAGAGCGAGGCATCCCGTTCTGTTCTTTTGGTCGGGCCAATGATGCCTGGGATTTTTGCTGGGTAGATGTAGATGGTCAGCACGGCATTGAGCTGGCGACGTCCCATCTACTCAGTCAGGGGCATCAACGTATTGGTTTTGTGACCTGGCCCGAAGGCTCCCAAACGGGGTGGCATCGGGAGCAGGGGTATTTGCTGGCGTTGCAGGCGGCGGGCATTGAAGCTGATCCGCAGTGGATAGCCAGAGGGGATAACTCGGCCCAGGTGGGGGCACAAGGGATGAACCAGCTTTTGGCTTTACCCGCGGCCGCACGGCCTACTGCCGTCATCTGTGTCAGTGATCTCATGGCGATTGGGGCGATGAACGCGGCCGCGGCCGCGGGTCTCATCGTGGGCCAAGACATCGCCATCACCGGTTTTGATGACATCCCCATGGCCGAATACTTGCACACTCCCCTCACCAGTGTGCGCCAACCCATCCAGGAAATCGGTCGCTACGTGATCGATCTGATCACCAAACAAATTCGCGACGAACCGATTGAACAAAAGGGCGTTATATTTAAGCCCAGTCTTGTTATTCGGGCTTCAAGCCAAAGGTGACGATTCATAAACATTCCCAGAATTAACCTTATGTCACGCTAAGTAATCGTTCGTAAGTTCGCTAGATTGCGGCAGTCTTCAAGACTGCCGCAATTAAAACCGCTAAGTTAATTACGAACGCTCACTAAGGGGCAAAGGACATAAAGAACGCCTGGTCACAGGAAGAGGAGTTATGCCACTCAAAGCAGTCATATTTGATCTGGATGGTGTGATTACCGATACGGCCGAGTATCACTTTTTAGGCTGGCAACGTCTGGCTGAGGCAGAGGGGCTAACCTTTACCCGTGAGGATAACGAACATCTACGCGGCGTCTCCCGGCGAGAATCGTTGGCCCTTCTCCTCAAGGGGCGGGTCGTCACTGAGGAAGAGGCGCAGGTGATGATGGCCCGAAAAAACGGTTATTACGCCACCATGATTGAACAGGTGACGCCCGCCGATTTGTTGGCCGGTGTGGCTGACTTACTGGCCGAATTGGACGCGGCCGCAATCCCTTATGCCATCGCCTCAGCCAGCAAAAACGCCCGTGATGTGTGTGAACGGCTGGGGCTGGCCCCCCGCCTGGCCGCCCTGGCCGATGGCAACAGCGTCAGCCGCGCCAAACCCGCCCCTGATCTGTTCCGTTATGCGGCCGCGCAACTGAACCAGCTTCCCCACCATTGTTTAGTGGTAGAGGACGCGGCCGCGGGTATTCAGGCCGCCCTGGTCGCCGGGATGCCCGCCCTCGCCCTAGGGCCAGCCGCCCGTTTCCAGGAACTCCCCCCCTTGTTTGCCCGTTGCGATAGTCTGGACGGCCTTACTCTGGCCGGGTTACAAGCACTGGCCCAAACGGATGCCGGTTGGGTCGTGGAACAGAACGGGTTTGATCCCGATAGGCAACATCATTTGGAGACGGTTTTTACCGCCGGTAACGGTTATTTTGCCAGCCGGGGCACGTTAGAAGAAGGGTATCCCGGTGAAACGTCGCTCACCTTTGCTCACGGGCTATTTGATGACATGCCCATCTCGTTCACCGAGTTAGCCAATTTGCCCAACTGGCTGGAGCTGACTATCACCGTGGACGGCCAGCCGTTCCGCCTGGATCAAGGGGAAATCCATTATTTTCAGCGCCAATTACAGATGCACCACGGTCTTTTGCGCCGGGTGGTGCGGTGGCAGTCGCCCCACGGGGTTATTCTCGATCTGACCTTTGAGCGGTTTATCAGTTACGCCCAGGAGCATATCGGGGCGGTCCGTCTATTAGTGACCCCCCTAAACCGACCCTGTCAGGTGACGGTCACGACGGGTATCAACGGTCATGTCGCCAATGAGGATTTGCTCCACTGGCATCATTTGGGGCAGGGGTTGGTTGAGGGGCCAATGGTCTGGCTACACAGTCAGACCCGCCACACCCGGTTGGAACTGGTCGCGGCCGCGACCCTCATCAGCAACGCCACTGTCCCACCCACGGCCCAGACCTGCCCCGGCCAACCCAACCTGGAAGTAAGTGAACGGCTCACCCCCAGCCAGACATTACAGGTGGACAAGCTGGTCAGCTACGCCATCAGCCGAGATCAGACCGATAACGCGGCTGAAGTGCGGCCGCGGGCGCTGGCTTATCTGGTCGGACAAGATTACGACAGCCTCAAAACCGCCCATGTACGGGCCTGGCATCAGGTGTGGCACGATGCCGATGTCATTATTGAAGGGGACGACGAGGCCCAACAAGCCATTCGTTTTGGCCTGTTCCAACTTATCGCGGCCGCGCCCCAGCACGATGATCGGGTCAGCATTGGGGCCAAAACCTTGAGCGGCTTTGGTTATCGCGGCCACGTCTTTTGGGACACCGAGATATTTGTTCTGCCATTTTTCAGCTATGTCCTGCCCAAAATCGCCCGCAACTTACTCCACTACCGCTACCATACCCTGCCCGGCGCCCGGCGCAAAGCTCAGGCCAACGGTTTCCGGGGGGCGCAATACGCCTGGGAAAGTGCCTCTACCGGCGACGAAGTCACCCCCACCTGGGTGCCTGACTTCTCCGGCAAAGGGTTGGTGCGTATCTGGACGGGTGACATCGAGATTCACATTTCGGCCGATATCGCCTATGCCCTGTGCCAATATTGGCAGGTGACGGGGGATGATGCCTTCATGCGGGACTATGGCGTGGAGATGATTCTGGATACGGCCCGCTTTTGGGGCGACCGGGCTGAGGCCGAGGAGACCGAACAAGGCCGCCAGTACGCCTTCCGTGATGTGATTGGCCCGGATGAATACCATGATCATGTGGATAACAATGCCTACACCAACCGGATGGCCCAATGGCATTTGCAGACGGCCCTGACGTTATGGGACTGGTTACAAGAAGAATATCCGGAGCACGCGGCCGCGCTCGGTCATCGGCTCCAACTCACCCCCGAACTCCTGCACCACTGGCAAGACGTGATTGATCATGTCATTCTCAACCACGACCCGGAAACGGGCCTCATTCTCCAGTTTGATGATTTTTTCCAGCGCCAGCCGGTGGATTGGGCCGCCTACGAAGGGCGCACCAAGTCCATGCAATTTCTGCTGGGCATCGAAGAAGCCAACGCCAGCCAGGTGATCAAGCAGGCCGATGTGGTCATGCTCCTCTGTTTACTGCGGGAGCAATACGATGCCCAGACCTGGCAAAAGAATTGGGACACCTACATGCCCCTCACCGATCACAGCTATGGCTCATCCCTGGGGCCAAGCTTCCATGCCTGGGCCGCTTGCGAAATGGAACGCCCGGATGAGGCGTATGAACATTTTATGCTGGCGGCACGGGCTGATCTGAGCGACATCCGGGGCAACGCTGACGAAGGGATTCATGCCGCCTCAGCGGGGGGGATGTGGCAGGCGCTGGCATTTGGGTTTGCCGGTCTGCGCCTGAACGCCGATGGGTATACTGTGACACCACGGTTACCCAGCCACTGGCGGCGTCTGGCGTTTAAGTTTTATCAACAAGGCCAGCCCCGATGGCTTGACATCCGGGTGGAAGGAGGTGAAACAACTGTTAAACAGCTGTAAAAGAAGATGCCCAAAGATAGTTAGGAACCGTCCAAAAATGAGTTCCACCCAGACCTGACAGGTTTTCGGAAACCTGTCAGGTCTAAATCGGGAAGTTATTTTTAGATACTCACTTAGTCGTTGGGTAAAACGCTCCGGAATCGCCGGTGAAGGAGAGCATCACTCCCCTGGATGCCTTCCTTCCCCGGCCTTCTGGGACCTTTCAAGAAAAGAGGATAGGATGCAGATGCCAGCCTGATCCGCCGCATCTACACCATATCCCCAGGTGTGTACCCACCCCATATTGTATGGGTCAAGCACACCATCGCAAAATCACCATTCACTTTTTAGTGAGGAGAGAGAAAGATGTCACGAAAATATACATACACCCTGATGGTGCTGTTGTTGGGCTTGCTGTTGGTGGCCTGTGGTGGTAACGGGAATTCAGCGAATGATGCTACCAACACGGTCAGCGAAGCCAATAACACCGCAGATAACGGTGCCGAAACGCCAGCAGAAGATGATGTGGCGACGGCTGACTGTT